>CAUJHH010000034.1 GCA_963204725.1 Planctomycetota bacterium
TCGATGGAAGACGCGCGGCAGAAGATCGAAGCTTGGCGTCGTCACTACAATGAGGAGCGTCCCCACAGCGCCTTGGGCAACTTGAGCCCCAGGGAGTTCGCTGCGTCCAAGGCTCAAGAATGCCGGGTCGGATGAAGCTGAAAAACTCACCCTGCGGTTGGTACAGGATCGGGTACAAGCGCAAACCATCACCCGACTGTCATAGCGACTGGTTCAGAAAACGGGGGCAGGTCACTCCGTCCGCCGTGAGCATCAAGCAACTACCGGCTCGGCTCGAAGTTGATATACCGTGTCGTACTTGTCCGCCACGGTGAGTGCGACGAGTCTCCGGGCGCAGCTTTCCACCGCTTCTCGTTGTCGCGAGAGGGCGAGCCAGCAACAGATACTTCCATCAAGTGTTACGATGGCGAGTCCATAGCCATTACGCACCGCATAGCCCGCACCAGCGCCTACAAGTGAAATACTGCATTTCCATGCCTCTACTGTACAAAGCTCGTGGATGCTCACGGACGTCACCAAATATCGTCGACGCTGTATGGTCAGTGTGCCTCTGAGTGCATTGTACACAGCAATGTCGCGGTCAAAACCTCTCATAGCAAATAGAACAGATGTGGCCAAGCAAATACCAGCCGCAACATGCCACGAAAGCAATGTCGACCGCGTGTCATCGAGCAGCGTAGGTATGAGAAACAGTATGCAAAGAAACAATCCACAGCAAATAGGGAATACGGCTCGCCACCAATAATGCACTTTTATAGTGACATCATTATTATAATTGGTTATTGATGATTTAAGCAGGAATGAATGCATATATATTTCAGCAGATTACTTCTTTGATGCTTGACATGCCTTGAAATTTTGAGCAGCTTGCGATAGTAGGAAGCTGCATGTGCCGTTAGTTTCAGGATCGTATCCTGCTTGTAATGCACCCGATACTGCAGCATCAGTCTTTATAGCAGCATCGGCCGCAACTGCGATGGCTACGCCACCCACAACTGGAACCGCTACTGTGAAGGCCACTGCTAATCCTCCTGCGCCCGCCGCGACCGCCGCGCCGACAACTATCGGTTCTGCAATAGCAGTAACGGCCGTGCCGGCTGCCGAGAGCCCAAGTGTCAGAGCCTGTGAGTCGTTACCCATAGCGTGAGCCATCATTGCATCTGATGTATCAAGAGCAAATGAATACGCCGATAGCACGGCACCGGCTCCTCCCACTGCACCATTGACAGTGCGACCCATCACTTCTTGGGCAGGAGGTACTCGCGTATGTACCCGCGGTGCAATCTCAGTCATTCCGTTTGCACGGCTACCCAATCGTTCCTGACGCGCGGCAGCGACCCCTATCACAGTAGCACCTATGCCTGCGGCAGCGGGAACTCCGGATTGTCGATTGAATGCGAGACCATTTCCAGATGCGCTTCCAGCGCCATTAAGGAGTCGGCTAACTGTCTGCGGACACCTATTCTTTAATGCAGTTGCAATCCTAGAAAAGCGATCGCAAGATGGATCGGCACTGCAATCCGAAGCGGGCTCTGCGCCAAGCCCAAGTGAATCACGTAATGTTATAGGATTTGCCATCGTGTACTGATAGGTATTAGCGCCATTGACATACCCCGCCGGATCCCGTTCCATCCACCTTCCCAGCCCGGTGTCATACCATCTAAACCTGACGTGGTAAAGGGCGCTGGAGGGCTCGAAGCGGTACCCCGCGTAGCCGACCCGGTTGGCGGGCCCCTCCGGATCGCTGATCTGCCCGCCCGTGAGCGGTCCTCGTCCTGACCACTCCGCCACCGCGATGATCAAGTCGTCAAGGTCGATTTGACCGCTTCGGTCCAGATCATGGTCGGCACGGTAATCGACGTCACCAATCTGCTCGTACCATGCAAGAGCACCGGTATCCGTGCTATCAGCGTATCCGTCGCCGTTGAAGTCGCCCGGCCAGCGGTGCTGGGCTCGTCCATACGGATCGTACGTTACGCGCTCCATCAGCATCCCGGACTCGTCGACAACGGCGACGACGGAGAACTGCCGGTCCGTCAACTGGAAAGAGGCGCGCGTGAAGTCGCCCGCGTCTTCGCCCGTCTCCTCCTGGCGACGCAGCATTACGGCGTCGTCCATGTGACGAAGTCCCCAGAACTGCTGCATGCGGTAGTCCGAGATCAGTCCTTCCTCATACGGGTCCGGGTCGTGCGCGACCTCAACCCACTCCTCCAGCACCTGCCAACTGGCCGAGTAGAAGTACGCCCGGCGCTGGTCGAGTTCCCCATCGCGCGGCGTGTCGGTGTCCTCGACGCTCATGATCCGCCAGTGCAGCCCGTTGTACTCGTGCCGCGAGACGTCCAAGGGCGGATCCTCGATGTTGCCAGTGATCCGCCTCACCTTTACCAACCGGTTCCAGGCGTCGTGCGTCAGTTCCAGACGCGTCGTGCCTGTCTCGTACCGCAGTCGAACGTTTCCTGCGTCGTCATACGTCACCGGGGCGTTCACATCCGGGACCGGCGACGGGTACTCCAGCGTCCGGTCATCGATCTCGTTGGCGCTGTTGTGGGCGCGAACGTCTGTCTCGCTCCCGTCGGCGAAATCGCCGTCGCCGTTCTTGTCCCACCGGAATGTCGCCCAGTTGCCCAGCATGTCCAACGTCCAATCCTGCGTGCCGGCCTGGCCCCATGTGGAAGCGTTGCCACGGTCCGACTCGATCAGGCGGTCCAGACCATCGTACGCGAACGCGAAGTCACGGTTGCCAAGGTGGGCCCCCTCCGCCTCGGAAAACGACAGTCGCAAACTTCCCCCCAGAGAACCTGTCGCCAGTTTCGGACAACAGGGCGCTCTCTGTGCCAGGGCACGGTTTGACCACTCGAAAACCGTTCGACCTTCCGCGAGGAACTCGCCGATTTCACGACAAAGCCCCGAGGCGGGACACGCTCGGGGCTTGGAAGCGGCGTGAGGACCGGCCCTTCAACCGGGCTCTGGGTGGCCGGAGCCGCCCAAAGTGGCACAATCTGGCAGCTCATGGCAGGTTTCGAGGTGGCTTAGAGGAGTGTTAACGGGGTCCCAGGTCGTTGATGCGGATGGCACGAAATGTCCAGAAATGTCGCTATGACCGTGTCAGTTTTGTCAGTGGTGGCCGTCTTTAAAGCGAAGATAAAGCATTGGTATGAATAGAGATACACACGAAGTGCAGAACAAGGTGTGACAAGGCTTCTGAGCGTCACACGCCCTGAGCTTTCGGCATCGATCTGGTCGAGGGCGCGACATAGCTCAATGCGATCTCGGCAGTGGAGTTCGCCGCCAGGGCTTGAGCACGCGCTCGAACGGCGCAAGCCAGACCAATCACGCCCGCTCCGATCACCACGGTATCACAGGAATCTTTGGCATCAGCTAGGGTGTCATACGACTGGTTCGAAGCGTGCGTCACCGATCTTCCAAGGGGCTTTTGCTGGAAGAGTTGGGCGAAAGCGTACGGAGTTCGCGTACGTGCGATTTCAGCTCGGCGCGGCAAGGTCGGATACGCGTCTATCGCGAACGACGCCGGACGGGGCTCGCGAGCGCCGCCGCGACGAACACCGAGAGTGTTGCGGCGCTGGGTACCGTCGATATTGTGAAGCTGCCGCTATCGCTGAATGGGCCCATGGCATCCGTCACGAAGAACAACGCGCTAAACGTACCATTGATCCGCACGGAGCCGTAAGCGGATCGGTCGCCTGTGATCGGCGGCGTGCCTGCGGGCGGCGTGGAATCTGTTGTGAACGGCATCATGTCCGTGACGAGAGCGAAGCCGTACGCCGGTCCGCCGAACGCTGGATCGATCCCGTCACCATCCGGTCCGCCGTTCCCGTTGAGCAGAGTCAGACTGGTAAAGCCCGGAGTCGGCGCGAACGAGATCGCCATCCAGTCCATGTTTGCGATGTGAAACACAGGATCGGTGACGGGCGAACTGAAGGTCATGGTCACCAAGTTGCCTGCAAACGCCAAATAGGTGAAACCCACCCGATCCGTCGTCGGAGTTGTGGGGCTGAAAGCGCTTGAATGGCTGAACTGGGGCGAGGAGCCGTCAATCGTTGAGTCACCCAGGCCGCTTCCGATTGCGTTGAACGAAAGCACCGGGGCTCCAGAGATGCTCCCTGTGACCGCAATCCCACCCAGCGTTCCTGAGAACGCTCCGACGCCGGAGCTGCCGGGTGTGACTGAGGTCAGGTCGAGAAAGACATCGGAGTGGGCCATCGTGATCGGAAGAGTGGTGGACGTCAGTGCAAGGCTAAGCGTGACGCACTTCATGGGTTTCTCCCAGCTGTTGAAAGCGTGGCTTGCGTGTGTGCGGCTGCCCGAGCCGAAAGCAGTTGCAGCGCACGGCGCACGCAAGCGAGTATAAGCCAAAAGGGGATATGTTCATCCATTTAATCAACGCGTGCCACTCATTTTGTTGCTTCAGACGTATTTGAGGCGACGTGGACGGACTATGGCGAAATGGATCCTGCATGCTTGCATTCCGTTTGGGTATTGGACGACCACCGTCCAAAGCTGCTTTGTGCCGCAAGGCTTTCGAGTCGCGTCGGGATCCGACGAGATTGGGGGGCGTTCGATCAGACGCGCAGCCAAGTAATCGCTTTCGGTATCCATTTATCTACTATAATCGCCATGAGGTCGTCCCAGTGTCGTCGCGTGTCGGCTGGTATAAGCTTGCGGGGTCACGGCGATCGCCCGTGTCGGCGAGTGTGAACGCATGTTGTGGATCCATATCTGGTAGTCGCGGCCCGAGTAGTGTCGACGCGGCGCTCCACCCCGCAGGGGAGCCGGGTAGGCATCCGCGCGATTGGAGTAGGTCGCTCAGGATCAGGCCGGTTCGTGGTCCTTAGCACCTCTGAGGAGATACTCAATGACATCCGCGGCCGTGTAAGAAGCGGCACCGGGTTTCAGAAAGCGCGCGACATCAATCACGTCATCGCCCGATGTGACGAGCGGCAGTTCCCGGTCGTCCCCTGTCGCTCCTCGAACTTGTTCCATGCCGATGTTGGCCAGCAGCGCATTGCACAGACACATGCGTCCGTACGTCTCCGATTCCAGTCCGCCCTTGCGGACATAGTCCTCGACAGGTTCGGCCGGGCATCGCCACCCCAGAGATCCATCCTCCTTCTTGTACGCCTGGCGCAGATATCCGAGGTCGCACACACGCGCCGCTCGACCGGGAGACGTCGGGTCCGCCAGTGTCCCCGAAAGCTGGACAAGCTTGAACGGGAAGCCCGTGGGCGAGGCAACCGGGTCGGTGAACACTCGGAGCGTTCCGTCTTTGCTTCGCGTGAGCACCTGATTCTTGATCTGCGTCGTCAATCCTGACTCTTCGCAGTACGCGAAGGCGGTGCCCACCTGGACGCCGGTCGCGCCCGACCGCAACGCCGCGGCAACTCGAGCCGGATGCGCGTATGAACCGGCGAGCCAGAACGGCAGACCGAGCCCGCGAAACACGTCTAGATCCGCTTGGTCTCGTTCTCCATAAATCGGCTCCCCATCCGCAGTCAGACGCAGCGGTCCGCGCGGCGGGGCATTATGCCCGCCCGCGGACGGTCCCTCGACAACGAAGCCATCGATCCGGCCATTGGACTTCCTGGCCAGCATTGTCGCCAATGTCGCTGTTGACACGATTGCGAAGAAATGTGGCCTCTCGAGCGAGGGTGGTGTCCAACCCTCCGGCCACAGATCAGCCGGGTTGAACTTCGTCAGGAATCGATCACTCGGATCAGCGCCATGAACATCCAACGAAAGCTCGGCGCACTCTCCCGCGGCGAGACGATCCATCGCACCTGGAATGTGCCTCGGAATACCTGCGCCGATCAGGACACAGGACACGCCCGCCAGCATCGCGCCGTACAGAGAAGGAAGCGTGGGAATCTGGATCTTCTCCAGATAGTTGATGCCAACTTGCCCACCATGACCCTCGCGCGCGAGGAAGACCTCAACGAAGTTGCTCGCTACCACGAGCTCGGTTGCGGCTCGCGAGGCCTTCTCGGAAGGAAGCGGCTTGGACGCAAAGGGAGCAGTGACGGCTTTCCCTCCGGGGCGGAAGTAACGCTGGAGTATCCGGTCCGCAACGCCTGGTATCGGAAACGCGGCAAGACTCCGCCGCACATGCGCCCCGGGATCGCCGACTTGTAGGCGACGGGCGACGATGACATCCAATGCGGTACCGGACACAACTCCGAGCTGACCGGCGAGCGATACAGCTCGTGCGAGCCGCCAATCCGACACGCCCACGCCCATGCCGCCCTGGATGATGATCGGATGAACATGGGCGAGCATAGAAAACTCCGTGAGTGAATTCGAGCAGGAGGTAAGCTGCGCGGAATCGCGACGATCACGACGCCATGAGTGAGACCTGAAGCAAGAACGAGGCAGGGTTTGCGGCTTTCACCGAGTGCGGAACATCAGGAGCGAGCACGAGCAGACAGTGCGGCCCCCGTGCATGAGATCGGCCACTCGCGGTGACCACGACCTCGCCTTCAATAGGCTGGATCGTGACGAACCCCGCAGCTTTGTGCTCGGGAAGCTCGGCACCGACATCAACCACGAACAGCGCGACGGTGCGAGTTGCTCCCTTGAACAACGTCTTCTGGCGATGGCCGTGTCGAGAGGGCCCTTCTGTTCGAATCGCTGCCGCTTCTGCCGAGAGATCAAGTACTAGCACGGAAGCGCCAGACCTCTGCTCAGGGGATTCTCGGACACGCTTGTCACTCATTATCGAGCTCCGATCGATTGCTCGCGGCTTGGTGGAAGCGGCGCGTCTTCGCTCCGTGGCCGGCATCCCAGCAGCATTGGACCGTAAGAGCAGACATAGACCAAGAACGCGGCCGTCCACGCCGTTCCAGAGGCGAGCATGGCGAGCAACGAGATCTCTGGAATCAGCGCCGCTCCGACTCGCAGGCCCGCCGCGAGAAGCACAAGGACAAACGCCACCACTTCGGCTCGCCCGGCGCGGACCTTACGGCCCGAGTGTCCGAGCGCGGTCCGGGTGACCATGCCCATGATCAAGCCGCCCATGGAGCCAACCGACAGCGCATGGATCGCCGCGGATCGTGCGACGGAACCAAACGACGCCAGGCCCAAGAGCAGAAGGCCCACCGGGATCCACGCGTACGAAACGTGAAGAATCCAGAGCAACGGGTTTCGACGCACAGCAAGAGGATTCCATCCAATTGCTTGGACTGTGACCGCCCCCCCGGCGACCAGTGCGAGGATACCGGTCAAGGCATTGGATGCGTGGATCGAGTCCGAGAGGAATGCCCCCCCGGCAAGCGCGAACGAGCCACGGTGCAGCCAGGCGGAGCGCCAGCGTCTCGCGTCGGGAACAGCGTTCGCGGAGAAGCCAGGCACGACACGACCGCCGACGATCATCTCAATAAGCACGACAAAGAACAGCCCTGCCTCGATCGCCTGCAGGGGCGAGATGGGAAGAAGACCATGGCTGGCTGCGTGGAACGCCATGTTGGCGCTCCCGAGCATCGATAGCACTCCCACGAGCGGCATGCTGCACCAGCTACGGGCGCGTACGAACTTCCGTGCGAGCACGCACGTCACAATGAGCAGGGGTAGCGAGTCGATCGCCGCCGTGAGCGCTCCGTAGGCGAAGAACATCCCAACGCGACCCACCAGCCACAGGCCTACGAGCAAAGCGAGCGGCAAGCCCGCCGGCAGTGGGAGTCCAGTCCAGTTGCGTGCTGCCGTGAAGAGAAAGCCGATGATGATGGCCACTGCGAAGCCATAGACCATCTCGTGGGCGTGCCAGAACAGCGGTGGCAGAGATGGCGTGAAGAAGTTGTGGTACCACATGCCCAGCCAGAGCGGCACCGCGATTACGGCGAAGCACGCGCCAACAAGGTAGAACGGGCGGAAGGCATCGAGGAAGAAAGATGGCCTTCCACCATGCCACGCCACTGGTGGCCTCGACGAGATGGTCGGTGCCGACACGAACACGGTCGCCTTGGATTTCTCTTGCGGCATGGTGGTCCCAAGACTCTGACTCGCACTCCGCAAGCCATCGAAGCCGTTCGCGACTTTCCGGACGCCCGCTCGCGCGTAGCCCGAGGAACGAGGCACGCCGCAATTATAGACATGAACATCTACATTTACGTGCCGGCCGAAGCAAGACGCGGCCATCTTGTAGCTATCGCTCGACGCTCGCGATAACCAAGGCGATGCCTTGCCCGACCCCGATGCACATGCTGCACAGCGCGAATCGAGACTTCGCGATCTCAAGCTGCCGCGCGGCCGTGCCAACCAGTCGGGCCCCGCTCATGCCGAGAGGATGTCCGAAGGCGATGGCGCCGCCCCAGCGATTCAGGCGCGGGTCGTCGTCGGGCAAGTCGAGTCCTCGAAGGCATGCCAACGCCTGCGCGGCGAAGGCCTCGTTGAGCTCGATCACGTCAAGGTCGGCGAGCGACATCCTGAGCCGGCCGAGCAGCGCTGAGGTCGCAGAAACGGGTCCGATCCCCATACGGCCCGGCTCGACGCCTGCAACCGCGGTTCCGAGGATCCTGGCGAGAGGGCTCAGCCCGTGCCTGCTCACAGCCGCATCGGAGGCGATCAACAGCGCCGCGGCGCCGTCGTTGAGCCCGGTGGCGTTCCCCGCTGTGACGCTTCCGTCAGGCCTGGTAATCGGCTTGAGAGAGGCGAGTGTCTCGACGGTTGTCACGCGGGGATGCTCGTCGGAGGCGAACTGGGGTACTGCCGCATCGCGCGCCCGTCTGCAGGGTGGGGCGACCGGCAGAATCTCTCCCGCAAGCATACCTGAGCGCTGGGCCAGTGCTGCCTTGTCCTGACTCCAAGTTGCGAATCGATCCTGTGCTTCCCGATTAACCCTGAACTCGATCGCCAGGCGTTCAGCGGTCTCGGCCAAGCTGTCAACGCCCCAAATACTTCGCATGGCCGGGTTGACAAATCGCCAGCCGATCGTGGAATCGTGGATCTCAGCCATCCTTGAGAACGGCTCGGTTGCCTTGGGCATGACCAGCGGCGCCCGCGACATGCTCTCAACACCCCCAGCGATGATCAACTCTGCCTCGCCCGCGGCGATCGCACGAGCCGCATATGCCACGGCTTCCATGCCCGAGGCGCAAAGTCGATTTACTGTGACGCCCGGAACCGTGCATGGCAGCCCGGCCAGAAGCGATGCCATGCGTGCGACGTTGCGGTTGTCCTCCCCTGCCTGGTTGGCGCAGCCAAGCACGACATCATCGAGGCGTGCCCAATCCAAGCGATGATGACGAGCCATGAGTGCCTCAATGGGAAGTGCCGCCAGATCATCCGCACGAACACCGGCCAGGGCGCCTGCATAGCGTCCGATCGGCGTGCGGATGTAGTCGCAGATGTAAGCGGTGTTGGTCATGGCCTCAGGCACCGATGGGCTCGGACTGCGGGCGTGCGGCGCGGAACGAATCGGCGAGTACATCCGTGAGTTCGTCGATATCCGACTCAGTCATCGGAGTCGACAGCGCGCCAGAGCAACTCTCGATGAGGAGCACGCCCCGTTCGAGTGCGGCATCGACAATTCGTTGCTTCAGGGCGGCCTGAGCCGGCGTGTGGAAAGCCTCGCGATAGTTCGCGGGAGCGGGCATCGTGGGGTGTATGCGGAACAGCGACCCCGCGCCCGTGACGCTGAGGGGCAACTGCTCCGCAGCGATCGCCTCGGCGATCTGCCGGCGCACTCGATCTCCCAGCGCATTGAGTCGATCCACAGTGGGCTGATCGAAGTGACGCATCGCCTTCAGTCCAGCGGTCATCGTGACAGGATTGGCGGAGAACGTGCCGGAGTGCGGAAATAGCAGCGGCTGGCGCAGCGGGTTCAGCACATCCATCACATCGGCGCGACCGGCGAGCGCGCCCACCGGGAATCCGCCACCGATGATCTTGCCGAGCGCGGTGAGATCTGGGCGGACGCGGTAGCGTTCCTGGGCTCCGGCGAATCCGACACGAAACGTGATAACCTCGTCGAAGACGATCAGCGAGTCGTTCCTCCGGGCCCACGCGTGCATTGCATTGACGAACTCATCCGAGGCCGGAATCATCCCGACGCGGTGCGGCAGCGGGTCGATGAGAACGCAGGCTAGACGATCAGCATGCTGATCGAGCAGTGCCACGGCCCTAGCTGGGTCGTTGAACGGGATGACGATGACATCATCCAGCACGCCGCGCGGCGTGCCCGAGCAAACCGGCACGCTGGCAGGATGATCCGGCGCTCCCCAATCGGTCGGAGTAGCCGTCTGGCTGACCTCCGCGTAGTCATAGACACCGTGGTACGCGCCCTCGACCTTTGCGATCTTCGGACGACCCGTGTAGGCACGCGCTGCCTTTAGAGCGCACAGGACCGCTTCAGTTCCTGAGTTGACGAAGCGGATGCGGTCGAAGCCGCGAACTCGCTTCGTCATGGCCTCGGCGTACTCAACCTCCACCTCTGTCGCCATATTCCACGCGCTCCCGTGCCGGAGCTGCGCGGTGACGGCTTCGACAATGGGCGCGAACGCATGCCCATGAATGAGCGACGCCATGTTGTTCGCCACGTCGAGCCGTTCGACCCCTTCTATGTCCGTCACACGACATCCCTGTCCGTGCGACGCATAGATCGGGTAAGGCGCTCGGAGCACCGCGTTCCGGCTGACGCCTCCGGGGAGCACGGCCTGCGCACGGCGATACAGCGACTCGCTCTTCGATGGTAAGTTCATTCGCCATTCCTCACATGTTCGGGCCTGGCATCGGACAGCGGGGCACCGGTCCAGCGCCTCACTTCTTCGAGCGATAGGCCCGGTGCCAACGCCAACGCGGCGAAACCATCGGGCGAGAGTTCGACGACAGCGAGGTTTGTGTACACACGCCTGACAACACCCCGGCCTGTCAGCGGAAAGGTGCATCGGCGAAGGAGCTTGGGTTCACCCGACTTCGTGGTGTGCTCGGTAAGCACCACGACGGTCTTCACCCCCGCGACAAGATCCATCGCCCCGCCGACGGCCGGAATCGCATCCGGTTCTCCCGTCGACCAGTTTGCCAGGTCTCCTTTCTCGGAGACCTGCATTGCGCCGAGCACAGATACGTCTAGATGCCCGCCGCGGATCATGGCAAATGAGTCGGCGTGGTGGAAGTATGCCGCACCGGGTAGTGCGGTCACCGGTTTCTTGCCCGCATTGATAAGTTCTGGATCCTCGAAGCCCGCTGGTGGTGGCGGACCGACCCCGATCAGACCGTTCTCCGTATGGAAGACTACCTCGCGACTAGGCGGAACGTGCGCCGCGACCAACTCCGGAATCCCGATGCCGAGGTTGACGTACGATCCGTCCGCGATATCGATCGCGGCAAGGCGCGCCATGTCATCGCGAGACCAGCCGACGGGCGGAAGGTCTTGGTTCATGGATACGCCACTCCTTCACGAACCAGACGCGACTCCTGCTGCGGATTGGCAACATGCACCACACGTTGGACAAAGATGCCGGGTGTGATGACACACTCAGCGTCCATCTCGCCCGGCTCAGAGATGGAGCGGACCTGGACGATCGAGCAGTCCGCGGCGGTGCACATGATCGGCCCGAAGTTTCGCGCGGTCTTCGAGTATGTCAGATTCCCATATCGATCGGCTCGGTCCGCCCGCACAAGTGCGAAGTCGGCTCTGATCGCATGCTCCAATATGTGCTCACGCCCGTCGAAGACGCGCGACTCCTTCCCGTCGGCGAGTATCGTGCCGACGGCGGAGGGGGTGTAGAACGCAGGGATCCCCGCGCCGCCCGCTCGGATCCGCTCGGCTAGCGTGCCCTGCGGAACAAGCTCGAGCGCGATCCGCCCGGATCGATACAACTCAGGAAAGACCGTCGAGTTGGCGGAGCGAGGATACGAGCAGATCATCTTGGCCACGCGGCCCGGCGCGATCAACGCGGCGAGCCCCACACGCCCGGAACCTGTGTTGTTGCTGACGATCGTCAGGTCGCGAGCACCCCGGTCGACCAGCGCATGGATCAGCTCCAGAGGGCTGCCGGCCTCACCGAAGCCCCCGATCATAACGGTTGCTCCGTGCGAGATGTCCGCAACTGCGGCGGCGCAGGATTCGACACGCTTGTCGATCATCGTGTGTGGTGCCCCAGCGCACGCCCTTCAAGCGTCAGCTTCAGATGCCGCTCGATCTCTCGTAGCTCTTCCTCGAAGAAGTGGCCACCGCCCTCGAATGGCCTCAGCTTGTCGATGCGCGTCTCGGTCTCGTCGTACACGGCCAGGAAGACGGGGTCCATCCATTCCATGTTCCGGGCCTCATTGAACTTCAACACCATCGCCCGACGTCCTCCGACGGTGGTCTCGCCGAGAAGTGATACTTTCCCGGCAGACGTCGTCATCGTGATGTAGCGGGACGGGCGGCTGAGTGAACCGAGTGTGCGGTACACGAGACTAAAGACCTTGTTGATGTCGGAGAGTGACGCCGCAAAGTAGTGGTGCTCACCGGTCGGCCGGGCGCAGTACATTGAGTGGAAACGCACGCCAAGCGTCGCCAGGATGTTGCCGAGATCAATCCAGTTCTGCGCGGATCGCTCGATATCCGTCCGCCCATTCTCATCCTGAAACAGACTGATGTGGTTCATGATCGGACTCTGGCTGCGCACGGTTACGCCGTGCAACTGGAGTCTTCGGATCGCGGCAATCGTCCCTGGATTGAGCAGCTCGCGCGGCGTGGAGAAATGCGCCATCCATGTCACCTGGACCCCGTGGTCCCGCAGGTGGTCAAAGGTCTGTAGCATCCGCTCATACGCCTTGGACAGGAGCAACTCGGGCTGATACGTCAGCACGCGCGAAGCGATGCGAACCGTCCGCACATGCAGCAGGCCGGGGTCCTCCACGAGCGGCAGCGTGTACTGACGGAAACGCTCCGTGGACATGTACCCCGCGTCCCCGCCAGTGATCAGAATGTCCGTGATCTCGGGGTGAGAACGCACATAGTCGTGAACTTGCCGCACGTCGTGTTGCAGGAACATGTCATCGTCCTGACGCAGCTGCGCGTGCCGGAAGCAGTACGTGCAGAAAGCGAAGCAGTCCTGCGTCGTCTTGTCGAACACCAGTGCGACCGGTGGATACTTGTGCTGGCTTCCCTCGAGCACGTCGATGCCGCCGTCGTCGCGCTCGATCCACGGCTTGTTGAGCAGTTGGCATCCATCGTGCGGCGATGTCTCCTGCTTGTACGCATCCGCGATCGCCGATCGCTGAGTGGGAGTGATCGCTGAGGCATACTTCGCGACCACTTCCGGTGGCATCATCCCGGGCTGCGGGAACACCAACTGGTAGATCGAGTCGGTGTGGTACCGAGTCCAGTCGATCGCGTTCAGGATGTGCGTCGTCGCCTTGAAGCGGTACACCTCAATGAAGAGTTCCCGCTCCACCGCGTGCGAGAGTCGAACACCGCGCGATTCCAGGTGTTCCACTACGCGCCGAAAGCCATCGATGCCCTCATACACCGCCCTGCCCTCGAAGAGCATTGCCGCTCGATCGAGCAGGCCACTCTGGGCCGGATACTGCGACTGCAATCTGGTGAGGAGTCCGGGCGGCAGCAGGTTCTCGTTTCGGACAATCTCACGCATTTCCTCCGGATAGCCCTGTCGGTCCATGATCGCCTCCACGTCCTGCTGGCAGATGCGGGCGTTGGCAGGCGGTTGAAAGCGTTCAGCGGCGCGAGCCATCAGTTTGTTCCTTAAAGAACGCACACGACGAAGCAATGGCCTATACTGGATAAGTGTATCTCTTTATCGACCATCTACAACTCGTTCTTTGTGTTTCTTCTCGCGCGCCGTTTCGACTTGAGCTCCCGCAGGGTGGACGCATCGCGCCCACAAGGGCACAAGCCGTTATCGGGTCTGGACTTGCATGACAAGTGGACCGCGTGAACAGCGAGGACATTCGGATGAAGACGCGTTCTTGGGCTGAGCCCTTCAAGATCAAGGTCGTCGAGCCGTTGAGGATGACCACGAGGGCCGAAAGAGAGCGAGCCATCTCCGCGGCCGGGTTCAACACGTTTCTTCTGCGCAGCGAGGACGTCTACATCGACCTGTTGACCGACTCAGGCACAAGCGCCATGAGCGACCGCCAGTGGGCTGGCATGATGTTGGGTGATGAGGCGTACGCGGGGAGCGCGAACTACTACCACCTCGAGGATGCGGTCCATCGGTTCTACGGCTACAAACACCTGATCCCGACCCACCAGGGACGGGGCGCGGAGCACCTTCTCAGCCGTTTGTTGATCGAGCCCGGCGATGTTGTGCCGGGAAACATGTACTTCACGACCACGCGGGCGCACCAGGAGTTGGCAGGAGCCAGGTTCGTGGACGTCATCCGCGACGAGGCCCACGACCCTGCGGACCCATCACCCTTTAAGGGCAATATTGATCTGGCCAAGCTCTCAACCCTGATCGATCGCGTGGGCGCAGAACGCATTCCCTACCTCTGCCTGCAATGCTGCGTGAACATGGCCGGTGGGCAGCCGGTCAGTCTGGCGAACGTTCGCGAGGTCCACGCGATCTGTCGGTCGCACGGGATCCCCGTGATGCTGGACGCGACGCGGGCCGTCGAGAACGCCTACTTCATCCAGCAGCGAGAACCCGGACAGGCTGGCCGCAGCATTGAGGAGATCCTTCGCGAGATCTGCTCCTACACAGACGGGTGCACGAACTCAGCGAAGAAGGACTGCCTCGTCAACATCGGGGGATTCCTCTGCCTCAACGATGATGCGGTCGCGGAGGAAGCACGTAACATGGTCGTGCTCTTCGAGGGGCTTCACACGTACGGTGGTCTGGCCGGCCGAGACATGGAAGCGATGGCGATCGGAATCGCCGAGAGTGTGCAGCAGGACCATATCCGAGCGCGAATCGGACAGGTGGAGTATCTCGGTGAACTGCTGCAGAGGGCGGGCGTTCCGATCGTCCGTCCCATCGGTGGACACGGGATCTTCGTCGATGCCGCACGCTTCCTGCCTCACATCCCACGCGAACAGTTCCCGGCTCAGGCACTCACCGCGGCGCTCTATGTAGATTCTGGTGTCCGCGCGATGGAAAGGGGCGCGATCTCCTGCGGACGCGATCCGGATACCGATGAGAATATCTATCCGCCCCTCGAGCTCATTCGTCTGACGATCCCCCGCCGCGTCTACACGCAGGCCCATATGGACGTGACTGCTGAATCGGTGATCGCACTGCACGAGCATCCGGAACGCGTCGTGGGCGTTCGTTTCACGCATGAGCCCAGATACCTCCGGTTCTTCCAGGCGAGGTTCGAGCCGCTGGAGGGCCAGGGCGTCCTGCGTGATGTCGCCCTCGCCGACGCTGGGCAGGAGGGCTGAGCGTGCATGATCCGATCAGCGCCTGGTTCGCCGGCCCCAAGGGCGAGAATGCGGAGTGGGTCACCTCGTGGTTCCGGAGGATCGCCGAGGACTACTACGCATGGCGAAGGAACTACTTCGCGGAAGACGGCCCTGTGCTGGGCTCAGCGGACCGGCGCGCGAACGAGCCCTTCTACGACGCCTTCGAAGATCGACTCACGGAACTCCTTGCCCGTCTCAAGGAAGACGTCCCCTTCCACAGCCCGCGTTATGCCGGCCACATGCTGGCGGAGCAGACCCTTCCCGGCATTGTCGGGTACTTCGCGGCGATGCTTTACAACCCGAACAATGTCTCCTCCGACGTTGCGCCTGTGACCCTGCGACTCGAGCATCAGGCCGGACGGATGCTCACGCGCATGATCGGGTACGGGGATGATGCGTGGGCACACCTCTGCTCCGGTGGCACGATCGCGAACATCGAGGCGCTCTGGGTCGCACGCTCCGTCAAGTACATGGGACTGGCCGTTCGCGAGGTCCGAGAGCATCTCGGTCTCCCGTGCGCCGCCACGTCCGACGCCGAGTTGCTTGGGCTCTCGCCCGACACCTCACTCGACGCGCTCGAGTCGCTCTTCCGTGAAGTCAGCGCCACATCGGGTGAGGAAGGGATGTGGGAGGCGTACCACCACCTGAGGAACTCGTCCTTCAACCCATCAGAGGTCGGCATGGGCGAGTTGACCATACGTCTGGGCTCGGCCCCGGTCCTTGTTGTCCCCGAGACGAGGCACTACTGCTTTGAAAAGGCCTTGGACGTCCTTGGCCTCGGCCGCAGAGCGTCCGTCGTCGTCCGTTCAGATCATCACTTCCGCATGCTCCCCGACGAGCTGGAAGGCACGCTGGAACGTCTCGATGCAGAGGGGCGGCATGTGCTTGCCGTTGTCGGCGTGATCGGATCGACAGAGGAGGGCTCAATCGACCCGCTCCACGAGATCCATCGGATCCGAACGCACAGGGAACGGTGCGGAAAGGCGTCCTTCTGGCTCCACGGCGACGGCGCGTACGGTGGATACCTGCGGTCCATCACCGTTCCGAGCAGGGTCGGTCTGGGGGAGCCGAGAACGACAGTGTGCCTCCACGGGCGTGAACTTGAGATCGAACTTGAACTTCCCGGCTCCGGCGCGTGCGAGTCACTCGAAGCGATGCGTCATTGCGACTCTGTCACAATCGATCCGCACAAGCTGGGGTACATTCCATATCCCAGCGGCGCCGTCTGCTATCGCAACGGCGCAGTTAGGGCCGTCACGAAGCAGATCGCTCCGTACATCGAGGACGCCTCACCCGATCCCGCACACGACCGAGCGTCCGAGAGTATTGGCGTATACGTGCTCGAAGGCAGCAAGCCAGGCGCCGCCGCAGCCGCCGCATGGCTCAGTCACTCTCTCATTCCGCTCGACAACGACGGACACGGGCGGCTCATGCGCGAGAACATCCGAAACGCCTGCGAACTTGCGGCGTTGCTCCAGCAGTATCCGCGACTGACAGCTCAGGCGGATCCCGGAGCCGCGGCGAGCGTCCGGGCAGTCACGCTGTGTCCTCCCGGCTCGAACATCGTGTGTTACGCATTCTCGCCGGTCGCGTCGACGTCGCTTGAGCGGATCAACTCGCTCAACTCGAAGATATTCGAGCAGTTCAGCGTGCGCCGGGGTTCGCGGGTCCACAACCTGCCCTTCTTTATCAGCAAGACCGTACTTTCACCTTCCCGCTACGACGTCCGGACTGCGAGTGATGTACTCGCTCGGCTGGGCGTCTCGCATGACGAGTACGTCTCAAAGGGAGTCGTGCTACTTCGCTCGGTGATGATGAACCCATGGCACGGTATGTCCAAGCGTCAGGGACGCTACTTGCTCTGTGAGCTGGTCGGTTCCCTCTTCGAGGCCGCGGCGCAGATCATCGACGGGTCGTAAATAGGCCATGCCTGACTCGCCCACTTGCGCTGACATGCCCACTGTTTGCCCACATTCCGCGCTTGTGTCGCGGATTCCTCGCGACATGGACCACATCGCCTTGCCTGTGCGCCATGATCTTGCCCTCATGTGACCACGCGGCCCCCCTCGGAACTTGGCCGCGAGGAGCATGCGGCCATGACGAGCAATCAACCCCACGGGCCCACAAACACCAACCCCGCGTCGGGCCCGAACGCCGAATCCGACGCCAGCCCTAACGACAGAGCCCCGACCAACCCCAAACCATCTCTCGACGCGCTGGCCAAGCGCCACGACCTCGACGAGGAACTCGACTGGGCCAAGGCGGAACTGCTGCTGGAGTCCTTGGATACCCGCGGCCGCGACGCGCTCGACTTCCACGAGATCCCGGTCAGCGCGATCCGCGATGTCGTGCGGCACGCCTTCGAGCGCGGGTTCCGATCCGGCCTGCACAACGGCTACCGCCAAGGGCGAAGTGATGCCTGCGACGAGGCACGCGGCAAGGAGGCCCGAACCCAGCCCCGCAACCCCGACCTCGTAGAACGAACCACAACCGACCCGACGACCTGAAGCCCGCGTGACGCGGGCTTCGTTCGTTCTGGACCGCATCACATCCGCGTGGCTCCGAGAGACCGGTGCAGACGCGAATCCGAACGCGACGTGCGCTCGGTTCTCACCACCTCCAACCCCCCCACGGGAAACGGAGACGACTATGTCCAAGACCCCTAAGAAGCAGTCCAACCCCACGCCGGACACTCCCGTCAACGACGCAGTTCGCGCCGAAGCGCTCGCGAAGTTGAAACCTGCATCGGCAGCCAACGCGCCAAAGGCTTCTCTGGTCCGCGTGCCTCGGCTTGGGTGCCATAGGTATCTACCAGCGCATCGCGTACCGGCACATGTCCGCGGCTACGGCTCATGCGTGCCCTGGGGGCTCTGGATTGCCATCTGCTCCCACGGCGTGGGCATCGCCGGCGGAGCGTTCGCCGATGGATGAACTGTCCGCGACGTAGGGAACCCTACTCGTCGCTCAGTGGGCGATCCTCCTACCCTCGCCGTATGTATCGCGCCCTTGTCGTGCTGGACCTCGAGATCAGCGTCTCGGAACCGCAGCTCGCTGACTTCTTGGCGTTCCTGCGGAGGGCGGTTCCCTTCTACGAGGAACCAGGCGGCATCAGGGTCACACTTCTCCGAGACGATCAACGGCCCGGCCGCTACATCTAGCGCGTTGAATACGTGGACGAATCCGACTTTGAACTCGACCATCGTCGGGTCGACGAGGACGAGCACATGAAGGCGCTGCTGGCGGAATGGCGCGGCCTGCTCCAGGAACCGCCCGTCGTCCGAGTGTACCGTTCGACCAAATTCGCGTAATCGCGGGCGCAATCTTCCCCCTCGTGCGCTGTGTTTCCGTGGTGGCGGCGCCACGCCGCCGCCACGCCCGTTCGTACCTGATCGACTCCAAGATCTTCCCACACGCTCCGGCCCAGTGCGCGCGTGCGAAGGGCCCGGAATACACTCTCGCATTCCTGGAAGTAGGCTCCGGGCCAATCAGGTTGCGAGGTGACGATGCCAGCCTTGAGTCGAGAGACGGTCCGCGCAGGTGCACGAGGTGTTGTGGTGACGCTCTTGGTGGCGGCGCTGATCGCCATCGGCTCCCGCAACCTCGCCCACTTCGACGCGGCGCTCGTTGGCTACACATTCGCCAGTCTGTTTGCGGTGTTCGGGATCACGTACCGCTACTCGATGTGGCTTCAGCGTCCGCCGACTGCACTCTACTGGCGGCGGGGCTGGCAGGCGTTCTTCTCCCGTGACCGGCTGCTCATCAACCTCGCTGCTTGGCCCAAGCGTGTCGTGGGCGTCTTTGCGCTCAACAACTTCATCTTCCGGCGCAGCCGACCCCGCTGGGCCGCCCACTGGCTCATCATGTGGGGCTGCCTGCTGGCAGCTGCGATCACGTTCCCGCTGGTCTTCGGGTGGATCCACTTTCAGACGCCCGCTGACGACTTCGAGCGCTACCGCGTGTCTGTCTTCGGATTCCCGACGTTCAGCTTCCGGGTCGAGAGCGTGGTCGGCGGTTTGATCTTCCACGGCCTGGTGTGGGCCTCGTTCCTGGTGATCGCGGGGGTGATGATCGCGATGCGGCGGCGTATGCGCGATCGCGGCGCCGAGGCCGTACAGCAGTTCGGGGAGGACTTCCTGCCGCTCATCCTCCTCTTCGCGGTCAGCATCACCGGGCTGATGCTGACCGCGAGCTACACGTGGATGAAGGGGTACGCTTACGACTTCCTGGCGATTGTGCACGCCGCGTGCGTCATCTTCACGCTGTTGTGGCTGCCTTTCGGCAAGTTTTTCCACATCTTCCAGCGTCCGGCGCAGCTCGGCGTGTCGTTCTACAAGGACGCGGGTCGAGCGGGCGAGCAGGCTGTGTGCCGGAACTGCGCGCAGCCGTTCGCCTCCAAGGTGCACGTTGAAGACCTCATCCGGGTCGAGCGCGAGCTTGGGTACTCCTACGAGATGCAGGGTGTGGGCGAAGGCGCGGTCAATCACTACCAGTACATCTGCCCGCGCTGCCGCCGGCTCAGCATGGCGTTGGCGCAAGGGCGCTTGTGGCAGGCCGGTCGGGGCCGCGAGGTGACGAATCGCCCCGGGATCGTGGATGTTGCGGCGATGATGGAGGCCGCGTCGGCCCCGGCGACGACGACCGAGCTCACTTGATCGACCAGAAGGATTCTCATGTCCACCCCTCCTTCAAACCTCCTGCCGATCCTAGACCGCTTCGGGCCGCACCTGAACCGTTCAAGCCCCGTGCGATTGGCCACTGAAGCCGAGCCCGACCGGCTTGTCAAGACGCACTGCTGTTTCTGCGGTCAGCAGTGCGGCATTCAGCTCAAGGTCAAAGACAACGTCGTCACGGGCTTCGAGCCGTGGTACGACTTTCCCTTCAACCGAGGTATGCTTTGTCCGAAGGGTGTCAAACGCTACCTTCAGGGGGCTCATCCGGATCGGTTGCTCACGGCGTTCAAGCGGGACACCTCGGTCCCGGAGGGTTTCAGCCCGATGGGCTACCAGGAGGCGATCACTCGCGTCGCCTCCGAGATCGGTCGCATCCAGAAGACCTACGGCAACTCGGCGGTGGGCGTGCTGAGCGGCGCGAGCCTCACGGTCGAGAAGGCCTACTTGATGGGCAAGTTCGCCCGGGTGTGCCTCAAGACTCCCTACATCGACTACAACGGCCGACTGTGCATGGTGAGCGCTGGGGCTGGGAACAAGAAGGCGTTCGGCATCGACCGGGCCGCGAACCCGTGGAGCGACATTCCCAAGGCCGAACTCATCTGGATCAGCGGGGCCAACGTCGCCGAGTGCGCTCCCATCACGACCGAGTACGTCTGGCAGGCCCGCGAAAACGGCGCGCGGATCATCGTCGTCGATCCCCGGATCACACCGCTGGCCCGCACCTGCGACCTGTTCCTGCCTGTCAAGCCAGGACGCGACATCGCCCTGTTCAACGGCGTGCTCCACCTGATGATCGAGAAGGGGTGGATCGACAGGGCATTCATCGAGCAGTTCACCGTTGGCTTCGACAAGGTTGCCGAGCACGTGGCTTCCTGGAACCCCGCCAAGACCGCCGAGATAACCGGTATCCCCGAGCGGCTGATCCGTCAGGCGGCGGAATGGTGGGGCACGGCCAGGTCCAGCTTTCTCATGCATGCCCGCGGGATCGAGCACCATTCGCACGGCGTGCAGAATGTACTCGGCTCGATCAACATGGTGCTGGCCTCCGGGCGTATCGGGCGAGAGGGGTGTGGATACGGCACCATCACCGGTCAGGCCAACGGCCAGGGCGGCCGCGAACACGGGCAGAAGTGCGACCAGTTGCCCGGCTGGCGGGATATCTCCAATCCGGTCGACCGCGCCCACATCGCCAAGATCTGGGGCATCGCCGAGCCGGACATGCCCGGCCCCGGTGTCGATTGCTACGAGATGTTCCGCAAGATCGACAAAGGTGAGATCAAGGGTCTGATCTCGCTCTGCTTCAACCCGGTTGTCTCCCTCCCGGACAACAACTTCATCGCCCGTGCCCTCGGTAAGCTGGAGTTCTACGTCGCCATCGACTTCTTCATGAACGAGACGGCGCGGCATGCGGACATCGTGCTGCCCGGCTCCCTCCAGGAAGAGGACGAGGGCGTGGTCACGCAGATCGAGGGAAAGGTCATCAAGATCAACAAGGCGGTGGACTGCCCCGGGGATGCCCGGCAGGACTGGCGGATTGTCCAAGACATCGCCGCCGCGCTGGATCGACCAACGGGGTTCACGTTCGCCGAGCCGCGCGCCATCTTCGACGAGCTCCGCACCGCCAGCAAGGGTGGCGTCGCGGACTACTCGGGGATCACCTACGAGAAGATCGAGCGGCAGTACGGCGTCTGCTGGCCGTGCTACAGCGAGGATCCAGGCGGCAAGCCCATCGATCACGCGGGCACGCCGCGGCTGTTCGAGCCCGGCTCGTGGAACGTCGTGGCCAAGGGTGCGGGGCCCTTCTACTTCCCGGACGGCAAGGCCCGCTTCAACGTCGCTCCGTACACGCCGCCGGCGGAGGATGTGGACACCGAGTACCCGCTCATGCTGACGACGGGGCGCGTCGTCAGCCAGTTCCTCTCGGGCACACAGACCCGGCGAATCGGCCCGCTGGTGGACCAGTACCCCGAGCCGCGCATCGAGATGCACCCGCAGCTTGCTGAGAGGATGGGGATCAGAGACGGAGACTGGGTGACGGCCGAGTCCCGTCGCGGTGACTGCACGCTGCAGGCGATGGTCGTGACGACGATCCGCCCGGACACCATCTTCATTCCCTACCACTGGCCCGGCCGCAAGAGCGCCAACCAACTCACGATCTCGGCTCAGGACCCGATCTCCAAGATCCCCGAGTACAAGGTGTGTGCGGCCCGCATCCGCAAGGCCGACGGGCCGCCTGACTGGGCGGGGCATTTGGAGCCGCAACAGGGTTAAGACGATCGGAGCCAGCATGAGCGTTCCCGGCCACCTCAACTTCTACATCGACCCAGCCCGCTGCATCGGATGCCAGGCCTGCGTGCAGGCGTGCACCGAGTGCGACACGCACAAGGGGATCTCCATGATCCACATGGAGACCGTCGACCGGGCGCACTCGACGCAGACGATCCCCGTCGTGTGCATGCACTGCGACTCGCCGACCTGCGCCGAGGTGTGCCCCGCCGATGCGATCAAGCGCACACCTGACGGCGTGGTGCAGTCGGCCCGCAAGCCGCGCTGCATCGCCTGCAACAACTGCGTGCTGGCCTGCCCTTTCGGCGTGCCCAAAATGAAGGTCGAGTTTGAGTTGATGATGAAGTGCGACATGTGCTACGACCGCTCATCGGTCGGCCTCAAGCCCATGTGCGCCAGCGTGTGCCCGAGCCAGGCGCTCTTCTTCGGGACGCGAGAGGAGATCGAGGCGGCCCGCCCGCAGTCGGCCCCGATCGACCGCTTCCAGTTCGGCAATCAGACCATCACCACCAAGGTCAAGATGATGGGCCCGCGGAGTGTGGCGGGAGCGCGCCCCGAGCATCTGGATGTCACCGCCGCGCTCGATCCCAATCCGCCCGGACGATCCATCTCTCTCGGCGTGCTCAACGGCTCGCATTGATCGGCCACTCCCGCGTACCAGTCTCGGAGTTCAGTATGGCCCAGGACACCCCCCCCTCATCCCAACTCCGCGTCCTAACCCCGGACGGCCGCCCTTCCGAAGAGCAGCCAAAGTGGCGCAAGGACTTCCCGATCGACACCGCGCAGGACAACTACGTTGCGCGTCGGGACTTCACCAAGTTCATGGTGTTGATCAGCGGCTCCTTCGTCGCGGGCCAAGCGTGGATCGCGCTCAAGACGCTCGGAGGCAAGCCCACCGGGCCCGGGCCTCGTGCGATCGCTGAGGTTCGGGACATCGCCATCGGGCAGGCGGCTACGTTTTTGTACCCCGGCGAGCACGATGTGTGTCTGCTGGTCCGCGCGGGTGAGGAGGAGTTCCTCGCCTACAGCAATAAGTGTTCCCACCTTTCGTGCCCGGTGACGCCGGACGTCGGCTCGGGGCGGCTTCTGTGCCCGTGTCACCACGGGTCGTTCGACCTGGCGACGGGCCGGCCGCTGGCTGGGCCGCCGCGTCGGCCGCTCGCGCGGATCGTACTCGAGGTGCGTGACGGGACGATCTACGCTACCGGCGTCGAGGAGAGGACCGTATGAGCCAGCAGCGATTCTCCTCCCCGCCCCCGCGTTCGACTCGGCCGACCGGCGCTGCGCCGAGCCGCGCAACCACCGAGAATCGCACGGCGATCGTCCTAGGCATCCTCAGCATCGTGCTCATCATCGCGATGATGCAACTCTGGCTCCTGACGGCGACGATGAACGCGTTCCTTGGAGGCGATCATGCCGTCGCATGGCCAGCTCTTGGTGCGAGCGTGGTGTGCCTTCTGTTGAACCTCGGCTTGCTGAGATACCTGTCGCTCCTGGAGAGGCCGCGATGACGACAACGCCGAGCGCCCTCAGCGCGAGCATGCCGTCCACGACGCCAGCGGGCAACCGCCTCCAGTTGCTGCTTGGCACAGGCGCGTTCGCGGCCTGCTTCGCGGTGTTCGGGAGCGTCTCAGCGCTGATGCCGACGCTGAAGCATGAACTGGCGCTATCGCCCATCCAGGCAAGCATCGCTCTGGCGGTGCCGGTGCTTCTTGGAAGCCTCGGGCGCATCCCGCTGGGGATGCTGACCGACCGCTGGGGCGGGCGGTGGCTGTTCGTCGCGGTGATGGCCGCCTCGGCGCTGGCGGCTTTCGGCATGGGCTTCGTAAATGGTTACGCGGGGCTGATCGCGTGCGGATTCTTCACCGGGGTAGGGCTGGCGAGCTTCTCGGTGGGGGTCGGGTTCGTCAGCCCGTGGTATCCGCGGCAGAAGCAAGGTGCGGCCTTAGGCCTCTACGGTGCCGGGACGATCGGGCAGTCGGTCGCGGCGTTCGGCGCGCCGATGATCGCGGCGGCGATGGGGCTTGCGTGGGGCTTCTGGAGCGTCGCGATTTTGGCGGTGACGTGGATGGTCGTGTTCGCGGCACTGGCGCGCAACGCTCCTCGCGCGGCCGGTCCGCGGAAAACCGCAGGCGTGCGCGAAATGTTCCGTCCCCTCGCCGACCGCGCCAGCTGGCGATTGAGTCTGTACTACTTCCTCACCTTCGGCGGCTTCGTGGCGATGGCGGTGTACCTGCCGATCTTCCTGACGGATATGTTCGCGCTGACGCCAAGGGACGCGGGACTGCGCACCGCCGGCTTTGTGGCCTTAGCCACCCTCGCGCGGCCGTTCGGAGGCATCCTGGCCGATCGGATGGGCGGGCGTTCTATCCTGCTGTGGGTCTTTCCGGCCGTGTTCGTCGCCGCGATTTTCCTAGCCTGTCCGACTATGCCGACGTTCACCATCGGGGCATTGGGCATGGCCGTGGCGATCGGGCTGGGCAACGGCGCGGTATTCAAGTTGGTGCCTGAGTACTTTCCGAACTCGGTCGGGAGCGTCACAGGGCTCGTGGGAGCGGCGGGCGGGCTGGGCGGCTTCTTCCCACCGCTTGTCTTGGGGGTGATCCGCGAAGCTACGGGCGCATACACGCTCGGATTCGTGCTGTTGGGGGCATTCGCAATGTTCTGCTTCCTCCTGGCGCGGTCACGACCTCGCTTCGATACTTCGCCGACTGGCACTGGTTGAGGGGACAGAGACTCGGCGGGCGCGCACCGCGTGTTACTCGGGCGGACGAAGCCCTCGCCTCGCCCGCATCTCCCATCCGACCGCCGAAAGATCGGTCGGCGAGAGTAGCGATCCCGCCAGTGGGAACACTTCCGCTTCCTCGAGATGGATGTGCTCGCGGTACAGCTCACGCAGCGTCGCAAGGATCGAGCCGAGCTCGGTGAACCGCTCGGCTGGCAAAGATCCGTCACTCAGCCAACCTTCGAGCAGGCCATCCACCTGCGCATGGAGCCGATCCGCCTGCTCGTGGTCGCCCTCCAGCCGCACGATCGCGCTGCAGTCCTGGCCTTGGGTCGCAGCCGCGGCCCTGAGCCGCGGGAACAGCGACTCTTCCTCGTCCGCCGTGTGCTTGGGCGCGGCCTTGGCAAAGTACTGCTGCGCATTGCGGATCGCTGCTGCCGTCGGTGTGTCGAGCGGGGCGCCCGCGTGCTCTCGCACCGCCCGTTGCAACAGTTCTAGAAACATCTCGATCCGTCGGTGGCAGTCCGTGAGCAGTCCGATGGGTTCGTCGAAGTCGTGGTCGGGGGTACGACCGAGGATGTTTAGCGCGGCAGCCATGCTTTGAATACTATCACTCGATGGTGCACGACGACTCCAACCAGCCGCTCCCACTGACCCCGCCCCTGAAACGTCACGCGACGCTCCAGCCCCTGTCGCGTGAGCACATGGGCGGGCTGATCCAGGCTCGGAGCCTGCGCCAGGCCGCGGATCTGGATCGCGCGAGTCGCGTTCTTGCGATCGACGGGTTCCTAGACGCGTGGCGTTCGGAGATCCGGGCACACTTCGATGATGAAGAGCGGCTGCTCCTCCCGCTTGTCCGGTCTTCGACGCTGCGGAACCGGCTGCTTCACGAGCACGCGGACTTGCGGCGTCTGGCGGAGCGGTGCGAGCGCGAACCGGAGGCGGCAGCGAGCGACAAGGAACTCGTGCGCGAGCTCGGCGTAAAGCTGCACGACCACATCCGCTGGGAGGAGAGGGAGTTCTTTGAGACGGTGCAGCGCGACCACCCTGAGGAGCTCGCGGCTTTGGCATCTGAGGCGGCCTTCATCGAATCGCATCGGCCGGGCTCGCGTGCGAGGCACAATCTGTCTGTGGATGACGCGATGCCGGAAGCAGGTAAATGAGGAGAAACCATGACTGATGAGCGACCACGCACGGCTCCGTCGGAGCGCTTCGCGGTAGAGCACCTCTCGTTCGATCTGCACGCGGAGGCGGCGGGGCTGGAGGCCGAGCCGACGCCCAAGCAACACGGCCATCGGCAGAAGACGCTCTTCAAGAGCTCAGGCAGGACTGTCGCGCTCTTCGTGCTGGACGGGGGTGCAAGTCTCGCCGAGCATGCGACCAGCGGCATCGTGACCGTGCAGGCACTCGAGGGGGAGCTCGATGTCACGGCCGGTGGGGCGGCGACCGGGGGGGTGAGGTACCACTTGCGACCGGGTATGTTGCTCGTCATGGCTCCAGACGTTCGGCACGATGTGCGAGCCAAATCACGCGCCGTGTTCCTGCTGCAGGTGTCTCTCGCGCCCAAGCCCCCCGCACCGCCGAATCTCTGATCGCCGGACTCTTGTGACGAGGAGAAATCGTGGCAGAACGCAGCGACACGGACAACCCAGCTCCAAGCAAAATTCCCGGCACGTACAAGGAGTTCGTGAGGAGATTCCCATCCTTGAGCCGAGCCCATGAGGACATCGCCAAGGCGGTTGAGGAGGCCGGGCCGCTGGATGCCAAGACGCTAGCGCTCGTCAAGATCGGTATCTGCGTCGGGGCCGGTCTGGAATCAGCGCTGCGGAGTCATGTGCGTCGGGCGATGCAGCACGGGGCAACGGTCGCTGAAATCGAGCAGGCGATCCTGCTGGGCATGAATACGGTTGGCTTCCCTCGAACTGTCGCCGCGTGGAGCTGGGCCACGCAGCAGTTTGAGCGGGGTGTCTAACGCAGATCGGAGCGTAGCGCGTGCGGACCCCTATGCAGGACAGCAGAACCGTCCTCGCGTCCCGGCCCCCCGGGGTGAGTGGCCGGATTGCCCTTCCGCAGTTCGCGGGCCAATCGCTCCGTGTCCGGGATCTGGCTCTAGCGCCCGCCCCGGCCCATGTGCGTGCTGGCCGCCGCATGGTCGATTCAGACGGCCGGACCATCCGCGACCTGCGCATCAGCATCACCGACCGCTGCAACTTCCGCTGCGTGTACTGCATGGAGCCGGATGTCCGATTCGCGGCGCAGGAATCGCTGCTGACGGTGGACGAGATCGTCCGCATCGCCGCAGTCGCAGAGTCGCTGGGCGTCCGCAAGGTCCGGCTCACCGGCGGGGAACCGACGCTGCATCCGGCCCTCACCGACATCATCGCGGGCATCGCCGCCGAAACTCGCGTCGAGATCGCCCTGATTACCAACGCGTCCCTCCTGAGCCGCGAGTCCCTGCAAGCGTGGAAGGACGCCGGACTTGCGCGCCTGACGATCAGCATCGACTCGCTCCGATCCGATCGGTTCGCTCGCGTGACGCGATCGGCTTCGTCGCCCGCCAAGGTCTTGGAGGGCGTGCAGATGTCGCTGGATGAGGGCCTCACGCCTGTAAAGCTCAACGCTGTGCTCATCCGGGGCTTCAATGACGACGAGGCGGTCGAACTCGCGGCGCTCGCTCGCACCTTCGGTGTAGAGATGCGGTTCATCGAGTACATGCCCCTTGATTCGGCTCACGCATGGGATTCCACCAAGTGGGTGTCCGCGGCCGAGACCCGCGCAGCCATCGAGCGTGTGTTCCCCCTGGTTGCGTGCTCCGACGACGATCCGTCCAGCACGGCCCGCACGCTCCGCTTTGCCGACCTGCCCGTTGGCGCGCCTGCACGTGTCGGGCTCATCGCACCCGTCAGCACCCCCTTCTGCGGCGCGTGCAGCCGCCTGCGGATCACCGCGGACGGCAAGGTCAGGCCCTGCCTGTTCAGCACCACCGAATGGGACCTGCGCTCGCCGCTGCGGCGCGGTGCGACGGACGATGAACTGGCCGACTTCCTGATCGACGCCACCTGGACCAAACAGCCCGGCCACGGGATCACGTCATCGAACTTTGTCCAGCCCGAGCGGCCGATGTCCGCCATCGGCGGCTAGACGCGTCGCGCCGCCCCTTTCCCGCTCAACCACATGTCCGCCGACTCGCTCCCCATCCTCGCTGCGCTCTTCCTCATCGTCGGGGCGCTCTATGCCGCGGTCGGGCACGCCGGCGCGTCGGGTTACCTCGCCGTCATGGCGCTGATGAGCGTGGACGCCGCGGTCATGCGTCCCACGGCCCTGAGCATCAACGTCCTGGTGGCGACGATCGCCTTCGTGCAGTTCGCGCAAGCGGGTCACTTCCGATGGGGACTGTTCTGGCCGTTCGCCGCCGCGTCGATCCCGGCGGCATTTCTCGGCGGACTGGTGCAGTTGCCGGCGCACGCCCTGAAGGTCGCCATCGGCGTCGTTCTCTTGCTCACCGCGGCACGGATGGCGTACGTGGCCTGGCGCCCGCCGACGGCCGCGCACGAGCCCCGGCCGCCCAACTTTCCGGCGATGCTCGCCGTCGGCGCAGCACTCGGACTGGTCGCCGGGCTGACGGGCACCGGCGGCGGGATCTTCCTGAGCCCAGTCTTGCTGCTGATGGGCTGGGCCGAAACCAAGCGCACGGCGGCAACGGCGTCGCTGTTCATCCTCGTCAACTCCGCCGCGGGCGTGGCGGGCCTGGCCGCCGACGGGTGGTCACCTCCGGTGCACCTCTGGCCGCTGGCCGCGTGCGCCGCGATCGGGGGCCTGATCGGTGCGACACTCGGCAGCCGCCGCGCCACCCCCCGCGCCCTGAACATCGCCCTCGCGGCAATCCTCCTCATCGCGGGGGCAAAGCTGATGATGGCATGACTATTGCGACCGACTCATCGCCACACCGGAAACTTCCAGATTGGCACATCCTGCTTCAGGCGGTCGATGAAGTCGGCCATCGCGGCCAAGGCTTCAGCCCGGTGGGCGCTCTCCACGATCAGCACGAACGAGACCTCGCCCACGTGCACACGTCCGCGGCTGTGCAGAGCGCTCAGGGCGATCAGGCCGTGCCGCTCGGCGACCTCGCGCGACAGGGCCATCAGCCCGCGCTCGGCCATCGGGTCGTAGGTCTGGTATTCGAGGGCGAGAAGATCTTGCTCGCATTTGGCGCCCTCCTCATGTGGCTCGGTCTGGAGTTCCTTGCGGCGGACGATTCCCTCGAACCGGATCGCCGCGCCGACCACGCCGGGTGTGGAGGGGGCAGCGGAGCCGGACGTATCACGCACGGGCGTCCAGCCGTGCTGTGATAATGACATCGCTTCGCGCTCGCGCGTGAGCGAGCCGTCCACAATTGCGGCCAGCACGCGCGGCGCGTGCTGCGTTCCAGCGGGAAGATTCATCAGCCGCCCCCCACGAGCGTGATGAGGGCCACCTCGTCTCCGCCCTGTTCCAAAGGGCCGGGCACGATCAAGCGCTCGCCCTTTGCGAAGGCCTGGTTCACGGCCAGGCGGCCGGTCTCCGGGGGTGGCAGGGCGAACTTGAGCGCCGGGTGCTGGGCGTGCAGGGCCGCGAGCACCTCACGGACGGTCGGCGCACCGCTTACCTCAACCGTCACGCGGTCGGTCTTCGCGGCCAGGGCCGCACCACCAAAGATCAGCACCTCAAGCTGCATCAAGGCAGTGTATCGTTTGGCGTCGACGGGTTCTTCAGGAGCATGCATGGGCTTTCGAGGCCAAGAGTTCGCGTTCAAGTCTCCGGCGGCGGCGGTCGCGGGATTGATTGCGCGCCTGGCGGGCGACGCCAAGTCGGCGCGGACCACGCGGGCGTCTGAGGTCGTCGCGCTCGGCGCTGCCCGCGGGCGCATCCTCGCCCAGCCCGTGCCGTGCGACGGCGACAGTCCCGCCTTTGACCACGCCGCAATGGATGGGTACGCCGTGCGGGCGGCAGACCTGCACGCTGCGGCGGTTCGCCTGCGGGAACGCGGAGAGACAAAGATCTCGCTCGATGTCGTCGGCGAATCGCGGATTGGGTGCGAACCGCCCTCGCTCCCTTCGCTCTCGCCCGAGATCGCGCCGCACGCCGCGGCGATCCGCATCGCAACTGGCGCGCCCATCCCGACCGGACCGCACGGGGCGGACGCGATCATCAGACGCGAGGATGTGGTCGAACACGCGGACGAAGCGGTCGACTCGGTGATCGGCGTGCGTGCCGTCACGCTCACGATCGACGCCGCTGAGCGTGTCACCGTTGGCGCCCACATCCGACGCCGCGGCGAGAACTCCCGGGCAGGAGACATGGCCCTCGTGATGGGTGAGGTGCTTTCGGCGGCATCGCTCGGCGCGCTCGCAGCGGTCGGGTGTGCGACGCCGCACGTGTTTGCACGCTTGCGTGTCGCCCTCGTCACCACCGGCGACGAACTCGTCGCTGCCCACGAGACGCCGGGACCTTTCCAGGTCCGCAACTCCAACGCCGCCGCCGCCGCCGCGGTCCTCGCGCCCAGCGCGTGGATCGAGCTTGTTCACTCGTCTCACCTGCCTGATGACGGGGACCTGGCCGCCGTGCTGCGCGGGGTTCTGGAGTCGCCGACCGCCGCTGAGGCCGTCATCCTCACCGGCGGTGTATCGATGGGGCACCGAGACCCCGTACGTGCCGCCGTCGAAGGCGTGGGCGCGGAGGTTATATTCCACGGCCTGCCCCAGCGCCCGGGCAAGCCCATGCTCGCTGCGGTGCTGGGGATTCCTCGAAGGGCCGCCGTGCCAATCTTCGGCCTGCCGGGCAACCCGGTGTCGGCGATGGTGACCTGCACGCGGGTTGCTCTTCCCGTCCTCGCCGCGTGCGCGGGGGCAACCCGCACACCCACCACTCTTCTTCCGCGCCTTGTGGAACTGGCGGGCGACGACGGCAATCGGATCGGCCTCTGGTGGCACCGCCCCGCTCTACTGCGAATGCGGGACAGTGGAAGAACGCTTGCCGATCTCGTGGACACACGAGGCTCCGGTGACGTGATCTCCGCGTCACGCAGCGACGGCTTCGTCGAACTTCCCCCAGCCAAGGACACACCCACGGGCACCGAGCCCGTACCGCTGGTTCCCTTCTACCCGTGGCCCACATAGGACGCGGCTGAGACCTCCAGTCGCTCCCCTCCAGCCCGCCTGCGAACAATTGACAAGAAAGTCCCGCCGATGCCCGCGAACCCATCACAACCATCGATTCCAGCCCTCTCCCACGCCGCCCCGGACGGCTCGGCCCGGATGGTGGATGTCGGCGACAAGCCCATCACGGAGCGAGCCGCGACTGCCGAGGGGTTCGTCCGCGTCAGCCACGAACTCGCCGTCGCGATCGAGGCCAACACCGTCACAAAGGGCTCGGTGCTCGAAGTCGCCCGCCTCGCGGCGATCATCGCCGCCAAGCGGACGGATGAGTTGATCCCGCTCTGCCACACGCTCCCGCTGGAAGCGGTGGATGTGTCGGCGACGTTGGAGACCGCAGGCGTGGGCAAAGGACCGCATCGAGTGCGGGTTGTCGCAACTGTGCGGACCCGCTCCCGCACTGGAGTCGAGATGGAGGCCCTCACGGCGGTCTGCGTCGCGTGTCTCACGGTCATCGACATGGGCAAGGCCATCGACAAGGCGATGTTCATCGAGGGCGTGCGCGTACTGGAGAAGCACGGCGGGCGCTCGGGGTCGTTCATCGCGACGAGCGCGACGCCCGAAAGCAGTGCGGAGGACCAGCGATGACTTTGGACCCGCCCGTTCGCGCCGCTGTTCTCACTGTCAGCGACCGCTGCTCACGCGGCGAAGCGACCGACACCTCCGGCCCAGCCCTGTGCGCCATGCTGCGCGAACGCGTAGGCGCAGAAATCGTCGCCACTCGCTGCCTGCCCGACGATATCGACCAACTCGCCAGGTGCTTTGCGGAGTGGAGCCGCGTTGACGAGCGAGGCGGCGCACGCATCGATCTGATCATCAGCACTGGCGGCACCGGGCTCGCCCCCCGCGACGTCACGCCCGAGGCCGCGAAGAGCGTCTTGGAGCGCGAGCACAGCGGCCTGATGGAGCTCGCCCGCCTGCGCTGCTTGAGCAAGACGCCTCGCACGTTCCTCTCTCGCGGCGTCGCCGGCACCATTGGCCGCACGCTCATCCTCACGCTCCCCGGCTCGCTCCGCGGCTCCACCGAGAACCTCGAAGCCATCCTCGACATCCTCCCGCACGCCATCGAGACTGTCCGGGGGAAAGTCCAGGACGACGGCCGCCCCGATGTCGTGGCTGTCACGGGCAAGGTGGTTCGTCATGAGCGATAACGCGACGATACCCTCGCCGGAGTTTCTCGCGACCATTCAGCCCATCGTGCTCGTCGGCGGCAAGAGCACCCGCTTCGGCCGGGACAAGCTTCGCGAGCCGATTGGTGACTCCGGCGAACTCCTCGTCCAGCGTCCCATCAACGCCCTTCGCGCCATCTTCGGCACGCGTGTTAGGCTGGTCGGCGAGTGCCACCCGACCATCGTCGCCCTCGCCGACGGGGTGATCCCAGACGAGCACACTGGCGCGGGCCCCATCGGAGGCATCGTTTCCGCGCTGCGGGCCTCGGGTAGTTCAGTGTTCGTTCTTGCCGGCGATATGCCGGGCGTTTCGGCAAGTGTGGTCTCTCGGATGGTCGTCGTCGCTGAGTGGTCTCGCAGCTGGATGGCTGTGCTGGCTCTATCCGATCGTGTGCACCCATGTGCCGGGATCTACTCTCAAGAATCACTTCCGACCTTGTACAACCGCCTGAAGCGCGGGGAACACAGGCTCGGGGCAGCCTTGCCCACGGCGGCTTGGGTTCCAGTCACCGTTCCGCCTGATTTTGCTGTAAACGTCAACTCGCCGGACGATTTATGCCATCGGGCTCAGCCCTTGCGGGGCGCCGCGCCCAGCCGAGGATTCGAGGCCCATTGACGCGCGGGCTGGTGCCAAGGAGCCCGTTCGAGGCAACTCGGACCTATCGCGCGCCAGTTCGTTGCCCCGCGTCCTCGATCGGATGCGAGCGGGCTCGATACGATCCCTCGCATGACGACCAGTGAGACAACCTCTCAGTCAGATTCCACGTCGTCCGGCGTGACTTGGTGGCAACGCAATGCGCGGCGGTTGGGGCTTTGGGCTCGGATCGTGGGCCTATTCGCTGCGATTGGGCTTGTGGTCGGGTGGATCCTTTTTTCGCCCGTCGCCGTATCGACGCACACTGTCGCCCGGGGGCAGGTACTGGCGGAGGTGCTCGGCACGGGCACACTCGAAGCCCGCGTGAGCGCGGTCGTCGGACCGAAGATACCGGGCCTGATCGTCAAGATCGCTGTCGACCAAGGAGATCACGTCAAGGCTGGCGACACGCTCATCGCTCTTGAGGACACCGACGTTCGACAACAGGTCGCGGTCGCGGAGGCCGATGTCGCGGCGGCAGCCGCGAGTGTGGAGCGGCTTCAAGCCGATCGGGGGCGGGCCGAGGCGGTGCTGTTGCAGGCGCGCCTGACGCACGAACGGCAGGTTCAGGCGGCGGCCTCGAACGCCTCCTCACAGCAGGAACTCGACAAAGCCGCCGAAGCACTTGCCGTGGCGGAGGCTGAACTAGGACGGTCTGGTGCCGCAATCACTGAGGGACAACGGCGATTCACCGCGGTCGAGCGATCTCTGGACTACCAACGGGCGCGGTTGCACGACACCACAATTGAGGCTCCATTCGACGCCCTGGTCGTGCGGCGCGACCGCGACGCGGGCGACGTTGTGACGGCGGGTTCGTCGGTGCTTCAACTGGTCTCGCTCAACGAAATGTGGATCTCGGCTTGGGTCGACGAGACGGAGTTGGCTCGGCTGGCCGAACAGCAGCAGGCGCGCGTGGTCTTCCGTTCTGAGCCGGATATCGAGTACGAGGGCGTGGTGGCACGTGTCGGACGTGAGGCGGATCGTGAGACCCGTGAGATCGTGGTAGACGTGCGCGTTGAACGGCTGCCGGCGAAGTGGGCCGTGGGGCAACGCGCCGAGGTCTATATCCGTGTCGATCGCCGAGAAGATGTGGTCATCGTTCCCGCGTCCCTCGTGCTTGTGCGGGACGGGCGATTGGGCGTGATGGTCGCCGAGAATGGAACGACCCGCTGGCGTGAGATCTCCATCGGTCTACGCGGGCGTGAGGTTGTCGAGGTGGCCAGCGGGCTTGCGCCAGGCGATGTGGTCGTGAGCCCGGCACCGCCGACGGCGGAACCGCTCCGAGATGGTCGGAGGATCACCCCGGAATGAACCTTGCTGTTCGTGATATCCGGCACAGCCTCGGGCGTTTCGTCCTCACGACGATCGGTGTGGGCATGCTCCTCATGGTCGTGATGGGCATGGGGGGCATCTATCGGGGGTTGGTGGACGATGCGCTCGTGGTCACGCGCGGAGTCGGGGCAGACCTCTGGGTTGTGCAGCGTGACACACGCGGGCCCTTCGCCGAGGTATCTCGGCTTCCACGAAGCCTGGTAGATCGCATCGCCGCCGTTCCCGGCGTGACCGATGCCCGCGAGTTTGTGCTTCACACCATCCAACGCGAGCACCGCGGCAAGCCCTTGCGCATGGGCGTGCTCGGGCTGGGTTGGCCCACCGACAAAGGCGAGGGCCTGCCGCTTATTGCCGGTCGTCCGCTTGCGCAGAATCACTTCGAGATGATCGCCGATGAGTCCCTAGGCCTGGGGCTTGGAGAACGACTGCGCCTCGGAAAGGACACGTACACGGTCGTCGGGCTGACTCGCTGGCTGGTGGCCTCGGGCGGTGACGGGATCGCGTGCTTTACCAGCCGCGATGCGCAGGCAATCCAGTTCCACGAGCCCGGCGAGTCTATCCGGCTGGAGCGCCAGGCCCGGCGTGCCCGCGCGGACGAGATCGATTTCGGTCGTACGCAGCCGGGCGTATTGGACCGTGCCTCCGGCCCCGCGCAGAGCCTCGCGGCGCTTCCAAGCCCCGCGATCAGCGCCGTGATCGCTCGCCTGATGCCGGGCACCGACCCCGCCAGCGTGCAGCGGTCGATGAGCGGCTGGAGCGATGTAACGACCTATACGGGCCCTCAGCAGGAAGAGCTGCTGCTCAAGGGGAGCGTGGATCGTGCCCGCCGCCAGATTCTGCTCTTTCGCGTTCTGCTGACGATCATCTCGGCGGTGATCATGGCTCTCATTATCTACACCCTCACGCTCGACAAGCTCCACCCCATCGCCCTCCTGAAGCTCATTGGCGCACCGACGCATGTCATCGCCGGGCTCATTCTGCAGCAATCGCTGATCATGGGCGTGCTTGCGTATGGCGTGGGATACCTGATCGGAACCCGCCTCTTTCCGCTCTTTCCCCGGCGCGTGCTGGTGAGCAACGACGACTTGCTTCGCCTGGCGGGAATCGTGCTCGTGATCTCGGTGCTCGCGAGCCTCCTCGGGATCTGGAAGGCGATGCGCGTCGCACCGAATGAGGCGATCGGCTGATCCGATGCAGGGAGAATGAGCAAGGCATGGACGACCCACTGGCGCTGGAAACGAGCGGGCTCACCAAGGTGTATGGCAGCGGGCACACCGAGGTGGTCGCGCTGCGCGATGCGTCGATGCGCGTCCGGCGAGGTGAGGTCGTTGCGCTCCTTGGTCCCAGCGGCGCTGGCAAGTCCACCTTCCTGCTCTGTGTTGGGCTCATCAACCCGCCAACCCGCGGCACGGTGACCATCGGCGGCAAGCTGATGCAGGACGGCCCTCGGTCGCTGGGAGACCTTCGTCGCTTCCGCCGCGAGCGCATCGGCTTCGTCTTCCAGAAGTCCAACCTGATCCCGTTTCTCAGCGCGATTGAGAATGTCCAAGTGGTGGGCGAACTGATCGGTCGCCCGTCCTCGGTGGCCAGACGCCGAGCCAAAGAACTGCTCGACGCCCTCGGCGTAGGGAGACGAGCGTTCAACATGCCGACCCAGCTCTCCGGCGGCGAGCAGCAGCGTGTTACCGTCGCCCGTGCCCTGGCCAATCAACCCAGCCTTATTCTCGCTGATGAGCCGACTGCCGCGCTCGACAGTGTTCGCGGGCGACAGGTCATGGAACTGTTCCGTGATGTGGCTCACCGGCACGGCACAGGCGTCATCGTTGTAACGCACGATCATCGGGCGCTCGACGTGTTCGACACCATCTATGAGATGGAAGACGGGCTTCTAAAGCCAGCAGCGTCAGCCGCTGCAAAGGCAACTGCCGCCCGCGCATGATATCCGACTCTTTTGAAGATTGCTCTCGCCCCGCTCGCGCGCGATCTCGAAAGCCCATCGCGTAGGTGACCAGGAGCCGAGTGTTCTTCGAGCCCTCCACCGGCCCAGCGGTCCGGTGGTACCCCCTCGCTACGGATTCGCCAGGGCCGATTTCCCGGTCCAAACGACCAACGCAAGCTGGGGCAAGTACGGCTACTACTGGAATTGCACCGCATGTGGCACGAACACCGCGATGCCAACAGCCCGCTCCGCGTGCGGCACCGAGGGACAGCGCGGCCAAACGTCGCAATCGCAAGGATGGACCAAAATACTTCAGGGATTGTGAGTCCTGCGGCATCAGCGAGCGCATCTGGACGCAGCCCTCACGGTGCCACCTGCCCGCATGTGGGCACTCGCCCACTTGCGCTGACATGCTCACTGGCTGCCCACATTCCGAGTGTTCGTCGCAGATTTCTCGCGAACCGGCCCACATTGCCTTGCCTGTGCGCCATGATCTTGCCCTCATGTGACCACGCGGCCGCCCTCGAACCTGGCCGCGAGGGAGTATGCGGCCATGACGAACACGAGTCCGACGCCCGACGACCAGGAGCACCGTGACGACCAGACCACTCCGCGACACGCGACTCCGTCTCTTGACGTGAGGACGAAGCACTCGGCGCTCGACGCCGAGATGGAGCACGCACTGCAACGGCTGCAGTTGGAGACGCTTGAGACGCGCGGCCGCGACGCGCTCGACTTCCACGAGATCCCCGTCAGCGCGATCCGTGACGTCGTGCGGCACGCCTTCGAGCGCGGGTACAGATCCGGATTGCACACCGGCTACCGCCAAGGGCGCAGCGACGCCAGCGACGAGGCACGCGGCAAGGAGGCCCGAACCCAGCCCCGCAACCCCGACCACGAAGACCGATCCACATCCGACACGACTCCCTGAAGCCCGCGAACCGCGGGCTTCGTTCGCTTTGGACCGCATCACCTCCGCGCCGCCCCGGGAGACCGGTGCGGACGCGATTACCGAACGCGACGGGCGCTCGGTTCTCACCAGCTCCAACCCCACACGGGAAACGGAGACGACCATGTCGAAGACCCTCACGAAGCAGTCCAACCCCACTCGTAAGGCCAAGCCCACGCCGGACACTTCCGTCAACGACGCAGCCCGCGCCGACGCGTTGACCAAGCTGAGCGCGGCATCAGCACTACACGCCGACCGACCCTCCCGTACGAAGCCATCAACGACACGGTCGGCATGTGCGGAGCCACCAACCGGCAGTCAACCGAAGCCTCGTGCCAAGGCGCGCGGCAAGGACACAGCCAAACGGCTGTCGGCCCTGGATGCCGCGGCACAGGTGCTGCAGGCCCTATCTCCGAAGGACGCTCGGCTCGGACTCTCTGCATCCGAACTCATCGACCGCATGGCGGCCGCCGGCCTCTGGACCAGTCCGAGCGGCAAGACGCCCGCCGCGACGCTCTACGCCGCGATGATCCGTGAGAGCACGAGCAAGGGTGATGCCGCGCGCTTCGTGCGTCTCGAAGACACCGATGGTGGGAAGCGAGGCCGTTTCACTGCATCGTCCGTTGCGGCATCCGCCACGCGCAATGACCAAACGTCCAAGTTGCCGACGCAGAAGTCCCCGAAACCCCGGTCGCGGAAGGTGGCTGCATGAGCAGTGAACGGATTCAGACAAGACCAAAGGGACGTGCGGCTGCACGCAACGCCCGCAACGCGGTCGATCTCGCGCGGCTTGAGTCCATGTCTCTTGCCGAGATCCGTGACCTCTGGCGTGTTCTCGGGTGTCGCAGAAGCCGCACGGGCGGTGAAACGGTTGCCGGTGGCGAGGCCGGTGGTGGAGGGGTGCCGCGACGCGTCATGATCCGCGACATCGCCTATCGAGCCCAGATCCGCCGCTTCGGCGGCCTGGACCGGACGACGGAGCGCCTGCTCAAGCACGCAGTCAAGGACGCGATCGCCAACGCGCGGATCTCCGGACTCTCCGTGAACGCTTCGGATCTGGCGGCCCGGGACGATGCCACCGGTCATGTACCAACAGTTCCCTCCATAAGCGTGCGGCGGCCGCGCACCACGAGTCCATCCCTTCCCGCCGGAGCCAAGCTCATCCGTGTCTGGCGGGGTCGCACGTACGAGGTCACGGTCGTGCAGGGTGGGAAGGCCTTTGTCTATCAGGGCAAGACCTACCGGTCCCTCTCCAGCATCGCGACAGAGGTCACCGGCATGGTCTGGTCAGGTCCCCAGTTCTTCGGGGTCGTGAACCGCAAGGGCAAGCGAACCACGCGCGGATCCACTGCGGGCAAGGAGGGGGCATCGATATGAGTCGCCCTTCTTCGTCTCTCTCGGGCGGCATGGGTGTCCCCGGTCGCACGGGTGATATGGTTGGCTCGGTCCGCTGTGCCATCTACACGCGCAAGTCCAGTGTGGAAGGCCTGGACATGCTCTTCAACTCCCTGGATGCCCAGCGTGAGGCCGGGATGGACTACATCAAGAGCCAGCGCAGCCAGGGGTGGGTCGCTGTCCCGGCCCTCTATGACGACGGAGGCTTCTCCGGTGGCAACACCGAGCGCCCCGGCCTTCAACGCCTCTTGGCCGACATCAAGGCACAGCGCATCGACATCGTGGTGGTGTACAAGGTCGATCGCCTCAGCAGGTCGCTCAGCGACTTCGCACGACTCATGCAAGTCTTTGACGAGCACCGGGTCTCCTTCGTGTCGGTCACCCAGCAGTTCAACACGACGACGTCGATGGGGCGGCTCACGCTCAACATGCTCCTCTCCTTTGCGCAGTTCGAGAGGGAGGTGACGGGCGAACGCATCAGGGACAAGATCGCCGCCACGATGCGGAAGGGGATCTTCACCGTGGGGCGGCCTCCATTCGGCTATCGCAGGCCGGTGCCGAGCGATCCTGACCCCGGCAACCGCGTGATCCGGATCGTGCCCGATGAGGCGGCCGTCGTCCGCCGCGTGTACGCGCTCTATCTGGAGCACCGCTCGCCGCTCGCCGTCATCGAGGCGCTCAGAGCCGAGGGGATCCCTCATCGGCTCCGGCAGTGCGACACTGGCCTGAATGTCGGCAAGCTCGCGTGGAGCACCGGCCACATCCATAACATGCTGACGAACGCGACCTACGCGGGCAAGATCGTCCACACGCGTGGAGCCAACCTGCCCGAGGGCAAGGGCAGGTGCCCGACCGACATCTGGCCCGGGCTCCACGAGCCGATCATTGATCCTGAGATATGGGACCGGGTGCAGGCGCTGATCAACCGGCGTGAGCGAGCGCCAGCGACCCGCTGGTCCCACACCCACCTGCTCAAGGGCAAGCTGCGGACAAACGAGGGTTCGACGATGACCCCGTCAAACTCCATGAAGCGGCTGGCGGATGGGGGGCGCCGCCGGGTGCCGTATTACGTGAGCATGAAGGCGTGCACACAGGGGCGTGGGTCCTGTCCCGTCCGCAGAATCAACGCGGGCGTGCTCGACAACCTCGTGCGCGCGCTGGTGCTGGATCGCCTGGAATCGGCTCACGGGGTGCTCCTGGGCAGCGCCGAACCGGAGGTCCGCGATCTCTGGATCCGTGAGGTGATCGAAGGGGTCGTGGTGGGCATCGATTGTCTCAGGGTCACTCTAAACGTCCGACGCATCCGGGCGTGTCGAGAGTCACTTGGGGACGGCCCGAGGTCATCATCCACACCCACACCGGTGCTGCGCTGCCGCTATGTCCCTGAAGTGACCCATGAACCAGCGGGCGAGGTGGCGTCTGAGGTCGAGCGCGAAACACTGGCGTTGCAGATAGAGATCAAGCGTCACGACGGTCGCCACGTCCTGCTCCACCCCGATGGGCACGACCTCATCTGCAAGCTGGACTCACGGGGCCGTCCCGAGCCCTCGCCGCACATCGTCCGCGCCATCGGTCAGGCGTACGCGCTGCACGGTGAAGTGCTCAGTACGGGCAAGCCCATGGAAGAGGTCGCCCGAGCGCTCGGGATGGATCCCGCGCGGGGCAGGCAGTTGCACGTGCTCACGCATCTGAGCCCGACGATCCTCAGGGCGGCGTTGACCGGAACCCTGTCCCCACAGGTCTCGCTGCTGGACCTGCGGGCGGCGGCCAGTGAACTGGACTGGACGCTGCAGGCGTCCCGGCTTGGCATGCGATAGACGGCGGCTGGTCGCACCACGCCCCAGCGACCCTGTCCGGATCACATCGAACTACAAAGCGGATCGCCGAAATCGCCGACTCAGAATGGAGCCTCGAGATCGCCGAATCTGGTGCTCTGAGAAGCTCAGAGCGATCCGGTCTCCAACCGAGACTCGCGGAAATCCGCGGGAAATCGGCCCTATCGCCGAGAACGCAAAGCGTCCCCAGGACGAGTCGAAATCAAAAGCGGTGTGAGGGAACCCCCTTGGGCGGAATTCTGGGTGGGCTGGAGCGGCTTAAAGCGGCATGATTTGGCAGGAAATGGCAGGTTTTAGGGGCCTCGGGGAAGACGGTAGGAATGTCGCAAAATGTCCAGAAATGTCGCGATTCCGTTGTCATAATTGTCAGAGGCAGCGGGTGAATGTTGTGAGATAAAAGCTTGGGGCATATGAAGATACATGCGACAGACCACGCAGGGTCTGACAGGGCGGGCTGACCGGTCGCATCGACTCTGTTTTCGGCTTCGATCGGCCCCGCGGCGAGGGGTAGCCCAGTGCACGCTGGAAGAGGTATGCACAGCCGGAACTCGCCGACGAGCTCCACTGGATTCGTCCCTTTACCGTTGCTGGATGGTGACGTCGCGCACGCACGAGCGCAGTGGATGCACCACGGGGCAGCTGCTTCAAGCGCGCCAAGCCGACGTCGGGCTGCCGGTCTGAATCCGGAACAACTCTGGGGAGGCTGGCAACGCCGAGCTGCGGCGCGAACGCACCTGGTTCCAATTGACCAAGTGTCAGCAACTCACCCCCATCGCGTGGGAGCATCTCCTTGGGCTCGGATCGGGGGCGGATTGCTCGATGGGGTACATTGCCGACCGTGCAACTTGCCGAGCTCGAATCATCGCCGCCGACTCCACAGCAGGTGATCACGCCTTGGGCGGACTCGCGCGGTCAGGATCTACTCGGATTGCGAGCTCCCGCCGAACGGATCGCCGTGAAGCTGATGAACGGCGTGACCACGGTATCGCCGCTCATCCGCTACTTGGGGTGCTTGCGAGCATCGGCCACGAGATGCACAAGGCCGACCCCCAGGACGCGGCGATCGACGGCACGGGACTGGAGACGACGTGCGCCTCGGCGCACTTTGTTTCCAGGGCCGGACGCAAGCGCACGCGGTTCGTGAAGGTCTTGATCGGGGTGCTGTGCGCATCGGTCTGCCCGATCGCGTTGGTGGTGGACTGGGGTCCGTCGCACGACATGAAGCAGGCGTGGGCGTTGCGAGAGAAGATGATGGCCACGTGCAGGCCGACGATGCTGTGGGGCGACGGCGCGTTCGACTGCGAGGCGTGGCACCGGGCCAACTGGGATGGGTGGAGCGTGCCGAGCTACGCGCCGACGACGGTGAAGAGCGCCGACGGACGCGTGAACGGCTTCTATCGCCACGCGTTCCAGATCCCGGTGGCTGAGTACGGACGGCGGTGGATGTCGGAGGTCTCGATCCGCTCGACCGCGAGCGCAGCGGCCATGAGCCGGTCCTTCTGCTCGGCGTTCTTCTCGCGTGCGGCCAGCTTCCTGAGCGGGGCCAGATCGCCGGGCTGTCGCTCGGTGATGTGCATCGATGCCTCCCTCCGACGCGGCATCATGCCGCGTGTGCAGAAGCATCATCCCACAATCGGATCAATGGCGCAATGCCCAGCATGCGCCGAACGCGCTCAAGAAGGAACGGGGATCCGTATGACCTGAAGGTAAAGTCGCGCAATCTACGGCCTGAACTCGCTCGACAAGTTCACCAAGCCGCCTGCCAGAGCGCGACGAGGGCGATCACCGCGAGCAAGCCGGGGACGTAAATGACTATCCTCGCCAGGATTCCGAGCCACGTGGACGAACACAGTTGGCCGAACAGCGGGAAGCAAAGGTAGGCAGTGCCCTGTGCTGCTAGAAACGGACTGAATGGTGACCGCCACGCGATGGCGCAGGTAAGCGCCGCTGAGCCGAGTATTAGCATTGCCACCACATGACGGCGCGCGAGGGCTGTCCCTGCGGGACCTTTCGGCGTTCGGCAGAACGTCGGCCTTACGAAAAGGTGTTTCACAAAGCTCCAACCTGCCAGCGGCATGCTCGCGCTATAGATGGCCGTGGCCCAGAAGTGGTAGCGAAAGTGTTCTCCCCACGACGCCGCAGCTAAGACACGCGCCGCAATCGAGGCCAAGAACAGCCACGCATAGACGTAGGGAAGGAACGGCTGGATGTAGGGCGACCCCTCACTCCACAAACTCCAGCATACGAACGCGGAGACAAAGCCGTTGACAACGAAAACCGGCATCAAGCCGTATCGCCCGAGCCACACAAGTCCATCCCACTTCTCGACAGTCGTTACGGACCCCGCCAAAACGAACCTCGCCGCCTCATGGCGAAGAAGCTCCGCCGCGCCCGCCGCGAACTTCCGAAACCGGACCAGGAAGGAGCCGAAGTCGCGGGGCACGAGTTCGCCGGCGCGGATGCTTGCTTCGTACCTACCGATGCCGCCGCCCGCAATGACGCGGAGCGAGAAAGCCAGATCTTCGGAGACCACTTCGGGAAAGCCACCGACGGCAGCCCAGCTCGCGCGTCTTACGAGCGTGCTATGGCCGAGGGTCGGCAGGAATCCTGCGTGCTCCTTCAGCGCCAAATCGCACTGGTGGAGGAGATCTACTTCCGGCGCCATCGCCTTTTGGAACGGGCTGGCATCCCATGCCACGTAGGCCGTGTTTGCTGTCTGGACGAACGCGACGTGCGCCGAGTCTGGCTCTAGCACCCCCATAACGTCCTTAAGATATCCGAGGGGCAGGCGCTGATCGGCGTCGGCCAACAGAAACCAGTCCTCGGTCACATGGCCGGCGATGACGTGATTGAGGTTGCCCGCTTTGAAACCGGTTCGGTCGGAGCGCCGGACCAACTCACATACACTCGCGTGGCTTGAGCAGAACGCCTCGACCCTCGCCTGATAATCCGGTTGCACGCTATCGTCACACACCAGCACGCGAGCGTAGCGATAGCGTATGGCCTCGGTCACGCACGTCAGGCAACTCTCCTCGTCGAAGTCGTCGCAAGTCGTATAAAGGACAGCGACCGCTGGAGTTTCCGTACAGCCACGGCGGGCAGCGCTCGGGGCCCAGACCGCCCCGACGTGGAACGCCGTGTAGTGGAATGCCGCGAGCAACGTGAGCCACCACACAAAGGCGCTCACGTGAGCAACGACAGAGAGCACCGGCCTGCCGAGGTCGTACCAGTGGATCCATTGCCAGAGCACGACCCCCACGAGCGCGCACCACGCGACCAGCACCAATAAGATGACAACGGGAGACTTGTATCGTCGGCTCTCCGGAAGCAAATGTCCCACGTCACCTCCCGCGAATAGCGTCGGCGGCCGGTCGAGGTGCGCCGCCGCTTTCGATGAGACCAGTCTGGGGATCCCAGCGGTAGAACGGCCAGTCGGCCTTCCATGGAATGTCGAACGCGCTATGGAACGAGATCGAGACGTCAAACGGCAGGTCCGGGGGGTTGCCGCGCCCGGCCTCGCGAAGCGTGGAGTAGAACACGGCCTGCTGTGCGGGAGATGCGAACGGTGCGCCGCCCACTGGAAATGTGACTAACTTCAGCAGAATCGGCTTGTGCCGCGTGTTCCCGCCGTTCAGTTGGCGCGCGATCGACAGTGTGGCCCTCGCGGCCTCCACGCCGGGTTCGGCGCGACCTGGAGAGAAACCTTGCTCGAACGTCAGGGAGGCGTCTGCGAAGACCCAGTCGCCGATCGAGTAGAGACGTTCGTCTTCGAGGTACTTCGCCCACGGCTCGGTGGTGCTCACCGGCCGCCGGGAGCGGAAGCGAACGGTGTCCATCGCCGTCTTGAGCGACTCGAAGTCGTAGCGGATCGGCTTCGAGCCCAGGCCGTTGTGGCCTACGCAGTAGGCATCCACGTAGTCGCGTTGGCGGATCGCGGCGTCCAATTCTTGTCGGTCGTGCGGATCCCACACCGTGACGATGACCAACAGCTCTGCCGCCTTGGCGCGCGCGGGGATAGCCGAGAACCCGTGTCGTGCTGTGAACACGATGATGCCGTCAAAGCCGGCTTGACGGATCGTTGCCATGTCCGCATCGATGCCCGCAGGGTCAATTCGACTGCCGGCTGATGGGTTGAACCGGGGCGGGTCGTAGGTGATCCAGCGATGACCTCCGACGAGCGCTGCCACATCGCAACTCACATATGCCCGTGAGTATCGAGGACCGATCCTATGGTACCACGCCATGAATGCGACAAGAACGAGCGTGACGATTGCCATCGTGCAGCGTGCCTTGGACAGCGGTGGGCCTGCCGGCTTCGACCGCGAGACGCGCCGCAACCGCTCAAGCGCCCGCTTGAAGCCCTCATGTCGTTCGTCGCCGCTCCAGCCGACGAGATTTGCGGCTTGGATGCGTCCGAATGGCTCTGGCGGCGTGACCGGATCGAGCAAGACCGAGACGAGGATCTTGCGCTCCCAGCCCGCCAGCGCCTCGGTCTGAAGAATCCAGTCGGAAACGAGTGCGTGTTGAGACCAAACCACGAGAACACAGCGCGCACTTGCGAGCTCGTCGAGCAACGGCCCTTTCCACGTCTCGCCGACACGAAGGTTTGGGTCCCACCACACCTGCAGGTCCGAAGCGATCAGCTTCTCGATGAGAGGCTTTACCCGATCCAGATCCTTGTGAGAGTAGCTGACGAAGACCTCGTTTGGCATCTTGGAAACCTGTAAGTTAGAGAACACGGCTCAAACCACTCCAACATCGCATGCACGGCCTCGTCCGTCGTCACGCTCGTTCACACTGGCTCAATCGGCGGCTTATGGTACAAAATCCGCCAATCCATGACTTCCTCCATCATCGCATGCGACTGACCTGCCCCCATGTTCTGTGCCCGGGGCTATGAGAGTCGGGTGATGGTAACAGGGTCGGGGCCTTCCCATACAATCTCCGCGTTGGCGATGCCCGCAGCGCAGCCAGAGGCATCGCCCGCGGCTGTCCGGGTCTGTGCACCGCAGTCGTTCGCCGCGTCGCGGCCCGGCATCGTCCCGCAACCCGCCGCGAACACCGCCGGGGGCACGTACCCCAGCGACGAGTGCGGCCGGTGATGGTTGTACTCGGTGCCTCCATGCCGCCGTCAGCGCCTCGGCCTCTCGCACGCCCTCGAACACCTCCGCGTTCAGCAGTTCATCCCGCAGACGCGAGTGGAAGCTCTCGGCGTACCCGTTCTCCCACGGGCTTCCCGGCGCGATGTACAGCGTCTCCACACCCGTCAGCATCGCCAGACGCCGGATCGTTGCCGCGATGAACTCCGGCCCGTTGTCGCAGCGGATGTGCCCGGGCACGCCGCGTGCCGTGAACAGGTCGATCAGCACTTCCGCCACGCCGCGGGCCGTGATGCTCCGATCACGATCTGTTCCGCCGAATGTCTTGTCCGCTTCATGGTCCAGAGTCTCCAGGGCCGTGCCGCGGCCCGACGGGACTCTCATAGTTGCTGGATCAGGTTCCGGGGGGCAGGTCAGGCCAAGAGAGCTCAGGGCTGCTTGACCGAATACCCAGTTGCAGGTGGGAGAATAGACGCGCTCGATGAGACCTAAAGAGTCATTTATGAGTTGAAACCCAACTCTCCGTCGGGCCGCTACAAGGGCCTAAGCAGCTCCAGAGGTACAAGGAGGCTATGGAACAGAAACTGGTAAGCGATGGGAGACGCAGTTGGATCTGTACGACGTTGAGTAAAGGTGTCCAGAGTGCAGACGAAAGACAGTATTACGTTAATGAACAAGAACGCAGCGTTACGCGGGTTTCACCACCACAAGTTTATTTGATGGAAGCAATGCGAGACCATAACCAAGCTGATCATGTTGCGGAAGGGCACGCGCATCAAGCAGGTTGTTGCGGGGCTGATGCCTACGGAACACATATTGACCGATGTACCACCTGATAATGCCTACTGGGGAGTAATGGTGCATGACTATAAGATGCCCATAGGGCATAAGGATATCTTCGAGCGGAAGATGCAGGCAGATCGTCGTACTTGATCGCGTCACCAAAGAGGAGATGGTCGGCCTCATCGCGCTCGACGATGGAGAAGCGGTCGCCCCGGAAACGGTGTCGTTTGCGAGTCAAGCGGATGAGCGCCAGGAATCACCACCCGACTCGCAGAGGCTCGTGCATGCCTCGTTCGTCCGTGGCAGCGGCCAGCTGACCTGTGTGTTTCAATATCCGATTCCGGCAGGCATCCGAGTCCAGGTCATCGTCGACGACCGCAGAGTGCTGGCTACGGCCGCGTCGGGCGACCGGTGGATGGTCCGGATGGAGACCATCGAGCAACGCTCACGGACGCGATTTGTGACAGCAGTTGTCGGCGAAGACGCTGGAACGGCCTACACGTGCTGGCTGGAGGATGTCGAATCCCTTGAGTCGCTACGCGCGAAAACAATCGATATCAGCGCGATTACGAGCCTGGCCGGCGGTTCGGGCGCTGTCGATCCCGGGCAGACGCTTCGCGGAATCTCCAAGCTCAGCCAATGGCTGCTGGGCCATAGGACGGTGGAGGAGAAGCGCCTGGTGTCGCCGGCCATTTCAGAGAGAATGGAACTGTCACGGCCTGTGGTGCCCGTAACACCCGAACAGATCTTTCGCTCGCTCGACGACATCCGAGAGAATCGGCGTCCGCTCGCCGCGGTGATGGGCGCAGCAGGGATTTCTTTGTCGGGGATCATGCGCCTCGTGTTCGGCGGCCCGGACACGCAGGTGGAGTCGACCAGCGACGATATCGTGGGCGCCGAGCTGCGACACGGAGGCAGCACGACTGAGGAGTCAACGGGCGACGAAGACGAGGCGAAGAAACGTGAAGCAAAGGAAGGACCGCCAGCTGTGTCCGACTCGGATCGCTCGCGACTCATTCGGCAAGTGCAACGATTCGTGGATTCGCTGGCCGAGCCGGACTTCGCGGGCCGGTGCACCGCTCGCCAACTCCAGCAAGCAATCGCCTTTCCTCTCGCGTGCTCGTTGCTGGCCGTCCGAGGCGATTGGGCGCAGAGCCAGTCCGACCGGGAGGCGTGGCGAAACATTGTCCGCCGCGTGTGCGAACTCCTCCTCGTTGCCACGCGCGGTCTCAAGAAGAGCGCAAGACTGCAAGGAACGCTCATTCAGCGAGTGTCAGATCGTTTCTCCCAGGACGGTCGCACCGACGAGTTCGACGGCATCTTCGGGGACGGCACCCTATGGGTCCTCCTGCTTGCCGTGACCACGGGCATCGCCGATTTCATCGAGCATCTGCGCCCCAAACTCACGCCCGGTTGCCCCGAGTTCCTCATGGCACTCGTCGCCGCCTTGAACGACCGCACGAGGGTCGCCGATCTCGATCGGTTCCAGGATTGGAGTAGTCAACCTTCCGTGCCGCTCGATGCGCCCTGGCCCGATGGCCGTTGATCCGGGGTCCTGCTACGTCTGCGGCGTAGTTGCTGGTGGCGCGGAACCAAGCGTGGCCTGTCGCAGAACGACTGGGAGCGAGAATCCGTATCATTCCTATCGGCATGCACTCGAAGGGTAACGCTCGTGGCGGTGTTGCCGGGGGCTTGGCGTTGTCAGCGAAGAGGGAGTTCCATGTGACAGATGCGCACTCACCAACCCGCACCATCCTCGTCACCGGCGACATCGTCTGCGACTGCTTCACCTACCGCGCCGAGCCCGCGGCAGCCGGAAGCAACGCTGGTCGCGGTACCCGCATGCTCGAAACGCTCGGCGGAGCGAATCTGCCGTTCACCATTCTTCAGGCTATCGCGAGCCAGCGCCCGCAGGCACACGCCAAGGCGGCATCCGACGCGGCAGCCGAGGCGGTGAAGGCGAAGAAGTCGGCCCAGGACGTGGCCGAGGCTTCGGAAGAGGCCTTGACCCGAGCGAAGGCCTCACGCCCTGAGTTCCAAGCATGCTTCGGGCACCATCTGACGCGGCTCAAGGCGCGCGACCTGCCCGAGGCGCTGTGGACCTTTGGCCTGTGTTCCCCCGTCCCGCCCACTCGCGATAAATCTGACAAGCCCGACAAGAAGGTCTGGCGCATGACGGAGGCCCTCGGGTACGGCGCGGGCGGCAATGTCGCGATCGATCCGGAGTGGGATGACCGCGATGCCCTGACCAAACCCCCGGCCGTCGCGCTTCTCGACGACGGCAACCTCGGCTTTCGTCGGGAGACCGCCAAGCACTCCTGGCCAACATGGCTCATGCAGCCCGCAGCAGGTGGCGAGGTTCCGTGGGTCGTTCTGAAGACGATACATCCGATCACCAGCAGCGCCCTGTGGCGAGCAGTCATGTCCAACCAAGTACAGGCACAACGCACCATCGTCATCGCTTCGCTTCAGGATCTGCGCAAGGGCGAGTTTCACGTCAGCGGCGGCATCTCGTGGGAACAGACGGCCGGTGATATTGTGAAAGAGTTGGCCTGCAATGCGCTGCTCCAACCCCTGCGCAAGGTCGCATATGTCATCATCACTCTGGGGACGGCCGGGGCATTCCTTGCCGACCGAACCGGCTCGGAGCCGCGATATCGGCTGATCTTTGACCCGGCGAATCTCGAGGGAGACATCGAGCGCAAGACCGACGGCCAAGTGTTCGGCCGCCTGTCCTGCATGGCCGCGGCGATTGCGGCACATCTGATCGATGCTCCGACCGGCGCGGTTCAGGGCGGACCGGGGATGCCGCAAGCACCGGTTGGTCGAACGCTGGAAAGTGGCATCAAGGCCGGGATACGTGGCTTGCGCACGCTGCTTGAGCTCGGTCATGGCCCGATCGATTCGGACGGCCCGCCGGGGTTCTCCGCTCAGGAGATCGCCCGGGTCATCGATTCGACCGACGGTACCTTCGGTGCTGTTGATGTGCCTGCCGATCCCACCCCCGACTGGACAATTCTCCGCTGCTCGGGGTGCTATCAGTCCCCTGAGCCGCGGCCGATGACCGCCGCCGCGCTGACCGTGGCGCTGAGGGGGCTCGCGGCACTGCGGGGCGTGCCGTATCAGGAATTCGGCCAAGTGACGACGGTGGACCGCGGCGAGATCGAGGATCTGCGCGCGCTCAAGCGGCTCATCGGCGACTATGCGAGCAAGGGTTCGGGCAGCAAACCGCTCTCCGTAGCGGTGTTCGGGGCGCCCGGCTCGGGCAAGTCGTTCCTTGTCAAGCAGCTCGTCAAAGCATCGGGTCTAGCCAATATCGAGCCCGTGGAGTTCAATCTCTCGCAGTTTACGACTCCGGCAGAGCTGCGCGGCCCGTTGCACCAGGTGCGCGACCTGGTATTGAAGGGCAAGCTGCCCCTGGTCTTCTGGGACGAGTTCGATTCACGGGAGTACGAGTGGCTGCAGCACTTCCTCATGCCCATGCAGGACGGAACGTTTCAGGAAGGACAGATCACCCACCCCATCGGCAAGTGCATCTTCGTCTTTGCGGGCGGGACGAGCAGGCAGTATCAGCACTTCGGCGACCGCGCCGCGCCGGAAGCTTTTGAGGCGAAGAAAGGCCCCGACTTCATAAGCCGTCTGCACGGGTATCTGAACGTGATCGGGCCCAACCCTCGCGAGACATTCGATCGGGACGGGAAGACCTGGGTCCGGGACGATCGCGATACCTGCTGCCACCTCCGGCGTGCACTGCTACTGCGCGGACTGCTTGGCTTGGAGCGAGACCAAGTGTTGGGCATGGACCGGGGGTTGCTCCGAGCGTTCCTGGAGATTTCGGGATACAAGCACGGCGCTCGCTCGATGCAGCAAATGCTGGAGATGACCAAACAAGGGAGCCGGGCGGGTGCACTGCGACGGTCCGACCTGCCGCCGCATGCACTGATGAGCCTCATGGTCGACCCCCAGGAGTTCTTCGCCATCATGACCAAAGACGACGCATTCAAGCGAGAAGCGGAGCACCTAGCGCCGCACGTCCATGAGTTCTACCGCGAACTCGCCAAGAAGGAGCGTTGGAAGGTCAGGTACGACGTTGACTATGCCGACCTCCCGGACGACATCAAGGACGACAACGTCGCCGCCGCGATGCGGATCCCTGAAGTGCTCGCCCTCGTTCAGTTGCACGTGGTGCCAGTGAGTTCCGGCGTCCCCACCCTGAGCAAAGCGGAAGCAAGGGCGATTATCGACGGTCACATTGATCTGCTCGCTGAGGCCGAGCACGACGGCTGGATGGACCACAAGCTGCTCAACGGCTGGAAGCGGGGCTCACCGCGGGATGACGCCACGCGGATCCATGATGCGCTCGTGCCCTATGCCCAACTTGGGGAAGAGGACAAGGAGAAGGATCGGACTTCGGTCCGGCGGTGCCCGGAAATCGTCGAGCGTGCGGGCCATGCGATATCGCGGGGGAGCGTGGGCGGTGGGGGAACCGGAAGCGCCATCAAGAAATAGTTTGGAGCGAATCGTGGACTGGCAAGTCGAATCATGCCTTAGATCAGCAGCGTTTGTCAGTTCGACAAGCGCCGACCTAGGCGATTGCCGGCGCATGGCTTCCTCCGTGCTCCTGCAAGCAGGTATTCTGCCAATCATTCAGGATCATTTCGGTCCCGACGGTCGCACGTTGGAAGGCATGCTGATTGACAAGGTTCTCTCTTGCGATGCGGTCATCTGCCTCGTCGCTCACGCCTTCGGCACGGCTCCATCGGAAGAAGTCGGGGACGGGCGTTCGTTCACTCAGCTGGAGTACGACTTAGCCGTCAGGTACGACAAACCGCTGTACATTTTTGTCGCCTCCGATGAGTTCGCGGCATCCCATCCTGTCAGTCAATCCAATGACCACCGTGATCGGCAAATGCGGCACAGGCAAGCGATCCTCCAGGGTGCCCACAAGTACGAGGTGTTCTCTTCGCCCGCGCAGCTAGAGCGACTGCTGCTCGCCCTCGTTCGCCCGCTGTCGGAGAACTCTCGACGACGCGCTTTTCAATACATCCATAGTCCGGCGCTACCGTCTTGCTTTGTAGGGCGCGTGGATGAACTGGCTCAACTCAACAAGTGTTTGGATGCACGCTCCCCAGCGGTGGTGACTCTCCTGGGTATGGGCGGCCAAGGCAAGACGACCCTGCTCGCGCACACGTTGCGGCAGCGAGAGGTGCTCCCATTCGCTGCAGGATTGTGGGTGTCGGCCGAGTTTGATGGGTACGGGTTCAGTGAGTTCTTGGATGCGGCGCTGATTACGTTCATGGGTGAAAGGTTCCGCAAACTCGATATGCCGCACGTTGGAGCTCGAGTTCAGCGGCTGCTCAGGCTTATGCAAGCCCGGCCATTGCTGATCGTCATCGACGCGATTGAGCGGTGGCTGCGCGGTTGGGCGGGGCGAGCATCAATCGAGGGCTTCCATGACCTCTCCCTGCGCCAGGGCGTATCAGAAGAGCTCGATGGATTCCTTCGGCAGGCAAGTGGGCTGGACAACGGATCACATCTCGTGCTTACAGGCCGGGTGCTCCCCAGTGCCCTGGACGCGGTTTCGTGCGCGATCGTTCCGGTTCTTCCGCCCAGCAGTTCCGAGACCGGTCTTCAGGGCCTGGGAGCTGAGGCAGCTGCACAACTCCTGGATTCGTTGGGAGTAAAGGCGCCTCCCGAGAAGCTGAGGGAAGTTGCGAGGTTGCTCGTGTGCCATCCGCTCGCGATCACCGGATTCGCTCGAATCGCGCATCGTACCGGGCCTCACTGGGAGTCACTATTGGCCCGAACCGGGCGGGACCCAAGCGGCATGCTCGGAGCCGTGCTCGATCAGATGCGGCGCCATCTCCCCGACCGTGAGCGTTCCGAAGCGATTATGCGCATTGCAGCGGTGCTGCCCGAAGGTACGCCCATCGCCCTCTTGCACTGGTTGATGCGGCCGAGCACGCCGAGTGCCTCCGAGCCCGATTTGCTGCCCCACGTGCTTGCGCTTGCAGACTGGAACTTGCTGGTCTGGGATTCCCCGACCATCACCGTGCGGCTCCACGCACTCGTTGCCGAGTACTTTGCCAAGCTCGTTTCACCACAGGAGACGCAGTTCATTCACTCCCGGGCGGCTTCCTGGTTCGAGCAACAGGCCGCTGTCGCGTGTCAGCCGGATGATTGGTCGCGGAACGTGCTTTACGCGAGTCGGCACCTCGTCGCCGCCGGGGACTCGCTCGCTGCGTTGCGCATGCTCCTGACGACGAGCCGCTTCGGGTGCACATTGGTCGACCGGATGATCACGTGTGGGCATCTGTGCGAGTGCGCTGAGGCAATTGAGCTCGTTCGGAGTTCAAGCCGCGGCCTGCAAGAGGTTGACTGCATCCTCGCTCGAGCGCGGGTGCACGCAGAACTGGAGATTTCGCATCAATCACTGATAGACCTCGAGCGCGCGACCGAGATCATCTCGAAGGGCACAGAGCCGATGTTGGTCTCAACCCAGGTTGCGCTTGCGCAATGCTTCGCATACCGCGGCCTGATTCACATCGAATCGGGGAAGACCAGCAACGCCATCCCGCTACTAGACGTTGCAGCATCCCTGTTCCTGCACGTCGTGAATCACTCCCCCGAAGCGACCATCCACTACGCGAAGACCATCACCAACCGAGGTCTGGCCCGAAGCCACATAGGGCAATGGGACGAGGCGGAGTCCGACTACCGGGTTGCGACAGAGATTCTTCAACGCGTGGGGAATGAACACAATGGAGAAGCGACCGCAATCGCTCGCGACATCGAAACGAGGCACGCGGCACTTCTGCTCGAACGCGGAAGGGCCGAAGCTGCGGCCCGGGCCCTAGAGCCCATCGTGTGTCAATGTCCGGCGCGCGGCGCGCAGACGGTGCTCAACAAGCACGATCTTTCTTCCCGCGTCTATTTGGCCGCCGCGTACACTGGCTGCGGCAACCCTATCGCCTGCTTAGAGGTCACTGAACCGCTCGTCGCTGCGCTTGAAGAACTGTCGATTACGGGAAACCGTCGTTTCGACGGCATCCTTGCTCTGGCGTTGATCAACCAGGCGGAAGCGCTCTTGGACTTGGGGAGAGTGGTTGAGGCAGAGCGTGCGTCGGATCGCGCGGTCTCGTTGTACGATGACCTGATCGCGGGCGGTTCCTTTCAGTTTGGCGCACAGAGGGGTAACGCGCTATTCAGACGGGCTGAAGCTCGGGTCCGCGGTCAGAAGCCGGGCCCGGGGCGCTTGGACTACGCCCTTGCCATCGCGATCGCGAGAGCGTGGATCAGGGATTGGTCCGAAGAGTGCGATGTTGTCGTCGTTTTCTCAACCAACGCCATCCGAGCGACGCGATTCATACCCGAGGGGTTTAACGCGGAGGCGAGAGAGATGATTGAGGTCCTCAGAGAGTGCTGGGCGATCGTTACGGGTCGGCGAGCCATGGTCGCCGCCAGCGTCCATTGCCACGATATGATTCTTGCAAACCGCGGGCGGATCTCGGCTTTAGCCGAGCGTTTCGGTACCATCTGGCAAGGAGAAGGACCCTAGCACGGCTTGTGCCTCAAGAGTTGGAGGCCCGACATGGCAATGACATCCGGTGGTGGCCGCGGATCCTCGTCCTACTCGTATACGACCACGGTCAGTTACACGTTGGACGAGGCGCTCCAGGGCGCTGCCCAAGGATCGCTCGAGCCCTTGCAGGTGTATGCGCAGCTCCCCGTGCCTTTAAAGGCGATTGCTGACGAACTGGCGACTCGCGGCGGTGGGAAACCCTTCACGTCGGCGCCGTCTTCGGAACAACGCGCCGCAATGGGCGCGCTGCGAGAGCACATTCATCGCGCCAATGCGGGCCAGTCCCGGCGGCTCTCGCTGCTGGAGGCGATCCGGGAGGCGGCGAGCGGCACTGTGGACGGTGTGGCAGTCTTCCGGGCAAGCCCGCCGGAGCTGCAGGCAATTCTTGATGCGATTGCCAAGAATTCAGGAAGCAAAGGGTTCTGCGAAGCGACATCGGCCACACGCGCCACCGCGCTGGCCACCCTCTTGGGGATGCTTAGCCAGCAAAACGGGGCCTCCACGAACGCCGATGATGCAGGTACAGCCCAACGTGCGGCGGGACCGGCACCCCATGTCTTTCAGTCTGTTGCAGCACCGCCCCAGGCCCGCACTACAGCATCGCCCAACAACGCGCCGAGCATGAATTCGCAGGAGACTTCGTCCAACATGAACCGCAACGCGGGGAAGCCGGAGCGTGGAACGGACTTTCAGGAACTCACAGGGACCACCGTACAGAGGGAAACTGTCGCGTCAGCACGCCGACTGAAGAATCAGTGTCGCGTTTGCGGTCGTCCGATCAGCCTGTTTATACGCCTATTCAGCGGAAGAACCCATTCGAGATGCCGGACGGCTTCTTAGGCTAGGGAGGCATGAGCATCCCGAAGACGCTTGCCAATCGGTCACGCTGAGCCGTTCGCGCGTCGCATGGCGGAGATCCTCCTCATGTGCTCCGCCACCACCGACCAACAGCGCCTGCATTAGTCACTGTGGGCGTCCAGCCGACGATACGCCGATCGCGCGGCCCACCTCCGTCGGGTTCATCTCTACGAACACCTTGTCCGCAGCCGCCACATCGGGCGGAAACGCAGTTCCTTCGACCCTCCCTCGCAAGAATCGCACCGGCTTGCCGAGTTGCCGCGCAATCTTGTGCTCGATGTCCACGCCCTTCGCGCTGTGCGTGTTCTTGCCACAGATCACCAGCACGACGTCCGACCTGGCGATGCGTTCGCGGGCCTCCGTCTGCCAGCGGCCGTCGGCGGAGTGCTTGATGGATTCGTCGATCCATTGCTTCTCGAAGCCGAGCAGCTTGAGCTGCGACACGAGCCACTCCTTTCGGTCGTTGTCGTGCTCGTAGTCGAAGCTGATGAATACGCGGCGGGGATTCGGCATGGGTGTCCTCTCCATAAGGCTACGCGTCCGATCGCTATGCTGGCTCAATCGGCGGCTTCCCGTACAGAATCCGCCAGTCCGTCACCTCATCCATCATCGCCGCGGCGGCCGGAGCCACCACCCGGTAAACGTCCGCGGTGGTGTACGCTCGGCCCGAATCGCGCAGGGCTCGCAGCGCCTTCTCGCTCTGCCCGAGTCCCTCCGCCATGGACGCCGATCGTTCCGCCAGACGCCTGAACTCGCCCTGCTCCGAAATCGCGTGCGCCGCCGCGGCCGTCGCTGGCAGCGCCGCGCTCAGCAGCGTGAGAATCGCCGCGATGTGCTCCTCGTGGATCACCAAGTGACCGATGCATGCGGCGGCGGTGAGGATAAACATCGCCCGGGCGGCGGCGTGCAAGCGGAGGTTCACGCGCGCGAGCTGGCGGGCGGTGCTGCGGTGATACGCCACCTGCCCATCAGGCCCGCCGATCCATTGCGTGAACACGATGTCTAAGCAATTCGCCGCATACTCGGGAGTGACCCTGGCGGAGGGCATGCCCTCCAGCCGGAGCGCGGCACGGAACCGCCAGTTCATCGGCGTGCTGCGTGGGTCGCCGAACGCCTGGTGCGCCGGGGGGCGTGAGGAGGGCGTCACGCGCGCCAGCGGCCACAGATACCGCATCTGACGGAGTTGCTCGGCGTAGTACCGGCAGTCGATGGACTTCTGGTGCCAGCGGCCGCGGTTGGCCAAGACAATGAGCGTGACGATTGTCGCGATCGTGACGAGTTCCAAACCGATCCACACGGCTTGCCACGCCGGAATCACGACCACCATCAATGCGATCACGACGGCGAGCGCGCCGAGCAGGTAGTTCAAGAGGAACGCGCCCCGATAGAGACCGGCGAAGTAGTTCGCAGGCCGATCCGTCTGGTCGTAGTACTTCTTGAACGGCGTCTCAGACTGGGCCGACACGTGAGGAGCCGACCCGCCTTCTGTCGTCGCCACTGGGCTGGGTGGCGGCGGGTAGGCGACCGCCTTCACGAAGTACCTCCACACATAGCCGAGCAGCGACCGCTCGGGCCACGACTTTGTGAGGCACGCGGCGAAGTCCAGTTGCGACGTGCAAGCGATGGCGCCCGCGTGGGTGCGGTGCTTCTCTTCGGGCAATCGCAGAAGGCGGTTGAGCACTTCGGAAAGCCGCGCGGCCCACGAGTCGTGCTCGACGATGCAGTCTTTCGCCTCGCCGACGCGGAGCCGCAGGCGGATGACGCCCTGTTTGTCGGGCTGAAGCCAGATGATGGGGATCTCCTGGCTCGCGGCCTCGGCGACGATCTGGGCGGTGCCGCCCTGACCATTGGCGGGCTTGCCGTCCCAGATAGCGATCACCAGGTCGGACTGTGCGAGCATGACTCGCCCGACGGTCTGATACGCGAGGCTCTCGTTGGCACGATCGCCGTCGAGCTCGAAGACGGCCGTGGCCTTCGAGAGCAGGTCGTTGAACTCTTGCTTGGAGTCTTCGGATTTGAAGTCGTGGTCATACTCCTCGCGCAGGAACGGAAGCGGGCATTGCAGTTGGTAGCCGGCGGACAGGCCTTCTTGTGCGACAAGCCGGTCGGCGCCTTCAGCGATCGGAGAGATGATGCGTAGCAGGGGCGACTTGGAGGCATGCCCAGACTTCGGGTCCTGCGTCACCTTCGAGGCGGCATCCCCGATCGTGCTGAGCACCTCACGCACCCGCACTCGGATCTCGGCCGCTTGATCGGCAGAGAGAGACCGATGGCCGGTGATTCCGACGCGGAGAGCGAGTTGCAGCCCTTTGTTGTTTGTGTAGTTGATGCTGATGTCCTTTGGCGGCATGGTCTATGGACTCCGAGTCGCCGAGGCTGCGGGCTTGATCTGAATGCACATGGAGTGCCTCACGCTTCTGGCCAAGGCGCGTCAGGTGGCACTGCGGATGCTTCGCCCCACTGCGGCTCGCCTTCAAGGGTGACAGGCTGTTCTTGCTCATGTCAGTTTGGCAATCCATCCATGTAGGCGCTCCCTTTCTGAAGCGGGAGTGTCGGGGTTGCGGATAAGGTCTTCCAAGACTCCCTGAAGTTCTGCGCGGCTCTCCGCAGTCTCAGGAATAGTGCAACCGGGTCCCATCATGGCACTCGCAAGGCTTCGGATGCTTTCCGGCGCGTCCGTAAGTCTTGCGATGATCCGGAATTGGCGAAGCGCCTCGGGCTCGCTGCCCATCGCGTCGTAGGTGTGCGCCAACATGAGTCGAAACTCCGCCCGTTTGTCCGGAGGGATGGACTTCTCATCCACAAGCGCGAGAAGATCCTCTAGCACCGTCACGGACAGGCCCAGGTGCTTCGCGATGAACAGCCGTTCAATGCGAGCCGACCGTACCAAGTTGGGATGTTGAGCGCCGATACCTATGCATGCGGTCAGGTCCGAGATGGCGGAGGTGCTTTGGCCTCCTTCTTCATGAACCTGCGCCCGATGAAGCAACGCTGAGGCTCGCTGCTTTGGTGGAATATCTTCCTTGGAGTCTGCAACAACAGTTAACACCCCCTCTGCTTCGGGCAACCGATTGGACTTCGCATAGAGCCTGCCAAGGTCCACTCTCGCTTTCAATACGAGGAGCGGTGGTGCGTCGGAACATTCGATCGCTGCTTGCAGGTCCGCAATTGCTTCGGAGCCGCGACCCAGTTCTTCAAGCACAAGGGCACGCGGAGCCAGCGCCGAGGGGCGTAAGCCCGCACGAGGAGTTGGGATGAGGAGAGCTTGCGAAAGACAAGCAAAGGCCCTGTCGTACATGCCCATCTCCGCGTGCGCACATCCACACAACACGGTCGCCTCGCCTTGCCATGGCCCCGCATCACTCCCAAACGATGCGATCGTCTCGCAGTCTGCTACCGCCCCCGGATAGTTATTGGCGCGGGTTCGTGCATCCGCTCGCTCATAGAACGCCTGCGCCAGCTGAGGCGTGTGATGGGAATCCAACTTGACCAGCTCTCGCAAATCACTGATCGCCCCGTCTTGATCGCCGGTGTTGCGCAGGACCTGCGAACGATCCTGCAACGCCCCCATCCGACAATCCACCGGGGCGTCAGCGGTACGCAAGACCGCGTCAAGGTCAGCCAAGGCGGCATTGTGGTCCCCGAGCAAACCGTACAGCCCAGCGCGCTGGAGAAGAGAGACTGCACGAGTGTCTGGCTCGGCAAGAGGGTGCCTGATGGCAGCGGAAAGATCGTCGATGGCCTCCGCGGTCTTACCCATTCGAGTCCGAGCAAATGCTCGTTGGTTGCAAACACCAGGGGTAATCGGCGCACCCCAGCTCAGACCTCGCATCATCTCCGTGAATAGCCGCTCGGCCTCTTCAAAGTGCTCTTCTGCGAGCAAGTCTGACGCCTGGATACCGAGAGCAGTTAGTTCTTCTGCGGAGCGGGGGGTAGGGGCTGGGAGCGAGGACAGCGAAGCGAGAAAGTGTTCCGACTGAATTAGCAAGGGACGAGCACCAAGTAATTGGGCCATGCGTTTCACGTCGCCGAGGAGCAAGCGTGCGAGATCGACATCGCCTCGCTCAAAGGCGAGCGTTGCGCGGTTCATCGTGGCACGAGCCAGTTCTCTCTTATTGTCGAGATCTCGATAACGCTTGACTTGGTCATCCATCATCCTTTCGGCGAGGTCGAAATCGTGCTGATCTCTCGCGATCAAGCCAAGTGTGCCTGTGGCAAACGCTGCACCGTTCGCGAGGCCCGCCGTCTCGCACAATGCCAGCTGCTCCTCAGCGAGCGCTTTGGCGCGAGCAAGCGTCGCCCGGTCATGGCCCGCGATCTCCCGGAGGAGTAGGGCCCTGTTGCCCAGGCATCGCGTGCGGATGAGAACATCTTTACTCTGAGCGGTCAGCGGTTCCATCTCATCGAGCAGCTTGAGAGCCTCGCTCGGCCTACCAGTTTCCTTGAGCATCCGGGCCGAGCCATCGAGTGCGATGAGCAGTCCGGACTCACTTTGCTCCTCGCGAGCCAGTCGGAGTGCGAACGTCTCCAAACACCCGGCCTCCTCAAACTGGCCACGATGCATGAAATTCTGCGCATTGTCGTCCAAAGCGCGAATGAGGAGTTCGAGCGTTGCAGTGGAATGTCCGGCTGCCGCAGCCGCCTCTGTAAGAGCAGCTTCCGCAGCGGATCGATTGGCGCTAACGAGGTATAGCGAGGCTAGCCGGGCATGGTGCGCCGGAATCTCGTGCCCTTGATCAATGCGTTCGCAGAGTTCGATTGATTGCCGAACAACACGAATCGCATTCGTCGTGTCTCCGGACCGCTCATAGAGCTCTCGCTCGCCGGCAAGAAGAAACAGATCCTCCAGCGGATCACCGAGGCGTTCACACCATCGTCGCTCTTCCCGTAGCAGAGTTGCGGCCCGGTCTACCTGTCCCTGCCGGAGGAGTATCTGGGCCTGATTACCGATGGCTCGATGAAGCCCGTGGATCTCGCCGATATCCCGACAAAGCTCTTCTGACGTATGCAGCAATGCGAGAGCGCGGGTGGAATCGGCAAGGGACTCGTGTATCAGAGCCTGATTGGCAAGAGATCGTTGCAGTGCCGCGAAAAGTCCATGGCGGCGGCAGATTGTTTCCTCCTCTTGGTGAAGTGATAGAGCCTCCTTCCAGCGGCCCATTTGATACTTGATGCTTGCCTGATTCGCAATGCTCGCTTGAACTCCGCTTGGTCTGCCAGCTGCTCTGTCGATTGCCTCCGCTTGGGCAAATGACGCCAGTGCGTCCGACAGTTGACCGCGACGGCCATACAGGCGCCCGAGAAGATTCAACGCAGCTGCTTCAGCATGAGAAATGCCGCTTGCTTTGCCTGTGCGTTCCATTTCACGTGCGACTTCCTGTGCCTCGCCTAATCGGCCGAGCTGAATCAGGATGTCCGCTTGATTGCCCAGCGTTGGAATCAGATCAGAGGCCTGGTTGTCGGCACGATGCTTGCGTGCAATGTGTTCCCAAAGCGTCAGCGCAGTATTCAGATACCCAGCGGGTTCTAGCAGCTCGGCTACGGCGGCGAGGACCAAGACAGGTTGTGCGTTGGGACAGTCTGTAATCGACTTGTACGCGTCGGTTATGCGGCGAGTGGACCGCGATTCGAGACGCGCCCAGTATCGTCGAACGTCGTACTGGTCCAAGAGCCACGCACCCAATAGAAACATGCCGTCAGCGAGCAGGGTCGCCAGTGCGTCCCAATCCTCAAGCGCGGCGAGATGCCACGGCAGTTCATCTACCTGACGATTAGTGACCACCGAAATGCGGAAATACCTCGCCAAGCCACGGCGCCTGCTTTCCAACGTGGCTGGTGAAGCAAGAAACCGCCGCCGAGCGGCGTCGCCTACTTGACGGTGATAGAAGTTCAGCACACTCCCGCCGGGCGCGGCATGCTCGGAAAGGTACGGGTCCAGATCGTGACGAAGCCGGGACCAGATCGCGATGGGGATGTGCTTGGCATCGGGCGGGAACTCGTGGTTGTACTTCTGGTTCGCGGCTTCGAGGGCGTTGCGGTAGTCGGGATCGGCCCAGAGGACTTCAAGGATCTCGTTCTCACTGAGCCCTCTTCGAGCGGCGGAGATGTATGCCAGAGCGGTGTCAACCGTCTTTCCGTGGACAGCGGGGTTCGAAAGGCGGTCGAAGAGCGCGTCGAGCAGTGCGATCGCGTTGCCGCCGATATCGATCGGTGAGACGGTCTTGTACGACGGCCAGCGGTAGCACTCCTCGAACAAGATCCGCAGGAACAGTGGGCGACGGCACTCGATTGCCTGTTCGGGACGAACCTTGTCGGCGATGACCTGCCGCTGGGCATCCGTCAGCTTGCGGGGCGGCTTGGCGTGCTTCAGCCAGAGACCCAAGAGGTCTAGAGCTTCGTCGGGCGACAGTGCGTCGATTGCGATCGCGTGCTCCAGAAGCCGCCGTCGCTGAAGGGCGCGGAAGGGTTCGCCTTGAGCATCGTCCTTCTCCGCGCCGGAAATGCACGAGACGACCAGCTTGACGTGCGGCGGCAGCGGCGTGCGCAGCCAATAGCAGGTCAGGCCGCCGTCGGTGGCTTCGAGTTGGTCGAGCGCGTCGAGGAAGAGCAGGATGGGCTTGTCAGGCGTCGCGTCGGCGAGATGATCCTGGAACTCCTGTTCCAGTTCGCGAAGGTCGGTGGGGATCGTGCTCTCGACGGGGCGGCGACGGCGGAGTTGACGGCAGAGGCTTGTGAGCAGGCCGCGGATGTTGGTGGAGCTTGGGGTTGTGCCGAGGAAGCGAACGATTTGCGTGGCGTTGGCGGGGAGGGGCGTCTGGGCGGCGCGGGCGAGGAGGGCGGTTTTGCCGGTTCCTGAGGGGCCGCGGACGACGAGCGGCGAGTTGGCCGCCGGGTTCTCCAGGTACTTGGCGATCGCCTCGAGTTCGGGCTTGCGCCCGACGAACTGGGTGGTTGGGGCTCGTTCTAGGCCGAAGCGGATGTGCGATTCGATCTCCAGGTCGAGGGCGCGGGCGTCGGTGGGGCCGGTTGCGGCGGGTTCTGGCTGGGCGGCAACGCCGGGCTGCGGCGCGTCGCTGGCACGCTCATCGGCCCAGTAGTCCTGGATCTGCTTCTTGATGATCTCCAGCAGCCGCGTTTCGATGGTGCGGCACATCGCTTCGATGTGGGTGGGGGAGACCTCCAGACCCTTGCCCCCGGGGTTGCGGTGGAGCGTGACGGAAGCGTGGTCTGCGTCTGGTTCTGTGGGCTTGGGCAGCCTTTGCCGCAGTTCGGACTTCAGGTCTTGGGCCGCGTCGTGGAGGGTGTCGTCGAACTGTCGGGGAACATTGTCGGATTTCGGGAGAGGCAGCAGATCGAAGAACTCCCCGATCTGCGGGTCGTCCTTGAACTCGTCGCGGTTGGTGATCGTGCGGAACCAGGCGACCACGTGGTCCGGGGCCTCGGGATCGGCCATGGCGCCGCGCCAGATTTCCTGTTCGGTCGCGGACGCCTGAAACTTAATGATCTGTGCCGGGGGTGAGTTGGGCGACTGTTTGTGCTTGAATCGGTCTCGGAGACCTGTTTGAGGAAACGCCACGTTGATGGCACGCCACAGTGCGGACTCGACCGAGGCCCAGGCTTCCTTGGTTGTGTAGTCCCGGCTGTCCCCGGCTGGAGCGTCGCGGCGGGAGCGCAGGACGTATTGCCACGGGTCCGCGTTCTTGTCAAGGCGGTACCACATGCGGAGGGCGTCGAGCGATGGAACGGTGCCCGCGCTGGCGGCGTTCTGGGCCTTGTCGGCCTCGGGTGCGGCCTCTTCGAGCGATCGGAACTCGGCGACGTCGAGCGATTCCGGGAGCGGGCGCCAGCCGTAGCGGTCGCCGAGCAGCACGAGGAAGTTGGGGCGCGGCGAGACTTCCTGGCAACGCCGCAGCTCGTCGAAGCAGATCCGCATGGTGCGATGGTCGAAGCCGGCTTCGCTCGGCACGCCCCAGCGCAGGTCGATGGCCTGGAACTGGAACTGGCGCTGAAGGCAGTATTGCTCGAGCTTCGGGAAGACGTCCCGCTGGAGCGCGTCGCGTTCCTGCCTCAGGTCGCTGAATGTGGAACTGACGAAGACCCGGATGACGGGGCGTAGGCGAGGTTTGGAACGGCCTGATTCCATGCTCTCAATCATACCGGAACTTCGGAATCCCCCGGTTCTGCTCACGCTTAGCTGCCGTTCCCTACGTCTCGCGGCCAACGTCGACGCCGGTGCCGATCCGACAACCAGTGGTTGCCCCGTTACGATTACTGTCGGAAAGGTTCTGTGCAGGACTGCGACGAGCCATGTCAACCCCATTCCACAGTGCGTATTGGGCCACTTTGCTCTCCCTCCGGGACGCCACCGGGAGCGTGGAGAGCCTCTCTCGCTCCATCGCCAACGCCCGGCTGGACCTCAACCCGCACCAGGTGGATGCAGCCCTCTTCGCTGTCCGGTCACCCCTCTCCAAAGGCGTGGTGCTCGCCGACGAGGTCGGTCTCGGCAAGACCATCGAGGCTGGATTAGTCATCGCCCAGCGCTGGGCCGAGCGGTGCCGCCACGTGATCGTCATTGTTCCCGCCACGCTCCGCACGCAGTGGCAGCAAGAACTCCGCGACAAGTTCTTCCTCGAAACAGTCGTCCTAGACGCCAAGTCGTACAACGCGTCTCGCCGTCAGGGTGTTGCTAACCCGTTCGACCAAGACGGGCGAGTCGTCATTTGCTCGTATCACTTCGCCGCTGCCAACCAGACCGAGATTCAGCGAGTTCCGTGGTCGCTCGCCGTCATCGACGAGGCCCACCGACTCCGCAACGTCTACAAGCCATCCAGCAAGCTGGCCCGCGCTATCGCCGACGCCACCGCGAACGTGCAGAAGCTCCTCCTCACCGCCACACCGCTCCAGAACTCCCTCTTGGAGCTCTACGGGCTAGCCAGCGTGATCGACCCTCACCTCTTCGGCGACGCGGCCACCTTCCGCGAGCAGTTCGTCAAAGAGCCCGACGAGCAGCGACGTAACGGCGAGCTCCGCGAGCGTCTCAAGCCCATCGTGACCCGCACGCTCCGCAAGCAGGTTTCCGAGTACGTCCCGTTCACACGCCGTCTGCCGATCACCCAGGACTTCTTCCCCACCGACGAGGAGCAGCAGCTCTACGACCAGGTCTCGGCCTACCTCCAGCGTGACATCCTGCTCGCCCTTCCCCGGAGCCAGCGAACCCTGATCACGCTCGTGCTCCGCAAGCTGCTCGCATCATCCACCGTCGCCATCGCCGCGACGCTCCGCCGTCTGGCCGACCGGCTGGAGCTGGCATCCCGGGAATCAGGGCTTCTGGAGGAGGAGGACTACGAAGGGATCGACGAACTGGAAGACGAACTCGCCGAGGGCGATGAACAACCTCCCGATGAGGGCGAGCAACGCACCATCGACGCCAAGCAGGTCCGGGCCGAGATCGCCGAACTCCGCCAGTTCGCGGCCAGCGCCGACGGGATCTCCCTCAACGCGAAGGCCGAGGCCTTGATTCCGGCGCTCAACACCGCGCTGGAGCGGGCGACCGGACTGGGTGCCCGCAGAAAGGCCGTTGTCTTCACGGAGTCCCGACGCACGCAGCAGTTCCTCTTTGACCTCCTCTCTCGCCGGGGGTTCGAGGGAAAGGTGGCGATGCTCAACGCGAGCAACACCGATCCGAAATCGACTGACATCTACAAGGCGTGGATCACCGCGAACCGGGACTCTCCGAACGTGACGGGCTCGCGGCCGATCGACGTGAAGGCCGCGCTGGTCGAGCACTTCCGTGATGACGCGGAAATACTCGTCGCCACCGAGGCCGCCGCCGAGGGCATCAACCTCCAGTTCTGCTCGCTGGTGGTCAACTTCGACCTCCCGTGGAACCCGCAGCGGATCGAGCAGCGCATCGGTCGTTGCCACCGCTACGGGCAGAAGCACGACGTGGTGGTGGTGAACTTCATCAACCGCCGCAACGAGGCCGACCAGCGCGTGTTTCAACTCTTGAGCGAGAAGTTTCGGCTCTTCGACGGGATCTTCGGCGCCAGCGACGAGGTGCTCGGAGCGCTCGAATCCGGTGTGGACATTGAGCGACGGATCGCCGAAGTGTATCTGACGTGCAGGACCCACGACGAGATCGCCGCGGCCTTCGACCGCTTGCAGGGCGAACTGGACGAGCAGATCCAAGCCCGTCTCCGAGAGACCCGCAGCGCCCTACTCGAACACTTCGACGAGGACGTGCGGACGCGACTGCGCGTCCACAAGGACAAGACCGTCGAGAACCTCTCCAATCGCGAGCGCTGGCTCTTGGACCTTGCACGGTTCGAGGTGGCGGGCAATGCCGTGTTCGATGGCGACCGGCCGCGATTCGAGTACCGCGGCCCCACAGCCGAGGGCATACGCCGCGGCTTCTACCACCTCGACTGGAAGGAGGCCGAGCGGCTCGGCGACACGTTCTTCCGGCAGGATCATCCCCTCGCCGCCCGCAGCATCGAACAGGCGATCAATCGCCCGCTCACGGCGGCGTCCCTCACGCTGGACTACACCGGCTCGGGCACAGTGATCAGCGTCCTCAAACCGCTCGTGGGCCGATCCGGCTGGCTTGAGGTCGCCAAGCTCTCGGTGGACTCGTTCGATACGACCGAGTTCATCGTCTTCGCGGGCCGCGTTGATGCCCCGCGTCCCGGCACGCTGGCCGAGGCGCTCGACGACGAGGTCTGCCGCAAGCTGCTCACCCTCTCGGCCACCGTGGTCGGGGATGGAGGCTCTACCCCCGATCTATCCGTGATCCGCCAGGCTCAGGTTGAACTCCGTGTGCGGCAGATGGATGAGCGCAGCGCCCGCCTTTTTGACGAGGAGGTGCTCAAACTGGACCGCTGGTCCGAGGACCTCAAGCTCGGCTTGGAGCGGGAACTCAAGGAACTCGACAAGCAGATCGTCGAGACCCGCCGCAGTAGTGCCCTTGCCGCGTCACTTCACGACAAGCTCGAAGCCCAGCGCACGATCAAGACGCTGGAGGCCACACGCAACCGCAAGCGTCGCGACCTCTTCGAGGCTCAGGATGGCATCGACCACCAGAGGGAGGAGCTGATCAAGAACATCGAGGCGCAGTTGAAGCAGTCCCATCGGGTCCAGACGCTGTTCACGGTCCGGTGGCGGTTGATCTGACGCCCGGCGACCACGCCGACCCCGGCATCCGCTATCCATACAAGGAAGGAATGCGCCCGCCAGAGTGGGCGGCTGCCATCTCCGGCACCTCTCCCGCTCCAGAACCGGGACGCGGCGGATAAACTCTAACCCTGCCCGAACAGCCTACGGAGACCCGGATGGCCGAGCCCACGATCACCTGCCCCAAATGTCGCACCGAGATCCCCCTCACCGAGTCTCTTGCTGCGCCAATGCTCGCGGCCGTGAAGAAGCAGTACGAGGACCGGCTTTCGGCCAAAGACGTGGACATCGGCAAGCGTGAGGCAGCCATTCGGGACCAACAAGCCGCCGTGGCGAAGGCTCAGGCGGGGGTGGATGAACAGGTCGCCGCGAAACTCCGAACGGAGCGCACCGCCATCGCCGCCGAGGAGGCCAAGAAAGCCCGGCTGGCGTTGGAGTCCGACCTCTCCGGCAAGGACCGTCTGATCACGGATCTCAACGAGACGGTCACGACGCTCAACACCAAACTCACCACCGCTCAGAAGGCAGAGGCCGACCTCGTGCGCAAGCAGCGTGAACTGGACGATGCCAAACGCGAGATGGACCTCACCATCGAGAAGCGCGTGACGGAGGGTCTCGGTGCGGTTGAGTCCAAGGCCCGACAGCGGGCTGACGAGGACAACCGGCTCAAGATGGCCGAGAAGGACAAGCTCATCGCCGACGCCCAGCGTCAGGTCGAGGAGATGAAGCGGAAGATGGAGCAGGGCTCCCAGCAGCTTCAGGGCGAGGTGCAGGAACTCGAACTGGAGGCGATCCTCCGGACCAAGTTTCCCCGCGACACCATCGATCCCGTCCCCAAGGGCGAGCACGGCGGTGATGCGCTCCACCGCGTGCTCGGTCCGCTCGGTCAAGTCTGCGGCACGATCCTCTGGGAGTCCAAGCGCACCAAGAACTGGTCCGACGGGTGGCTCACCAAACTCCGCGAGGACCAGCGTGCGGCCAAGGCCGAGATCGCCATCATCGTGTCGCAGAGCCTCCCCAAGGGAGTCGAGACCTTTGACCTCATCGACTCCGTATGGGTTGCGCACCCTCGCTGTGCCATTCCGGTCGCAATCGCGCTGCGGCACTCGCTTACCGAGCTTGCCGCCGCCCGCCAGGCCGGCGAGGGCCAGCAGACCAAGATGGAGATGGTCTACCAGTACCTCACCGGGCCGCGCTTTCGCCACCGCATTCAGGCCATCGTCGAGAAGTTCGGTGACATGCAGGAGGACCTGGAAAAGGAGCGCAAGGCCATGACCAAGCAGTGGGCGAAGCGCGAGGAGCAGATCCGCGGCGCCATCGAATCCACCGCGGGCATGTACGGTGATCTGCAAGGCATCGCGGGTAAGACACTGCAGGAAATCGAGGGCCTCGACTTGCCACAGCTTTCCGGCAGCTCTCCCGGGTCGTAACGTCTACATAAGGGCCACCAACCGATGGCGAGACAGCGATCCGCCCACGATTCTCTTCGTGGGTACAAGTACCAGCTTGACGCATCGGTCTTGGCCATCCTTGGCGCTGAGACCGGTGAAGCCGTCACGTTGGAAGGCATTGAGGACATCGACCGAGAGGGTGTCGAGCATATTCAGTGCAAATACCTTGAAAGTAAGGCTCCGTGGCCTTCCGCTGTGAAGGACGCCGTAATGGAGCTCTTTCGCCACGCGCAGGCCAATCCGCATGTTCCGATGTACACCCTGTACGCGCACTTTGGGCAACAGGCTGCTGAGCCATTGACCATTGACATGATTGCCGATGCACTCGAGCCGGGACTAGCTGCCGAGGGTTTCACACGGGCGTCTCTGCTCACGTTCCTCTCCACTCGCTATCGCCTCGTCACCGGCGAGCAGATTGACGAGCACACGAGGAACGTTCACCACGCGATCAAGCGGGCGTTGAACAGCACGGCTATCGAGGTTGAGACGTGTTTTTATCCACGAGCGCTGTCGGAAGCCTTCCGTCTGGCGACACAGCCCAATACGACTGACCGCACGACAAGTCGCCCGGCCTTTCTCGCGATGGTGAACAGGCGCGAGGTCCTCTTTGGAGCAATGTTAGCGCGACTCCGCGGTATCAACGCCTACATCGAGCATGTCACGGACGAAGCTGACAAGCTGGGAGTTCTCGCGTCAACGCGATGGGTCATCGTTCACTTCGCACTCAGTCAAACGAGTCTTCTCGCTGTGCCCGACCTGTGTACCCGCATTCAGGCCCTATCCGCGTGTCGGTTCCGAGAACAGCATCATCTTCGCTCAACGCTTCCACTCACGATCGTTCTCAGCGAGCCAAAGGACCGCATGCTCGAGTTGAAGTGCGAGGCACTGCGCCGTGGACTGACGTTTAATGACGGACATGAGGATCTCCGTTTCACCGCAACACTTTTTGACGCCCCCCCGGTCATTGAGCGGCGCCGCGTCAACAGACGTCTTACCGACGTGATCGGTCGTGCGTCATACTGTCTGCGTTTGGTGCGCTCCGACACGTTTGCCCCTCACGCCCAGACTCTCCACACACCTCACACGCTCGTCATTGTTGGCAATAATGGTACTCTGCCCTACACGCCTGCCGTGGGAGCACACGTCCTGCACATTGATGACATTTCGGATATTGCGAGTCTCGTCGGCATTCTGAAGAGAGGGTTACGCGATGCCTGATGCACCAGCCGCCTCCTATCGAGTCGTGAGCGCCACACAGGCCCTTATTCAAATCGAGATTCTCGACCCCGAGGCGTTCAAGGGTGCAGCCGCGAGCCAGCTTCGCATGGGGGGTTATTTGGAGATTGGAGACGACGACGGCCTCAGAATCGTGGCGGTCATTCAGGGGTACCGTATCAAAGATGCAGGCGGTGGAGATGCCGCCGGCACCGCACCAATTCCGAGTTTCGTACTGGACACCCAGCCAATTGGTTTTCTGGACCGCGAAGGAGAGTTCGTCCGAGGTGGACAGCAAATCGCCATTCCCCCTACGCGCGTCAAGGTCGCCGAAGCAGAGACACTCAAAGCCATCTACTGCGGTGCAGAGGAAGCTGGAGCGCTCTGTTTCGGAACGCTCGCCCAGGATGAATCCATCCTCGTGCCTGTGGATGGTGACGTGCTTTTCGGACGGCACCTCGCCGTGGTCGGGTCTACGGGATCTGGCAAGTCCTGCACTGTTGCCGCGATACTCCAACAGGGACTCAAGCCGAGCGCAGATCAATGCGGTCGGGGCGTACTTTCCAACGCCCACATCATCCTGTTCGATCTTCATGGCGAGTATGCGACGTCGTTTCCGACCGCACGACGCCTAGACATTTCGACCCTCAACCTTCCGTATTGGCTGATGAATGCGGAGGAGCTTGAAGAACTGTTTATCGCCGGCGGCGAGCGGTCACACAATCAGGCAGCCCAGTTTCGACACGCCGTCAGCGAGAACAAGAAGGCGCATAATGCAGGCTACCCGCGTGTTTCGTACGACACGCCGGTGTACTTCAACCTGGAGGAAGTGTTCAACTACCTGCACAACTTGAACGTTGAAGTGATTGGCAAGAAGGATGGGGAAGGGTGCCCGAAGCTCGCAGACGGCACCCTAATTCAGCAACGCGGAACTCGGTATTTCGCAACGCGCCTCGCCTTTGCTGAGCAGAGTACCGCCAAGGACACCAAAGCAAGCTACGGACCGTTTCAGGGGGAGTTCGACCGCTTTCTGTTCCGTATTCGCGCGATGATGGATAGTGAGCGGTTCGCTTTCCTGCTCAAACCCGAAAAGACGCCCGGAAATCCTTTCAAGACCGCCGATGCCGAGGAGCTGATGTCGAAAGTCATTGGCTACGGTTCTGGGTCGAAGGCGAACGTGACCATCGTCGATTTGAGCGGCGTTCCGTTTGAAGTGCAGAGTCTGGTCGTCTCCCTGATCAGCCGCATGATGTTCGATGTCGGTTTCCACCTCAAGCGCACGACTCCGTCGCCAAGGGACTTGAACGGCGATATCGCGTTTCTAGCGGTCTATGAGGAAGCGCACAAGTACGTCCCAAAGAGCGAGGATGCGAGATTTCGCGCCGCGAGTCGGTCCATCGAGAGAATCGCAAAGGAGGGTAGAAAGTACGGCGTGGGCATGATGATCGTAAGCCAGCGGCCTTCTGACGTTTCCGAGACGGTATTCTCCCAATGCAATTCGTGCGTCGTCATGCGGCTTACGAATCCCGCCGACCAGGAGTACGTGCGTCGCCTGCTTCCGGACTTCGTGCGAGGCGTTGCCGACTCGTTGTCAACGCTTGAACAGCGTGAGGCCTTGATCGTTGGTGCCGCAATACGGGTGCCCGCGCTTATCCGCGTAGATGCAATCGCAGCAACACCTGATTCCCGCGACATCAAGGTGCAGCAGGAGTGGCGGCGAGATTGGCTCGACATGCCGTTTGCTCGTGTGATGGAGGGGATGCGTAAATACTGAGGCGTTCAGCACCCCCTTCGCGGTCTGTGGCCATGCCAATAAGCAAGACCTCGCCCCGCTGCGCCAAGACCAAGTCGTTTCCGTAACCCTCCCGTACACTGTCTGAGCACATGGCCAACGGCAACCACAAAACCCGCCTCGAACTGACCTGGATCGGCAAGGAAAATCGGCCGCGGCTGGAACCGCGCATCCTATTGGAGGATGTGGCCAGGTCGCACCATGCCAAGGCGCGGCGGGGACCGGCGGACCAGTTCGACAACCGGCTGATCTTCGGGGACAACCTGCTGGCACTCAAGGCCATGGAGGCGGAGTTCGCGGGGAAGATCAAGTGCATCTGCATCGACCCGCCGTACAACACCGGATCGGCCTTCGAGCACTACGACGATGGGATCGAGCACTCCATCTGGCTCTCGCTGATGCGCGACCGGCTGGAGATTCTGCGGCGGTTGCTGGCGGAGGACGGCACGCTCTGGGTGTTTCTCGACGACAACGAAGTGCACTACCTCAAGGTGTTGATGGACGAACTGTTCGGGCGTGCCACGTTCATCGCCTCGATTGCTTGGCGATCCGGTGACGCCCCCAACAACGACGCGAAGCAGTTGTCGATCGACCACAACACGATTCTGGTCTACTCAAAAGTTCCGGGCTGGCTGTCCAAGGCATTGCCGAGAACTGAAGACGCGAACGCTCACTACACCAATCCTGACAACGACCCGAACGGGCCGTGGTTTCCCGGCAACCTCTCGTCGCCCCACCCACGCAAAAACCTTCAGTTCGACCTCATTTCTCCCACCGGACATCCCATCAAGCCGCCCACGAACGGATGGCGATGGAGCCGCGAGAGCATGGACGAGAAAATCGCGTCGGGAGAGATCGTGTTTTCCAAGGAAGGCACGCGGATCATCCGCAAGACCTACTTGAAGAACCAGAAGGGCTTGGCCCCTTCAAGCCTATGGGACAACATCGAAGAAACGGGGCATAACCGGCAGGCGAAGTACGAGCTGAAGAAACTGTTCCCAAACACGGCCACGGAGGAATTGTTCGCGACGCCCAAGCCCGAGCGGGTCATTCAGCGCATCCTGATGATCACCACAAATCCCGATGATTGGGTGTTGGACTCCTTCGCTGGGTCCGGCACGACTGGGGCCGTCGCCCACAAGATGGGCCGCCGCTGGATCATGGTCGAACTCGGCGAGCACTGCCACACCCACATCATCCCCCGCCTCACCAAGGTCATCGACGGCGCCGACCCCGGAGGCGTCACCGAAAGCACTGGCTGGCGGGGCGGCGGTGGGTTCCGCTACTCCCGCCTCGCGTCCTCCCTCCTGGAGAAGGACCGCTGGGGCAACTGGGTCATCAGCAAGAAGTACAACGCTGCCATGCTCGCCGAGGCCGTCTGCAAACTGGAGGGCTTCCGCTACGACCCCAGCCCCGAGCTGTACTGGCAGCACGGCCGCAGCACCGAGACCGACTTCAACTACGTCACCACGCAGACCCTGAGCGTTGACATGCTTCAGAAACTCTCCGATGAGGTCGGCGAGCACCGCACGCTCGCCGTCTACTGCCTTGCGTTCCGGTTTCGGGGCGGGAAGGGCCTCACGGAGCGGTTCCCGAACCTGACGGTCAAGAAGATCCCCAAGGCCGTTCTCGCCAAGTGCGAGTGGGGCAAGGACGACTACTCGCTAGAGATCAAGAGTTTGCCCGTGGCCCCGGCAGAGGACATCGACACCGAAAGGGCTGAGCAGCGAGGGAATGGGAAAGCGGGCGTTGCGAAGGCCAGGCGGCGGGCACTGTCGCCGGCAGCGGCGGAATCATCTCTGTTCGCTTCCGCCCCGGCACTGGAATCGAAGGCAGAGCGGAAGCCCGAGCCCGCGACGAAGACGAGTGCCCGCCGATCTCCCGTGCCGAAGGTGTCCTCAAAGCCCGGCCCCTCTTCGCCGCCCCCCCCGCGCGGCAGGAAGGGGCTCTGAACGGTGCCGATCACCCCGGGTCTAAATCCTAACGTCAATGCCGTCGCCAATCGGTTGAGTCTTCGCCAACCTCAACGGGATTCGCTGGAGATACTCGCCCGCGTCGCCGAGATTCTGCCGCTGGACAAGGGGCAGGACGTGGCGGACTGCCTCGCGAAGGTCAAGGCGGAGTTCGGTCACGTCACCGACTTCGAGCGTGACTTCCCGTCCATGTGCTTCGCGCTGGCGACGGGCGTGGGCAAGACGCGGCTCATGGGTGCTTTCATCGCCTACCTGCATCGGGCCGAGGGCATTCGGCACTTCTTCGTGCTCGCCCCCAACCTCACGATCTACAACAAGCTCATCGCCGACTTCACGCCCGGCACGCCCAAGTACGTGTTCCAGGGCATCGCCGAGTTTGCCACCACGCCGCCAGAGATCATTACCGGCGACAACTACGAGAGCGGACGAGGGGTGCGGAGCGAGCCTGAAGTCGCGTCAGTTGCGGGCACCGACGGTGCTTCGCCGGGCTTTGTGCTAGCAGGCCAGTCCGGCGTGCGGCAAGGGCGACTGTTTGGCCAACTCCTCAACGCGCCGATCCACATCAACATCTTCAACATCTCCAAGATCAATACCGAGGTTCGGGGCGGAGCTTCGCCGCGGATCAAGCGTCTCAGCGAGTACATCGGGGAGTCGTACTTCGAGTACCTCTCGAAACTCGACGACCTTGTCCTGCTGATGGATGAGAGCCACCGCTACCGCGCCAGCGCCGGTGTGCGGGCCATCAATGAACTCAAGCCAATTCTCGGTCTGGAGTTGACGGCCACGCCGCAGGTAGAGACGGGCGGCAATGCCGTTCTCTTCAAGAACGTCATCTATTCATACCCCTTGTCGGCGGCGCTCCGCGACGGCTTCGTCAAAGAACCGGCCGTGGCGACGCGGGAGAACTTCGACCCCAAGAACTATGGCGACAAGGAACTGGAGCGGCTCAAGCTGGAGGACGGCATCCGCGTCCACGAGAACACCAAGGTCGAGCTGGAGGTCTACGCCCGCGAGAACGGCAAGCCCATCGTCAAGCCGTTCATGCTCGTGGTCGCCCAGGACACCACGCACGCCAACGCGATCCAGAAGTCGCTTGAGGAAGACACGTTCCTCGGAGGCCGCTACAAGGGCAAGGTCATCACGGTCCACTCCAACCAGCGCGGCGAGGAGAAGGACGAGACGGTGCAGCAGTTGCTCTCGGTGGAGGACCCGGCGAATCCGACCGAGATTGTGGTGCACGTGAACATGCTCAAGGAGGGGTGGGACGTCACGAACCTCTACACGATCGTGCCGCTACGGGCCGCGAACTCGCGAACGCTCGTGGAACAGTCGATCGGCCGCGGGCTCCGCCTGCCCTACGGCAAGCGTGTCGGCGTGGAGGCCGTGGACACGCTCACCATCGTGTCGCACGACAAGTTTCAGGAGATCGTGGACTACGCGAAGAACCCCGACTCGGTCATCAAGCGGGGCATCGTCATCGGCCGCGACATCCCCGAGGAGCGAATGCGGGTCGAGGTCGTCCAGCCGATGGCACTCACGCGGTTGATCGGCACCACGCCCTCCCCTCCCGGTGCTCCCCCAAGCCCAAGGGCCGAGCAGCAACCGCTCTTCACCACGCCGAAATCCCAAGAGGCTGCGGTGAAGGCGTGGGAGGTCATTCAACGCGAGTTCGAGCGTCTGCCGAGTTCGGGGGACCTGTCCAAGCCCGAGGTGAGGGCCAAGATTGTTGAGCGGGTACAGGAACTCGTAGCACCGGTGCAGGGCGAGTTGGAAGGCGTCACCGAGAAGGTGGACGTGGGCAAGGTCGTGGACCAGGTCATCAAGGTCCGCAACGAACTGTCCATCGACATCCCCAAGATTGTCGTCGTGCCCAAAGGCGAGGTAGTCGGGCACTACCGGCCGTTCGAGATGGACATGCGGAGCATCAACTACCCGCCCGTAGCCCACGACATCCTCACGCAGTACCTCACTGACCAGCGCGAGCGGCGGCTGGTGAGTGGCGACGGTGTGGTCCGTGAGGACAGATTGGAGAACTACCTCGTCCGCGGGCTCATTGACTTCGACGACGTGTCCTACGACGAGCACGCCGACTTGCTCTACACGCTGGCGAGCCAGGTCGTGAAGAAGCTCAAGAGCTATCTGACCGACGAAGACGACGTCCACAACGTGCTCCGCTACTACCAGCACCCTCTCGTGAACCTCATCCACACGCAGATGCAGGAGCACTACGAGGAGCAGGTCACGGACTACGAGGCGAAGGTGACCAAGGGATTCACCACGCTGCGGCCCAAGGCCCCTTCCATCCGCGAGGACGAGACCGCCCGCGACTTCCGGCAGCCGATCGAAGACCTCTCTCGAATCCGGCAGATGCTCTTCACCGGGTGGACCAAGGGGCTCTATTCGTCGGACAAGTTCGACTCTGACCCCGAGCGTCGCTTTGCGGTCATCGTGGACAAGGCCCCCGAGGTGCAGAAGTGGTTTCGGCCAAGCAGGGGTGACTTCCGCATTTACCACACGCCCGATGAGGAGTACGTCCCCGACTTTGCCATCGAGACGACGACCGCGAAACTGGTGTGCGAGGTCAAGGCCAAGGAAGAGATTGAAACGGCCGAGGTTCAATCGAAAGCCAAGGCCGCCGTGCAGTGGTGCGAGAACGCGACCGCCCACGAGAAGGAGACCGGGGGCAAGTCGTGGGCCTACCTGCTCATCCCGCACGATGCTCTGAGTGAGAGCACAACGCTTCCGGCTCTCGTTGGCCGCTTCTCGCGGCGATCCTGAGTTCTGGATCGTCCCGATCGCGAGCAGACATTGCTCGCCAAAGCTGCCGCGGCAACGTGAACGGCCTCGGATCATCGAACGCCAACGCCGGCGAGTGGTAGCTGCCCACAATCCGCCCACATCCGTGCGATTCCTCGCCGCACGCGGCGAGATCGCCTTGCCTGTGGGCGATGATCTTGCCCTCATGTGATCCACGCGGCCGCCATCGTTGAACTTGGCCGCGAGGAGCATGCGGCCATGACGAGCACGAGTCCGACGCCCGGCGACCACGCCAACCCCGAAGACCAAACCGTCCCGCGACAGCCCGCCCCATCGCTCGATGCAATCGGCAAGCAGATGACGCTCGACGCCGCGCTGGAGCACGCCCGACTTCTGCTGCGGCTGGAGACGCTGGAGTCACGCGGCCGCGACGCGCTCGATTTCCACGAGATCCCGGTGGGGTCCATCAAGGACATCGTGCGGCACGCCTTCGGGAGCGGCTATCGGGATGGCCTGCACACCGGCTACCGACAAGGGCGATCCGACGCGTGCGACGAGGCGCTAGGACACGCGGCACGAACACAGCCCCGAAACCCCGACCTCAATCTGCTAAGCGATCCCACAACCGACCAGACGACCTCTGAAGCCCGCCCCATCGAGAGATGACGGCGGGCTTCGCTGTTTACAGGAGCACCACCATGACGAACGCGCCCAAGCCGACCGCCCCAGAGAGCTACGCCGCCGAGCGCGGCCGCATCGCACGCCTTCTCGACGTGCTGGAGATGGAACTGGACAAGCACGGGGCCCGCGCCAAGGCCGACCCCAGCCACTGGGGGCTGGTGGGCGACCTGGCCAAGGTCAGGGACGACCTGGTCGAAGCGGTCTGCTACCTCAGCGGCATGGAACGCGCCGACGTCGAGCGCTTCCTGATCGACGCCGCTTGACCTCGGCCACCCCGCGCCGCACCGGGAGACCGGGGCGGACGCGATTCCCCGGAGCGACGTGCCCCAGGTTCCACACCCACGACGGAGATGAACATGGCGAAGAAGAAGCCGACCACCACCAAGCCCGCCACCGGCAGCACCGCCACCGACAAGGCCCGCGCTGCCGCGCTGGCCAAGTTAACCGCGGCACCAGCAACCCAAGCTCCCAAGCCCTCCCGCACAAAGTCATCAACGACACTATCGTCAGCCGCGCCGCCATCAACTGCTGCAAAGCCAACGCCCCGTTCCAGGCCGCGCACGGGCGACGCGCCCAAACGCCTGTCGGCGCTGGATGCCGCGGCGCAGGTGCTGCGGGATCTCTCCTCAAAGGACGCTCGCCTCGGTCTCTCTGCATCCGAACTCATCGATCGCATGGCGGCGGCAGGTCTCTGGACGAGTCCTACCGGCAAGACGCCGGCGGCGACGCTCTACGCCGCGATGATCCGTGAGAGCACGAGCAAGGGCGATGCCGCTCGCTTCGTGCGCCTCGAAGCCACCGATGGGAAGCGAGGCCGGTTCGCCGCGTCACTGGCCACGGCATCGACCACGCGCGACGCCCAGACGCAGAAGGTCCAAACGAAGGTCCAGACGCAGAAGACCCCGTCGCGGAAGGGGGCCGCATGAGCGGCGCACGGACGAAGCCTGGTGCAAAGGCGCGCCCGGCACCACGCAACGTTCGCGCGGAAGTCGATCTCGCGCGGTTGGAGTCGATGCCCCTTGCCGAGATCCGCGACCTTTGGCGCGCCATCGGCGGTCGCACAAGCCGCAAGGGCGGTGAATGCGGTGCGGGTGGCGTGGGTGTAGGTGGGGGAGTGCCGCGCCGCGTGATGATCCGCGACATCGCCTATAGGATGCAGGTCCGCCGCTTCGGCGGCCTGGACCGGGCGACTGAGCGGCTGCTCAGGCTTGCAGTCAGGGGCGCAATCGTCAACGCTCCAATCACCGAACTTCTGGTGAACGCTTCGGATCTCGCGGCCGGAGAGCCTTCCTCTCTTGAGGATCCAGCAACCCTCTCCAGAAGCGTGGTGCGGCCGCGCACCACAAGCCCCTCACTTCCCGCAGGAGCGAAACTCATCCGCATCTGGCGCGGCCGCACACATGAAGTCACGGTCGTGCAGGGGGGCAAGGCCTTCGTCTATCAGGGCAAGACCTACCGCTCTCTCTCAAGCATCGCCACCGAGATCACAGGCGCGGTCTGGTCCGGTCCGCAGTTCTTCGGGATCGTGAACCGCAAGGGCAAGCGAACCACGCGCGGATCCACTTCCGGCAAGAAGGGAGCGTCGACATGACACGCCCTACTTCGACCGGATCGGGCACGGTCCGGTGCGCCATCTACACGCGCAAGTCCAGTGAGGAAGGGCTCGACATGCTCTTCAACTCCCTGGATGCCCAGCGCGAGTCGGGGATGGACTACATCAAGAGCCAGAAGGGCCAGGGGTGGGTCGCCGTTCCGGCCCTGTACGACGATGGGGGCTTCTCCGGCGGCAACACCGAGCGGCCCGGCCTTCAACGCCTCCTGAACGACATCCAGGCACAGCGCATCGACATCGTGGTGGTCTACAAGGTCGATCGACTCTCCAGGTCGCTCAATGACTTCGCGCGTCTCATGCAGGTCTTTGACGAGCACCGGGTCTCCTTCGTCTCGGTTACCCAGCAGTTCAACACCACCACATCAATGGGGCGGCTCACGCTCAACATGCTCCTCTCCTTCGCCCAGTTCGAGCGCGAGGTGACGGGTGAACGCATCCGCGACAAGATCGCCGCCACGATGCGCAGGGGGATCTTCACCGTCGGGCGTCCGCCCTTCGGCTATCGCAGGCCCGTGCCGAGCGACCCTGACCCCGGCAACCGCGTGATCCGGATCGTGCCCGACGAGGCGGAGATCGTCCGCCGCGTGTACGCGCTCTATCTGGAGCACCGCTCGCCCTTGGCAGTCATCGATGCGCTCAAAGCCCAGGGCATCCCCCATCGACTCAGGCAATGCGACACGGGCATGAACGTGGGCAAGCTCGCGTGGAGCACCGGCCACGTTCGCTACATGCTCACCAATGCGACCTACGCGGGCAAGATCGTTCACACCCGTGGAGCCAACCTGCCCGAGGGCCAGGGCAGATGCCCAACCGACATCTGGCCCGGGCTCCACGAGCCGATCATCGATCCGGAGGTATGGGACAGGGCGCAGGCGTTGATCAATCGGCGCGAGCGAGCGCCCGTGACGCGTTGGTCCCACACCCACCTGCTCAAGGGCAAGCTGAGCACCTCGGAGGGCTCAACAATGACCCCGTCGAACTCCATGAAGCGTCTGGCCGGGGGCCAGTGCCGCAGGGTCCCGTATTACGTGAGCATGAAGGCCTGCACACAGGGGCGCGGGTCCTGCCCCATCCGCAGTATTAACGCGGGCGTGCTCGACAATCTGGTGCGGGGGCTGGTGCTGGATCGCTTGGAATCGGCTCACAGGGTGGTCCTGGAGAGCATCGAACAAGAGGTCCGCGATCTCTGGATCCGTGAGGTGATCGAGGGGGTCGTCGTGAGCACTGATTGCCTCCGGATCACGCTGAATGTCGGACGCATCCGCGCGTGTGAGCAGTCACTCGGGGACGGGCTGAGGCCCTCATCAACAACCACACCAGCGCCGCGCTGTCGCTATGTCCCTGAAGTGACCCAGGAACCATCGGGCGTAAGTGCATATGAGGTCGAGCGCGAGACGCTGACGTTGCAGATGCGGATCAAGCGTCACGACGGGCGCCACGTCCTGCTCCACCCCGATGGGCAGGACCTGATCTCCAAGCTGGACTCGCGCGGTCGCCCCGAGCCCTCGCCTCACATCGTTCGGGCGATCGGCCAGGCCTACGCGCTGCACAATGAGGTGATGAAGACGGGCAAACCCATGGAGGAGGTCGCCCGTGCGCTTGGGATGGACCCCGCGCGGGGCAGGCAGTTGCATGTGCTGACGCATCTGAGCCCGGCGATCCTGAAGGCGGCGTTGACGGGGACCCTGTCGCGCCAAGTCTCACTCCTGGACCTGCGGGCGGCAGCGGGTGAACGGGACTGGTCCCTGCAGGCGTCTCGCCTCGGCATGCCATAGTCAGCGGGGCGGATTGGACCACGCCCCAAGCGACCTGCCCGGACCGCATCGAACTCCAAAGCGGATCGCCGAATTCGCCGACTCAGAATGGGGTCGCCGGATCGGCGAGTCTGGTGCTCTGAGAAGCTCAGAGCGATCCGGTCTCCGACCGAAACTCGCAGAAATCCGCGGGAAATCGGCCCTATCGCCGAGAACGCAGAGCGTCCCCGGGACGAGTCGAAATCGAAAGCGGAGAGGGAAACGCTATCGGGCAGTTCGTATCTGTGGCTAGAGTGGCGTGATGCCACGAAATGTCCATTCTGGTGGCGGAATTGTCATGGTCGACCAGTGTCGAAATGCACGCAACCTCCTGTTCTGCAACCTGTTATGCCGTGTCGTGCGAAGACGGTCCGACATTTCCGCCAACGCGAGATCCTCGCGTCTTCTCTCCCAGATCAACCGGTACATCCGGTCCATTGCGAAGGCGACATTGAAGCTCCTGTTGCCCGTTCCCGCGGCCCAGTGCTATTGACGCCTAGCGCCTGCACGACCTGAGCGATACAACGCTCCGCCGTCAGCATAACGTCGGCCTCACGAAGTTTGCTCACGATCTGCTCCGCCGAGTCTCTCGCCCGCTTCATGGTCCAGAGTCTCCCGCGCTGTGCCGCGGCCTGCGCTCAAACCCGAATCTTGATCCAGTCTGAGTGACAGTTTGGAGCTTCAATCCGGCCTCTGTAAGGAGGTCAGGACGATGAAGAAGTCGAGGTATACGGAAGAGCAGATCGCGTTCGCGTTGAGGCAGGCGGAGAGCGGCACGCCGATCGTGGAGGTGTGCCGGAAGAT
>CAUJHH010000035.1 GCA_963204725.1 Planctomycetota bacterium
ACCCCACATCTTCCAGAAGCTCGCCAACCCCGACTGCTCCCTCACCTATCTCGCCAAGGAACTCGACACCACCGTCGACGCGCTCTCCCTCTGGATGGCGCGCCCCGACATCATGGAGAAGTGCCGCACCATCGTCAGCGCCGGCATGATGCAGACCAAGATGGTCGTCTCCACGCGCCTCAACATGTGTGTGAAGGGTCTCATGACCATCGTCGCCTGCGGCGTCAACGTCGACGCCAACACCCCCATGCCCATCTCCTATCACGACCGCAAGCTCCGCGAGTACCAACGCCACAACGTCATCCGCGCCATCGCGCTCGTCCTCCGCTGCGGCCGCTTCGATCCCTTCGCGCCAACCCGCGCCCCACGCCCGCACAACGACTCCCCCGACAACACGCGCCCACCCCCCGGGCCCATGGCCGATCCGCGCATCAACGAAATCCTCGACGGCAAGCCCCCGAACTGGTCCGCCTACCACGCCGCGATCCGCCAGCACGATGCCGACGTCGCCGCGACCAAGCACACTCCCCAACCAATCGAATCAGCACACGCCGCCCATGCGGCTCCCGCGGCGAATAACGCGTCCACGACCGACGGCGAACCTGCGTCAACGGCAGAGCCCGCGCCCGACGCACTCACCACTCGGGTGCCATCAGTGCCCGGCTCGGACGCGCAGCGTCCAGAACCAGAACTGGTGCCTCCATCCTCGTCCCCATTGCCTCCTCCTACCCCCTCTTCCTCTCCGTGGCCCTCCGCGGCCCTCCGCGTTGAGCCCTCTTCCGCTCTCTCTCCGCGTTCACTCCTGCACGCCAGCATCAGGCCGCGCTCCCGCGACAGCCCAACCCCCTGACCCCCGCCACATCCGCGCATCACAACCAGCAACGCGCAGCCCGCATCAACGGGCCCGCTCTCGCGCGCCGATTTCAGAGCACAAATCAAGAGCCGTGGTCTTCGGCCCGCTCCACGAATGATGCCACAGAGCTGCGACTCTCCGAGCACCCGCGGCGGGCCCCTGGCTGGAAGGGTGTGATCACGCTGTGGGGCGGTTGCGCGTGGCCGGAGCAACAGGCAACGGAGCAAGCGGGGAAAAGAAGCAGCGTCGGCGTTGGTAAACGCCGACGCTGTGGGATGAAGAGAGGGCAGAAGTAGAAGAGGCAGAAGTAGAAGAGATAGTGGGGGCTGGTCGAGGTCGGACTAGTGGGCCAGCGCCGCCTTGACGTTGGCTTGGTGCATTGCGGCGTCGGCCTCTGCCTTGATCGCTTCTCCGATGGGCTTCACATCCACGGTGACCTTGACGATCTTGCCGGTGAAGGAGTTGTCACGTTCCTTGTAGTCCGACGTGACCGGCGTGGCGTCGTCCATGCCGACGCCGGCGGTCTCGTCCGCCGAGAAGATCATGCCCTGGGTGCGCTCGATCCGTCCGGAGGCGACGGACTTCCCGTTGACGAGGATAGTCGCGGTACCGCCCTTGCCGACGCCGCCCCCGTCGTAGTCAAAGTTCATCCGGACCGTGCAGTTGCCCGCGGGCAGCGCGTCCGGCGCAGAGACCTTGAACTGCTGGAGCCCGAGAAAGTTGTAGCAGTAGGTCGGCTTGCCATCCTTGAGGTAGAGACTCCAGCCGCCGAAGCGGCCGGCCTGCGCGATGATGACGCCGTTGGCGCCGCCCTCGGGGATCTGGAGCTCTGCGGTGATGGAGAGGGAGCGGTTCTTGATGTTGATGAAGACGTTCTCGCTCATGCCCACCATGCCCTCGGAGAGTGTGAGCGAGGTGCGGCCTTCCATCAGATCGGGGCGTCCGGCGGTCGCTGGGTTGATGCGCTCAAGTACCCGGTCGTCGATGGGAAGGACGCGGTACTTGATCGCCTCCTCTATGAAGAGGTCCTGCAGTTCCTTGAGCTTGGCTGGGTTCGACGCCGCGAGGTCGTTGGTGAGACTGAAGTCGTTGCGTGTGTCGTAGAGCTCCCAGATGTCGTCCTGGAGCTTGCGCCGAGGCAACTGCTCCCACGGCGCGCGATGGATGGTTCCCGCGAACCAGCCGTCGCTGTAGATCGCGCGGTTGCCCATGATCTCAAAGTACTGGACCTTGTGCGTGCTCGCCGCCTCGGGCTTGTCAAACGTGTAGATCATGCTCACGCCCTCGATCGGGGCCTGCACGATGCCGTTGACGCTCTTGGGTTCCGGCAGATGCGCGGCCTCGAGCACCGTTGGCGCGATGTCGATCACGTGGTGCCACTGCGAGCGGACCTCGCTGGCGGCCTTGATGCGGCTTGGCCACGAGACGATCATGCCGTTCCGTGTGCCGCCGTAGTTGGAGGGGATCTGCTTCGTCCACATGAAGGGCGTGTCGCCAGCGACGGCCCAGCCCGCCGCCATGTGCGGGTAGGTTGTGGGGCCGCCCCACTCGTCGTAATGCTTGAGCATCTCCTCAACAGTCTCGCCGACGCCGTTGAAGTATGTCATCTCGTTGAACATGCCGAACATGCCGCCCTCGGCGCTCGTGCCGTTGTCGCCGAGCACATAGAAGATCAGCGTGTTGTCGAGCTCGCCGGTCTCGTTGATGGCCTCGAAGAGGCGACCGATCTCGTGGTCGCAATACTCACCGAAGCCGGAGTAGACCTCCATCTGGCGGGCGAAGAGCTTCTGCTCATCCGCGCTCAGCTTGTCCCAGTCTTTGATCGCCTCGGGCTTGCCGGCGAGCTTGGTGCCGGCGGGGACGACGCCCAGAGCGATCTGCCGCGCCAGCGTCTCTTCGCGCATCTTGTCCCAGCCGCCGTCGAAGCGGCCCTTGTTCTTGGCGATCCACTCCTTGGGAACATGGTGCGGCGCGTGCGTCGCCCCGGGAGCGAAGTAGATGAAGAAGGGCTTGTCGGGCGTGAGCGACTTCTGGAACTTGGTCCAGGCGATGGCCTGGTCGGTCATGTCGGTCATGAAGTTGTAACCGGGGTAGTGCGGGGTCTCGATCCGGTTCAGCCCCTCGTAGAGACTCGGCGCCCACTGGTCGGTCTCGCCGCCGATGAAGCCATAGAACTTGTCAAACCCCGAGCGTGTCGGCCAGCGGGTCGTGGGCCCGGAAGGGCTGACCTCCCACGCCGCGGTCTCGTGGTTCTTCCCGAAGAAGGCCGTGCTGTATCCGTTCATGCGGAGCATCTCGGCGAGCGGCGCGACGTTGTCGGGTCGCTGGCCGGTGTTGCCGGGGAACGCCGTGGCGATCTCCGTGATGCCGCCCATGTTGTTCATATGGTGGTTGCGTCCGGAGAGAATCGCCGTGCGCGAGGGCGAGCAGAGCGCGGTCGTGTGGAACTGGTTGTACCGCAGCCCGCGGCTGGCCAGACGCTCGGCCGTGGGCATGCGCACGGGCCCGCCGAAGGCACTCGGCATGCCGAAGCCCATGTCGTCGACGAGGACGATGATCACGTTCGGCGCGCCCTCGGGGGCGTTGATCTGGAAGCGGGGCGGGGGCGTGGCATCGCGGGCGTCGAGCACGGTGCTGTGCGGGTAGTCGGGCTCCGCAATTGGGAGCGAGGTTCGGTCGAGTTTGTAAGGGGACGTCTGCGCTGCAGCCGTTGGGGCGAGCGACACACAGAGCGCGAGACCTGCGATGCTCGATGCGATTCGAGCCTTGGTGGACATCAGGCGATCCTTTCGATTGCGGCTGCGGATGTGTGGGTGAGCCGAATGTGGCTACCTCGAATCGGACATGATAATCGCTTTGAGCGCGTCGTGCGGGAGGGTGGGATGCCGGGAGACCCGTCGCGGATGGCGAGCGGGGGACGTACGGCACCGCGGAGCCAGCCGGGCACGGTTCGCGAGAGGGCGGTCGCAGAGCGCGAATGAGGACGGTGCGATCGAGCCTTTCGTTTGCGATGCAGAGCTATGTGGGACGCCGCTTGACTGGAACCGTCGGCGTCCGGTCGCGCCAGTTGTTGATGGACTCGTGTGTCGTGAAGATGTCTGGGGGCATGGGTCGGCAACATCATGAGGACTGGACTCGATCGATTCATGGATTGAGCGGGGCAGGAGCAACAGACGCGGTGGGATCGCGCGCGGCCTTTACACTCGCCCCGCTTCGCGCGGGCGGGTTCTATACTGGGCGCGCGGGGTTGTTCTGTGGCCCTGCGATCGGAGTGAACGACATGCCGCACGCGTATCCCTTTCGTCCTCTCCAGTATTCGCACGGCTCGGGCGATGTGAGCGCGTTTATCGCGCCGCCGTACGACGTACTCGACGCCGAGGGGAAGGCGAAGCTGATTGCGCGCGATCCGCGCAACATCGTCGCGGCGGACCTTCCGCATGTGCCGGCCAAGCAGCTTGGCCCGCCGGCGGCGTACGCAATCGCGGCGTCCCTCATGAGCACATGGATCGCGGACGGCACGCTTTCTCGACCGGATCACAAGGCCATGTTCGCCTATCGACAGACCTTCAAGTGGAACGGAAAGACCACCGACCGCTGCGGCATGATCTGCACGCTCGAGGTCCACCCTTTCGGCAAGCGACCCGGGGGCGGCATCCTTCCCCACGAGCAGACCTTCAGCGGCCCGAAGGAGGATCGCCTGGCCCTGATGCGGGCGACGGCGTCGCAGCTCTCGCCGATCTTTGGATTGCACGCGGACGAGGCGGGCAAGGCGTCGGCACTGGTTCGGCGTGTGATGGACGATCGCAAGCCGGACATGCACGCGCGCAGCGACGATGGTGTGCTGCACGAGGTCTGGCGGATCGACGACGAGCCGACGATCACCGAGTATCAGAGCGCACTTGCGGACGAGGATGTCTTCATCGCCGACGGGCACCACCGATACAACACCGCGCTCAACTATCTCGCGTCGCTCGAGGCGCAGGGCGCGGTGCCACCCGAGCATCCGGCGCGGCGCTGCATGTTTGTCATGGTGGGCATGAGCGATCCCGGGCTTGTGATCGGCGCCACGCACCGCGTGCTCGGCGGGATGAGGGACTATTCGCTGGAGAAGTTTCTCGGCGCGGCCGACGGGCAGCTGTCGTTCGAGCCAATCGAGGGAACCTCGGCGGACCTGGAGCGTGCGCTGCAGGACTCTCCGGCGGATGGGCGCAACCGCGTGGGGATCTACGATCTCGCTTCCAAGCGGTGCCTGATCGCGACGCCGACGGCGGACGACCCTCTGCAGGCGACGTTTGGCACGAAGCCGAAGGCGTGGCGGACGCTCGATGTCGCGCTGATCCAGCACCTGATTGTGGAGCAGATCTGCCAGCCGAAACTGAACGGCGGCGAGCCGATCACATGGGCGTTCCCGCACACGGTTGCGGAGGTCGAAGAGATTGCGCAGGGGAAGGAGACGGGCGCGGGGGGCGGCGCGGGGTTCGCGCAGCTTGCGGTCATCGTGCGTCCGACGCCCCTTGACGCCGTCAAGGAGATCTGTCTGGCGGGTGAGTTGATGCCGCAGAAGTCGACGTTTTTCCTGCCGAAACTGGCGACGGGGCTGGCGATCAATCCGCTGTCGTAGGCGAGGGGGATCGTCGAATCACGACTCGGGCCGGGCGGAAGCGAGCGCGGTGTCGAGCCATCTTTCCAGTGTGGCGGCGGGGGCGTTCCCTTCGTGGCGCGCGACTTCCTTTCCGTTCCACACGACGATGAGCGCGGGGATCGAGCCGACACCCAATCGGCGCGCGGCATCCATCGACACCTCGTCGTCGCCCGTCACGTCGGCGTAGACCGGGATGGTAGAGGACTTGATCGTCTGCTCGAGCTTTGCCGACGTGAGCGCTCCGCGCTTGAGTGTCTGGCACGGGCCGCACCAGTCGGCGGTGGCGAAGACCAGCACGGGGCGGCCCTCGGTCTGGCTCCTCTGGAGGGCGTCGTCGAAGAGAACGGCGTTCGCGAACGCGGCGGGCTTGGGCGCAACGCCGCCGCCACGCCCGAAGACGAGGAGAGCGCCGATGCCGACGACCACGATCACGACGAGTCCCGAGAGTCCGCGCATGGACATGGCTTGCTCCTTGTCTATGTGAGATGCACGCCGGGGCGTTGAGGTCTCACGAGGCGCCGATCACGCCGCCCACGAGCGGCTCGACCAGGTCCTTCACGGTGACGATACCGACGGGCCTGCCTCCTCGTTCCACAATTGCGAGCGACTGGCCCGATGCCTGGAGGAGGCGGAGGGCCTCGACGACGCGGGTCTCTTCTCGGACGAAGACGGGCGGCTTGCGATGGGTGTCGAGCGGGGCGTCGGGGTCGAGCAGGACATCGATGGCCCGTGCGGTTCCCTTGATGCGGCCGGCGCGATCGACGAGGGGGAACGCGGCGTGCCCGGCGGCGATCACGGCTTTGGCGGCCTGTGGCGCGGGGATGTCTGAGGGGATTGTGCGAACGCGTGTCCAGGGGATCATCTCCTGGCCGACGGTGGCGCGGGTGAATGCGGTGGCGCGGTCGATGAGCGTGGACTGGGTGTCGGAGATGGTGCCGGATGCGCCGCCCTCTTTGAGCAGCATGGCGACACGCTCGCGCGACGTCGCGAGTTCGACGCCAGAGGAAAGACCGACGAGGCGACCGATGCCGCGGCCGATCCAGACGAGCAGGGGCAGGATGCCGAGCAGGTTGAAGAGGCGTGAGCAGAGCTCGAGCATGCCTGCGAAGCGGTAGGTCAGGGTGTCGGAGGCGCGGCGGAAGATCTCTTTCGGGAGCGATTCACAGAAGACGAGCACGAGCGGGGTGAGCACCATCGTGTTGACCAGGACCACCTTGCTCTCGCTGTATCCGAGCCCGCCGAGGAGCGCGGTCATGCCGAACGCGCCGAGGTAGTTGGAGATGTTGTTGCCGACGAGGAGCGTGGCGAGGAGGGACTCGGGGCGCTCGATCGATCGGCGCAAACGGATCGCGGCGCGATCGCCACCGGAGGCGCGGACGCTGAGCCGGACGCGGTTGAGCGTGTAGCAGCCGGTCTCGACGCCGCTCCAGACAGCGGAGCCGACGAGTCCGGCGGCGGCGAGCGCGAGCCAGGCGATCTGTTCTGGCGTGTTCATGGAGCGGTCGGCGCGTCCGCCGCCTCGCTCAGGGTGACCAGAACGCGTTCGACGCTTCTGCCGGACATGGACTCGACGCGGAGGGAGAGGCGTCCGATGCTGACCTCGTCGCCGGCGTTGGGGAGGCGTCCGAGCCCGACCATGACGAGTCCGGCGACGGTGCTGGCGCGTCGATCGATCGCTGCGGCACCGGTTCCCGCGCCGAAGAGGCCGGCCCAGTCGTGGACGGGGAGTCGCCCGGAGACGCTCCAGCGGTTCTTGCCGATGCGTTCGACGCGATCGTGCTCTCTGGTGCCCCCGCCGATGGGCGCGAACCCGAGGGCGCGGATGACATCGTCGAGGACGACCATGCCGGTGACGGCTCCCATCTCGTCGACGCAGACGGCGGTGTCGGTGGCGTGCTCGCGGAAGAACTCGAGCAGGCGGTCCATGCGTGAGCGATCTGGGACGAACATCGGTTCGCTGGCGAGCTTGCGCAGATCGATGGTGCGCGGGGCGCGAGAGGAGATGCGTGCGAGGGCCTCGCGGACCTTGACGATGCCGATGACGCCGCTGTCGGGAGAGCCCTCGCAGAGGGCGATTGTCGGGCGGGATGCGGCGCGTGCGACCTCGACAACGCCCTCGGCCCCGGCAGCGGCGTCGAGCCAAGCCATGTCGCCTCGTGGGGTCATAACGTCGCGGACGCGGAGCTGGTTGAGCCCGACGACGTCGCCGAGGAGGCGGTGGTCGTCACGTTCGATGAGTCCCTCTGCGCTCGCGGCCTCGAGGAGGGCCTCAAGCTCTTCGGTGCGGAGGGCGGGGGGACGCTCGCGCGGGACGAGCACACGGGCGAGCGGGCCGACGACGCCGGAGTCGAGCACGACCACGAGCGGCCGGAGCATGCCTGACGCGCCGAGCAGGATGGGCGCGAGCACGACAGTGAACGCGACGCGATGGGTGTTTGCGAGAAGTTTCGGAACGACTTCGCCGAGCAGGATCACTGCCAAGAGCGAGCCGATGCCGATCGCAGCGGCGATAACGGGCGAATCGCTGCGAGCGGAGAGGACCGACGAGATGACGAAGAACATGACGTTCACTGTCGTGTTCATGGCGAGGATTGAGATCAGCGCGCCGCGTGGTCTGGCCATCATGCGGGATGCGGCGCGGGAGGCGGCGGGGTGGTGGCGTTCGAGTGCGGTGCGGTCGGCCTGTGTGAGCCCGAAGAGGGTGGTCTCGGTGGCGGAGCACGCGCCCGAGATGATGAGCAGCACACCCATGGCGCCGAACAGGATCAGTTCAAGCATGTGGACGCACCCGCGCGCCGCGCCGATGGAGGAAGGGGCGTGGGTTCATGGGCGAAAGTCCGCGATGTCGGGGTCGTAGGCGGGATCGAGCTGCTCGATCAGGCGTTCGATGTATCGCCACGCGTTGAGCTCGATGCGGATGGCGCGGAGCGCGTCGGGCGAGGGCGCGGAACCCGCGGCGAGGAAGAGTTCGCGGACACGATCGATGTGGGCGGCCCGACGGGCGGTCGCGTCGCGCTCGATCTCGGTGCGAGAGGCGGCGCCTCCCGAGGCGAGCGCCTCTTCGATGCGTTCGCGCATCTCCATCGTCTGCATGAGGAAGCCGGGAGGAAGGGACTTGTCCTGATCGGTGGCTGGTCCCCCGAGGCGAGCGAGAAGGGCGTTGGCGCGCCGCTCGGGGTCTTCGACGATTCGTTTGGCGGCGTTCAGGTGGGCGGAGGCGCGACCATCGGCTTTGGCCGATGGTCGCGCTGCGTCGGTCGCTGTGTCGGGGTGGAGCGATGCTGAGCGGGCGAGATAGGCCCGCCGGATCGCTTGCGCGTCCAGGTCGAACTTCGGCTCCAGTCCAAGGGTGTCGAAGGGATCGGCCATGACTGGCACGATCGTAGGGTGGTTCAGAAAGCGGGCTCGAACAAGGAGCGGCGATCAGCAACCGTTGCCGAAGGCGTCGAGGAAGTCGAGGAAGTCGAGCACGTCGATGACGGTGTCGCCGTTGATATCGGGATTGCCGAGTGTGCCGCAGGGCGATGCCTGCTGGTCGCACGCGCCGAAGTCGTCGAAGAAGTCGAGGAAGTCGAGGATGTCGGCGCCGATAGTGTCGGCGTTGTAGTCTGCGGGGCAGAGGGTCAAGAGTGTGACGATCGCGGGCTGGCTTGTTGCGGAGCCACACGCGTTGGAGAAGATCGCGGTGTAGGCGCCGGCGTCGGATGCTTGCGCGTCGGTGATGATGAGCGATGCGGGCGTGCCGCTGGTGGGTGATGGCATCGGCCCGGATGCGCCGCTGACGATGCCGCCGGTTGCGGACGCGCCGCCGGGTCCGTCCGAGATGTCGGCGCCGTCGCGTTGCCACTGCACGGAGACGTTTGCGTAGCCGTTCGCGGGCGTCGCGGAGAGGACGACGGCCTGGCCCGCGAAGTACTCCTGATCCGCAGGATCGTGGGCGACCCACGGTGCGTTGGTGTCGGTCCAGCGAGCCCAGTAGGCGGAGGCGTTCGAGCCGGCGATGGAGAATGGACCGCCGGCGACGATGTCGCCATTCGGGAGTGCGGTCAGTGCGGAGACCGACGCATCCAGCCCGGAATCGAGCGGGGACCATGAGTCGGTTGCGCTGTTCCAGCGGGCGATCCTCGCGGCCGGTGTGCCGCCCGCCTCGGTGAAGTTGCCCCCCGCGATCACATCGCCGTTGTCGAGCGCGACGAGAGCGGTCACCGCGCCATTGAAGCCCGATCCCATGGGGGTCCAATTCGTTCCGTTCCAGCGCGCGATGTATATGGCGGGCACGCCTCCGGCCGTGGTGAAGCTGCCACCGGCGACCAAGTCGCCGTTCGGGAGTGTCGCGAGCGAGTAAACAAACGAGTTCATGCTGGAGCCCATGGGGGACCAGGTTGATCCATTCCAGCGGGCGAGGTAGGTTGCGGGGACGCCGCTCGCGAGGGTGAATTGGCCACCGATGACGACGTCGCCGTTGTGGAGCGTCGTAACGGCGTAGACGATGTCGTTCGCACCAGATCCGAGCGAGGACCACGAGGTCCCGTTCCAGCGTGCGACGCGGTTGACGACCGAGCCGTTGGCGCGGATGAAAGCACCTGCGGCGAAGAGGTCGCCGTTGGGCGCGACGGTGAGCGCGTGGACGGTATCGCTCATGCCGGTGCCGAGAGTGGACCATGCGGAGCCGTTCCAGCGGGCGACGCGGTTCGCACCGACGGAGCCCGCGCTCGTGAAGAATCCGCCTGCGACGAGATCGCCGTTGTCGAGAACGGCGAGCGAGCGGACCGCGCCGTTTGTTCCGTTGCCGAGCGCGGACCAGGTGGTTCCGTTCCATTCGGCGATGGAGTTGGCTGCGGCGTCGGCGGTGGTCGTGAAGCCGCCACCGGCGACGAGATTGCCATTCGGGAGTGTTGTCAGCGCGGTGACGGCGGCGTTCATGCCCGTACCCAGGGTGGCGAGCGATCCGTCGCCGTTGCGCCAGAGCGTGATGGAGTTGAACGTTGTGCCGCCGACGGTGGTGAAGTTTCCACCGAAGATGAGATCGCCGGAGGGGAGGGCCACGACGGCTCTTGCCCAGTTGTTCATGTATCCACCGATGGCGAGCCAGTTGCCTGTCGCGGAATCCCATCGGGCTGCGCGGCTTGTGGAGGACCCGCCGGCGGTTGTGAACGCTCCGGCCGCGGCGATATCGCCATCTGGGGCCTCGGCGAGGGCGTGCACAGAGGCATCCATGCCGGTGCCGATCGCGGCCCATGCCGATCCGTTCCAGCGGGCGACGCGGTTGAAAGTGACTGCTCCGGCTCCGGTGAAGTCGCCGCCGGCGATGACGTCGCCATTCTGAAGCGTGATGAGGGCGCGGACGATGGTGTTGACGCCGATGCCCATTGGGTTCCAGGTCTGTGTCGCGTCATCCCATCGCGCGACGAATGCGGCGGGCGAGCCGCCTGCGGACGTGAAGTCGCCACCGGCGATGATGTCGCTGCCGTTGTATGTCGTGAGGGCTCGGGCTCTGAATCCGAGCCCGGCGCCGACTGGGGACCAGAGGCCGGATTCCTGGTCCCAGCGGGCGATGTAGTTGGCGTCGACGCCGCTGATCGAGATGAAGTCACCCCCCGCAACCAGATCCCCATCCGGGAGCGTGGTGAGCGCGAAGACACGGTTGTTCGCGCCGGAGCCCATTGCGACCCACTCGCCGCTCGCGTTGTCCCAGCGAGCGATGTTGCTCGCGGCGTTTCCATCCGCGGTCGAGAACTCGCCTCCGGCGACGAGATCGCCATTTGAGAGCGCGGCTAGGGCGTAGATCACGGGAAAGGATGATGGACTTGTGTAGGTGAATCCGGAGCCGATGGCGGACCACTCGCGGGTCACGGGATCGAGCAGCGCGACGTTGTTGACCGCGACGGACCCTGCGATGGAGAAGCTGCCACCGACAACGACCATCTCGGGAGAGGGTCCGGCTCCGTCGGGATCCCAGAGCGTGGTGGCGAAGACCGCGCCATTGGTGCCTGTGGTGCCGTCGCCTGGGAGCCACTGGCCCTCACAGGTCTGGGCGGAGGCATTGGGTGTCGCGGCGCAGAGAGCGGCGGCCAGCGACCCGAAGAGGACGCGGGAGAGACTCTTGTACAACATATGTGAATGACCCTTTCGCAAGTTGGTCGGCGTCAAGGTAACACGCGGGCCGAAGGGGCACAAGAGATCCGGAATGGATTCCCAAGATGGCCGCTGCGTTCGTTCTCGGTTTGGATCGAGCCGGACAGAGGTAGCCGTATCCGGCCAAGACGCGTCGTCGTCGTGGCAATTGGCGGCGGTCAATCCTCGGCGGCTTCTTCCTTCTTCATGATGAAGAGGTAGTTGAAGCCGCGCAGGAAGAAGTTGCCCTCTTCGGCGGCCTTGTGCCAGTTGCCACGTCCGAGCTTCTGGTTCTGGCGGGCGACGCAGATGATGTCGATGGGCTTGAAGCGTTTGCGCATGATGGAGAAGAGTTCGAAGCCGATGGGCATGTAGACGCCACCGGGCTTTCCCTTGCGCTTCTTGAATGAGTCGGAGACGTAGAGCCCCATGTAGCGTCGGTCCTTCATGACGCGGTGGGCCTCTCCGATCACCTGATCCATGGCCTTGTAGTATGCGCGGCCACCATCTTCGCCGGCGGCGTCGAGCTTGCCGATGCAGGCCGGATCGTCGGAGTAGTCAACGTGCGTGGAGTACGGAGGGTCGATGAACACGAAGTCGGCCGTCCCGTCCCCCATCGGGATCCTGCGAGCGTCCGCCCGCTTGATCTCCGGGCGCGACGGCGCAAGGTCGAAGCCTCGCACCTCCCGATTGAGGTCCGCGCACACGTCGATCGTTGTGCCGCTGCCGCACATGGGATCGAGGACGATGTCGCCCTCGCGTGTGTAGCGTTGGAGGAGTTGCCAGATGACCCACGACGGCGTCGCGCCGACATAGTCCTTGTCCCCCTGCATCAACGAGCCGCTTGCGCCGTCGTAGTGCTGGCTCGGGTACTCCCAGAGCGTGCTGGTCATGATGCGCAGGGGCGGGCGTTTGCCGGGACGGACGCGTTGGGCGTTCGGTCCGCCCCGCGCCGGAGGTCCGGACGGCCGCTTCGGTCGATCGCCGGGGATGTGACCATCGCGCGGATTCACGTGAGGAGCGCCTCCAGCACGCGGCTGCGGGTCTGGTCGAGCGTGAGGGTCATGCGTGCGCCGGAGGCGCGGGCGTGGCCGCCGCCACCGAGCTTGTTGCAGACCTCGTTGACATCGATGGCGTTCGGGCCTTCCTTGCTGCGCATGGAGATCTTGGTGAGAGGTGGCGCGCCGGCTTTGACGGCCTGCTCGGTGATGACCGCGCTGGCGCGGACGCTCTGGATGACGAGGGCCATGTCGGCGAGGCCGCCGGTATCACCGTGGGAGGCCCCGGCGTGTTCGAAGTCGGCGAGGGAGAGCTTCATGATCGCGATGCGGTCGTTGTCGAAGAGTTCGAGAGAGCCGAGGGCGCGGGCGATGAGTCGGAGGCGTCCGACGGTGTCGGACTGCTCGATCATCGCGTAGAGGCGAGAGTGGTTGGCGCCGGCCTCGATGAGATCCGCGGCGAGGCGGAGCGTGGCGGGCTTTGTGTTGGAGTGGCGGAACCAGCCGGTGTCGGTCGCGAGTCCGAGGAAGAGCGGCTCCGCGATCTCGACGGGGAGCTGGCTGCAGGACTTGAGGCCGAGAAGGATGCGGCAAAGTTCGGCGGCGGGCTGGGCGGCGGCGGCGGCGTCTTTGTCGACGTGGCGCCGGTCGGCGATCGGCGCGTCGCCCTGCAGGTGGTGGTCGATGATGATCACGGAGGAGGAGCGGCCGGTGAGCGCGGGCGTGAGTTGCTCGAGTTGCGACCAGGAGCCGGTGTCGAGGATGAGCCAGAGCGCGGGCTCGGGGTCGGGGAGGCCGTCCTCTTCGAAGGTGTTGCGTTCGGCACGGGTGGCCATGGTCTCGAGCCAGCGGGGCGGGCCGCCCATGTAGAGGAGGGAGACCCGTTTGCCGAGCGAGCGGAGGGTGCGCGCGACGGCGAGTGTCGAACCGATGGCGTCGCCATCGGGCTTCATGTGCGTGGCGATGCCGATGGTCTCGGTGTCGTTCATGGCGCGGAGGGCGGCGGCGATCTGGTCGATCGAGGCCGTGGTGTCGTACTGCTCCACTCGACTCGTGCTCATGCGACTTCCTCCGTGATCGCGCTCGGTGCGCTCAGCATTGCTCGGATCCGCAGGCAGTCCCGCGACATTTGTGCGAGCAGGGGATCAAGACCGTGGAATCTGACCTGCTCGCGGACCCAGCCGACGACATCGAGCGAGAGCGTCCAGCCGTACTCGTCGATGCCGGCGAGGCGGGCGTCGTCACCGGGCTCGTGCGGCGCGTCAAGGACGAAGGCCTCGCAGGCGCGGGTCGGCGCATCGGTGAAGGTCGGCTTGGTGCCGACCGAGAGCGCGGCACCGAAGATGCGGCCGTCGGGCATGATCGCCCGGGCGGCGTAGACGCCATCGGCGGGGATGAGCTGTCCCGTGTCGAGATTGGCGGTCGGGTATCCGATGGTGCGCCCCCGCCGATCACCCCGGACGACCGTGCCCGTCAGGCGATAGGGGCGGCCGAGGATGCGTGCGGCGTCTCCGGCGCGGCCGGCCAGGAGCAGGCGGCGCGCGCCGGTGCTGGAAGCGCGGGCGATCGTGGCGTCGCCGAGCATGACGTCGACGGGGGGAAGTGTGTCGACCGTGAAGCCGGCGATGGCGCCGAGTGCGGAGAGCGTTTCGAGGTCGCCGGCGCGGCCCTTGCCGAAGCGGAAGTCCTCTCCCTCGACGATCGCGATCGGCGCGTAGGTAGCGACGATCTTCTCAACAAACTGATCGGGGGCGAGCTCGAGGAGGCCGTCGAACGGATCCAGCCGGACGACCTCGGTCGCGCCGGCCTCGATCAGGAGCGACCGCTTCCGGGCGAAGGGTGTGAGGCGGGGTGGGGCTGCGCCGGGGCGCAGGCGGGTCAGCGGGTGGGGATCGAAGGCCAGCGCGACCACGCGGGCTCCGGAGGGATGGGCGAGGGCCGCGGCCCGCTCGACGAGCGCGCGATGGCCGGCGTGGACGCCGTCGAAGGTTCCGATGGTGAGCACGCTCTTTCCCGTCACCTGGACTCCTTCCGGCGACCCGGATGCCGGGGCCGTCGAACGCTAGGCAACGGGCATCGGCTGATCCCCCGGCTCGTCTTGCCCCCCGAGCACCCTCTCTACACTCTGCACTCTGCCCGGCGCACCCCTGTTCTGAAGGATCCCACCGATGGGTCTGTTCTCTCGCAAGGCTAAGTCCCCGAGTGTCTCCGCGTCGACTGCCTCTTCGGCGCGTGGCGCGGGTGTGCGGGCGGTTCCGACGGTTGCGCACTCGGATGCGGAGGAGGCGCGGATCCTTGAGCTCGGCGAGGAGATGCTGGCCAAGGCGCGGGCGCACAAGTCCGGATTGCTGTCGGCGCGGTTCTACAGCGACAAGCTGATGAACTGGTCGATGAGCGACCAGAACTTCAAGGTGCAGCTCTTCCGGTTCGTCGACGCGTTCCCCGCGTTGACGACGCCGGACATGATCCACGACCACCTGACCGATTACCTGTCGCAGCCGGGGGTGAAGCTCCCTCCGGGGTTCGATCTCGGGCTCCGGGCGGGCGGGCTGGCCAAGGGGCTGATGTCCTCGACGATCTCTTCGCAGATCAAGGGGATGGCCTCGAAGTTCATCGCGGGCACGGATGCGGCGAGCGCGCTGCCGGGGTTGCGGACGCTCTGGGATGACGGGATCGCATTCAGCGTGGACCTGCTCGGCGAGGCGTGCGTGTCGGAGCACGAGGCGGACGAGTATTTCAACAAGTACCTGGACCTGATCACGTCGCTGCCGGGAACGGTGGCTTCGTGGAAGCCGCAGGAGCGGCTGGAGACGGACCACCTCGGGGCGATCCCGCGCGTGAACGTGTCGATCAAGGTGTCGTCGCTCTCGTCGCGGGTCGACCCGATCGACACCGAGGGCTCGATCGAGGGGCTGATGAAGCGGCTCGTCCCGTTGCTGGAGGCGGCGCACTCGCGCGGGGTGTTTGTCAACTTCGACATGGAGCAGGACAAGTTCAAGGACATGACGCTCGAGCTGTTCATGCGGTGCTGCGAGCGGGTCCCTTTCCATGCGGGGCTGGCGATGCAGGCGTATCTGAAGTCGGGCGTCGAGGACGCGCGCCGGATCTGCGACTGGGCCCGGCGCAAGGGGCGGATCGTGTCGGTGCGGCTGGTGAAGGGCGCGTACTGGGACGCGGAGACGATCCTCGCGGAGCAGAACGGGTGGCCGTGCCCGGTGTGGGGCGAGAAGTGGCAGACGGACGCGTGCTTCGAGCGGATGGCGGAGGTCTTTCTGGACGCGTGCCCGCGCACGACGAGCGAGGGTGGGGTGAAGCTCGCGCTCGGATCGCACAACGTCCGATCGATCGGCGCGACGCTGGCGATGATGGAGAAGCGCGGGCTGCCCCGCAACAGCATCGAGCTGCAGATGCTGCACGGGATGGCGGACCAGCTCAAATACGCTGCGGCGGACATGGGCCTGCGGATCCGCGAGTATGTGCCGGTCGGTGAGATGATCCCGGGGATGGCGTATCTCGTGAGGCGTCTGCTGGAGAACACATCCAACGAATCCTGGCTGAAGGCGGGGTTCCTGGACAACGTGGACTCGAGCGAACTGCTGAGGCGTCCGGGGCCGGCGGACGGGGCGACGCACACGCCGAAGCCCGACCTCGCTTCGGTCGCGCCGGAGCGGCACATGCTGACGCCGGCCGTGAAGGGCGTATCCGACGAGCGGCCGTTCTATACCGAGCCGATGCGGGACTTTGCCAGGGCGGCGCAGCGCGAGGCGTTCGCGCGGGCTGTCGCGGGGGCGACCGTGCCTCGGGTCGCGAGCGACAAGACGCCGGACGATGCCAAGCGAATGGTCGATCGAGCCGATGCGGTCTTCGGGGCGTGGCGCGATACGGACCCGCGAACGCGGGCGGCGGTGCTGGTGAGCGTGGCGCGGAAGATGCGACAGCAGCGCGACGGGCTGGCGGGCGTCATGGTCAAGGAGGCCGGCAAGACGTGGCGCGAGGCGGACGCGGATGTCTGCGAGGCGATCGATTTCTGTGAGTACTACGCGCGGCTGGCGGTGCCGATGTTCGAGCGGGCGCGGCTCGGCAGGTTCATTGGCGAGCTCGACGAGCAGTGGTACCAGGCGCGGGGAGTGGCGGTGGTGATCAGCCCGTGGAACTTCCCCCTGGCGATCTGCGCGGGCATGACCGTCGCGGCGCTGGTGACGGGCAACCCGACGATCATCAAGCCGGCGGAGCAGACGCCGGGGATCGCGAAGATCCTGTTCGACATGATCCAGGATGCGTTGCGCGAGGCGAATCTGCCGGCGGATGTGCTGCAGTTCTGCCCCGCACCGGGCGAGACGACTGGCGCGGCGCTCGTGCGCGACCATCGCGTCGGCCTGATCGCGTTCACGGGATCGCGCGATGTGGGGCTCGACATCTTGACGGCGGCGGCGCCCGGCTCTCCGTTCGCGGCGCCGAGGGGCGCGTTCGCGGTTCCGACGCATATCAAGAAGGTCATCTGCGAGATGGGCGGGAAAAACGCCATCATCGTCGACATCTCGGCGGACCTCGACGAGGCGGTGATCGGCATCCGTCACTCGGCGTTCGCGTTCCAGGGGCAGAAGTGCTCGGCGTGTTCGCGTGTGATCGTTGTGGATCCGGAGGGTGAGAATGGCCCGCACATGCGGACGTTCCTGCGCCGGTTCGTCGAGTCGACGCGGGCCCTGATCGTCGGCGATCCCGCGAGCAGCGGCTCGGACGTCGGCCCGGTGATCGACGCCGAGGCAAAGGCGAAGATCGAGCGGTACATCGCGATCGGCAAGGAGCAGTCCAAGCACGAGCTGACGCTGCAGGTGCCGCCGGGGCTCGAGCAGCGGACGGGGTATCACTATGTCGGCCCGACGATTTTTTCAGGGGTGAAGCCGGAGCACACCATCGCGCAGGAGGAGATCTTCGGCCCAGTGGTCGCGGTGATGCACGCGCGGGACTTTGACGAGGCGCTGCGGATCGCCAATGGCTCGCCCTACAAGCTGACCGGGGGCGTTTTCAGCCGCAAGCCCGAGCACCTCGAGCAGGCCAAGCGTGAGTTCCGGGTCGGCAACCTCTATATCAATCGAGGCAACACCGGCGCGCTCGTCGGTCGTCAGCCGTTCGGTGGATTCGGGATGTCGGGCGTCGGCTCCAAGGCCGGCGGGATCGACTACCTGCTGCAGTTCGTGGAGCCCAGAGCGTGCTGCGAGAACACGATGCGCCGAGGGTTTGCACCTGAGTTGTGAGTGAGTTCACTGTTCGGCGTCGTTTCCGGACGCTTCCGGCTCCCGTGTAGCGATTTTTTGCTCGCTTCGGGGTTCCCATTCCTTGTATATTCGTTGTGCGTGAAGCCCTTCATAGGGGGTCTGTCCGCAACCGTGCGTTCGTTCCGCACGGACAGGCTGCAGTCTGGATGAGGAGTTGGGAGAGAACCATGAGCTATCAACGCGTTGCGGCGTCCGCCGGTCTGTTGTCAATGGTGATGTGCGCCGGCTCCGCTTGGAGCGAGGACTACGTCACGCAGTGGCAGTCGACGTATCAAGACGTCATCCGCCAGACGGGGGGCGCGCCGTGCCCCGTCTCGCGCGCCGGCCCGATGATGAGTCTGGCGATCTATGACGCGATGAACGGGATCGATCTGGCTCGCAACGGCGGCAACGGCTATGCGCCGTACCAGGCCGGGCTGCCGAGCGCCGATCCCAACGCGTCGAAGAAGGCCGCGGCGGCGACGGCGGCGTACCACTGCCTGACCGCGATGCACTCGGCGAGCCCAACGAACATGGCGTTGATCCACAACACATACGTGCAGCAGATGAACTCGATCGCCGACGGTGCGGCCAAGACGGCGGGCGCGGCGTACGGGCTGACGGTCGCGGAGAGTCTGCTGAACGCGCGCGTGGGGGATGGGTACGACGGAGATCCGAGCTACACGCCGGGGACCAATCCCGGCGACTGGCGCCAGACACCGGACGGGCCGGATGTTCCGGCGTTCTCGCCCCACTGGGGGAATGTGACGCCGTGGGGCGTTGCCTCGGCGAGTGCGTATCGGCCCACTCGGCTCACAGACTACGGGAGCATGTCGAACCTTCTGGCGAGCCAGGAGTATGCGGACAACATCAACGGCGCCGCGGGCATTCCCGGCGTGAAGGATCTCGGCTCGCGGGACAGCGCGTTTCGCACGGCGGAGCAGACCGAGATCGCGTGGTTCTGGGCCAACGACCGCGATGGCACGGCGAAGCCTCCGGGCCAGCTCGTCGAGATCAGCAAGGTCGTGGCGAACGACAAGGGCCTGGGTGTCACCGAGCGTGCCCGCATGTTCGCGCTCGCGAACATGGCGATGGCGGACGCGTGCATCGCGGCGTGGGACTCCAAGTTCAACACGCCGATGGACCTCTGGCGTCCGATCGACGCCATCCGCGAGACGCAGGATGACGGCAACGCGCTGACGACTCCGGACACGGCGTGGCTGCCGCTCAACGATTTCACGCCACCCTTCCCGGCGTATGTCTCCGGGCACGCGACGATGAGCGCGGCGCACGCGGGGATCATGGCGGCCCTGTTCGGCGACGACACGACGTTTACGATCGGGAGCGACGAGTTCGCGGTGAACTCTGCGCTCGGGTACGACGCGGAGCTCACACGGACCTTCGGCAGCTTCTCCGAGGCGGCGTGGGAGAACGCGCTGAGCCGCGTCTATCTCGGGGTCCACTATTACTTCGACTCGGTCGACGGGAACATGCTGGGCTACCAGATCGCGTCGGAAGTCTTTGCGAGCAACCTCGGGCGGATCCCAGCGCCCTCGGGCTTCGCGTTGATCGTGCTGGGCGCGATCGCGGCCCGCTCGCGCAGGCGGTAAGCGTCGCGGACGCGGTGCGGCGTGGTCGTTAGTTCGGGCTCTCGGGCGTCGTCTCGACGAGTGAGGGGTAGGTCTGGACCCATTCCTTCATGCCCCCGGCGTACATCTTCGTGTTCTTCTTGTAGCCGAGCGACATGATGCGCTTGGCCATGCCCCGGGCCGGCGCGGATCCTGGATCGTTGCCATAGACGACGATCGTGGAGTAGCGGTCGAACGGCGGGTTGCGCGGGGATTTCTCGCCGATGACGCGATCGATCGTGATGTGCGATGAGCCGGCGATGTGGCCCGCGGCGTACTCGCGTTCGGACCGGGGATCGATCAGGAAGAGGTGGTCGGCCTTGCCCGAGTCCCGGGTCGCGATCATCTGGCGGAGTTCGCCGGACGTCATGAACTTGATGTCGGACTCATCCACCTTGGTCTTGCACCCGGCGGCAACGACGATGCCCGTCCCGAGCAGGAAAGCGGTAACCCGTCTCGATCTCATGCGTCAAACCCTCTGCGTAGGCCCCGAGTCCCGGCGGCGATTGAGATACCGCCGTCAGACCAGCATATCGGCATTTACTGAACGATTCCCATACCGGCCGACAGTTCGTCATACGTTCGCATGAACTGACTCCAAGTGGCGGTCGTACGACGGGTGACGCCACCGGCTCGGAGAGCAGCGGTACACCGGTGTGATCGGCGCAACGCACCGACGCGCGATCGCGATTGTGACGCGAGGCGTTCCGTGACGACGACGGCTCTTCGCTCCAGACTCATATGAATCACGCCACGAAGTACATCCTTGCCTCCATCATGCCCTTGATCGGCGGTGTTGCGCCCGCGGTCGGGCAGCTTGCGCCCAGCGACGACGATGAGCCTGCGGCGACCGTGCGGCTGATCGCGCAGACGGATTCGATCGCTCCTGGTGCCAAGGCGTGGATCGGTATCGAGTTCGAGATCGCGCCCGAGTGGCACATCTATTGGCCGGGGCAGAACGACGCCGGGTACGCCCCGACTGTCGAATGGGATTTGCCGGATGGTGTCACCATCGGACAGATCCGGTGGCCCAAGCCGCATCGGCATGTGCTTCCCGGCGACATCCTTGATCACATCTACGAGGGGAGAACGGTGCTTGTGGCGTTGCTTACAGCTTCGCCGGGTCTTGAGAGCGACGAGCCGTTGACGTTGCGCGCGAATGTTGAGTGGCTGGAGTGTGAAGAGGGGTGCGTGCCGCGCGGCGCGGCGGTTTCTCTGACGCTCCCGGTCACCAGTGCCGCGCCGAAGCGTTCGCCCGAGGCCCCGATTCTGGAGGCCTCGCTGGCGCAGATTCCGGGCGCGGGTGGCACGGATGTACGGATCGAGTGGCGCGGAATCGACCGCGTGACCCTGACGCCGAACGTCCGGGCGGCCCGGGTTGCGTTCTACCCTTCGGAGGCGGGTGTGCGTGTCGATGATCCGCTCCGAAACGGGGAGGCGAGGGGCGCGTCGATCACGCTGCCGCTCAGAGCGGACGGTGGCGCGACAGCGATGCTGCAGGGGATCCTTGAGGCGTGGGACTCGGCGGGCGTGAGCCTCGGGGCCTGGGCGATCGACGATCCGCTGCCCGGCACGATCCCCAGTGACAACGATTAGATTCTTGATCCTCCCGCCCACGAGCGGGGTAACAATCACAAAGCAGTTTGAGCAACGAGTTCGCACAAGGAGAACACGCATGAAGAATCGCAAGGCATCGGCATTGATTACCGCGATGGCCGCCGGGCTGATCGCCGTCGGCGCAGTTGGCGTCGCACTGGCCTCGGGCACCGGCGGCTCGCTGGTCGAGTCACAGAAGGACGGCGTGAAGGTCGGCGACAAGGCGCCGGAATTCAGCGTCACCGACATCGACGGCAAGGCGCACACGCTCAGTGAGTACACCAAGCAGGGCAAGATCGTCGTCCTCGAGTGGTTCAATCCCGAGTGTCCCTTTGTTGTCCGCGCTCACGCGAAGTCCGACGCGATGGTGACGACCGCCGAGGCCAACAAGGACAAGGTCGTTTGGCTCGCGATCAACTCCGGCGCGCCCGGGAAACAGGGGACGGACAAGGACCTGAACGCGAAGATGCGCAAAGAGTGGAACATGGCGTACCCGGTCGTTCTCGACCCCTCGGGCGAGATCGGCAAGGCGTATGGCGCGAAGACCACCCCCCACATGTATGTGATCGGCTTCGACGGCAACGTCGCCTACACCGGCCTCTTTGACGGCGGATCCAAGGAGGTCGGCGAGCCCTTCTACGTGGCCGAGGCGATCAAGGCGATCATCGCCGGCGAGACGCTGAAGGTCACGGAAACCTCCCCCAAGGGATGCCCCGTGAAGTACGGCAACTGATCGATTCTGACTGATGGCGAGATCGGCCCGGCATCGAGTCGGGCCGATCCTGTTTTTGCGCCCTTCGGACAAGACCGGCGGCCGCCCCGGCCGACACTTACCATCACACGAATCGACGCCCTCCCGCCCGTCAGATGGAACCACACGTTGCTCACCACGCTTCTTGATCTTTCGCTCGTCATCATCGCGTTCGGGCTCATCATTTTCTTTCATGAGCTCGGGCACTTCCTCGCGGCGCGATGGGCGGGGATCCGCGTCATCGCGTTCGCGCTCGGATTCGGGCCGGCCGTCGCGTCGTATCGGAAGGGGATGGGGTTCCGGCGGGGCTCGTCGGGCGCGGAGTATGACAGGTGTCTTGCCGAGGAGCGGGCGGCGGGGATGAGCCCCACCGAGTACCGGCTCAACTACCTGCCGTTTGGCGGCTATGTGAAGATGCTCGGCCAGGACGACATGGATCCCCGGTATGTCTCGACCGCACGCGACTCGTACCAGTCGTGCAAGCCGTGGAAGCGGATGGTCGTGATCAGCGCTGGCGTCGTGGCAAACCTGATCATCGCGGCGACGCTCTTTATCATCGTGTTCTCGCTCGGTCTGCCGACCGAACCGGCGAAGGTCGGATCGATCGCGCCGGGCTCGGCCGCGAGCAAGGCGGTCGCGAGCAACGCGTCCGCGCTCGGCGTCACGGTTCCCGGTCTTCGGCCGGGCGATGTGATTCGGACGATCCGAGGCAAGCCGGCGACGTCGTTTCAGGATCTCGTGCTCGCGTCGGCGATGGCGAGGCCGGGCGCTGCGATCGATCTGACCGTCGAACGAGCGGGCGTGTCGGCGCCGCTGGCGTTCTCCATGACGCCGGAAACCAGCGCGATCAGCGGCATGCTGGAGCTGGGCATTGGTCCGGCGTACTCGACACGCGTCCGCGAGTTCGAGCCGAGCGAACGGAACCTCGCGCTCTGGAAGGCGGGTACGAAGCGTGCCGGTCTGACGGGCATCGAGCCCGGGATGCGTCTGGCCTCGGTCGGGCCCTCTGTCGATGAGCAGACGCCCGCGACATCGGCGCAGGACATCGCGGATGCGATCCGCGCTGCGGGCGGCAAGCCCATCACGCTCGCGTTTGCGGGCGCCGACGCGCAGCGCATCCTGTTTGTGACGATCGAGCCACGCGGAGAATTGGAAGAGGCGGATCTCGATCCCGATCCGAAGAGCGTGCGGATCTTTGAGCACATCGCGGGGCTCGCGCCGGTGATGATCGTGGCTCTTGATCCACCCGAGCCGCCGAAGCAGGGGCTTGAGCCCGGAGATGTCTTCGCGCGCCTCGGGGCCACTGAGTATCCGTCGGTGCCGCAGGGGATCGCGGAGATCCAGTCGCACAAGCAGCGGATTATCCCTGTTGTGGTCGAGCGGGCGCAGGGCGAGGGGTATACGACGCGTGTGTCGCTGTCGCCGCGCGTCACCAAAGCGGGCGTGATCGGGTTCACGCTTGGCGACACGCGTCATTCGTCGACGCTCGTCGCCTTGCCCCCGGAGCGGCTGCGGCCGCTGAGCGGCGAGACGGGCGAGTTTGTCGTGCCTCCGGCGGGCGCGGCGATCGTGCGCCCCGGGACACGGATTCTGCAGGTCAACGGCGCTGCGGTCGCGAACTTTGGCGAGGTGCGGAACGCGATCGTCGATGCCGCAAGGGCGGCGCTTCCCGGGGACGGAGACTTGCAGCCGCCGCGCGCCACGGCGATCACGCTCACGGTTTCGCCGTCGCTCGAGATGGAGCCGGGCGTGCCGGTGCCGATGGAGACGGTGACGCTCACGCTCTCGCCGGACGATGTGGCGCGGATCGCCGCGTTGTCGTGGGAGCCGCGCTTTGCCATCGGAGAGTTCTTCGAGATGGAGGAGACGATCCTCAAGGCGGACAACCCGCTGCACGCGGTGGGGATGGGGACCGCGGAGACGCACCGCTGGATGATGATGACCTACGCGACATTCGTGCGTCTGTTCGAGGGGTCGGTGAAGGTCGAGCACCTGAAGGGCCCGGTGGGGATCGCGCACATCGGCACGGTCGTGGCGAGCCAGGGGACGCTTCGGCTGCTCTTCTTCCTCGCGCTCGTCAGCGTCAACCTCGCGGTCGTGAACTTCCTTCCGCTTCCGATTGTGGACGGCGGCCAGTTTCTCTTCCTGGTGTTCGAGCAGATTCGCGGCAAGCCGGTGCCGATCGCGTTCCAGAATCTCGCGACGCTCGCCGGGCTCGCGCTGATCGGGTGCATGTTCCTGATCGTGACGTTCAACGATATCAGAGGGTTGTTCTGAGGAAGCCACGAAGTCATCACGTCAGAGAGTCATGGAGTCAAGACGCCTCAGGTCTCGTTACGATCGGTGTCTTGCCCGCTCGTTGACTTCGTGACTTTCTGACTTCGTGACGTTCTCCCTCATGCTCGACCTCCTCCCCATCCTCGCACTCGGCCTCGGGCTCGGCCTCGCGTGGCTGATCTGCACGACCATGCACTCGCTCGCTCGTCCGATGCGGCGGACGGCGGGGTGGGCTGTCGCGCGATCGCGCCCCTCGGACCCGTCTGAGCTCTCGCCCGCGCGCCGATTCGAGACAATCGAGTTCAAGTACAACGCGGTCGAGTCTGGGCCGGTGTGGCTGATCGACGGCGACGACCCTGCGGGGCCGGTTGTGATTTTTTCGCACGGCTGGGGCGAGTCGCGGATCGACGTTCTGCAACGGATCGGCGTGGTTGCGCCGTTCTGCTCGCGGATCATCGCGTGGGATCTGCCGGGACATGGTGAGTCGCCGCGCGGCTCTTCACCTCTGGGCACGAGCGAGTGGATGCAGTTGGCGGACCTGGTTGAGCTGGCGCAGGGTGAGGATCTCGACGCGCTCGAGCGCGAAGCGGAAGCGATGGAGGCTTCGTCGGAGGACGAGGCGGACTGGGACGCATTCTTCGATGCGCCTCCGAAGCCGGGAGCGCCGAGGGTTGTGCTCTGGGGGTATTCGCTCGGAGCGGGTGTGTCGATCGATCTGGCGGCGAATCGCTCCCGGCGCGTGGCCGCGATCATCGCGGAGTCGCCGTACCGACTGGCGGCAACGCCGGCACGAAACATGCTGACGCTCAAGCGTCTGCCCTGGAGGATCAACCTCGGGCCGGCGATGTTCCTTCTTGGGCTGTCGCGCGGACGGGGCCCGCGCTGGACCGGCTTCGATCGCGCGAGTCTCGCGCGGGACGTTGAGTGTCCGCTTCTGGTCGTGCATGGCGAGGAGGATGAGATCTGCCCGATCGGGGACGGGAGCGAGATCGCCGAGTGTGCGGGGATCGGTTCGGATCCGGATGCGACGGCACGGCCACGGGGCGGCGCGTTCGTCCCGCTGCCGGCTGCGGGGCACTTTGATCTCTGGACCGATCCATCCTGCGCCGCGGCGCGGGAGATCGCTACGGAAGCGATCCGGGGTCTGATCCGCGGGATTTCCGGGCGCGGACCAGACCCGGACCCGACCGCTGCATCGAGAGATCAGTAGTCGGTTCCTCGCACACCTCCGGCGGTGTTGTGGAGCTTTATTCGCGAGTTGAAGTTGAGCGGATTCGGCATCGTCTCTTTGGCCTCGGTGGGCTTCTTGCTCGCGGCGTGCCCGTCGGCGAAGAGCATCGGCGTCGGCCAGTCGTAGTGGTCGCCGACGAGCTTCGGCTCTTTGGGGACGAAGGTCAGGTCGGCGTCCCATGCGAGGACCTTGGCGGACGGGAACTGCACCTCGTGCGGCTGGATGGCGCGGAGCAGCTTTGGATCGGGCACGGCGCCGGCCTGCCAGAGCGTCGGGCTCCCGATGAAAGAGTTTGAGTATCGCCACGAGACGTCGCCGAAGGGCTCTTCGTCGTCGTCATCATCGGCGAACGGGTCCTTGCGCTGAGGAAGCTCCGTGGAGCGGCCGGGGGAGACCCACGTTGGGAAGTTCTCCGGCCACGGCGCGACCTCGGAGAGCACGCCCGGCCAGAGATGCGCCATGGCCCAGACTGAACTCGTGGCGATGATGGTCCCTTCCGGCCACCATTGCACGGCGAGCAGGTCGGGCGGGAGCGTGATGTCGATCGAGATGTCGGGCGAGGTGCCGGGGGTGCGGAACGGATACGCCTTGAAGCGATCGATGTACGTCTGGAACGCCATGCCGAGCGTGCGTCCGTTGGCGAGCGCGACGGTCTCTCGTGCCGCGGCGCGGGCGTTGGCGAGCGAGGGGAGCGCGAGGGCGAGCAGGATCGCGATGATCCCGATGGAAACCAGAAGCTCAACGATCGAGAATGCTCGACGTGGCGCGACTGTGCGACCGAACCTCATGTGATGCTCCTTTGGCTGGGCTCCGCGCGTGGGCTCACTTGGTCTCGCGATCGGCCGAGATGGCCCGAGAGGGCATGAACTTGCGACCGATGTCGGCGTTGCGAACGAAGAGGCGATATTCGGCGGGCTGCCAGACCTGGGCCTTGGCGTTCCAGACCATGACGAGCGAGAGATCGAGGTCTCCGGATTTCTCGTCGGATCCCTTGGTCCTTACCGGCACGCGGACATCAACTGCCTTCTTGCCGGTCTCGGCGAAGTCGGCGGCGTCCGGGAAGATCTCGTCCATGCCGTAGGAGACGATGCTGGTCTGCCGGGATTCCGATTCGCTCGAGTCGCGTGTGCGGAGGGCCATCATGGTCATGCCTCCACGACGGGGCATCGGCGATTTCACGCCCGAATCAACGCCCGAGACCGCGAGGTTCGTGACGTCGAGCGAACTGAGCGCGAACGCGGGCGAGAGCACTTCGAACATGCGTGTGGAGGCGGGCGGATCGCCATCGTCCTTGCCCTTCAGGGTAGCGATGGAGGCGGCGAGGGCCGCGGCGTCGCCCGCGACGAGCGGCTCAACGGCCAGACGCACAGCCTCAACGAGTCGCTCGCGCTGCGTGAGGCCCATCCACGCGAAGGAGTCATCATTTCCGATGGTGGAGGAGACGCCGGAGGCGAACTCGCCGACCAGCGCGCCGGCAGCGGTCGCGTCCTTCACCTTCGGGAAGGTGTAGTTCGCGGCGATTCCGGAGGGTTGGAGATGGGGCGGCATTCCGAATCCGCCCGGGCCCGCGGGGCCGCCTTGCGAGCCGACACGGATCTGGGGTGTGGGCCCGCTCCCTTCGGTACGCACGCCGTCGTGCGGCGCGCTCGCGCCGAACGATCCGGGTCGATCGCCGTCTTCCGGCGGCGCGTCCGCCGGTCGATCCGCGACGACGCGCGGCCGCCGCTCGGGGCGTTGGAGGGACTTGATTGACCACGCGAGGGAACCGATCCCAACGGCGGCGACGAGCAATCCCACGAGGACCTTGGGGCTGACGCTTGCGGCGCGGCTGTGCAGTCGCTCGCGCGGCTCGGGGCGGGGCTTGTCAACGACACCGGCATCGATCTCGGTCCGCGTCATGTTCGACCTCCCGGGCACGGTGCCCAACCGGGCGCTCCAACGGAGCAGCCGCCGCGCACTTTCAGGGATGGCGACCCTTGTGCGAATCCGTCATGGCGGCGCACGAAATCATAGATTCATACGAATCGAGCCATTGGGGCGATACGGTGGATGCTCTCAGGCGATCTGCATGCCCTCGCGAGCGGTCAGCTCGCCGAACAACTGGCCAAGGCGGGCCGTCGTTGCCCCGGGCTTGCCGTCGCCGATCGTGCGGCCGTCGGCACGCGTGACGGGAGCGAGTTCGCCCATCGTCCCGGTGCAGAAGGCCTCGTCGGCTCGGTAGAGCTCGGCCTGCGAGATATCTCGTTCGGCGTGGGCGATCCCGTTCGCCTTGCAGAGTTCGAGCACGGTCGCCCGCGTGATCCCCTCCGGGCAGGCGACGCAGCGGGGCGTCTCCACCAGTGGCTCGTGCCTCGTGTTCGTCACGATGAAGAGATGCGTCGCGTTCGTCTCCGCGATGAAGCCGCGCGGATCGAGCATGATCGCGTCGTCCGCGCCCGATGCGGTCGCCTCGATCTTCGCGAGGATCGACTGGATCAGATTGCAGTGGTGGATCTTCGGGTCCATCATGTCCGGTGCGAACCGCCGGATCGACGCGGTGGCGAGGGTGAGCCCGCCCTTGTCGTAGACCGGGGCCTTGTGCTCCGCGAGCACGATGAGCGTCGGGCCGGACTGGTTGAGGCGAGGATCCATGCCGCTCGTGACCTTTACGCCCCGTGTCAGCGTCAGGCGGATGTGCACCGCGTCGGTCATGTTGTTGGCGCGGAGTGTCTTGCGGATCTCTTCGGTGATGCGATCGTGCGTCGGGATCTCGGCGAATGCGAGCGCCTTGGCCGAGTGCCGGAGCCGATCGAGATGCTCGGTCAGCTTGAAGATGCGCCCGCTGTAGACGCGCAGCCCCTCCCACACCGCGTCGCCCCCCTGCACGGCGGAATCGAACGGCGAAATCCCGGCCTGATCGCGATGGATCAGCGAGCCGTTGATGTTGACCAGGATGTCCTTGTTCTTCGGATTGAACGACTGTTGCATGGCTGCGGCTCTTCCTCAGGTTCGATCAGACAATTCCTGCCGGGTTCTCGGGCTCCTGTCCGCTGAGCACGCGCCAGACATCGCGCACGACCCAGGACATGTTCTCTTTGGCGCGCCGTGTGCCGCTCGCCAGATGGGGCGAGCAGTGCGCGTTCTTCAGCCCGAGGAGCGTGTACGCATCCCCGAACGGCTCCGGCTCGTGGACATCGATCAGCGCGGTTGCGTGCTCGTGCGAACGCAGGAACGAGCCGAGCGCGTTCGCGTCGACGATGAAGCCGCGGCTCGTGTTCACGAAGATCGTGTTATCGCGCAGGAGCGCGAAGGCAACGGCATCGAGCAGGTTTCGATTGGAGGGCCGGCCGTCGACGTGCACCGTTAGCACGTCAGCGCGGGTGAGCAGTTCCTCCCGAGAGACGGGCGTCGCGCCGTGACGCGACATCTCCGGGATCTCGCGGATGTCGTGATAGATCACGTCCATGTGAAACGCTCGCGCCACCCTTGCCACGGCCGAGCCGATCCGCCCGAAGCCGTAGATTCCCATCGTCATCTCGTTCAGCTCTCGCTCGCCGACCAGTTCCCGCCTCGCCACGTTCCACGCCTTCGCGTCGAGGGCACGATCGAGAAACACGCGAGGACGCGTTGCGTCGGCCAGCATCGCGAAGACATACTCGACAACGGCCCGCGTGTTGGCATCCGGCGTGCTCACCACCTTGACGCCCCGGGCCTCGCACGCCGGCAGATCGAAATTGTCCAGCCCGACCCCCGCCCGTCCGACGACCCTTAGTCTCGGGGCCCGCGCCAGGAGCGCATCGTTCACAATGGTGTAGGTGCGAACGACCAGCGCGTCCGCTCGCGCCAGCAGGACACCGAACCCCTGCTCATCCACGCCGCACCGCACGACCTCGCAGCGTTCCGCCAGCCAACGCTCGGGGGCGGGGTCGAGATCCTCGGTCACGATTGCGAGCATCCGCTCTTCACCCATGCTCGCAGGGTAGCAATCGCCCCCTCCACGCGGCTCGGACGCCTCATCTGATAGACTCGGCCGCGATCTCCCAATGCTCTTTGAAAGGGGCCATACATGCACCCATCCCACATCGCTCGGATGCTCGCCTCGTCCTTTCTTTTCACTGCTGCCTTCCCTGCCCTCGCACAACCCACGCTCCCCACGACCCCCGATTCCGCGCGCCTCGCGTGGCTTCGCGCCAACGCGTACCCGATCGAGACCTGCGAGCCCTCGGACTCGGTCGATGATCTCGCCTTTCTGAAAGAGATCGTCGGCGATGCCCGCATCGTCGCCCTCGGCGAGGGCACGCACGGCACGCGCGAGTTCTTCCAGATGAAGCACCGCATCACCCAGTACCTCGCAGAGGAGATGGGCTTCACCATCTTCGCCATCGAGGCCAGCACCCCCGAATCCGCGAAGGTCAGCGACTACACCGTCCGCGGCCTCGGCGACTCGCCCGACGACCTGATCCGCGGCATGTACTTCTGGACTTGGTCCACCGACGAAGTGGCCGAAATGGCCCGCTGGATGCGTGTATTCAACAGTGGGGGAGTCGGCAACGAGACCAAAGCCAAACACATCGACTTCACCGGCTTCGACATGCAAACACCCGATGTTGCGCAGGGAGTCGCCGCGGCATTCCTCGACGCGCACGACCCCGATCTCGCGGCCCGTGCGCTCGCAACTTACACCGAATCGCGATCGTGGACCCGCGGCGCTCAGGGCCAGCCCTCCTTCGCCGTGGCCACCGCCTCGCTGCCGGGCCATCTCGTCGCCGGCAAGAGGATTCGCTATCTCGGCCATATCAAGACGGAGAAGCTCAAGGACGGCTTCGCAGGACTCTGGTTCCGATGCGATGGCAAGGAGGGGCAGCTCGCGTTCGACAACATGGCCGATCGCGCCCCGAGCGACACAACCGACTGGACACCCGTCGAGATTGTCATGGACTGCCCCGCAGAAACAGAGGCCGCCGTCTTCGGTGCCATCATGGTGGGAGAAGGGGAGGCGTGGTTCGACGGCGTCTCGATAGAGATCGACGGCACGAAAGCCGAGTTCGAGGGCGTCGATCTTGCCTTCGATGGCAACGCCGCGAATCCCGATGAGGCCGACGCGGTCGCTGGCTTCTATCTCGCAGGTGCTGGGTACGAGATCTCCATTGATCGCAAGACCTTCAGAGCCGGCACCGGCTCATTGCATATGAACGGCAAGCCCGTCATCGGTCCGGCTGTGGGCGGTCCCGCGTTCATCGACGCCGCGAAGCGAACGACCGAGATCAAGGATGCCTTCGCCGCGAAGCTCGCGGAGTACAAGACGATGCCCGGTGTCGATGCAGCCGCCGCCGACTGGGCCCTGCACAACGCCGACATTGTTTCGCAGTACTACCGCATGTCCGCCGGCGAGATCACGCGCGATGAGTGCATGGCGAACAACACCAAGTGGATCATGGATCACGCTCCTGAGGGAGCCAAGATCATCCTCTGGGCCCACAACGGGCACGTCCACCGGCGCATGGGCACGCAGGGCTCATTTCTCGCCCAGATGTACGGTGCCGACTACCGCGTCATCTCTTTCGCGACCGGTACAGGCCGCTACACCGCCGGCGCGAGCGAGAAGACGCGCAAGCGTTTCCCCGGCGAGTGGCTCCGCGACCATGCTCTCGCCGCGCCTCCTCCCGGCTCCATCGAGTGGCATCTGCAGGCCATCGCGACCGGGGCCGACGGCAAACCCGCGATGCCCAATTTCGTCGTCAACATCCGTGACGCCTCGGCCGCCGATCCCGGCTCTGCGTGGCTTGCCGGCGCGGACGGCATCGTCCCCATGCGCTCGATCGGCGCTCTGGAGCAGGATCTGCAATTCTGGCCGGAAACGCCGAGCGCGTCGTTCGATGCCCTCGTCTACATCAACATGACCACCCCCGCCCGGCAGCTCAAGCGCTGACAGAGGCCCGCCCAACCCCTGACCCTGCCGCCCTCCCTCCCTACCATCCGCCTCTACCCCAGCGGAGACCCCCGTCCATGTGGCAGCCCAAGATCACCGCTCCGATCCTCACCCAACGCATCCCCACGCCCCCCTACGGCAAGATGCAGGACCGCCACGTCGTCTCCTACGACGAGTACATCAAGACGGGCGGCTACATCGGCCTCCGCAAAGCCCTGTCGATGAAGCCCGACGACGTGACCGAGGAGGTCAAGAAGTCGCAGCTTCGCGGGCGCGGCGGCGCGGGCTTCCCCACCGGGCTCAAGTGGACCTTTCTCCCCAAGGTCGAAGAGGGCAAAGACCCCGGCATGCGGTATCTGGCGATCAACGCCGACGAGTCCGAGCCGGGCACCTTCAAGGACCGGCTGCTGATGGACTTTGATCCCCACCTCATGCTGGAGGGGATCGCGATCGCGTGCTACGCCTGCCGCCTGAAGAAGGCGTACATCTTCATCCGGGGCGAGTACCACCACCAGGCCAAGGTGCTCGAGAACGCGATCAAAGAGGCCTACGAGAACGGCATCTTCGGCGGCAAGGGCCTGCTGGACGGCGCATCCAACTTTGTGGTCGACTGCTACGTCCACCGCGGCGCGGGCGCGTATATCTGCGGCGAGGAGACCGCGCTGCTGGAAGGCCTCGAAGGCAAGCGCGGCTGGCCCCGCATCAAGCCGCCGTTCCCCGCGCTCAAGGGCCTCTTCGGCAAGCCGACCATCATCAACAATGTTGAGACCCTCGCGCACCTGCCCAGCATCATCGAGAACGGATGGGAGTGGTTCAGCAAGCAGGGGTGCAACTCCACGATCGGCGGCCCGCCATCGTGGGGCACCAAGCTCATGGGCATGTCCGGGCACGTGAATCAGCCCGGCTGCTACGAGTTTGACCTCGGCATCCCGCTCCGTACCTTCGTCGAGCAGTACTGCGGCGGCATGCGCAACGGCAAGAAGTTCAAGGGCGCGATTCCCGGCGGCGTCTCCATGGGCATCCTCGGCACGGACCAGTACGAGGCCGAGCTGGACTTTGACATCGGCCGCAAGCACAACGTGCTGGGGCTCGGCACCGCGTGCCCGACGGTGTTCGATGAGGACACGGACATGGTGGCGGTTGCGCGGAACATCGCGCGGTTCTTCAAGCACGAGTCGTGCGGGCAGTGCACGCCCTGCCGCGAGGGGAGCGGGTGGCTGTATCAGCTCCTAGGCCGCATCGAAGAGGGCGACGCCAAGACCAAGGACCTGGACCTCGCGCTCGAGATCGCGACCAGCATGGGCTCCATGCCCGGCACCACGATCTGCGGCCTGGCCGACGGCAACAACTGGGCCGTCCGCACCATCATGAACAAGTTCCGCCCTGAGTTCGAGGCCCGCGTCCGCCCCACCTTCGTGCCCGTCAGGGTCACAGTGGGAGCGGGGGCGAAGGGGTAAGAGGTTCCTCCACACGAGGGCGCACATATTGTCCGGCCGCGCGTGGTACGCCGACAAGATCGATGCCTTTCTCATTCGAAGCTCGGATGAGATTGTCGGCATTCTGTCTCGGCTGAGCCCGCATGACGTCGAGCGAACGCAGACCGGCGCGTGGCTCGAGCAAATCGCCATCCTTCGAGAGACTCTCATCTCGCTCGACGGGCCAACTCGATCCCAGGGCAAGGTCTATTTCGAGTACGACGTGCCACGGATGGGCCGAAGGATCGATGTAGTCGCCGCGATCGGCCACGTCTTGTTCGTGATCGAGTTCAAGGTGGGAGATCGCGAGTTCGTCGCGTCCGCAACGGATCAGGTGTGGGACTACGCCCTCGATCTCAAGCACTTCCACGAGACGAGCCACCACCAAATCATCGCGCCCATACTTGTTGCGACTCGCGCCGAGGGAAAGGCGTGTGTCGTGACCGGAACGCGACACAATGACGGACTGTTGAAGCCGATTCACGCCACGCCAGCGGATCTGCGTCACACGATCGGACAGGTGCTCGCGAACTGCTCCGGTGCGGCCATCAATGCCGATGCGTGGGAGCGCGGCAGATACAGCCCAACTCCGACGATCATCGAAGCCGCCAGATCGCTCTATGGCCGGCACACCGTTGCCGACCTGTCGCGTAACGACGCTGGCGCCGTGAATCTGACGAAGACCTCCGAGTCGATTCAGGAAATCATTCGCGAAGCACGTCAACACAGTCGAAAGTCCATCTGCTTTGTCACGGGCGTGCCCGGCGCCGGCAAGACGCTCGTCGGGCTCAACGTCGCGACTGCGCACCGCGACGAGCACGACCAGCTGCATAGCGTCTTTCTGTCGGGAAATGGCCCATTGGTCAAGATCCTCTGCGAGGCGCTCGCTCGCGACAGCGTCGAGCAAGCCAAACGCCAGGAGGAGCGGTTCACACTTGGAAGGGCTCGGAGCGAGGTGAAGGCTTTCATTCAGAACGTGCACCACTTTCGTGACGAGTACGTCAGAGACCTGAGGCCGCCCATCGACCATGTCGTGCTTTTCGATGAGGCGCAGCGAGCGTGGAATCTCGATCGCACCAGTGATTTCATGAGGCGAAAAAAAGGCATTGCCGGCTTTGCACACTCTGAGCCAGAGTTTCTGATCTCTTGCATGGACCGACACACGGATTGGGCGGTGATCGTCTGCCTCGTTGGTGGCGGTCAGGAGATCAATACGGGCGAGGCGGGGATCAGCGAATGGATTGAATCCATGTTTCGATTCTTTCCCGATTGGCATATCCACATCTCTCCACGGCTGCACGATTCCGAGTATGGCGCCGGCGCCGTGCTTGATCGTCTCCGGGAACGACCGCACGTTCACCCGGATGAGACCCTGCATCTCGGTATCTCGATGCGATCCTTTCGCGCCGAGCGAGTCTCCGAGTTCGTGAAGTGCGTGCTCGATCTCGAGGAGGTCGCAGCGAGGAAGTTGAGCGATCACATTCAACCGCGCTACCCGATCGTGCTGACCCGAGACCTCGGGCGCGCGAAGCGATGGCTCAGGCACTCGGCCCGCGGAAGCGAGCGCTACGGGATTGTCGTCTCGTCGCAGGCCGAGCGACTCAAGCCTCATGCGATCGATGTTCGCTCGCCGATGGATCCGGTGCACTGGTTCCTCGCGCCGAAACAAGACGTGCGATCGTCCTACTACCTGGAAGATGTCGCCACTGAGTTTCACGTCCAGGGTCTCGAACTGGACTGGGCCGCCGTGGTGTGGGATGGGGACTTCCGCCGCTCTACGGCCCACGGGTGGACGCATCATTCGTTCGTCGGTGAGCGATGGAACCGCATCAACAAAGCAGAGCGTCAGCAGTACCTCAAGAACGCGTATCGCGTCCTCCTCACGCGTGCACGCCAAGGTATGGTGATCGTCGTTCCAGAAGGCGATCACGAGGACCCGACACGATCGCCAGAAATCTACGACCCTACCTTTGAGTACCTTGCAGAACTCGGTTTGCCGCAACTATCGCATTAGTCCGACGGCACTCCGTGTTCTTCCCCACTCCTCGGCGCGCGGCACCTAGATAATGCCTTTCCGTGCGACTGAGACCGGCCCGCTTTGGCGCCATTCTTGGTGCTCTTCAGCCCGACAGGGCTGGCAGTTCATAGCCGGGGCGTGTAGCAAGCCCGCGCAGTGTGTGGGGGGCGCCGCGACACCCCCGGTAAAGCCCGCCGCGCAGCGGCTTCCCCACGCCCGAAGGGCGCATCCTTGGTGGAGTGGGGCGGACTCCCCCGACTCTCCCTCACGAGTTCTTTCGGTAGCACGTCGTACAAATACGACGTGCTACCCACCCCAGCGCTTCATCCCCTCCCCTCTCCTCCCGCGGCTTGTCAGGACGGGCGAAGCGTCCGCTCTCTGCGTTGTGTGTGCGCTTGATCCGAACGGCAGCCGCGCTAGCCCACATCCGCCAGGCCGAGTTCATCGCCGAAGGCGAGTTTCAGGCGGCGGACGAGGAGGGTTTCGGCGGGGGCCGTGAGTGTCGGGGAGCGTTTGATCCACGCCGCGGCGTCGTGGCGTGCGAGCGTGAGGAGGTCGAGGTCGCGTGCGAGGTCGGCGACCTTGAGCGGCATGGTGCCGGACTGCCTGGCGCCGAAGAGTTCGCCCGGGCCGCGGAGGATGAAGTCGGTCTCGGCGAGCTTGAAGCCGTCGGTGGTGGCGACGAGGGCGTTGAGGCGTTCGGCGGCCTCGGGTGTGGTGGGATCGGCGATGAGCATGCACGCGCCGGGCTTGACGCCTCGTGCGATGCGGCCTCGGAGCTGGTGGAGCTGGGCGAGCCCGAAGCGGTCGGCATCCTCGATGGCGATGATGGTGGCGTTCGGGATATCGACGCCGACCTCGATGACGGTGGTGGCGACGAGGGCCTGGATGGTGCCGGCGCGGAACTGGTCCATGACGCGTTCACGCTCGGCACGGGGGAGGCGGCCGTGGAGCGTGGCGAGTGAGTAGCCGGCGAGGATCGCGCCGGGCTCGGTGAGTTCCTGCATGAGGGCGCGGGCGGTGGTCGCGCCGGACTCGGGCTCGGCGGGCTCTTTGCCACCGGGGGGCTCGCCGATCGCGGGCACGACGATGAAGGCCTGCTCGCCCCGGTCGAGGCGGCGTTTGACCTGCTCGTAGACGAGCGTGCGCTGGGCGCGGCCGAAGAGGGCGGTCTTGACGGGCTTGCGGCCGGGAGGGAGGGCGTCGATGGTGGAGACGTCGAGGTCGCCGAAGATGGTGATGGCGAGCGTGCGCGGGATGGGCGTCGCGGTCATGACGAGGACGTGGGGCGTGGAGGTGGAGTCTTCGGCCTTGGCGCGGAGGCGGGCGCGCTGGTGGACGCCGAAGCGGTGCTGCTCGTCGATGATGGCGACGGCGAGGGATTTGAAGCGGACGGTCTCGGTGAGGAGGGCGTGGGTGCCGATGAGCAGGTCGATCTTGCCGGTGGCGAGCGAGGCGAGGGTTGCGGCGCGATCGGCGGGAGTCGCTGCGCCGGTGAGGAGCGCGAGCGAGACCTTGGAGCCGGCGAGCATGCGCGAGAGCGACTCGAAGTGCTGCTCGGCGAGGATCTCGGTGGGGACCATGAGGGCGGATTGGTGGCCGCTGGCGACGGCCATGAGCATGGCGTAGGCGGCGATGACGGTCTTGCCGCTGCCGACATCGCCCTGGATGAGCCGGTTGGTGGGCGTGGGTGAGGCGAGGTCAGCGGCGACTTCGGCGACGACGCGCTCCTGTGCGCCGGTGAGCGTGAAGGGGATGCGCCGGCGGATGTGGGCGTCGACGGTGGCGTCGAAGCGGAGGGCGGGGGAGGTAAGCCCTTCGCGGAGGCGGGCGCGGCGGAGCTGGACGCCGAGCTGGAGGAGGAGGAGTTCGTCATAGGCGAGGCGGCGGTGCGCGGCGGCGACCTCGGCGTCGGTCTCCGGGCGATGCATCATGCGGTAGGCGTCGGCGAGGGTGGGGAGCTCACGCTCGGCGCGGTAGGCGTCGGGGAGGTGGTCTGTGAGGAGGTGGAGCGCGGCGGGGAGAACGAGGTCGATGGCCCTTTCGATTTGTCGGGAGGCGAGGCCGTCGGTGAGCGGGTAGATGGGGCGGATGCGGGATTCGCGGAGCGCGGGCTCGCCGCCCTCGTCGGGGATGACCTCGAAGGTGGGGTTGATCATCTGGAGTCCGAGGCCGCGGCGTTTGGTCTTGCCCTGAACGCGGATGCGGAGGCCGGGGTGGAGGCGTGTGTTGAGATAGGGCTGGTTGAACCAGACGAGGTCGAGGCGGCCGGAAGGATCGGTGAGGGCGGCTTCGAGGCGTGCGGGGCTGTTGCCTCTGCGGCGGACGACGCGGGTCGCGGAGATTTCGCCACGCGTAGAGCAGAGGCGATCGGCCTCGAGCGAGGAGATGTCCGACTCGGACTCGAGGGACTCGTGGCGGAGGGGGAGGTGGGCGATGAGGCGGCCGACGTTGGTAAGGGCGAGGAGGGCGAGGGCGTCGACATCGCGCTTGGAGAGACCGGCGATCTTGGAGAGAGGTGTGCGGAGGTCGATCGCGGGTGCGGAGTCCATCGGTTGGAGAGGATAAGCGGAGGATTCGGAAAGAGGGTCAGGAAGGGCCCGTGCCGGGAGGCGACGCGGGCTGGGCGGCGGGGTCGATGCGGCGGAGGTATTCCCAGGAGTAGATCCCGGTGCTGTGGCCGTCGGAGAAGCGGATGCGGATGGCGTAGTTGCCGACGAGCTCGGCGTCGAGGGCGACGAGGGGCCCGGCGGCGGAGCCCTTGGAGGGGAGGACGGTGAGGGGGTTCTTCGCCATTTCGTCGCGGAGGTTCTTCATGTCCGCAGAGGGGGACATGCGCCGGAGGTAGGCGATGGAGAAGTAGGAGGTGGCGCCGTCGGCCCACTGGATGGTGAGGCCGCGGTCCTTCTTGAGGTCGAGGTGGGTGGGCGTGTTTGAGGCGGGGCTCGGGGTTGGGTTCGACGGGGAGGGGGGCATCGGCATATCTTGGCGGCTATGGGCGCACAGACCAGTCAGAATCGTCGTCCGTTCATCGATCGTCTTGTGGAGGGGATGGAGCGGGTCGGGTCGCCGATCTGCGTCGGGCTCGATCCGGTGCTGGAGAAGTTGCCGGAGGCAGTGCGGGCGGAGCATTGGGAGCCGCCGGCGGCGATCGAGGCGTTCTGCGTCGGCGTTGTCGATGCGGTGGCTGGGATCGCGCCGGTGGTAAAGCTGCAGGCGGCCTGCTTTGAGCGGTATGGGGCTGCGGGAGTGCGGGTGCTCGAGCATGTGGGGGCGCACGCGCGGGGGCGCGGGATGCTGGTGCTGCTGGATGCCAAGCGCGGGGACATCGGGATCAGCGCGGAGCATTACGCGGCCGCGGCGGTGGGGCTGCACGCGGACGCGATCACGGTGAGCGGGTATATGGGGCCTTCGACGATCGAGCCGTACCTGAACGCGGGGCTGGGGGTGTTCGTGCTGGTCAGGACGAGCAACCCGGACAGCGATGTGGTGCAAGGGGGCGAGATGAAGGGTGGGGGGACGGTGGCAGGGATGATGGCAGGGGTGGTCGCGGAGCTTGGGAAGAGATGGATGGGGAGCGGGAGAGGGTTGAGCTCGGTGGGAGCGGTGGTGGGGGCGACGAAGGCGGCGGATGGGCGCATGCTGCGGGAGCGGATGCCGGGGCAGGTCTTCCTGGTGCCGGGGTATGGGGCGCAGGGTGGGACGGCGGAGGATGTGCGGACACTCTTGAGGCCGGGGTTTGCGGGACTGGGGGATGCGGGGGTGCTGGTGACGGCGAGCCGGTCTGTCATCTATGCGGGTGGCGAGGGTGATTGGAAGGGGGCGGTCCGGGGCGCGGCAGAGCGGCTTTCGCGCGAGATCGCGGCCGTTTTCTGAGGATCGCGGGTCGTCAGATCTTTGATCGAGGTTTGATTGGAGATCCCGATCAACGTGATGTGAGTTTCAAAAATGAATCAGGGCCTGCCGCGTGGCAGGCCCTGACTGGACGAACTAAGTTTTTGATCAGATCAGATTCAGCGGCGGCGGCGAGCCAGGGCGAGACCGCTGATGCCGACGAGGGCGAGCGAGCCCGGGGTCGGGAGGATCTGGCCGTCGATCTGGGTCGGGCGATCGCGGAACGAGCTGCCGAAGAATCCGCCGTTGCGGATGAAGAGGCCGACGATGGCGCCGTCGTTCGAGTTGGTCTGGGTGACGGGGATGCCGAAGCCGCCGCCGTCGGGACCGTCGAACGTTCCATCGGCAGCGCCGTTGTCGGAGAAGCCGACGCCGGACATTGTGCCGTTGAAGTAGACGAAGCCGCTGCCACCGTTGATCCACATGCCGCTGATGCTGCCGGAGAGCGTGTCCCCGTCATCGTCGGTGATGGTGAAGGTGCCAGAGCCGAGAGCCGTGAGGCCGTTGTTGCCGGTCACGGAGATATCGAAGACCGCATCGGCGAAGCCGGAGCGGGTGGTGAACCCGAAGGCGTATTCAGCGGTCGTGGCGCCGATCGCGGTCACATCGCCCGAGGACGAGTATGACGCGCCATCGGTCGCGACTGCCCGGAACGCGCCGGTCGACGAATCGAACGAACCGTTCAGGTCGGTGAAGCCGTACGTGAGAACCACGTCGGCAGAAGCGGTGGAGGCCAACAGGCCAGCGGCGAGAACCATGGTCAGATTGCGCATATTTGAGCCCTCCTCAGGACATCACTCTCTTGGTTTACACTCACAACACGGTCACCCTTGTGGGATCCCGCTTCACGAACGTCCAAGGTCAAAATGCGCCACAACCGAAGGAATGCCACCAAAGTGCTCGGATTAATCCGACTTTGTGTCAGATTCGTTGTGGATTGCCCAGTTGAACCCCTTACCGGACGCGGGTTTGTGACAAACCAGGGGTGAGATCGTGGGATCACCCAATGCAGGGCACTGGAATGGGATCCGGCGTTGAGACGGCGTTGAGACGGCTTTGAGCATCTCGCGTGGGCGCGTCAATCCGCGAGGGGGATTGGCGGCGAGCAAGAGCTGCAGACGATCACCATTCGGGCTGGTGCCCGTGGGTGACGTGCGATAGCGAAGGAACGCCCGTTCGGGCTTTGATCACATCGGCTTCTTGGAGATCGTCGCGTCGAGGATGCTGAGGAGCTTCTCTTTGTCGAAGACCATTTCCTGGCGTGAGAGGCCGACGACGTCGTACTCGGGCGTGAGTTCGATGGCATCGACCGGGCAGGCTTCTTCGCACATGCCGCAGAAGATGCAGCGGAGTTCGTCGATCTCGAACTTGGCGGGGTATTTTTCGCGATCGTCCCAGGGGCTCTCTGCGGCGACGATGTGGATGCATCGAGCCGGGCAGATGGTGGGGCACATCATGCAGGCGACGCACTTGACGCGGCCCTGCTCGTCGCGGTTGAGGCGGTGGACGCCTCGGAAGTTGCTGGGTTCCTGGCCGCCGTCTTCGGGCTTGTAGTGCTCGCGTCGCTGCTCGGGATACTGGATGGTTCGGCTGGTCTTTCCCTGGCCGAAGGAGGTGAAGAAGTGGCGCATCGTGGTGCCGAAGCCCTTGACGATCTCGGGGATGTAGATGCTCTCGGCGCGGTTGAGCGGCGGGTTTGAAACGTGCACGATGTCTTCGTCGCGGATGGCCATGGGCGGGATGATAGCGATGCGAGGAGAGGGTTTGCATTGGCTCGACGCTTCGATGGTGCGAGTGCCGATAGAATGTGACCATGGCTGGCGCCCGATCTCCCCAACCGCTGTTTGAACTGCTGGCCAAGAGCCAGTCGGATGCGTTGTCGCGCCAGGCGAAGTCGTTCATTCCGCCGGGGGGTGATGGGCACGAGAAGCCGGAGCCACAGGTTGCGGCGGTGAACACGGTGGCCGATTCGCCGCCAGTCGTCGCTCGTCCGACCGAATCGCGTGCGGCAGCGATGCCTCCGGAGCTGGCCACGCGCGGGAGGCCGGGAAGTGTCGAAATCCCCTTGATATGGGTATATGTGGGATGCGCGGGGCTGATTGCGATCTTGGTGCTGGTGTGGACGATCGCGTACGGGCGCGGGGGTGTCGCGCGCGAAGCGGAGTGGCAGGAGTTGATGGCTTCGCGTGGGGATCCGATCGTTGCGGACCCTTTGGGATTATCTGGGACTCCATCTGGCAGCCCGGCAACTGGCTCGGCTCCGACCGGGCCGGAGCCCAGCCGGGGCGGATCGCAGCGTCCTGAGCGGCCGAGCGGCGGGGGCGTGCTCCCGGGGGCGACGCGGTTCGGCGTGCTCTCGTCGGCGGGGGTTCTGCCGACAGATCCTCGGCAGCCGGGTCGGAACTACCTGATGCTGGCTTCCCTCGGACGGGCGGATGCGGAGCAGGCTATCACGTTCCTGGGTTCTTCGGGAGTTGAGGCGATCGGTGCCCCGGTGGTTGATCCGAAGGGTGGTTCGGCAAACAATCCTGCCCGGTACGAGGTTTTCGCGACGGTCGGAATCACGGGCGAGGAGTACAAGAACAATCGCCCCGTGAGGACCGAGCTTGAGGCGAAGGTGGCGCGGATCGGGGAACGGTTTCGGCGTGAGGCCAAGGGGCCGACAGATTTCGCCAAGCCGCTGTGGATAAAGTACAACCCGTGAGGCGCGACGCGTCGCATGGGTCGAGATGACGACCGAGAGTTTGCCCGATCGGGCTGGAGATGGCCATGAGTCTGGATCGTTCACTGAAGACCGGCGGCAAGCTCGCGAGCAAGCGGAGCGTGATGAAGCGGACGGAGCGGATCGCGAAGATGACCGCCGACCGCAAATTCGACCCCGCGAAGGACAAGGCGATCGGGATTCCGAAGACGCTGATTCCGAAGGCGTGAGTTTCGACCGCGTCGGATTTCTTTACATTGTTTGAACGGCGGGCGTCCGACGCTCTGCTGTGGGGAGGCCGCGCATGAATGTGGAACGGCTGATCTCTTCGCGCGCCAAGCGGATCGATGCCTCGGGCATCCGTCGGGTGTTCGAGCTCGGCGCACGCCTGAAAGACCCGAACAACCTCTCGATCGGCCAGCCGGACTTTCCGGTGCCGGCTCTCGTGAAGGATGCGGCGGTCCGCGCGATCCAAGAAGATCGCAACGGCTACACGATGACAGGCGGGATCCTGGAGCTGCGGGCGCGGATCGCGTCGGAGCTGCGCGCGGATCTCGGGTGGGACGTGACGGGCCCATTGTCCGGCGGTGGCGAGGGCGCGGGGATGCTGGTGACGAGCGGGACATCGGGCGGGCTGATGCTGGCGTTCATGTCGCTGCTCGAGGCGGGGGACGAGGTGATCGTTCCGGATCCGTACTTCGTGGCGTATCCGCATATGGCGACGATGTGCGGCGCGACGGCGGTGAAGTGCGACACGTACCCGGACTTCAAGTTGACGGCGGCGCGGGTCGAGGCGGTGATGACGGAGAGGACGAAAGTGGTGCTGGTGTGCTCGCCGGGGAATCCGACGGGTGTGGTGATGACGAGGGAGGAGCAGCGGGAGTTGCTGTCGCTGTGCCGCGCGAGAGGCGTGGTGCTGATCAGCGACGAGATCTACGACCTGTTCTGCTTCGACGAGTCGCGGACGGATCGCGATGCGGCGGGGAACTTCCGCTGCCCGAGCGCGGCGCGTGAGCCGGACGCGTGGGACAGCGTGCTGGTGGTGCGTGGGTTCGGGAAGACGTACGGGGTGACGGGGTGGCGGATGGGGTATGTGGCGGGGCCTCGCGTGCTGGTGGATCAGATCGCGAAGTTCCAGCAGTACTCGTATGTGTGCGCGCCGTCGATGGCGCAGTGGGGGTGCGTGGCCGCGCTCGATCAGGATATGAGCGGCGTGATCGCGGACTATCAGGCGAGGCGGGACCTGGTGGTGTCGAGATTGCGTGAGGTGACCGAGGTGGCGTTGCCGGGCGGGGCGTTCTACGCGTTCCCGCGCGTGCCCGAGCGGCTCGGTATCTCCGCCGGGCAGTTCGTGGAGCGGTGCATCGAGAAAAACACGCTGGTGATCCCGGGCTCGGCGTTCTCGACGCGGGACACGCACATCCGGCTGAGTTTTGCGACGACACGGACGCAATTGGAGCGCGGGATGGACGTGATTGTGGATCTGATGCGAGGATGACAGCGCGCACGCAGCGTTTGGACGCGAGTGACGGCGGGCGCAGGAACGAGGGGCGAGCGGTTCGTGAGGGAATGGGCCGAGGCGCCCGACACCGATCCGATTCGTCGCTCGTCGTGTTGCTGCAGGGTTCGCGGCGTCCCTTCGCGGTGGGCCGTGCCGCGTGGTCAGAAGCCGATGATGAAGCGAGCGAAGAGGCCTTCATCCAGCATGCTGACGCCCTCGGTACCGGGGAGGCCGGTGCGCACGAGATCGAATCCGAGCGACATGCCTGCGTTTGCGCCGAGTGAGAAGTAGGCTTCTGCGGAGAGGGTTGTGTAGCGGCGGTGTTCGTTGAACGCGCGGCCGACGCCATCGGCACGGAAGTACACGCCGCGCCCGATCTCGACGTTGGTCAGCAAGAAGTGCGAGTCGGAGTGATCGCCGGGCTGGTTGGTGCTGAGATCGATGTTGGAACGATCGGAGAAGAGCGGCTCGAGCTCGGGGTCGTAGGCGTAACCGGCTCGGGCGCGGCGCGAGAGGGCGGAGAGCAGGTCTCCGTCCTGCCGGTCGATGGACTGCAGGAGGATCGAGCTGCGGAGGGGCTGTGCGCGTGTCTCGGGGGACCAGAACGCGAGCGACCCCGGGGTGAGCGTGGCACCGGTCCGGGCGTTCGGGAGCGCGGGCGAGGCTGCGGCAATCGTCTCATCGACTGGTTCGGGCCGTTCGGTGATTGGGCGCAGGCCGACGGTCGGCGGCTCGGGCGCGGCTGGGACCTCTGGCGGATCCGCGAGCGCGTTCGGAGCGATCAGTGCGAGAATGGCGAGCGTGAACCTGGCCATCACGCGGCCCCTATTGGCGAAGGGATTCGTAGCGCGACGCGTGGCCAGACCAGCCACGCGGATGGAAACCGAACTGTTCAGCTTCCGAGACCTCCTAGTACCTTCGGCATAAACCGGGCATCTTCCATCAGATAGAGACCAACAAGCCATTCACCGACGAGGTAGGGCTCAACCTTGAAGGTGCCCTGGACCGAGCCGGTGGTCGCGTACTTGCCATCGTCCACAACGGGCTGCGCGAGCCGGACCTCAACCGCGTCGTAGGGGGTCGGGGGCACGCCGATGCAGCAGCCGTCCCACTGGTTCAGCATGGAGAGCAGTTCTCGCGGCTGCTCGATCGCGAGGGGAAAGCAGATGTACCCCTCGATGGTGACCTGCTTGTCGGCGAGCATCATGACACGCCCGGGGAGCGTGGTCTTCTTCGCGCGCGGGTCGAAGTCCTCCATGGCGGAGATGAGCATGTCCCACGAGACGATGTATGGCCTTTCTTTGGTTCCTTCGCCCTTCACGATGTACTTGTCGTCGACGAGGAGCGTGCCGTCGTCTTGCTTGACGATCTTGGCCTCAGTCTGAGCGTACTTCGGGGCATCGGCCTTCGGGGCCGGCTGCGGCTGCGCGAGGGCGGTAGACGGCGCACCAAGGACTGCGGCGGCGCAGAGGAGAGCCCCAACGCGCGAGAGAAGGCGTGGGGGTGTGATGCGGATGCGTGCGGTCATGGCGATCTCCGTGTCCGAAGGGCCGCCTTGCGGCGAAGGCCTCGGTTCCAACAGGTACCGGGTCTCAGGCGATGGGCTTCAGATTCTTGGCGACGGGGGTGCGATACGCCATGATGGCGGGAATAAGTCCTGCGAGCATGGCGAGGACGGTTGTCCCGCCCAAGACCTCGATTGTGGGGCCCAGAGGCAGGGTGGGATCGAGGAATATCCCCAGTTGTGCCTTCAGGGTGGCGGCGCCGGCCTGGCCTCCGACGAAGCTGACGGCAAGGCCGAGGATACAGCCGAGGATGCCGAGGAGGGCGGACTCGATGAGGACCAGGCGGAGGATGCGGAAGCGGCTTGAGCCGAGAACGCGGAGAACGGCGATCTGGCGGCGGCGCTGTTCCATCGAGTTGTAGAGCGCGAGGGTGATGGAGATGCCGCTGGAGATGATGACGACGACTGCCATGGCAATGAAGACCTGATCGATGTTGGAGACGATGGCAAAGAGGCGTTTGATCTCGGATCCTGGATCGGCGACGGTGATGGAAGGGTCGGCGCGGAGGCGAGCGGCGGTGGCGGGGAGGATGGCCGTGACGTTGGAGCCGGGGCGGGTGGCGAGGCGGGCGAAGACGCCGGTGATCTTGCGATCGGCGTCGGTGAGATCATCGATGGTTGTGGCATCGGACTCGGCGCTCTCGCGGGCGCGTCGGTCGTGGGCGTGGATGATCCAGGTGCTGTCGAGGTCTGAGAAGAGGGCGCGATCGTGGGCGGAACCGGTGGGCCTGAGGATGCCGACGATGGTGTACTTGAAGTCGGTATGGACGTGCGGGGCGGCGGCGTCGGATTGGGTGCTGAGTTGGCGTGACCCGGCGATGCCGTGGGTGAGATAGATCGTGTCGCCGATTCTCAGGCCGCTGGCGCGGGCGACGGTGGAGCCGAGAACGATTTCGAAGGCCTTGTCGAAGGCGCGACCTTCGGCGAAGGTCCATGGCTCCTGATCGTTGGGTTCGAAGGCGGTGAAGAAGTCGGGCGTGGACGTGAGGACGGGGTAGCCCTGGTAGCTGTCGCCCTGTTGCACGGGGATGAAGAATTGCCAGGGGGCGGAGCGGGCGAGCTGCTGGAACTTGGGCCACTCGATCGGGCGAGCGGGGGGGTTGGCGTAGAAGACGCCGTTGAGCACGGAGACCATGGGGCTGGAGTCAGCGCTGATGAGCAGGTGCATGTTGCCGGTTCCCCGGCTGAAGGCATTGCGCGTGGCGTCACGGAGGGCCAGGAGCGTGAGCATGAGCGCGACGGCGACGCCGACCATGAGGATCGTGGTGGCGGTGGAGAAGAGTCGGACGCGCATGCTGCGTGCGACAATGGTGAGATCGGTCAGGTGGGTGCGGGCCACGATCAGTGTCCTCCCGATGTCGTGAGCGTGTGCGACGCGGCGAGTTCGTCGAGGGAGGCGCGGCGCGCGAAGCGTTCGGCGGTGCGGGGGTCGTGGCTGGTGCAGAGGAGCGCGGCGTTGCGCTCGCGGCAGGCGGATTGGATGAGATCCATGGCGATCACGGCGTTCTCTGGGTCGAGGCTGGCGGTGGGTTCGTCGGCGAGGACGAGGACGGGGTCGCACGCGAGGGCGCGGGCAACGGCGACACGCTGCTGCTGGCCGACGGAGAGTTCGTCGGGTGCGGCTTGGACGCGTTCGAGCCCAAGGGATTTCAGGAGCGAGAGAGCGCGGTCGCGGTGCTCACGCTTGGGGATCTTGCTGAACATCATGGCGGCCATGACGTTCTCGAGGGCGGAGAAGCCCGCGAGGAGGTTGAAGGTCTGGAAGATCATGCCGATGGTTGAGCCCCGATGGAGGTCGCGGCGCGCGCTCGAGAGCGTGTGGAGGTTGGTGCCGCCGACTTCGATGGAGCCAGAGCCGGTTGGTGGTGCGAGTTCGAGGAGACCGGCGATGAGTTGGAGGAGCGTGGACTTGCCACGCCCGGAGGTGCCGGCGAGGAGGATCTGCTCACCCGGTGCGAGAGAAAGGGCGTTTACACGCACCACGGGCTCGGGCGCGCCGGGGTACGTGAACGAGAGATTGGAGATGTGGAGGGCGGGTGTTTCGGGCATGGGAGTAGAGGGTATGTGGAGGATTGTGGTGATGGGAATTGGTCAGGGACAGGCTTGGCCGAAAGCGTCGAGGAAGTCGAGCAGGTCGAGGATGTCGATGAGTGTGTCGCCGTTGAAGTCGGCGGGGATGCCTCCCGGACCGGCACAGGGTGCGGAGAGATTCTCGCAGGCGCTGAACGCATCGAGGTAATCGAGGAAGTCGAGGATGTCGGCGAGGGTGTCTGCGTTGACGTCGGCGGGGCAGCGTGAACCGATAAGGTTGTTGAGCGTCCACTCGAGGGCGAGGGCATGGTCGTCCTCAGAGAGATCGTTGTTGAAGACGATCCAGAATGGATCGGAGGTGAGGATCGCGGGAGCGGAGGACCAGAGCTCGAGTTCGAGGAGGTAGATGCCGGGCGCGTTCGGGGACTGGAGTGTGTAGCCGAGGTGCTGGTGGAACTCGCCGCTGGAGGAGACGTCGATGGCGAAGCCGGGCGTGAGGGTATCGGTGGTTGGCGTGAGGACGTCGCCGAAGCCGGACTTCCTGATGCGGATGCGTTCGGCGGGGATGCCGGTGGGATCAGCGGGGAAGGCCGAGCCGTTCCAGAGGCGCAGGGCGCGGCGGATGCTGAAGCCAATCTGTGATAATGGTGGGAACACCCCCGAGTCGGAGTCGAAGCCGGGCTCGTCGGTGAAGTCCAACGCGCCGAACTCGGACTCGAAGACGCGGTGGGGAGAGACCGATCCGTCTTCGTCGACGGTGTTGGTCGCAATGCGATCGGCGTGGATGGAGAGGACGATATCGCCACCGTGCGGCTGGGCGTGAGCGGCGAGCGTGACGGCGGAGAGGACGGTGCTGACGATGAAGGCGGGGCGTGTGTGCATGGATGTGCTCCTGAGTGAGCGAATGTGTGTCGGTGTGGCGAGCGGAATCAGCGGGCGATTTCGGGGTAGAAGCAGTTGTCGTCGAAGGAGCGATAGAGGGAGCGGAAGGCTCGAATCGAGGCGTGGCCGTCGAGGAAGCCGTAGCCGGCCTTGGCCTCGAAGGACGAGGGCTTGCCGGTGTGGAGATGGAGTTGCATCTGCGTCGCTGCGTAGGCGGCGGCGGCCTCGGGCCCCGCGTTCTCCCAGTCTTCGGCGTGGACGTGGTCGGCACGGGCGAAGGTGCCGGGGCTGGTGATGGGATCCGAATCGCCGAGTGTCATGGGGAGGAAGTGAACGGTGGCGGCGGGGCGCGGGATGCGATGGAGTTCGTCGTAGGACTTCTGGCGCATGATGGAGGCGGGCGGGTGCTTGCTGGAAGTGACGTAGTTGTTGAGCCCGTAGCTGGTCCAGCGTGCGAGCGAGGTTGACGACGGGTCGTTGGAGGCATCGTCGTCGGTGAGCAGTGTGGCTGCGGCGGCGAGGGAGAGGCCGGGATGGAGCCCGCCCTCGGACTCGGGCCAGAAGCGTGAACGGTCGAGGGGCGAGTGGAGAAGGAGTGTGCCGCCCGCGTACTCGCGGAGAGTGAACGGCCATGCCTTGTCGAGGTCGCCGAGCCCACCGTGGTCGAGTCCGGCGTCGATGAAGCGGCCCTTGTTGTCGTCGGTGTAGAGCGAGTGGGCGAGCTCGAGTTGGCGGATGTTGGAGAGGCACTTGATGGACTGTGCGGCGCGTCGGGCTGCACCGAGTGACGGCAGGAGGATGCCAATGAGCAACGCGACGATCGCGATGACAACGAGGAGTTCGATGAGTGTGAAGGCGCGCATCGGCCGCTCCTTGGTTGAGGCGTGGACCGCGTCATGGCCGACCGTCGCGATCGCGAACGAGTCGCGTCGGGTGCGGACGATGGCCATGCATCGTGGATGTGATAGTGTGGAGAGGGTGTGCGCGATCGGGCGCACGGCGCAAGGCTCAGATGACGCGAAGCGGCGGGCCTCGCGCGGGCGGCACGGTGCGCTCGGGCTTCTGGGGCGTTCGGGCGGCACCGAGCGTGCGTGGAAAGGCGAGTGGCGCGGCGAGCGGCGGCGCGTTCGGGGCTGAATGGAGGCCGCACTTGGCGTCGGCGGTGAACTTCAGGCAGGTGGGACAGGTGTCGCGTTCGTCAGGATCGTGGGAATCGTGCGAGTCCGGGCGATCGGGCGGGGCGTGTGCGTGTGAACACACGCCGTCCGATGGGTCCTCGGTGAATGCGATGCGCGGATGCTCGTGCGTGCGGGCGTGGAGAGCCGCGCCGAGGGCGTGCAGGAGCAGCGAGGCGACGGCCAGCCAAAGGACCGGAAGGATCGGGCGGGAGATGGGTGTGGCGTGGGGCATGGGCATCGCGGTGGCTATTGAGAATGTATTCTCAAATAGTCTACTGCCGGTTGCACCCGTGTCAATCGGATTCCGTCAGCGCGTGCGCGAGTGCGGGGTCGGTTTGGGCTCGACCGACCCGGGCTCCGGGTGCTTTCCGTCGACGGGATCAGCCGGTGCAGGGAGCGGGCCGGCGGAGAGCCCGGCGTTGATCGCGATTCGCGCGAGACCGACGCGATTGGCGGCACCGAGTTTTTCACCGAGGGCAACGCGGTGCCACTCGATGGTCTTGGCGCTGCGTCCGAGGTGCGCCGCGATCTTCGCGGTCGAGAGTCCCCTGCCAATAAGGTCGAGGATTTCGAGCTCCTTCTCGGTCAGGACAGAGAGTGGGCCCAGATCGTTGTACTGCGAGCGGCGGGTGGGGAGTGCGTGCTCCGCGGGCTGCGGCGTGTCGTCGCTGGGCATGGGTCGGCAGACGATGAGCACGCGAGCGGGGGAGCCGTCGGGCGTGTTGAGCGGGCGGAATGTGGTGCGTCGGAAGAGGCCCCAGCAGAGGCCCTCGCAAGCAAGGGGTTGGCCAGCGGCGGCTTCGCGGATGAATCCCAGGCGCTCTTCGACGTAGGACTGAGGGAAGAACGTGAGGAGCGGGACATCGATGATCGCCTCGCGCGGGACGCCGCACGCGGTGGCGGCGTTCTGGTTCGCCCAGACGATCATGCCGTTGACATCGATGACGAGGACGAGGCAGTTGGTATCATCGGCAAGCGCGTCGACGACAGCAGCGGCACCCTCGTCCGGGAACGAGAATCGCGATTTCGCCTCGGTCATGTGCGGCTCCAAATCGAGGAGTGCGGGCGAGGCACTCCGTTCCCTGGTGCGTTCGGCATGGTACCATGACTCGGCGGTGCGTGCGAAGGTGTGATTCGCACCAAACTCACGAGATGCTTAGAAGGGCATGGCATCTAATGTTCGGGCATTGGCAGACCTTTCGATGAGTTTGATTGAGCGCGCGGAGCGAGATCAATGAGGCGGTGAGATCTGATGTCGGGATCGATGTGGATGCAGGCGTGCGCAGTGGGAGCGGGCGGTGCGGCGGGCTCGCTGGCGCGATGGGGGGTATATCGCCTGCTTCAAGGGGTGGGGTGGGATCGCCTATCGTTGGCGACGCTCGCGGTGAATGTGATCGGTTGTGCTGGCATCGGCGCTGCGGCCTGGGTGCTTGTGGGACGCCCCGACGGGGGAGATGGAACCTTTCTTCGGGCTGGCGTGGTGATCGGCCTGCTTGGCGGATTTACAACGTTTTCTGCGTTCGGGCTTGAGGTGTTCGACTTGCTGCGGGGGGGAAGGCCGGGGTTGGCGTTTGCGATCGTGGCGGCGAATGTGTTGCTTGGAATCGGCGCGGTTGCGCTCGGCTGGCTGGGCGCGCGGGCGATGGCTCTTTGAGGTGGATCGATGTCGCAAGGTGAGGGCTTCAGATCGGGTGCGGGAGCGGATGATGCGCAGCGTTCCGCGTGGGGCAAGATCACTTCGAGCATCGAGGAGCGGCGGTTTCTGGCCGGGCCTCGGACTCGGCGCGAGGAGCTTGCGCGGGCGGTGCGGATCTTCTTGGAAACGATCCGCGGATTCCGCCACCTGCACTTTGCGGGTCCTTGCGTGACGGTGTTCGGTTCGGCGCGATTCGCCGAGGATCATCGGTACTACCAGCTCGGACGCGAGATGGGGAGGCGGATCGCAGGGCTGGGGCTGACGACGATGACGGGGGGTGGGCCGGGGATCATGGAGGCGGCGAATCGCGGGGCGCGCGATGTGGGCGGACGGTCGATCGGTTGCAACATCAAGCTGCCGATGGAGCAGGAGCCGAACCCGTATGTCGACAGGTTTGTGGAGTTTCGGTACTTCTTCGTGCGCAAGGTCATGCTGGTAAAGTACTCGGTGGCGTTCGTGGTGCTGCCCGGCGGATTCGGAACGATGGACGAGGCCTTCGAGGTCGCGACGCTGATCCAGACGGGGAAGGTTGAGTCATTCCCCATCGTGCTGATGGGGATGGACTACTGGGCTCCGCTGCGGGAGTTCATCGCGGGGTCGATGGTTGCGGAGCGGACGATCTCCGCTTCGGATGTGGACCTGATCACGTTCACGGACGACCCGGACGAGGCGATCTCGGTCATCAAGCGGGGCGCCGACCTGTATTCCAGCGACCTGCCGCGGCGGACGAAGCCGTTGCCACTGCTTGGCGAGAAGTCGTGAACTTGTGTTGTTGGATCACGTCCGTGGCTTGAGCGCGTCCGTCGGTTGGGGCGATTGCGTCGCGACGCCGTCGAGCCCGAGCCAGTGACGCTTGGTCTCCCATTCGGCCTGCTCGCGCTGGTTGTCGGTGCGGAGAGAGTTGGAACCGCCGCCGACGAGAGATCGGAGGGCTTCGATCTCCAGGCGGGTGAGGCGGACCGAGTCGAGTTCGTAGTCCTTGAACGCCTCGAGCGCGAAGGGGACGATCGGCTCCATCAGGGCGTACATGGCGCGGGCGTAGTCGCGGATCTCCTGCTGGGCGTGGGCGTCCATGCGCAGCGCGAGGAAGCGGAGCGTGTTGTGCAGGTCGCACTTCCAGTACCACTCGGTGTAGACGCTGACGGGGAGCCCGATGCGGGCCATCTCGCGGCTGACGCCCTTCTCGGTGAACTCCTGGTAGCGGGCGTACATGGACTCGGTCTGGTCGAGGAACTTCAGGAAGTCCTCGGCGGTGCGGGCCTCTTCGGGGGTCTCGGCGTTGAAGCTCTCTTCGCCGCCCTGCCGGTTGCTCTTTGACTGTTTGCGGACGGACTCGATGGAGGGGCGGTAGAAGCGATCGGGGACGATGGAGTAGCGGGCGGAGTACTCGTTGACGTTGGCGGTGCGATGGCGGATCCACTGGCGGGCGATGAAGATGGGCATGGCGATGTGGAACTTGAGCTCCACCATCTCGAAGGGGGTGGTGTGGCGGTGTCGCATGAGGTAGCGGATAAGGCCGCGGTCCTCTGAGACTTTCTTGGTGCCCTGCCCGTAGGAGACGCGTGCTGCCTGGACGATGGCGGCGTCGGCGGTCTGACCATCGGGGACAAGCCGAGGCATGGTGTCGACGAGGGCGACGAAGCCGTGCTCGTGGATCTTGATCTCGAGACGTGACGAGCCGCCCATGACATCGCGCATGGGGGATTCGGGCTGGACACGGTTGATCTGGAAGGCGTCGGGGTTGTGCTGGGCTGCTGGTTGCATCGGCGGCTCCTTCCACTGGGCGGGACGCGCGTCGGGCTCCGCCGGCGCGCAAGGTACTCCGGCGGTCACCGGGGCGGCTCGGGCCGAGTGTAGCGGCGTGCGTGTGCGATGGTGTGCTCTTTGGGCCGGCGCGGGCCGCGGGATCGAGTGGGGAGGGCGCGACGCGGCGAGGGCGCGGCTTCTATCCTCCCGCTCCGTCGGCGGTTGCGCGGCGGCGCCCTGGGACCGGTTGGACGCTGCGCGATGCTTTTCAACTCTTACACGTTCATCTTCCTGTTCCTGCCCATCGCGTGGGCGGGGTTCTATGCCATGAACGGGGTGGCGGGGCGGCGGGCGGGGAGGGTGTGGCTTCTACTCGCATCGCTGGTGTTTTACGGTTGGTGGAATCCGATCCATCTGCCGCTGCTGCTCGGGTCGATCGGGGTGAACTACCTGCTGGCGCGGGCGATCGGGGACGAGCGTCGGAGTCAGCGCGGTCGGAAGCGCCTGATGGTGTGGGGCGTGGTGGCGAACGTGGGCGCGCTCGCGTGGTTCAAGTACACGGACTTCGTGCTGCGGTCGACGCTGGGGACGCTTGGGTATGAGATGGAGCCGACGGGGATCATGATCCCCTTGGCGATCTCGTTCTTCACGTTCCAGCAGATCGCGTACATCGTGGATGCGTACAAGGAGCCGGGGCGGGCACGCCCGTTCATGGACTACGCGCTCTTCGTGTCGTTCTTCCCGCAACTGGTGGCGGGGCCGATTATCCATCACAGCGAGTTGATGCCCCAGTTTGCCGGGGAGGAGCCGTACAGGGCGCGGGCGAGCAACCTGTCGGTCGGGATGGCGATGTTCGTGCTGGGGCTGTTCAAGAAGGTGGTGATCGCGGACGAGATCGCGCAGTATCCGGATGCGATATTCGGCGCGGCGGGGCAGGGGGATGCGCCCACAGCTGCCCTCGCGTGGATCGGGATGCTCGGGTTCACGATGCAGGTGTACTTCGACTTCTCGGGGTACTCCGACATGGCGATCGGGCTTGCGCGGATGTTCGGGCTGCGTCTGCCGATGAACTTTGACTCGCCCTTGAAGGCGACCGGGATCTCTGAGTTCTGGCGTCGGTGGCACATGACGTTGTCGCGGTTTTTGAGGTCGTACGTGTACCTGCCGCTCGGCGGCAGCCGCGTGGGGCGAGCTCGCGGGTATCTGAACCTGATCATCACGATGCTGGTGAGCGGGATCTGGCACGGCGCAGCGTGGACGTTTGTGGCGTTCGGGTTGCTGCACGGGGTGTATCTGGTTGTGCAGCAGATCTGGACGCGGAGGTTCCGGCTCGGGCCGGAGACGCCCCAGTGGAGGCGGACGTTCCGGTGCGCGTGGGCTCGGGCCCTGACGTTCATGGCGTTCGCGTTCAGTCTGATCCTCTTCCGCTCGTCGAACTTCGATGGGGCGTGGCTCGTGTTCAGGGGGTTGTTCGGCGCGGGAGCGGATGAACCGTCGGCGGAGGTACCGGAGTTGAAGGCCGCGATCTGGATCGGCGCGGCGTGGGTGATCGCGTGGACGATGCCGAACGTGCAGGAGTTCATGCGGAAGTTCTCACCCGCGCTCGACTGGACACCCTCTCGGACGAAGTGGAGGTTCGGAACGAGGCGTGTGCCGTACCCGGCGTGGATGCCGAATCCATGGTGGGCGGTGCCGCTGGTGGCGATGCTGGTTTGGAGTGTGCTGAATCTTGATCGCGTGGCGATCTTCGTGTACTGGCAGTTCTAGAGAGGAGCGGCTTCGGTGGATCCGCGGGAAGCATCGGCGGCGGCGGATTCGGCGGGCGCAGAGCGGCCCGGCGAGGCGCGATCCCATGTGCCGTTCGTCGTGACGATGCTCGCGCTGTCGATCGTGTGCTTCGGCACGATCGCGGCGTTCAACATCGCGATCGATCCGTTCAGGGCGTTCAGGACTGGGTTCAGCGAAGCGAGGTATGCGCGGGCGTGGCTGGGGACGCGGCGTGTGTCGAAGGGGGAGGTGCTGAGGCACGGGGCGTGCCGCGTGCTGCTGCTTGGGACTTCGCGGGTCGAACGCGGGTTTGATCCGTCGCATCCGGGGTGGGGGACGGCCGAGACGTACAACATGGGGCTTGGCGCGACGAACATGTGGGAGCAGTTGCGCGTCTTTCGGTACGCACTGGAGCACGAGCCGCTGGAGCATGTCGTGGTCGGTCTCGACATGCTGATGTTCAACTCGAACCGGCAGTATGAGTGGGACTTCCGACAGTCGGTGTTCAATACGACGAAGCGGTACCCGGACTATCGGCTTGGGACGGTGCTCTCGAACTACGCGGTAGAGTCGTCGCGGCGGGTGCTGGAGCGGCTTGATGAGAACGTGACGGATGCGAACGACGATCACGGGTTCCTGCCCAAGGGCGTCGGGGCGGGTTTCGACTATCGCGGCGCGTCGGTGAAGTTGCTGCGCGGGTTCATGACGAATCCGAAGAGCTACGGACCGTATATGGATGATGGATCGCGATGGGCGATGCTGAAGGAGATGGTGGAGACCTGCCGCGCGAGGGGTGTGAGGTTGACGATCGTGATGCCACCGAGCCACGCGCTGGACATGGAGATGCTGTGGGTGAGCGGGAACTGGGCGGCGTTCGAGGCGTGGAAGCGGCGGATCGTGGAGATGGCGGATGCGGAGAATGCGCGGAGCGGAGATGGTGACGTGTGGAGCGTTGTGGTCTGGGATTTCACGACGCACGCGGGGCGGAACGCGGAGGTGCTGCCGGGGGCTGGAGAGGGCCGCGTCATGAAGGACTGGCTGGAGACGAGCCATTTCACGAGCGCGTATGGAGATGATGTGATCGCACGGGTGACCGGTGCGGCGCGCGACGGCAGCGGGGCGGCGGAGGAGGGGCTGGGTGTGCGGCTGACGGGTGAGAACATCGAGGCGCATCTGGAACAGTTGCGCGTTGATCGAGCGCGGTTCGTTGGTGAGCAGCCGGCGGATGCGCGAATGGTGCGGAACTTGTGGGAGCAAGCGCAGCGGTCGCGGCGATCGATGGCGACGGAGGCGGGCGGTTGAGAGCGAGTGGCGCGGAGCCCTGGGATCAGGAGCCGGCGGATTGCGCTTCGGGCGATTGACCGAGCGCCGGGTCCTCGACTGGAATCTGTGTCGGCTCCGGAGTTGGAGCGGGCACCGGTTTGGAGCGGGGGCCGGCTTGTGGTGGATCAACCGCAGCGGGCGGCGCGGATGAAACCGGACGTGGGTAGAGGATCCAGTCGCCGTCGATGCTGCGGCGGCGGATGGGATCGGCGAGCATCGCGACGATGGTCTCGCGTGTGTGCCACTGGCTCTCGGGGCCGAAAAGACCCGTGTCCGGGGGACGACCGTCATCGTCCTTGCGATCGGTGCCGATGGAGTAGAGAAGTGGGCGACCGTCTCGGAGTGTGTACTTCAGGGGCGTGCCGTCGAAGACGTCGAGCGGGATTGTGGGGAGGAGCAAGGGGACGAGCGCGTCGAGCGTGGTGGGGTATGAGCCTGTGCGGCGGTGATGGAGTTCGAGAGCGATGGCCGTGAGCGTGGCGTCGCGGGCCTGGGTGAAGTGGTGGGCGTTCGCGGCGGATCGGCCGAGGGCGGGCATGAGGAGGAAGATCGTGGGATACCGCTGGCGCCACAGAAACTCACCGCTCATCTCGTCGATCTCATCGCCGGGGATCCTCGTCCATGTCCAGAGGGGTGTTCGGGCGGCGGCGACAGCGGACGCGACGAGCGCAGCGTGTTCGCGTCGGGTGGAGGCGCGATCGGCCATGAGGACGGCCGAGATTGGGTTGACGGACCGCTCGAGCGCACTTGTCGGCGGCTCGGAGGTGAGTTCCTCGAGGAAGCGGAGGCCGGAAGCGGTGACGTGGCCGTTGCCGCGCCCGTCGTCGGTGTAGACGCGTTGGAGGACATCTTCGAAGTAGCGGGCCTCTGCATCGATGCGAACAAGATCGCCACCGTCGCGAGGGAAGGCGCTGAGGAGGTGGGCGAGTTCGGCGAGCTGGGAGTCTGAGAGCAGGGAGGGGTTGGACTCGAGCGTTTCGAAGATCTCATCGCAAGCGCGGGAGAGGACGGCGATGGCGACGAGGTCGGAGATGAGGACGGGGACGGCGCGGGCATGGTTGCCGATGGAGATGGTCGAGCGAAGGTTGCGCATGACGCGCGAGGCGTCGTTGTGCTCACGCGCGATCATGGAGTCAAAGACGAGGAGGGTGGTGGCGTTGCGGAGCACGCCGAGGTATGGGAGGAGGATCGAGATCGCCGGGGGGTTGTCGTTCCAGGCCGGGTCGTCCCAAGTCGTGCCGTTGCCGCTGGTGTCGTAGCCCGGCAGGTCGGGTTCGATCTCTGCGCTGACGATGAATCCGAGGTCGGGGAGGGATGCGGCGCGATGGATGAGTTCGATCGAGGGCTGCTGGCGTTCGAGATAGGCGAGGGCATCCGGTCGGAAGGGCGAGTCGGCGGGGACGCGCGGCCACCGTGCCTCGAGCGCGACGAGCTCGTCGGGAACACGCTCCGAAACGCGGAGGGCCTGCTTGTAGACGGTCCAGGCGCGATCGTCGACGGGGATGGCGAGCACCGGCGCGTTGAGCTCCTTCGTCGCGTTCATGCGCAGCACCGTGGCACCGAGGTGGAGGCGAAGGAAGAGGAATGCGTAGACGAGGATCATCACCAGCACGAGCAGTCCAAGGGTTTTCCACGCGCCGATCCAGCAGCGCCAGAGGATTGAGCGGCACTGTTTCTTGGTGCGTCGGATGAGGCGGGCTGTGGTTCGCGCATCGCCGAAATCGCGTGAGAGGTCCTCCGGCGTGCGACCGGCTTCGAGGCCGTCGCGGAAGTGGGTGATGAGTTCCGCGCCCACCTCGGCCTTCTCGATGCGCCAGAGCCGAGTCTTGCCAACGATGTTGAGGACGGTGCGGGTGAGTGATTCCGGGAGGCCAGCGCGAGCACAGGCGCCCGTGATATCGAGGCGTCCGGTGAGGCGGCCTCGAACGACATCGCGGAGCGGCGTCGAGCCCATGAGTTGGAGCGTTGTGGGACGGTGCGCGCCGTGCGAGGTCTCTGTCTGATCGGTCATGCGGCACCCCCGGCCCGGATGGGCGACGGCGTGATGGTCTGGGTGGCGATGCCGATGGCGCGCATGGCGTCGATGACGCGTGACCACTGCTCGGTGTCTGTGGCGAGGCGCTTCTTTCCGTTGTCGGTGAGCTTGTAGTACTTGCGATCGCGCCCGTCAACGGTGCGCCAAATGCCCTTGATGAGGTCCTTGGCCTCGAGGCCGTAGAGCATGGGGTAGAGGGTGCTCTGGCCCATGTCGAGGATGCCGCCGGTGCGTTTGCTGAGCGCCTCGACGAGCTCGTAGCCGTACATCTCCTGGCGTTCGAGGAGTTTCAGGACAGCGACGGGTCCGGCGCCGCGCATGAGTTCGCGTTCGATCTTCATGGGAGTGCTCCACTGTGGTGAAAGCATTGCTTGGGTTCAATGCTATGGTTTATATACTATGTGAGCCATAGTATATTCGCAAGGGGGTTGCGCGCGGTTCCGCATGAATCTGGCGGATCTGCCACGGTCACCCGCTGGAGACATTCACAAGCTGGATCTCGAACGTGAGATGGCGGGTCGCCCGCCGGGCGGAGAGCGTGACGACGGTGCCGGGGGCGTAGGAGCCGAGGACGCGGACGAGTTCGAAGACATCGCGTGTGGGGCGATCGTTGATGGCATAGATGACATCGCCGACGCGGATGCCGCTTGCGCGGGCGGCGCGGGAGGCGGCTTGGGTCACGACGGGGCCGTCGCCCTCGCCGGGATCGACGTCGACGCCAAGGCCCGATCGGCCCTCACGTCCGCCGGGCTCGGCGACATCGGGAAGCGATCGGAGCCAGTCGCGGTACATGGCATTCGCGCCGTCGATGTCGGTATCGAGTGTGGCGAGGATGGAGGCGACGCCGGTGGGATCGGCGTCAAAGGTCTCGATGTAGCGCCGATACCAAGGGCCGAGGAGACCCTTGCTGTAGAGAAAGAGGAAGAAGCTGCGGCACTCGGCGTAGCGGGCCATGGTGCGGCCGCCAGCGGAGAACTTGTCGCGGGGTATGGCGGCGAGTTCTTCGATGCGTGTGAGCTTTCCTCCGGCAAGGATCCGCTTGACGGTGTTGGTACGCCACGAGGGAACCGGGGTGAGTGTGCCGCCGACGACGTCGTAGTCCTCAACGAGCGAGCAGAGTCCTTCCTGGATCCAGATGGGGTGGTCCTGTCCGAGACGCGAGGCAGAGCGCCAGTGGAGGACGTGGAAGAACTCGTGGCGGAGCGTGCCCCCGAGGTCCTGGGCGACGAGCTGCTTGCGATCGTGGTCGTAGGCGCCGCCGATGCCGCTGAAGTTGTTTCGCGCCGCTCCTCCATAGGTCGCGATAACCCATCGGAGGAAGTCGCGGCGGTTGGGGAGGATGACGGTGACGAATGGATCTGGGGTTGTGGTATCGCGGAGATCCTGAAAGACGGTTTCGACGCCCCAGTCCGCGAGGAGGGCGAGTTCGTCGCGCGCGATCTGGAATGACTGCTCGTCGTAGGCGCAGGCATAGAGGAGGCGGCGCTGGTCGTCGGTTTCGTACAGATACGCGTCGCCGTAGATCTCACGGGTGCGGTCGAGGTTGGCAACGGCGCGGGCGTCGATGATCGCGCCCCAGTTGTCGATGATGGCGCGGTATCCGGGCTCGGCACGGATCGATTCGAGGTCTGGATCGGCCTGGATCTGGCGGAGGTCGATGAAGCCGAGCTCGATGGCGCGGTGGAGGTTCTCGACGGCGCGGACCCTTTCCGAGAGTCGGGCGTTGACACAGGCGAGGTTGTATTGCACGACGAAGTTCGAGGGCTGGAGCGTCGCCTGTGCTTCGAGCGCGACGCGGGCATCCTCGAAGCGTTGATCGGCGATCGCCTTGAAGGCGAGGCTCTGGAGGCGCGCGGCCTGTTCAGAGGCGGACTCGGAGTCTTGGGACGGTGCGTGAACCGGTGATTCGGAAACGGGCTGGGCGTGGGCGTGCGTGAGACCAACGAGCGGCGAGAGCGCGACGAGTGCGGATGCGAGCGCGCGGCAACGGGTGCCAGCGTGGGATGGTGAGTCCTGGCGATGCGGTGTGCGGTGACCCATCGTGCTGCGGCCCTCAGTAGCGATCGACGCTTGGGGCGTTGGCCCCATGATCTTGCTCCGACTTCGATACGAATCGATTGATGGCGAGTTGCAGGCCTGCGGGGAAGGCCTCGCACTCCAGGGCAAAGACCCGTGCCGCGAGCGTCTCGGGCGTGTCATAGGCGTGCACCGGGCAGGACCTTTGGAGGATGATCGCGCCGTGGTCGAACTGGTTGTCAACGAGGTGCACGGTGCAGCCGCTGACGGGTTCGTTGGCGTCGAGAACGGCCTTGTGGACGCGGTGGCCGTAGAAGCCCTTGCCTCCGAACTTCGGGAGGAGCGACGGGTGGATGTTGATGATGCGTCCCTCGTAGGCGGGCGGCACATGGAGGTAGCGGAGATAGCCGCAGAGCGCAACGAAGTCGACGCGATGGGCGGTGAGGAGTCGTTGGAGGTGATCGGCGCTGATCTCGCCTTCGATGATGTCGGTGGAAATGGCGCGAGCCGAGAGGCGATCGGCGCCCACGCAGGGCTTGGAGGCGATGGCGTGGACGACGCGGGCGTGGAGCGATCCGGCGTCGATGGCGTCCAGGAGGTTGAGCGCGGTGCGGCCTCCTCCGGAGAGCATGACAAGGAGCCGGGCTGGTTCGGGGATTGGGGGCATCTGGGGAATGCGGCGCGATCAGATGGTCGAGAGCGATCGGAACGGGATGGGTGTGCCCTTGGCATCAACGGCGACCATTGTCATGGTCGCGGATGTGACGGGAACGACCTCGGAGTTGTGGTAGCGTTCGGCCTCGACATCGACACGGATTGTGACGCTCTTGGTGCCCTGGCGAGTCGTGCAGGCGTAAAGGTTGACGATGTCGCCGACGAGAACGGGGGCGAGGAAATCGACACGTTCGATGGAGGCGGTGACCCAGCGATGCGCTCCGCTGTGGCGTGCCTCGACAAAGCCCGCCTGGTCGATGGCACTCAGGATGACGCCTCCGAAAATCGTGCCGTAGTGGTTGGTGTCCTGGGGGCGCGTCATGACGCGGAGGGCGAGGCGGCGATCGGGAGTCTGGGTGTCTGATCGGGGATTGGTCGCCATGGGTGAGAATAGGTCGAAGGGAGCGAGAGCCTATCCTCAGGATGCTGAAGAACTTCCGGTCGGATCGGGCCGGGAGACGCGGTTTTTGCGATTGGATTCTGAAAGGAAAGGAACGCGATGACGACTCTTTCGTCCCAGCCCGCTTTGTTCGCGACGTGCCCCGGATTGTCTCAGATCGCGGCGATGCCCGTGGCAGAACTGACGGCGCGATATCGGCTCGGGGCAGAGAACATCGACAAGCGGGTCTTCCAGTTGTCGCCGGAGCAGGTAGACCAGGCGTTCCTCCCGGATGCGGGCGTGGGTCGGTGGCCGATCCGCGTGCTGCTCGGACACCTGGCGGACGCGGAACTCGCGTACATCCATCGTGCTCGGCGCGTGGTCGGCGAGGACAGCCCCGTGTTCAGTGTGTGGGACGAGAACGCGTTCATCGATCACGGCCTGTATCGCCACAGCCGCCTCGCGGGGCATCCGTCGCCGATGTGCGGCGGGCACGTCGCGATGCTGCACACGATCCGTCTGTGGGGCGCCGAGTGGCTCGACACGCTCACTGATGCCCAGTGGGAGCGACGCGGCATGCACCCGGAGTACGGGCCCATCTCCGTCAGGGAGATCGTCGCGATCGCGGTGTGGCATGTCGAGCATCACGCGAGATTCCTGAACATGAAGGTCGAGAAGTTTGTCGGTCCTGCGCCGACGCAGCAGGTGCCGAAGGGCAAGTGCGGGCCGTCGTGCGGGTGCCACGGCTGAGCGATTGACGGTGTGCCGACTCGAGATCGACCCCTTGACGCGGGTGCGCATGGACCAGTTGTTTGATCAACGCCGCTACTTGATTCCGTTCCGGTCGTCGCTGCTACCGCAGATCTTCACCGACACGCTGGTGATCGGTGCGGGCGTCGCGGGGCTGTCGGCGGCGCGTTCGGCGGCGGCTCACGGCGAGGTGATCGTGGTCGCAAAGGCGGACCTGAACACGTCGAACACGGCGTGGGCACAGGGCGGGATCGCGGCGGTGATGCGTCGCGACGACGATGTCGAGTCGCACGTGCGTGACACGCTGGAGGCGGGCGCTGGGCTCTGCGACGAGCCAGCGGTGAGATTCATCGCCGAGCACGCCGAGGCGCGGATGCGGGATCTGCTCGACAACGGGCTGCAACTCGATCGCGATCTCTCGGGGACGCTGCTGGTGGGACGTGAGGGCGGGCACTCGGCGGCGAGGATTTACCACGCGGATGGGGACGCGACGGGGCGCGAGTTGCAGCGGTGCCTGAACGCCGCGGTGCGCTCGCTGCCTGGTGTGCGGGTGTTCGAGCGGTGTTTCACGCTGGACCTGGTGACGGCTTCTTCGGAGCCGGGCTCGGCGGTGCTGGGGGCGATCACGTATCACGCGAGGTACGGGCTCCAGATGATCTGGGCGCGGGCGACGGTGCTCGCGACGGGCGGGGCGGGTGTGGTCTATCGCGAGACGACGAATCCACCGGTCGCAACGGCGGACGGGCTGGCGATGGCGTATCGCGCGGGCGCGACACTCGCCGACATGGCGTTCATGCAGTTCCACCCGACGACGCTGTACCTGCCGGGTGCGGGGCGGTTTCTGATCTCGGAGGCGGTGCGGGGCGAGGGCGCGCACCTGCTCGACGCGTCGGGCGCTCGATTCATGCCGGAGGTGCATCCGCTGGCGGAGCTGGCGCCGCGCGATGTGGTGAGCCAGGCGATCGTGCGCCAGATCTCCAAACAGGGCGGGCGGCACGTGTGGCTGGACTGTCGGCACATCGAGCGGTTCGACAGGCGTTTCCCGGGAATCGCGGCCCTGCTGCGCCAGTATGAACTGGATCCGGCGAAGAATCTGATCCCCGTGCATCCGGCGGCCCATTACATGGTCGGTGGCGTTCGCACGGATCTGGAGGGGCGCACGGATGTGCCGGGTCTGTTCGCGGCTGGCGAGGTGGCGTCGACGGGGCTTCACGGCGCGAACCGGCTGGCGAGCAACTCGTTGCTTGAGGGGCTCGTCGTCGGCGATGCGACGGGGCACGCGGCGGGCGCGGTAAACGGTGCGCTGGGGCTGGAGGCGGCGCGGCGGCCCGCACCGGTGCCGGTCATCAGTGACGTGCGCCCGTCGAGCACCGGGGAGCTCGATCTCGAGGACGTGCGATCAAGTCTGCGGTCGGCCATGTGGAAGAATGTCGGCATCGCGCGGACGGGTGGCAGGCTCGGCGACGCGGTCGACATGCTGCGGTTCTGGGCGCGGTACACGCTGGACAAGATCTTCGACGAGCCCGATGGATGGGAGACGCAGAACATGCTACTGGTCGCGTCGATGATGGCGCAGTCGGCGGCGTGGCGCGAGGAGTCACGGGGGTGCCACGCGCGGACGGACTTTGCCGGAGAAGAGGCGAGGTTCGCGGTGCACGATTGCTGGCGGCGCGGCAGCTCCGAGCCGACGCTGCTCCCGGTTGCGGCGCCGCAGCCGGCGGGGGTGTGAACGGTGCGACAGGGTCGCTCCAGCATGGCGTGGATTGCGGTGTCAGCGGTTGCGATGCTGACACTTGGATGCGAGACTGAGGAAAGGGTCGTTCGTTATCGGCCGTTCCTTGCAACGATCCCCGGCGCACAGTTCGGAACGGCCCCGGTGGGAGACCCCTTCGACGGGAAGTACGAGGACCCTTCGGCGTACGACGGCGACTCACTGGTCGTTGAGCTGCCGGACGGCGAGATCCTGCTGGTCTCAAAGACGGGGCGCCACCTCATGGCGCACGTAATCAACACGATTGATGCGGACGACAAGGCGTTGTTCCTCGATCAGGTGCTGAGCGAGATCACCAAGCAGGAATTCATCGATCGGGGCATCGATCCGGGCGAGGCGTTTGTCGAGCTCAAAAAGCGACGGACGGACATCATGAAGCTCTTTAACCTCATGCCGATGGGGGAGTACACCCCGGGTGTGTACATGAAGGGCGTCGGCGGGGGCGTCCAGCGGCTGAAAGTCAGCGGGCCATCGGCGATGGACCTCCGATGGAACTTCATGGACATGAAATACGAGAAGGGCGGGTATCGTCTTCGCTGGTTCGGATTCAGCCGGTAGCACACCGATGCAGAGCCGGGCTCAGCCGCCCGCGCTTCGACGGCTGGCCTTGAGCTTGACCTTTGTCGTCTGCTCCGCGTCATCGCGGATGAAGGTGATCGTGACCTCGTCGCCGGGCTCGGCCTTCTCAAGCTCGGGCATCCAGTCTTCAACGGTCTTGATCTCGGCGTCGTTCCACTTGGTCATCAGATCGCCGGCCTGGAGCCCGCCCTCTGCCGCAGATGTCTCGGGGAAAACCTGTCCGACGAGAACGCCGGGCTTTGAGCCGGAGTAGTCGCCCGGCGCGATGCCGAAGCGGACGCGCACTCGACGCGTGGAGCCCATGGCCTGGCCGCCGCCGTCGGAGGCGATGAACGTCAGGGGCTCGGTGCGGGTAGCGCACGCCATGGCGATCTTCTCGACGAGATCAACGACCTTGACGGCTCCGACGGGGTTTATGAGCGAGGCCACGTCGGTGGGGGAGTGGTATTCCTCGTGCAGGCCGCTGAAGAAGAACATGACGGGGATGCCTGCGGCATAGAAAGAGGCGTGGTCGGATGGGCCGGTGCCTCCGGGCTTGGCGGCGATGTTCAGGCCGGAAGAGTCGAAGAAGGGCTGGACCAATTCGGCTAGGCCGGTCGCGGTGCCGACGCCGTTGGCCTCGAGGTTGCCCTCTCGGACGCGCCCAATCATGTCGAGATTGAGCATGATCGTGTGCTTCTCTTTCGGGAAGACCATGTTCTGCACGTAGTGCGCGGATCCGTTCAGCCCGGACTCCTCGGCGGAGTACCCCATGAAGAAGACGGATCGGAGATCGGCGGAGGCGTCCGCCGCGGCATAGGCCTTTGTCAGACGTTCGGCGAGCAGGAGCATGCCGGAGGTGCCCGAGGCGTTGTCGTCTGCGCCGGGGTGGATGACGCCGGACTCGCCAGTTCGAGAGCCGAACCAGCCGTAGCCGACGTGGTCGAAGTGCGAGCCGATGATGACGTACTCGTCGGCAAGCGAGCCGCGTCCCGGCAGGATCGCGCCCATGTTTGCTGTACGATTGGGCGCGAAGCGCGTGGCAACGTTGAAGGTAAGGGTCGCGTTGGGGAGGTCGATGATCTCGCCCTTCTCGTCGGCGATCATGCGGAAGTCCAGGAGAGAGCGTCCCTTGGTATCGCCGGCGCGGACGAGGCGATCCGCTGCATCTTCGGTGATCATGACGACGGGGACACGGCCGGAGCCGCCCTGACCGGTGGTCTCGCGCCAGGTCGCGAGCTTGCCGGCGCGGTCGTCCTGCGCTCCGGGGGGATTGACGACGATGACGCCAACGGCTCCGCGGCGAACGGCCGCGGAGATCTTTGGTGCGAGCGCTGAATATGAGGACCAGCCCTCGACGCCGTCACGCACCCACTTGCTGCGTCCGCCGTCGTCCATTGGCTCAAAGCGAAGGATGAGGGCGATCTTGCCGGTAAGGTCGGCGTTGTCGCCAAAGTAGCTGCCGTATTCCTGGAGGCCTCCGACGATGGAGTAGCCCACGAACGCGATCGGCGCGGTGAGGTCGCCGCTACCCGACATGCCGAGGACTGTAAAGTCGCGACCCGGGGTGAGCACCATGGAGTCCGCGCCGCCGAGGGACATGGAGAGGGCAGCGTTGTCGACGTACATCTCCAGCCCGACTTCAAACGGCTGCCGATAGGTCGGGACGTCCGCGACGACCTCGGCTCCGTCGGCGGCTGTGATGGTGACGGACTCTGTGAAGGCAGGAGCGAGGCCGAACTGCTTGAACCAGAACTCGATGTATTCCTGGGCGATCTCGTTGCCGCGCGTGCCAGGGGCACGACCCTCGAAGAAGGGATTGGCGAGCGTCATGACGTGCTGTGTATAGCGGGAGACATCTGGCCCAAGCGTGGAGAAGAGCTCAGCGACGGGGCTCTCGCCGAGGGCGAAGATGCCGGACTTGGGATCGGCGAGGGTGCCGGGCTTGGCCGGGTCCTGCGGGATCGGCGCTGCGTGGAGTTGTGCGGAGGCGTTCCAGGAGCCGGATGCCAGGCAGAGGGCCAGTGTCAGGCGCGTGAGACGACGGGTGGGGGAGAGGGCCATGCCGGGGCTCCGAGGGGTGGTTGGAATCGAGCGCGAGTCTAGCAGGCGGGATCGCCTGAGAGGAGGGGGATTGGGCTTCTACCTCGGCAGGCGCGGCACGTTGCGGGCGTTGGCGGCATCTGAACGCATACCTACGATTCCGCGACCCCACCTCCACGGCACCGTTTCAGAGATCGTTGCGCGGGGCGCAACGAACGGGCTGCGGTGCCTCCGGTCCGCGTGGGTCGTCGATGAGGTCGTGCGAACCGATGAGCCAGAAAGCAGCTATTCCTTCCCGGCCCCGTTCGTCCGCGGCAACTGCGGCGTCCGAGCTTGGGATCCTCCATCCCTCGGACACGTTTCTGCACCGGCACGTCGCGCCGACGCCGGAGGAGCAGGTCGAGATGCTGGAGTTGATCGGGTACAAGACGCTCGACGAGTTGATGGCTGCGACGGTCCCCGCATCGATCCGCCGGAAGGGGCTGATGGAGCTTGCGGGTCTGGCGGCGGATCGCGCACTGGGCGAGGACGAGGTGCTTCGGAAGTTACGCGGGATCGCGGACCAGAACCGGGTGCACAAGAGCTACATCGGAATGGGATACTCCGGCACGATCACGCCGGGTGTGATCCTGCGGAACATTCTGGAGAATCCGGGGTGGTACACGCAGTACACGCCGTACCAGGCGGAGATCGCGCAGGGGCGGCTTGAGGCGCTCCTGAACTTTCAGACGATGGTGGCAGATCTGACGGGGCTGCCGCTAGCCGGCGCGTCGTTGCTCGACGAGGGCACTGCGGCTGCAGAGGCGATGGCGATGTGCTTCGCGATCGCCGGGAGCGAGGCGAAGCGTTCGTTCTTTGTCGCGGAAGATTGTCATCCGCAGACGATCGAAGTGTGCAGGACGCGCGCGGAGTCGCTGGGGATCGAGCTGATCACTGGCGATGTGTTCATGGCGGAGTTTGCGAAGGGCAATCTCTGCGGCGTGCTTGTGCAGTACCCGAACACGTCGGGCGAGATCAAGGACTACGCAAAGCTGTGCGAGCGGGCGCACGAGTGCGGTGCGCTGGTGGTGGCGGCGACGGATCTTCTCGCGTTGACGCTGATCACGCCGCCGGGCGAGTGGGGTGGTGGGGGGGCGGATATCGCAGTCGGTTCGGCGCAGCGGTTCGGCGTGCCGATGGGATTCGGCGGGCCGCACGCGGCGTTCATCTCCACGAGCGACAAGTACGTGCGCAAGCTGCCTGGGCGCATCATCGGCGTGTCGAAGGATGCGCAGGGGAACACGGCGTACCGGATGGCGATCCAGACGCGCGAGCAGCACATCAAGCGCGAGAAGGCGACGAGCAACATCTGCACGGCGCAGGCGCTCCTTGCGATCATGGCGGGGATGTACGCGTGCTATCACGGGCCGAGTGGATTGAAGAGGATCGCGACGCGGGTGCACACGCTGACAGTGACGATGTCACACATTCTGCGACAGTTGGGGCACTCTGTAGGCGCCAGCGCAGCTGAGAACGGACACCATGCCTACTTCGACACGCGACGCATTAAACTAGGCTCGGGGACTGCATCGGAAGTTCGATCACGGGCAGAGAATGAGGGGATCAATCTCCGGTACTTCTCGGATGGGACGATCGGGTTTTCGTTGGACGAGACGACGACGCTCGACGATCTCTTGGCGATCGGGCGGTGCTTCAGCTTCGGCAGGCCATTCAATTTGGCTCGGATTGACTTGGAACGCGAGGCCATTCAAGCGGTCATTCGGATTGAATCGATTGCCGAAACGGCGGCGGGCAAGTTCTTTCATCGAACGAGCGAGTACCTCACCCACCCGATCTTCAACGCGTATCACTCGGAGCACGAGATGCTCCGCTACATCTTCAAGTTGCAGGGGCGGGACCTCTCACTCGCGCACAGCATGATCCCGCTGGGGTCATGCACGATGAAACTGAACGCGACGGTCGAGATGATCCCCGTGACGTGGCCGGAGTTTGGCGGTCTGCATCCTTTCGCGCCGGCGGACCAGTGGAAGGGCTATGCACAGGTCTTCAGGGATCTCGAGTCGTGGCTCGCGGAGATCACCGGTTTCGCGGCGGTTTCGCTCCAGCCCAACGCCGGCAGTCAGGGCGAGTACGCGGGGCTGCTGGCGATCCGCGCGTACCACAAATCACGGGGCGATGTTCATCGCAATGTCTGTCTGATCCCGACGAGCGCGCACGGGACGAATCCCGCGTCGGCGATCATCGCCGGCATGAAGGTCGTGCCCGTCGCGTGCGACAGCCGCGGGAATATCGATGTCGAGGACCTGAAGAAGCGTGCGGCCGAGCACAAGGACACGCTCGCCGCGTTGATGGTGACGTACCCCTCTACGCACGGCGTCTTCGAGGAGTCGATCAAGGACATCTGCAAGATCGTGCACGACCACGGCGGGCAGGTGTATATGGATGGCGCGAACATGAACGCTCAGGTAGGGTTGACGAGCCCGGGGCTGATCGGCGCGGACGTATGCCACCTGAATCTGCACAAGACCTTCTGCATCCCGCACGGCGGCGGCGGTCCGGGCATGGGCCCCATCGGCGTTGCGCCGCATCTTGCGCCCTTCCTTGCGGGTCATTCGGTGCTGAGTCCCTGGGGCGATCGCGACCAGGGAAACCCGACACGCGCGGGCTCGGAGGCGACGGGCGCGGTGTCGGCGGCGCCGTTTGGTTCATCGACGATCCTGCTGATCTCCTGGGTGTACATCGCGCTGATGGGGGCGAAGGGTCTGAAGCACGCGACGGAGGTCGCGATCCTGAGCGCGAACTACATGGCCAAGCGCCTGGAGAAGCACTACAAGATCCTGTACACGGGCAAGAGTGGGACTTGCGCGCACGAGTTCATCCTGGATTGCCGCGGCTTTGACAAGAGCGCGGGGGTCAAGGTTGATGACATCGCCAAGCGTCTGATGGACTACGGGTTTCACGCGCCGACGATGTCGTTCCCGGTGCCCGGCACGCTGATGATCGAGCCGACAGAGAGCGAGCCGAGGCCGGAGCTGGATCGCTTCTGCGACGCGATGATCGCGATCCGGGAGGAGATCCGCGCGATCGAGCACGGGACGATGGATCGGGAGGACAACCCGCTGAAGCACGCGCCGCACACGATGCACACCGTGACCGGGACGGAGTGGAAGCGCGGGTACACGCGCGAGCAGGGCGCGTTCCCCGCGCCGTGGACGAGGGATCACAAGTTCTGGCCAGCGGTCGGTAGGATCGACAATCCCTACGGCGATCGGAACCTGATCTGCTCCTGCCCGCCCATGTCGGAAGATCCCGGCTCCTGGGCGTCCTGACGCGACGAATCGCGAGATTCGCGCAGAGTCCGGGTAGATTCCAACCGGCCGAGGGGTTCACATCGGGGTGTGCGGGTCGTAGCATGCCCCATGCCATTCGAACTGTCCCTTCCAGAGGACGCGGGATCTTGGATCATCGCCGGTGCTGTTGCTGTCGGCGTGTACGCCCTGCTTTCCACGCTTCTGGCGATCGCTGCCCGCTTCAAGTCGTTCTCCAACGCCCCGGCCCATTCGCCCCGGACGCTCATCCATCGCATGCTTCGGCGTGTGCTCTTCACTACCAAAGCGCTCGCCGGTGTGGTGCTCGGCGCCGTGGTGTGGACTTCGATCGACACATCCGAGCCGGAATTCGCGGCGACGCTCTGGTCCTGGATCTGGAAGGCGAGCGTCGTCGGGATCGCGCTGCAGTTCATATCGTGGTCGGGGGTCATGGTCGATTGGGGGGGCAAGCTGTGGATCGCTCATCGCGCCGCGGCAGAGGGCAACGAGGACCCTGCGGTCGCCAGCGCGATGGGCACGTTCCGCTGGCTGATCATGCTCGTGGTATACGCGGCGATTCTGCTCCTCTCGCTGGAAAACCTGGGTGTTGACGTCACGGCGCTGATCGCGGGCCTGGGTGTGGGCGGGATCGCGATTGCGCTCGCGCTCCAGAACGTGCTCGGGGATCTCTTCGCGTCGCTCACGATCACGCTCGACAAGCCGTTCGTGGTCGGCGACTTCATTGTGGTCGGGACAGAGATGGGGACGATCGAGCGGGTTGGCCTCAAGACGACGCGTGTGCGGTCGTTGGGGGGCGAGCAGCTGATCTTCGGCAACAATGACCTGCTTGCGAGCCGCATCCGCAACTTCAAGCGGATGAACGAGCGACGGATCGTCTTCGCGTTCGGCGTGACATATTCGACAACGCCGGAGCAGATCGAGCGGGTGCAGGCCGGGGTGCGTCAGTGCATCGAGGGGGTCGAGCTCGCCCGCTTCGATCGCTGCAACTTCAAGCAGTTCGGTCCGTCCTCGCTGGACTTTGAGGTCGTCTATTACGTGCTGAAGCCGGAGTTCAACGTCTATATGGACGTGCAGCAGGAGATCAATCTCGGGATCATGCGGACGCTCGAGGCGGAAGGTGTCGAGTTTGCGTTCCCGACCCAGACGCTCTACATCGAGCGTGCTTCACGCGGGAGCCGGGAGTCGAGTCTCCCAAATGGCACGACCGAGTCTCGGGCAGTTCCCTGAGACTCGGCCTGCTCTGGTGCCGGGGCCGGAGTGCGAGTCGGCCGCCGGGCGCTCGTTTGATGCAGCCTTCCGCCGAGGCGAGGTCGCCTACCAGGTCAGCTCGAAGTCGACGGTGACGCGGTCACCCATGATGTCTTCGTCCGCCGGTGTGAGCGGGAACTCGTATGTCGCGCCCATCGATGTATTCGGTGTGAACTTGAGGCGGCCGCCGATGCCGAGCCAGACAACCGAGTTCCCTTCGACGTCGGTCGATCCGAGGTTCGAGTAGTCAAGGCCTCCGACGGGCAGCGGCGTGCGATCTCCGTCTGTGAGGTAGTGCAGCCCGTGGAGCTCGACGATGCCGAAGATGCCGGGGAGCTTCGCGGGAGCGAGTTCGATGTCGGCATGCACGTCCCACTGGAGGATGTCGTTGCCTTCATCGCCGTCATCGAAGGGCAGGCGGTACGTGATGTTGCCGATGAGATTGAGTCGCCCAAACCCTTTGCCGACGCTGACGAAGGGGCTGAGTTCTTGGACGCCGCCCTGCAGGACCTCGGCATCGCCGTTCTCCCACATCCAGCGTGCGCCCACGGTGAGCAGGAACTGGTTCTCGACGTCCTTGATGAGCAAGTACTTTGCACCGATCGCGATGTCATTCCATCCCTCGTCCTTGGGAAGAACGTCGGCGTTGAGGTCGCTGTATCCGTCCTTGGTGGCGATGAGACCGAATCTCTCGGTCACTGCAAGTCGGGCCTGTGCCGCGTAGACGTTCAGGTGTCCCCCGCCGAGGACGGAGTCCTTGTCGAACTCGTGGTGGATGTAGAGCAGGCGAAGCCCGGTGTTGTTGAGCGGCGTCTCGAAGTAGATCGGATTGCCAACGGGATTGGCGAAGCTCTCGAAGCCGCGTGCGCCGGAGAGGAAGCCCTTCCAAAGGATCTCCTGGTCTTCATGAAAGGGCTCGTCAGAGATGAGATACTTCTTCTCGATGCTCTCTGTGACCGACACCGGGTCGGACGTGGGCACGCTCTCCTGAGCGAGGCAGGTTCCCGAAGCGAGGGCCAGGAATGTGCCGGTTGAGATGAGGTTTCGAGACATCCAGTTGGTCCGCATGCCAGTTCTCCAGAGTGAAGGGTGGGGCATATTGCGGATAATAGGATCCTTTTAGGCATAATCAATCCCCGTTTCTGTCTGTCCTCGGGGCAAGCCGAATGGCTGGAAACAAAGCGACCCCGGCGATTGCCGAGGTCGTGGTTGAGAACGTGCGTGTGGTGATTCGATCTGCGATTCAGCCACCGCCACCCGGAGGGCCACTTGCGCCGCCGGAACCTCCGGCGGTTGCGGTCACCGGGTGCTGAGTAAAGCCATCAATGGTGGCGTGCTCGTAGCGTGCATCGAGCGTGACCCAACGACGCTCGACCGTCGCGGTCCCCTGGGCGGCGCGGCGCGCAGGCCACCAGCGGTAGCCGCCGATCTGGCGATGGACGTAGTCGGGCGCATTGACGATGAACGAACCCTGCCAGTAGCGGATGGACGCGGCATCGCCGCCGTTGTCGACCCATTGATCGAATTCGACGAGCTCGGTGATCAGTGCGCGGAGGTCGTCGGCCCGTTCGGAGCGGGGGACGGTGGGTTCGTCGTTATCGTTCTGATCCTGGAACGGACTCTGGCCGCCGCCACCGCCGCCCTGTCCGCTCTGCAGCACCTGCGAGAGGTCGAATTCGGGGGCATTGTCGTAATCGGGAGTTTCGAGGAGCAGATCGTTGATGTCGTAGATCTCGACTCTGCGGTAGGTGTTGAGCCGTGCCTTCGGGCCAATCTGGATCGCGCCGGTATCGGACATCTGCCAGGAGTTCCCGCCGCTGAGCGAGTCGAACTGTGCCTTGGCGATGACTTTTTCGACGAGTGTGAGCGCGTCGACGTTCTTGACGGTGAGCGTGATGACGGCCTCTTTGTCCAGACCATCAGGATTGCGATCGTCGAGCCACATGATCTCCATCTCGGCACCCGTAAGCTGCTCGATGAAGGACATCACGTCTTCAAGGCGCTGGTCGTTGAACGAGATCGAAACGGGCTTGAGCAGCCGCGCGATGGTTTCGCGCTTCGCCTGGGCCTCGGTGCGGCTCATGGATTGGGCCTGAGCGGTCTGCGTACCGACTGGCACCATACCTGCCGTAACGCCGACAGCGACGAGTAACGCAGCGATCTGACGCATGGACGCCTCCTCGGCACCGGCGTGATGAACGCGTGCCCTTGGGGTTTGTGTGCTTCAGTCTAGCGATTCGGCCCGGTCAACGCGAGAGTTGCGTTGCGAGTCGAAGCGGATGCCAATCGGGGTCTTCACCTCCCTATCGGCGATCGATTGGCCCCCCGATCGGTGTTTGTGAGCAGGTCGAGTGATTCCGAGCATTGCTCCATGGCGCAACTCCTGCGTGGATTTACGATGACAAGCAAATTCGGTTGTGCGACGAAAGTGGGTGGAATCCCCGGCCCGATAGTCTCCCTCACGTTGGGTAGGAACTCCAAGAAACGCCCGGACCAGCCGCTCAAGCTTGTGCATGACACAAGCCACGGCGATCAATGTTCGGATGATGTTCGCAATCAACACACGTGCGAAGGTCAGTCCCATGGCGGGATTGACTCGTCGCATGCAGTCCACGGTTCGACGCAAGGAGCAGACATGACCACCACGTATCCCGGCGGCACTCAGACTTTCAACGGCACGACTTCGAACGCTTGCACGCCGAGCGGCGCGTACGGCACGCAGGGCTACTCGCCCGCGCCCTTCGCCGGCTCCACGATCGGTTCGCCGATCGCGAACCCCTACGTCGGGTTTGCTCAGCCCGGCTTCGGCTGGAATCCTTCGTACAACTGGCAGCATGCGAACGTGTGGAACGGCGCGCCGTCGTGGTACGGCGCGTTCCGCACCCCCACTTTCAACAATTGGTGGTCGAACCCCGGCCAGGCGTTTCAGGGCTCCACTGGATTTGGCGCATGGAACACGCCCGGTTTCTCGTATCCGCAGAGCGGTCTCAACGGCTGGTTCCCCCAGAGCCATGTGCCGCAGGGCTTCTTCGCTCAGAGCTTCGCGCCCCAGACCTGGAACGGGCAGGCCCCGTATGGCATCAGCGGCTCTGACGTCGGATTCAACGGCTCCAACACGCCGTTCATCGCCGGCTACAACGGTCAGTTCAGCAACGGCTACAACACGCCGTTCTTTGGCGGCTACAACGGCCAGTTCAGCACCGGCTCCAACACGCCGTTCTTCGGCGGCTACAACGGCCAGTTCAGCACCGGCTCCAACACGCCGTTCTTCGGCGGCTACAACGGCCAGTTCAGCACCGGCTACAACACGCCGTTCTTTGGCGGCTACAACGGCCAGTTCAGCACCGGCTACAACACGCCTTTCAACGGCTTCCAGGCACCGAGCTTTGCCGGGTTCCCTTGGTCGAACGCGTTTGGTCCGACGGGTTACGCGACCAACGCTTCGTTCCCCGGCGCGTATGTGAACTCGACCGTTCCGAGCAACGTGCCGAGCACGACGCCTTTCTCGGGCATCTGTACGCAGCGCGAAGCCGCCTGAGCAGTCTTCACGAGATCCACATGATTCTCGCACGCGACCCGCCATTCGGCGGGTCGCTGTGCATCGGGCGGCGAGCAGAGGCAGTTGCTCCGGGCGAACACTCTCAGTTAAGGGCGTTCCATGGAGTGGATGCAACCATGTGCGATCCAACGTCGCTCGCACTCGCCCTCGTGGGCGAACTGCTCGCCGGCGTCGGCTGCGTCAGAGCGAGAGAAGCATAAGGCGGACCAGCAGCGCAACGACCTCGACGAGAAGCAGCAGCTCGATCAGTGTGAACGCGGATCGGGCGGACCGGATCTGGGAGGGGCAAGGCTTCGACAGGAAGCGGTCGCCTTCGTCGAGGCCCTGGCGGGTCGAGCGGAAGATAGAGCAGGTGACGCGGGCTCGATTGCGGTCTCGTGTGCGTTGCGCGAAGGATCTGACATGGGCGTGCTCCGGCTACGGCCCCGGTGAGAGCCACTGAAACGCAACGGGGGCCTTGAACCGGAGCCACGGTTTCGATTACGCTGGGTGATTGGTTCCCGGACGGTGCGGATCGAGGCGGCGTCCGGCTCATGGTCACACCACGCGGCAGGAGATAGAGATGCGAGCAATTCCCACGGTGATCTTGTCGATTGTCGGCCTCGCGGCCGGCGCCGTCGGCCCCGAACCTTGGACTTCGATCGACGGTGGTCCCGGGGCAGACCCCGGCACATGCCCCCAGTACTTCCTTCACGACCGGCCGGTACGCGTCGTGCCGATGCCCGCGACGGGAGTCTCAAGAATTGATGAGGTGACGTTCGTCTCGACGGAGGATGGCCCAGACGGCGATTCCTCTCGCGAGATTGCCTTCACACCGGACGGCACGCAGGCGGTCATCATCAACGCCCAGACCAACACGATGACGTTCCTCGACATCGCGACTCGAACCGTGACACACTCGGTGACAGTGGGGGAGTATCCGGTCGATGTCGCGGTGACGCCCAACGGCCAGTACGCGCTGGCGACGAACGTCTTCTCGAACTCACTCTCCGTGGTGGACATCGCGACGCACACCGAGATCGCGCAGGTGCCGCTCTTCGGCGAGGAGCCGTACAGCGTCTCGGTCACGCCCGATGGGGCGTACGCGGTCGTCGGCGTCATCAACGACGCGGTTTTCAGCTCGTTCTCCGTTGTGGACCTCGCGACACTGACGGAAGTCCGCGTGATCGACTCGGCGTCTCAGGGTGCGATTGGCGGCTACTTCACGCCCGAGTACGGCATCTTTGGCGACACGTTCACGCAGTTCGCGCTCTCGGCCGATGGGACAAAGATCGTCTACCCCCAGCGCTTCAATGACACCATCTATGTCTACGACATCGCAACCGGCGCGGAACTCGCGGCGCTCCCTACGTTCGATCAGCCGGCGGCGGTTGATGTGTCGTCGGTCGGCAACTTCGCGGTCGTCTCGTGCGAGGGGTCCTCACGGCGCGTGGTGCGCGTCGACCTCGCGACGAATACGCTCGGCGCGTCGTTCGGCACGACGGCGGACCTTTACTGGAGCAAGGTGCGGGTGACGCCGGACGGCGCGTACGCCGTGACATCGCAGCTCAATGAGATCGAATTCGTGAACCTGACCACCGGGGCGCTCAACCGCCTCTCGACGGGCTCTCCGGGTGATATCGAATTCTCGGCGGACGGGCAGTACGCGTTCGTCTCGAACTTCAGCAGCCGCATCATCAGTCTCGCGACACGGACGCAGGTCGGCTCAGTAACCTACGCCGCGTGCGCCGAAGCGGCGACAAGCCCCGTCGCAAACATCGCCGTCGCGCTCAACAACCGCTTCGGTGAGGACGTCCACATCTACAACATCAACGGCGCGTCGTCTTCACTCTTGGGCGCGACGCTGACGGGTCTGCCCAAGGAGGGCGACTCGACGCGAGAACTCGCCATGTCGCCGGATGGCCAGACGCTGTTCTTCGGGCACTGCACGAGCCGCACCGCGGGATTCATGGACCTCGGGGCCAACACGATCTCTCCGTTGATCGACACGGCATTTCGGACGCTGGATGCGGCGGTCACGCCCGATGGCGCGTACGCCGTGACGACGAACGCGGACGGGCAGACCGTCTCGGTTATCGACACGTTCTCTCGCACGCGCGTGGCACAGCTCCCGGTTTCGGACCGTCCGTCGCGCGTGCGCATCAGCCCGGACAGCGCTTTCGCCTACGTGCTGACACTCGCGGGCACCGACCGGATCCACAAGATCGCGCTGAACGGGTCATCTTCTGCCGTGGTGGCGACGCAACTCGCGGGCCAGACTGGTGCGGTCGGCTATTCGTTCTCTGAGTTCAGCGGCATCGGGCTCTCGCCCGACGGGTCGCTGCTTGCGGTCTGCCGCTCGTTCGACGACCTGCTCCGGCTGATCGACACGTCAACGATGGCAATTGTCGCCGACGTGCCGTGCGATCCGACGGCGAGCACGGACTTCCCGCTTCGGGTGCTCTTCAACCACACCGGGTCTCGTGCGTATGTCTCGACCAACTTCGGCGACACGATCACGGTGGTGAACATCGCGGGCGCGGGCTCGAGCGTGATCACCAACATTCCAGGGATCGACTCGCCTCTTTCGCTCGATCTCGACGCAGCCGGAGACTTCCTCTATGTCGGCACCGCGGGATTCGGGACCGGCCGGGTTTGTGTGATCGATACGGCGACAAACGCGATTGTGAAGACGATCACGCTCGCAGCCAACGGAACGATTCGCTCGACATACCTCTCCGCTGCTGACGGCAAGCTCTATGCCGCTGGGTCCGATAATGATGGGGGGCGACTGTGGATCTTCAACGCGAACGGCGCGGGAACCACGCTCGATCGATCCATCGGGCTCTCAGCGGCTCCTGCTGACCTCGCGTTCTCAGAGGCGTACGGACAGGCGATCGTCTCGCTGCCGGTTCCGGATGGCGTTGACATCGTGCAGGTTCGGACGCTCTGCACAGCGGATGTGAACGGCGACACGCTCGTCGACATCCTGGACTTCCTGGACTTCCTCGATTCGTTCGGCAATTGCGAGAACCAGCCCGCGCCGTGTGGTACGGTCGTGGACGCCGATTTCAACGGCGACACGATCGTCGACATCCTCGACTTCCTGGACTTCCTCGACGCCTTCGGCGGCCAGTCCTCCGGCGCTTGCGCCAGCTGATCCGGCCAGAAGCGGATTCGCTCAAAGAACGGAGCCCGGCCATTCGGCCGGGCTCTTTTTCTTGGTGTGGCAGAGCCCGCAGGGTCTGCGGGAAGCGGAGAAGAGCCACCTCGGGGATTTGAACCCCGGACCTATGCTTTACGAAAGCATCGCTCTACCGCTGAGCTAAGGTGGCGTGCCGCCTGATCGTTCGGGCGGAGCGGGGGAAGTATCGCCCGTCCAAGTCCCCGCGTCCACCCCGAGTGGCGGGTTCGGCGAGGATCGGCCGTGATCAGCGGGGAACTCGGCGCTTTCGGGCTGATTCTGCGGGGTGTGTGGTCTCCGGTTCGTCGGGGAGCAGTTCCATGCGAGATCCGGCCGCCCGGAGCTGGTCGAGCTGGCGCTTGCCGATCCTCGCCCTGATGGTCGCGTGGGTGACGTCGTAGTCCCGGTCGAGGACCTCGCCCCTGTTCTCGATGATGTGGATCGCCTTGGCCTCGCTGAGGGGGACACGGATTCGAACCTCGGAGACCGGGCCTCGGGCGTGCTCGCGAACAATGTGCTCGAGCTCGACCTGTCCACGGCGCATGCGGCCATCGGGCCCAGGGAGCGACGAGACCGCGATCGCGCCCGGGGATCGGGACTGCCATTCCAGCAACGCCGCGTTGTCCGAGAGTCGATCGGCCTTGTTGAGCAGCACCACGACCGTGGGCTCGGTCCACGGTTCGCCCTCCCGGGCCTCGCGTGCGGCGGTCGACTTGAAGAGCTCGGCGAGTGTGGTTTCTACCGTGCGGAACTGCAACTCCGCAGCGGGATCGGCGACGTCGAGCACGACGAGAAGCAGGTCGGCATGGGTCGCCTCTTCCAGCGTGGCGCGGAACGATGCGATGAGGTTGTGCGGCAGGTCGCGAACAAAGCCGACCGTGTCCGACAGCATCACACCGAGCCCGCCACCGAGGTCCCACTCACGCGTTCGCGTGACAAGCGTCGCGAACACGCGGTCATCGGCGTACGCGCCGCCAGTCGTGAGCGTGTTGAAGAGAGTGCTCTTGCCAGCGTTGGTGTATCCGACAAGCCCGACGGTGACATGGTCACTGCGGCGCTTTCGAACTTCGCGGCGCTTGCGGCCTTGGATCTCTTCCAATTCGCGTTGCAGGTCGAGCTTGCGGGCCTGCACGAGGCGACGGTCGGTCTCGAGCTGTTGCTCACCAGGCCCGCGCCCGCCGATGCCGCCGCCTGCCTGGCGTTCGAGGTGGCTCCACATCGACTTCAGGCGCGGAAAGGTGTACTCGAGCTGGGCGAGCTCGACCTGCAGCTTCGCCTCGTGGGTCGTGGCACGCCCGGCGAAGATGTCGAGGATGAGTTCGCTCCGGTCGATGACCTTTCGCTTGACGATCTCTTCGATGTTGCTGATCTGGCGCGGAGACAGGTCGTGGTCGAAGATCACGGTCGAGGCATCGGTCGCTTCGCAGATGCCGCGAAGCTCATCGACCTTGCCACGCCCCATGAACATGCCGGCCTCCGGTCGGTCTCGGCGCTGTTCCACCTCCCCAACAACGAGTGCGCCGGCCTGCTCAGCCAGAGCCCTGAGCTCACCAAACGGGTTGGCGGGGTCGTAGTTGGAGTCCGGGAGCCGGACCGCCGCGAGGATCGCCCTCTCGGCCTGAACTTTGATTGTCGAGCGTTCTTTGTGTGCGGTCATGCGTGCTAGTGTCTCGCCTCCGCAGCATTCTACGCGTGCGGCGGTCGGTCACCCGGGGTCGGCCGTTCGGACCGATTCTGCGGGAATGGACGCGAGGACCGCCCCGCACTCCGGGCACGCGACGATCCCCCGGACGAGCGTGGAAGTGTCGTAGCCGCAGGCGTGGCAGCGGCCTGCTGCGAACATGGGCCGGTCGCGATGGTACACACGGAGGTACGTGTTCCGTATCGCCCGGAGAGCGACGATGAAGCTCCACACACCCGAGATGACAAACACGCTGACCCAGAGCAACTGAAGGCCGGGCGGCGAGCCGGCGGCCCCGATCGACGCAACGAAGAGGACAACGAGCGACGCCCCGAAGGCGACAAGCGGGATGGCGGTCTTGAGTCGGACACGCATCGGGGGGCATCATAAGGATCAAGGGGATGGGTCCGAGGTTGTCACCGGGCGAACCTACGCTTGTATACCTGTCGGGGCACCAACTCGGAGACACCCTTGAAGACCGCCAGATTCATGACGAAAGCAGTGCTCTTCTCGACGCTGGCCGTGGCCGTGGTTGGGTCGACGCTGGCGATTGCGCAGCGCGACGACTTCGCATTCTTCGACCCGCTCATGGACGTGAAGGGCGCGATCGATCGCTTCTACCTGGAGGAGCCCGACGAGAAGGCCTTGCAGACGGGCGCGATCGAGGGGATGGTCGCGACGCTGAACGACCCGTACACCGTCTATGTGCCCGCGCGCGAGCGAAAGGACTTCGATAAGGAACTCACCGGCGAGTACGTCGGAATCGGGGCCCAGATCCAGATCCGGGACGGGTGGCTGACGATCGCATCGCCGCTCGAGGATTCGCCCGCGTTCCGGGCGGGGATCATGGCCGACGATCGGGTGGTAAAGATCAACGGAGAGTCCACGTTCGGGTTCACCGACGAGCAGAGCGTCGAGAAGCTGACCGGCGAGCCGAACACGAAGGTCACGCTCACGCTGGAGCGCAAGGGCGAACAGTTTGACGTCGAGATCACGCGCGAGCAGATCAAGACCAGATCCGTGAAGGGCTTCCATCGCGATCCGACCGACGCCCAGAAGTGGCAGTCGTTCATCGATCCCGTGCGCAAGATCGTCTACCTCCGATTGACCCAGTTCACGCCCAACTGCTCGGCCGAGATCGCCGACGCGCTGCGCCAGGCTGGCGCGGAGAAGGGCGAGGTCAAGGGCCTCATCCTCGACCTCCGCTGGAACGGCGGAGGGGTGCTGCAGGACGCGATCGCGATCGCGGACATGTTTCTCAAGGATGGCGTGATCGTTTCCACCAAGGGGCGGGCACATCCGGAGGAGGTCGCGCGGGCGTCGGCTCCCGGCACACTCCCGGACTTTCCTATCGCTGTGCTCGCCAACTCGAACTCCGCATCCGCATCGGAGGTGCTGGCGGGCGCCCTCGCAGAGAACGGGCGTGCGATCGTCATCGGCACACGGACCTTCGGAAAGGGGCTCGTGCAGGCCGTTCGCACGCTCCCGAACTCCGGCGGCGCGCAGCTGAAGATCACCGAGCAGGCGTACTACCTCCCCTCGGGGCGATCGCTTCATCGCAAGGGCGACTCGGTTGAGTGGGGCGTCGACCCGACCGACGGCTTCTACATCCCCATCACCGACGAGGAGCTCATCGAACTCTTCACCGTCCGGCGCGAGCAGGAGGTCATCCGGGGCGGCGCGTCCGAGTCCGAGCAGGACTGGTCCGATCCGGACAAGATCCTCGAGAAACTGAAGGATCGGCAGATGGCCGCGGCCCTGCGCGCCATGCAGGCCAAGGTCGATTCGGGCGAGTGGCTCAAGACGGGCGGACCGCTGCCCGAGCGCGGCGCGCAGGCCGGCGAGGAACTCGCACGCCTCATGCTGACCCGTGAAAGAGTCGAGCGAGAGCTCATCCGCATGGACGAGCGAATCGAGTTGCTCCAGACCGCGAGCGGCAAGCCCGCCGAGTTGCCGGACCTCTGGGCCGACGATGTCGATCCGACCGGTGGCCGGGTGGTCGTGTACGACAAGGACGGCAAGGAAATCTCCCAGCTCTCCATCACCGGGCCGAACCTGGAGCGGGCTCTCCAACTCGCGGATCTCAAGAAAGAGGCCGAAGAAGAATCGAAGCCGGGTGAGTGACCGGTGCTGACGCTCGGGATCGAATCATCGTGCGACGAAACGGCGGCATCCGTTGTCGAGGACGGGTGGCGGGTGCGCTCGTCGGTCGTGGCGTCGCAGAACAGTCTCCACGCCGAATACCGAGGCGTCGTCCCGGAACTCGCCGGCCGTGCGCATGTCGAGAAGATCCTGCCAGTCGTGCGTGCCGCGCTGAAGGAAGCCGGCTTGTCGCTGGAAGACATCGGGATGATCGCGGTGGGGCATCGGCCTGGCCTCATCGGCTCGCTCCTGGTCGGGCTGACCGCTGCCAAAGCGCTGGCGTGGACAAGGGGCCTGCCACTGATCGGAGTCGATCATGTGCACGCCCACCTTTGCTCGCCATTGCTCGATGTCGCGGAGGGCGAGCAACCCCAGTTTCCAGCACTCGGAATCGTCGTGAGCGGCGGCCACACATCGATGTATCGAATGGAATCACCTGTCGGGCTCACACGCCTCGGCGCGACCATCGACGACGCGATCGGCGAGGCCTACGACAAGGCCGCGACGCTCCTGGACCTGCCCTTCCCGGGCGGGCCGAATCTCGATCGGCTGGCATCGGAACCTGAAGCGAACGACCGCGCGTTCGAACTGCCGATCTCCCGGATCAATCCCACCTCGCTCGACTTCTCCTTCAGCGGCCTGAAGACCGCGACGATGATGGCCGTGCGGGGCGATCCGCAGGGACGAGCGGCCCAGCGGCGACAGGCGAGCGAGTTGCCCCACAACGTGCGACGCGACATCGCAGCCTCGTTCCAGCGAGCCGCCGTCGAGGCCGTGCTGCTCAAGCTCGGGCGAGCCATCGACGCCAATCCATGCCGCTCGATCTTGGTCGGAGGCGGGGTCTCTGCAAACTCTCGCCTGAGGGCCGCTCTGCTCGAACTCGGCGCCACGCGCGGCCTGGACGTTCGATTGCCCCCGATGAGATACTGCATCGACAACGCCGCGATGGTCGCGGGCCTGGCGTTCGCGCTTCGGGCAACGGGGCGGGTTGACGATCTGACGCTCGAGCCAACACCGACAACAGCATGCTGACACCACTTCTCATTGTCGCGATGTACGTGAGCACGCCAGCGGGCGCTGAGCCACCGGTTGATCCGGTGGTCGAGACGAGACCCGACATCCCGCAGATGGACGCGTACGAACCCCGAGAGATCGCTGGATTTCGCGTGCTGGTTCACCACGACTTGGCCGATGGATCGTCGGTGGACGGACGGCGCGCGGTCGCAGCGTTGACGTGGGATCTCGAGCTCGCGTCGTCGCTGCTGCCGGCGAACGCCCTCGCGCTCTTGAGACGCTCGACGCCGATCTGGGTGACGCCCGACCTGCCCTCGTCGGGTGGATGGGACGCGCGTGGGCTCTGCCACCATCCGAGCCGCGAGTGGCTGGTCGGCGCCGGATACGGTCCGGATCGCGCCGGCGCGATCGAGATCTGCGATGTCGGCGAGTACCTCTTGTGGCGGGCGGAGCAGCCCCTCTGTGTGCTGCACGAGTTGTCTCACGCGATCCAGCATGAACTCGGTGATCCGCCGGAGATCCGCGCCGCTTTCGACACGGCGGTTGCGTCGGGCCGCTATGAGCGCGTGCCGTTCGCGATGCTCCCGGAGGGGCAGACGCGGCGTGCCTATGCGCTGAACAACCGCATGGAGTACTTCGCGGAGATCTCCGAAGCGTACTTCGGACGGAACGACTACTTCCCGTTCACACGAGCGGACCTCGCGGCGTTCGACCCAAACGGCCTCGCTGTTGTTGAGCGAGTCTGGTTCGGCGTGCCCGATCCGGCCCCCATCAGGTCGAACACGCCATGAGCCATCGACTTGTCCAGACCGGCCAGAGTGAGCGACCGCGCGGATCCGACCACCCCGCGGCAATGCCCGAAGAGGCGTTGCTCGCCCAGTGCAAGCAGGGTCGCGGCCGGAGTGGGGGGCCGGGGGGCCAGCATCGCAACAAGGTCGAAACGCTCGTTGAGTTGGCGCACCTGCCAACCGGGCTCGAGTCGCACGCGGGCGAGCGACGAAGCGTGACCGAGAACCGCCAGGTCGCGATCCGGCGTCTGCGCCTCCTGCTCGCAACGGAGCATCGGTGCGCCGTATCGCCCGGTGAGGTCGGGTCGGATCTATGGAAGTCTCGCCTTCAGGGCGGCAGGATCGTGTGCAATCCGGATCACTCGGACTATCCATCGCTGCTGGCCGAGGCGATGGATGTGCTCTTCGCGATGAGGGTGGACACGGCCAAGGCCGCGGTCCGCCTCGGCTGCACGACCAGCCAACTGGTGAAACTCATCAAAGATCATCCGCCCGCGATGGTGCGCGTGAACGAGGCGAGACGCGAGCGGGGCGAGTACCCGATGCGCTGATCTCGACGAACCCGAACCCATCCTTCTCAAAAGGAGCCAGCCCGGTGGTGTGCCGGGCTGGCTCGGAAACACTGAGAACTCGTTCAGCACGAGGGCCGTGCCGAACTCGTCACGCTGAGTGGATCAGCGGCGACGACGGGTGGCAACGAGGCCACCGAGGCCAAGGAGGGCAATTGCGCCGGGAGCGGGAACCGCTTCCAGCTGCATATAGAACCCTGCAAATGGATCGCCACCGAAGAACGAGGTGCCCGCGTACGTGCCTCCGGCGTTCTGCGCGCCGCCCTCGTAAACGTCGAATGCATCCTCGTTGCCGACGCCGCCGCTCGCGATGAGCGGGCCGGTGACACCGTGGCCGGCGTTCAGGACGCGATAGCCGAATCCGAAGTCGATGAGTGAGTCAGCATCAAGATCCGCACCCGTGATGGCGAACTCATCTCCAGTTCCGGAGAGATCGACGATGACTGTCCATGCGGTGCCACCACCGAGCAGGTCGCCAAAGAGGCCACCGAACACAAAGGTCTTCAGGGTGGTGGATGTGTCGCCGAATCCGTTCTCCGTGCCGTAGAACGAGATCTCAATCTCGATGGAGTCTGTTGTGCTTGTCGTGAAGTAACCGAAGGTGAAGCCGTTGATGAGGTGGCCGCTCCCGATATCTCCCCAGTCAACGAACTGCCGTGTATCGGAGTCGACGAACTGACCGCCCCACGTGGTATTGTCCCAGACGACCTCGGGCCCGGACCGTGGCGCACCCTCGCCATGCACGATCACCTCGCCTGTCGCGGCCATGATCGTGGCGTGCTGTAACGGGCCACCCATGGGAAACCCATCCGCGCTGGCGCCCCCGGCGATACCCGCAACGGCGAGCAGGCAGCCAATAGACTTCGAACAATTCATCACCCAAACTCCTATGCAATCTCTCGCGGGTTCGTGCACTCCCGCACTCCTCGTTCTCTGAGAATGAGCACAACAGCGCACTCAGTCTCACTCTCGCTCGAACAGTGAGGACTCGTCCTATCTCTCTGGCTGGGGAGGGTCCTCGGAAGTCAAGTTACTGTTCGGAGCGAGGCCTGTCTAGCCACTTGTCCGCAAGTCTGCCCATACCCAACCGCTTGTTCCGTGAATACACGCTTCACGAAAGGACGATGGCAAAGGGTGGTTGAACTTCGGCCTGTAGTCAACGAAAAAGCCAGCCCGGCGGCGTGCCGGGCTGGCTCGGAAACACTGAGAACTCGTTCAGCACGAGAACCGCGCCGAACTCGTCACTCTGAATGGATCAGCGGCGACGACGGGTGGCAACGAGGCCACCGAGACCGAGGAGGGCCGCCGCGCCGGGAGCGGGGAGGGCCTGGAGCTCGAAAGCAGCGATCTTCGGGCCGGAGCTGAACGTGCTGCCGTGGCCGGACGTGAAGCTGTTGGAGCCGGGGGAGGCGGGGACCGCCGTGGCGAACCACTGACCGGTCGAGCCGGTGCGGACCTGGATCTGGAGGAAGCCGTTGATCGCGACAGGGGCGGGAACGGTGGGCGTGATCGTCCAGATGAAGTTGCCGCCGGAAGAGAGCGGCACGCCGAAGGAACTGACGACATTGAGCGCGGAGTCAAGGAAGAAGAAGTCAAGGGTCATTCCGGCGGTGGTCACGCCACCGACGAACTTCCACGCGTCCATCATGAAGTTACCGCTCGTGGTCGCGGGGTGGATGGAGGCGTAGTCATCGCGGTACGCGAAGGCCGAGGTTGCGAGAGCCGAGTACGGGCCGGGAATGCTGGAGTACACCGGGGCGCCGCGCGACGTATCGCTCGTATCGAGCGGGTTGGCCATGACCGCGCTGGCGGGCAGCATGACGTGGTTCGAGGGCAGGGGCAGGACGAGGTCCGCCGAAGCCGAGCCCGCGGCGAGCGCGAGCAGACCAACAACCTTCAACACAGTCTTCATGTCTGTCTCTCCTGGAATCTCTCTATGACCCACGACATCCCTTGCACGCGCGAGGGAATGCAAATGGCGATTCAACGGTTCCGAACGGCGATTCTCTCTCAATCGCTTCCGACTTTGTTCGGTACGGGGATTTCCACGGCCCCGGCGAACTCAAACCCGACCATGCTGCGAGTATGACGCTGTGCAAGCGATTTGTCAAGAATAATCACGGGTTCGAAACAAATGGCCTAAAGCGTGTACACATAAATACTTACCACGGATTATCCGCATCTGCCATGATTCGGGTTGCCAAATTATGGCCCTGATGCGGGGTGTGCCGTATGGAGCGGCACCCGGGCACCGAGAACACGCAAAAAACGCGCGTTTAGGGCTCTATTTGAACCGCGATCGGTCTATCGATGTGTGGCCGATGACGTCCGATAAACCTTGGCGGCCGTCGGACTCCCGATGAAGAGTTCGTGATCGGCTTCCAGGTCAAAGTGCCGGACCACCTCGCAATCGATCGCCGCGATCGATCGCTTCATCACCGGCGACTGCGAACGCAGCGTTTCGACGGGGAGGGCGTCGAAGGCATCTCCGACTTCGTCCGGAGCCCATTCCTGCTCGAATCGCTTCAGCAGGGCTGCTTCGGCGGGCGCGACCAGGCAGATCGCGAAGCTGTGGCTGTCGCGGACGAGCGGAGCGATGGAGTGGCCCTTTCGTGCCGCGACACAGAGCAGCGCGGGCGATTCGGAGCAGACCTGGACGGAGCGAACGACATGGCCTGCACGCTTGCCGTCGTAGGCGGAAGTCATGAGAAAGAGCCCGCTGGGGAGGAGCGAGAGGGCGTCGGCGATGACGTTTGAGTTGGACGCAGCCATGAACGCATCCCCTCGGCGTGTGCGGCTCCGACTGTATCGGAATCGCCGGGCTCGTGTCGAACCCATTCTTTGTCCGATCATGTACCTTCTATAAACTGAACGCGGCTGTCAACTGTCGTGCAGCTTCGTGATTGCGCCCACACCTTCTCCACAATCCACGCAAAAATGTAGTGAGGTGTTGCAAAGTGGGGCGAAGTGGGGCAGAATCCCGAGCCATGAGCAAGGGAGTCACGCGTCATGCTCTTCACCGGACATTCCGAGCTGACGATCGACGCGAAAATGCGTTTGCAGATACCCGCGAAGTACCGCAACGCCTGGGACGAGACCAGGGACGGGAAAGCATGGTACTGCGTGCCTTGGCCGGGCGGGATTGTGCGCCTGTACTCGGAGACGTGTTTCGAAGGTCTCGCCTCGCAGGGTGCGAGCGGCAGGCGAGCGACGCTGACGCCGGATCAGGACGCCGCGGACCTGGAGGCGGATCTCTTCTCGCTCGCCGAGCGGATCGAGCCCGATTCGGCAGGGCGGATTGCGCTGCCGAAACAGCATCTGGAACTAGCCGGACTGGGCGCGGGGAGCAGCGAGGTCGTTGTGATCGGGGCCGGCAATCGGCTCGAGGTTCGCGACCGGGCTGCGTGGCAGCAGACGCTGGCGCAGCGTTTTGCGAGGTTGCCATCGCTGGTCGCGAAGATCGAGGCGCGGCGGGAGGGATGAACCATCGCAGGCAGGATCACCACGGGCGCCACGGACGAGCGCTCGAGAGTCGGGACGGCGGAACGGGGTCGGGGGTGACCGGCATCGATTCGCTGTTTCTCGGCGCTCCGGAGACGGAGCAGGTTGGGTGAAGGATCGCCCAACCCGGCCTCACCCGAGAGGGTGGAGCGCGGGTTTCAATCAGGGGCGGCTCGGAACAGAAGCGAGCCGCCTCGATCAGGATGACGCGCGAGCAGCGGGCGGCGAAGGGAATCGACGCCCGCGCCAGCAGAAGTGCCGATCCAAGCCGCCCAAGGACGGGCGGTCCTCGGCAACCATCTTCGCTGGCGGTCCCGCAAGGACGCAGCAGCTGCTCGCACACTTTGGGCCCGGTCGAGCCACCACCGACCGGGCCTTCTTTACGCGCCAGCCGAGTACCAGTGAAAACAAGCCGCCCGCTCTTGCGAACGGGCGGCTGCGGAGGAGAAGGCAGGTGGGTCGCACCCGCCGAATCCAACTGGGTTGTTCGTGAAGCCATCAGTCGCCGATGCGGACCGGGACGCGCTGCGTCTCGCCCGGACGGACGGCAAAGCGTGGCGTGTGCCCATGCCCAACCTCGGGCTTCGCGGCGCCGACGGCGTACTGCCCAGCCCGGATCGGGCGGAACTCGAACTCGCCGTTGTCGTTCGACACGGTGCGTTTCAGGATCTCACCGGGTCCGACCATGAGGGCGACCTGCGCCCCTGCGACGCGATTGTTGTCCGAATCGACGACCCTCCCGACGATCCGAGAGGGGTGCTGCGGCTCTCCGATTGCGGGCGTCACAGCCGCACAGAGCGCGATGAGGGCGACGGCAGGAACAGCAACGAATCCAAGATGCTTGCGCTTCATTCCGAATCTCCACAATGACGTGAATGGACGAGCGTTCCCGATCTCCTCAAGGGCATGAGGCAGCTTCGGAAGTCAAACGCTGCCCCGGAGAGCCGATTGCGTCCTGGTTGCAGAATCGAGAGCAATTCGAGCAAAAACCTGCAGGATTCGGCCGAAGGGCGAGTACCCCAGTCCGCCGGCGCGGGAGCACCAGAACCGGCGCGGAAGGCACGTGCCGGCGTGAACCCTCGCTTATCGAATTCGTAGAGGAAGGGTGAGCGGCTCGGTGTGAGCACGCGTCGGCAAGTCGTTCGGCCACGGGCCAGGGAGGCACGATGCAATTGGTGATTCGCGCGACGAACGTTCCGGTCTCCGATCCGATCCGCGAGCACATCTCGCGGCGCGTGTTGAGCGCAGCCAAGCGATTTGCCAGACGGCTCTCAACGATCACGGTGGTGCTCGAAGACATCAACGGCCCGCGCGGCGGGGTCGACAAGACCTGCCGCATCGAGGCCGGGATGTCGAACGCCGGCGAACCGCTGATCATCACGCAGCGGTCCGACGATCTCTACGGGGCGATCGATCTGGCGACGGGCAAGTTCAAGCAGGCGCTCGGGCGACGGGTCGAGCGGAGGAAGCCCCGCCGGCGCGCCGGACCAGATCAGAGCGCGGGCTGAAGGATGCTCGCGAGGCCGCTCCGGCGGAGCGTCGCGGGGCCACGTCGCGCGGGAGTTGACACGATTGGGGCTGCGGGTATTATCACGCCGCCGGAGATGGCTTCGGCCCAAAGCAGCCCCATTTTCCCCCCCACAGCGACCCGGTCGATACGTCGATCGGGTCGCGCCCCTTTTGCACTTTGTGATCAATGAAACGATGCGTGCGCCGTCGCGGAATCGGCATCGATTCCCGGCTGTGAGTCCGTATCCTGTTCGCAATGGCGAGCGCGGGAACAACCGGTGGGGGTGGAAAGTCAGCGGGCGGCAACGACCCGCGCCAGACGCCCGCGATGCGTCAGTACTTCTCGTTCAAGCAGAAACACCCGGACTGCGTGCTGCTCTTCCGAATGGGAGACTTCTACGAGACGTTCGACGATGACGCGGTCAAGTTGAGCAAGGCGCTCGGGCTCACGCTCACGCAGCGATCCGCCGGCCTGCCGATGGCGGGCATGCCGTATCACCAGCTCGAGGTCTATCTTCGCCGCGCGATCGCGCAGGGGTTCCGAGTCGCGGTCGCCGACCAGATTGAGGACCCCGCGGAGGCCAAGGGGATCGTCGCCCGCGCCGTCACGCGAGTCTTCACGCCCGGCACACTCGTCGACGATTCGATCCTCCCCGACGACGCGACCAACCGGCTCGGCGCGGCGTGGTTCTCGAACTGGGGCGAGGGCACAGCCGAAGACCACGACGCGGGCGAGGTCGGGCTCGCGGTGATCGAAGTCTCGACAGGCGCGTTCTCCGTCGTCGCGTGCCCGGCCTCGTCTCTGATCGATGAGTTGTCGCGGCGAGGCGTCACCGAGCTGCTCTACGCCGACCCGGGAGACGCCAGGCCGCCCGCGCGGGTGAAGCGTGTGCTCGAGGCGCTCGGGATCTCGGGGACGCCGCGGCCCGCATGGCAATTCCGGCGCGACGAATCGCTCGAGGCGCTCCGCGAGCAATTCAAGGTAAGGACGCTCGGCGGCTTCGGGCTCGATGACGAAAGCGTCTGCGTGCCGCCCGCAGGCGCAATCATCCGATACCTCCGCGACACACAGACGCCAGCTGCCGCAGAGGCCGGTGGCGCGAACCCACACCAGTACACGCGCGCAACGCTGGCGCACGTCTCGCCACCACGCATCGAGTCGGTCGGCGGAAGCGGCGCGGGCGCGTCGCTCGTGATCGACGCGACGAGCCTGCGCGCCCTGGAGATCGAGCGGCCGCTGAGACAGCTCACATTCGCCGGGATCGGGAGCGGTGGGGGAGGAGGCACCGGCGACGGATCGTTGCTCGGGCTTTTCCTCGGCACGCCGGGCGCGTTCGCGACGCCGATGGGAAAGCGCCTGCTGCGGGAGTGGCTGGTCAGGCCGCTCGGAAGCGTTGAACGAATCGTCGAGAGGCAGCTGTGTGTCGCGTGGCTGGTGGAGGATCGGCGATTCGCGTCGGGCGTCTTCGCCGCGATCGATGGCGTGCAGGACGCGGCCCGGATCGCGGCACGGGTTGCGCTCGCGCGCGTCACGCCCCGCGACGTTGTCGCCCTCGGTTCGTCGCTCGCGCGGATCGACACGATACTGGCGGCACTCGGGGATTCCGCCGGTGCGTTCGCGCCGTACGCGGCGCGGCTCGGCGCCATCCGCGACGCGCTCTCGCCGCTGGCCGAACGCATCACGCGGGCTTGCGTTGACTCGCCCCCGGCACACATGAGAGAGGGCGGACTGATCCGGGACGGCGTGGATGCGGAACTCGATGAAGCGAGACTTCTGCAGCGTGACGCCGGCCAGTGGCTGGCGCAGTACCAGCAGCGGCTGCTCGATGAGCACCAGATCGCCGGGCTGAAGGTTGGCTACAACAAGATCTTCGGGTACTACATCGAACTCACCGCGGCTCAGGCGAGGTCCGCGCCCGCGGTGTTCACACGCAAGCAGACGCTCAAGAACGCCGAGCGGTACATCACGCCCGAACTGAAGGCGTTCGAGGAGAAGGTGACGACCGCAGAGGCCCGGGCCGTCGATCGGGAACTGGCGATCCTGGAGGCGCTGTGCGCGGGCGCGATGGAGCGGCTCTCCGAGATCCGGGCGTTCGCGGAGGTCGTCGCGGAGCTGGACGCGCTGCACGCGCTCGCCCACCGCGCGGCCCTGCGCGGCTGGGTGAAGCCGGAGATCGTCGCGGAGCCGACGCTCGTGATCCACGCCGGGCGCCACCCCGTGCTCGAAGACCGGCTCGGACGCGACTTCGTCCCGAACGACCTGGAGCAAGGTACGACCGACGCGCCGGACGAGAGCGCACGCGCGCCTCTCGCCCTCATCACCGGCCCGAACATGGCGGGCAAGAGCACCTTCATCCGCCAGACCGCGCTCATCACGCTGCTCGCGCACGTGGGGAGCTACGTCCCGGCGGATCGGGCCACCATCGGCGTCGTTGATCGCATCTTCACGCGCGTCGGCGCCGACGACGCCATCCATCAGGGGCAATCGACCTTCATGGTCGAGATGACCGAGACCGCCAACATCCTGAACAACGCGACGGGACGCTCGCTGGTCGTGCTCGACGAGATCGGGCGGGGCACCTCAACCCTCGACGGCCTCTCGCTCGCCTGGGCGATCACCGAGCACCTGGCGGGCGAGGGCAAGGAAAGGGGCGAGGGCCGCGGCCCGCGCACGCTCTTCGCCACGCACTACCACGAATTGACGCACCTCGAAGAGCGGCTGCCGGGGCGGGTGCGAAACCTGCACGTCGCCGTGCGCGAGTGGACCACGCCAGATGGCACGCACGAGATCGTCTTCCTGCACCGCATCCTCCCCGGGCGCACGGACCAGTCGTACGGCATCCATGTCGCGCGCCTCGCGGGGATCCCGCGCGATGTCACGGAACGCGCGAGGGAAGTACTCGACTCGCTCGCTGTGCAGCACGACATGGTCGCTGGCGATCCCGGCGTCTTTGGCGCGAGCGAGAGAGCCTCGGAAGCGAGCGCTCCCGCATCCGACGCGGAGGGCGACGCCAAAGGTGACAAACCCGCCAAAGGTGACAAGCCCCAGGGGCCGCGATCGCGCAAGCCGGATATCTCACGGATCACCACCCGAACTCCGAAGTCTCAGATGGCGCTCTTCGCGGAGATCCTGGAGCATCCTGCGGTCTCGGAGATCAGAGAGCTGAAGCTCGACGCGATGACGCCGATGCAAGCCTTCGATCTGCTCCGAGAGATCAAGCGACGGGTGGATGAGGTGTAGACGGGTCGGCGGTTTGCCACGCGCTGCCGCACTCCGGGCACACGACGCAGCCATCCTCGTGCCGAGGCAGCCCCTCGAGCGAGTGCGTGCACGAAGGGCAACGACGCATCTCCAGCACAATCTGCCGGAGCTCCCGCGCGCCCCGCACGAGCCATCGCTTCCGATAGGCCTGCCCGATCGCCATGACCGCGATGATCACTCCACCCATCAGCACGCACTTCACGTAGAACGGTTCTCGCCGCACGAGCCAGAAGAGCGGAAACCAGAACAGCCCCGAGAAGCAGACCCACGCGATCTGCCCGCCCGTGAGCGGCGTGCGCATCTCCGGATTGCACGGGTTGATCCGCGCCAGCAGCTCCTCGAGCCCCCCGTCGTCCTCCTCGAGCTCCTCCCGCTCGTCCTCCAATTCGTCCAGCGACGCAAGCGCCGGGAACGAAACCTCGCGCCCCCGATCGTCAAGAAATGGCCGAAGGCGTGGTCGCACGGTCGGAGTCTACCAGCGCATCGACTCTCCACGCCGCACCACACTCGGGGCATACGACGCACCCATCCGCCTGAGCCGGCAGCCCCTCGAGCGAGTGCGTGCATGACGGGCAGAGCGACGCGTCGAGCATCGCTCGGCGCACTTTGCCCAGCCCTTTCCGGAACCCAGCGCGCCGGCGAAAGTATGATCCGACGATCACGAGCGAAATGACACCGACACCTGCTGCCATACGGAATGGGAGCGGGTACCCCTTCGTGAAGAGAAACACCGCGATCCACAGCCCGCACGCCGCGCCGTACCACGCCATCTGCCCGATTGTGATCGCACTCCTCAAGCGTGGACGCGTCGGGTCGAGATCGACAAGGAGTGAACGCAAGCCGGGAATCCGCGAGCAGATGGCATCCAAGTCAGGAAGGTAGGGCATCCGAGCGGGATTCCCGCGATCGTCAAGGAATTCGCGTCTGATCTGCGGCACTCATCGAGTGTACCAATCCCTGTGCGTCGCTCGATGTGACGTATTCTCACAAGATTTATCGGAGAGTGAACCATGGTCGCAAACCAGCTCCTCAGAGCCAAGTTCCAGTCCGGCCACGCCTACGACGCTTACGTCGCCAGCGGCACGCCCGACCAGCAGTCCAAGTGGCGCGATCTCCACGCGCGGGTCCGCCTGACAGACGCGCAGCGCACCCTCCTCTCCGGATTCACCCGACAGGTCAACATCCTCATCGTCTCCGGCACCTGGTGCGGCGACTGCGTGCAGCAGGTCCCCATGTTCGACCACATCGAGCGTGCCAATCCGGGCAAGATCGCCCTGCGCGTCATCGATCGGGACAAGAACCTCGATCTCGCCGAGCCGATCGCGATCTGCTCCGGCCTCCGCGTCCCGACCGTCCTCTTCCTCAACGAAGACTTCGACTTCTGCTCGCTGATGGGAGATCGCTCGCTCTCACGCTACCGGGCCATGGCCGCCGCGAAGCTCGGCGCATCCTGCCCTCTCCCGGGCGCGCCCGTGCCGCCAGATGAGATCGCATCCACGCTCCAGGACTGGATCAACGAGCTCGAGCGCGTCCAGCTGATGCTGCGGCTCTCGCCCAAACTCCGCGAGCGATACGCAGACTGACTCATCCACCCGATTCATCGCCCGAAGCAAGGCACGCGTTGATCGCCTCGAGCATCTGCCGATCAAAGCGATCCTCAGCAAAGCGAGCGGCGAACTTCTCGCACGACTCAGATGTCGCGCGACGATCGCGCGGCAGGCGGCCCACCGCCTCGACGATCGCCTCCGGGGTCGGCTCATCAAAGAGCGCGCCGGTGACTCCATCGCGCACGATGTCGAGCGCGCCGCCGGCCCGGCGCGCGACCACCGGCGTACCACACGCCATCGCCTCGCAGGCGATGATGCCGAAGTCCTCGATCTGCGGGAAGAGGAGCAATGCCGCATTGCGGTAGAGCGTGCGCAGGCGATCGTCGTCGACCCGCCCCTCAAAGTTGACAAGCCCCGGGGCATGATCTCTCGCGACCGACTCAAGCTTCAGACGCATCGAGCCCGCACCGGCGATCGTGAGGTGGCGCTTCGCGAGCCCCGCGGCTTTGATCGCCAGATCGACGCGCTTGTACGGCTCCAGCGAGGCGACGATCAGCCACTTGTCCGAACGAATCGCATCCGGGTCGGGCGTGAAGTACGTCGTGCGCACCGGCGGGAAGACGATCTTCGACTCGCGCCCGTACGCCTCACGGATCAGCGATGCGGTGTGAGTGGAGTTCGCAAGAAAGTGGGTGACATTCGAGGCGGTCCGCCGGTCCCAGCGCTTGAAGATGGGCGCGTAGATCGCGAGGCCCGCGGCCATCGCGCTGCCGCCCGCTCCATATTCTTTGCGAACAACGTCGGACCAGACATACCTCGCCGGGCTGTGGCAATAGCAGAGGTGGGGGACCCGAGAGCCGTCGGCGCGTGTCGGCGTCGCCAGGCCCTTGATCGCCGCGGAACTCGTGGAGATCACCAGATCGATCGGCTCGCGTGCATGATCGCTCGCGAGGCACTTGCTCAGCGATGCGACGATCGCGGGATAGAGAGGCAGCAGCCCTCGCCGGAGGCGAATGGCGCCGGGGAGACCGCCCAACGACGACCCAACGCGATTCCAGCGATCGATCGGTGACGCGGTCGGCTTCCCCGCATCGAACATCGTGTACAGAGACCCCGGTGTCGTCGTGCGCTCGACCAGCGACGCGATGCGGGCGAGCACCATCTCGCCGCCCCGCCACGTGCACAGCCAGTCGTGCGCGAGCGCGACACGAGTGTCGGGTGAGAGCGCGCGGGCTGGAGCGGGGTCGTTCACGGCGGAGGGTATGATCGAATCGTGGCACATTCAGCGGCACAATCAGGTACGTCAATCGGAACCTCTCCGAAGAATCCCGATGCCAACCGGCTCGGGCTCGACTATCGCGCAGAGGCCGTCCGGCTCGGCACGCCCGTCGTCCCGATCATCGACGCGCACATCCATGTGAACGGGATGCGTGCGGCAGAAGTCTTTCGGGAGGTCGCGGCGCTATACGGTATCGAACGCGTGGTGACGCAGACGCGCCTCGCCGAGGCGCACGCCGTGCGCGACATCCTCGGCGATATGGCCCGATTCGTCGCGATCCCCGACTATGGCTCCGCCGATCGCGACACCGCCATGACGTCGGGCTATCTCTCGGACATCGAACGCTGGCACGCCGAGTTCGGCGCGCGGCTTATGAAGCTCTGGTGCGCCCCGCGTCTCCGCGACCTCGCGACCGGACCGAACGCGTCGGAGTTTGTGCCGCTCGATTCGCCGTGGCGCATCAAGCAGGTCGAGCTCGCGCAGTCGCTCGGCATGATGGTGAAGGTCCACATCGCCGATCCGGACACATGGTTCCAGACCAAGTACGCCGACGCAGCGCGCTACGGCACGAAGAGGTCGCAGTACGAGCCGCTGGAGCGCATGCTCGATCGCTTCCCCGGCCCGTGGATCCTCGCTCACATGGGCGGCTGGCCGGAGGACCTCGGGTTTCTCTCCGATCTCCTGGACCGTCACCCTTCGCTGAACCTCGACACATCCGCGACCAAGTGGATCGTGCGCGAAGTCTCGAAGCACTCGCGCGACGAAGTCGTTGACTTCCTCACGCGGCACTCGGGGCGGATCCTCTTCGGCTCGGACATCGTGACCACTGACGACCACCTCCTGTCGGACAAGAAACCGGGTGTCTACTCGGGCGAACTCGCGAGCTCGCCCGAGCAGGCGTTCGAGCTCTACGCGAGCCGCTACTGGGCGCTCCGAACGCTCTGGGAGAGCGATTACGACGGTCCGTCGCCGATCGCCGACCCCGATCTTGCGATGGTCGATCCGGCCCGATTTGCGCCGACCGATGCGCCGACGCTGCGGGGCAAGGCCTTGCCGCCGGAGCTGCTCCGGATGCTGTATGCGGGTTCCGCAAAGCGAGTCTTCGGCGACTGGCTTGATTGAGCGTGCATGCAGCCGGTTGCTTCCGCGAGCCTTGTCGTCATCCGCCCTCGACCGCGCCGGCCGTGTCTGGACTTGCTGGGCCGATGTCGATGGGAACAACGATCGGTTCCTCTTCAGGTGTGGGCACGCCATCTCCGATCACGACCGGTGATGTGTACCTGACGAGTTCCTCGAGGCGCGCCGCGACGCGCCGCGCCGTGGCGTCGTCGAGCGGAGCCGCCACACTCGCAGAGAACTCTCCGGCGCCGATTCGGTCCTCGAAGCCGGGTGTCGTGCCCGTGAGCCGGATCGACGCCGCTGCAATCGACCCGCCGAACGAACGTCCGCCGGGTTTGCCCGAGGGCATCATGAACCCGCCGCCCCCGTAGACACCGATGTGGCCCTGGGCGACAACGAGAGTCCGGACGGTCGCCGTGGAAGCCGTGCGATCGATGGGCGTCTTCCCCGCCTTTGGAATCGCGAAGAGATGGATGTGAACGATCGTGCCGCTCACATCCGCGAGTTCTGCGCCGAGGCTGAGCGACTCATCGCTCAGATCCGTGAAGTACAGATCTGCCGTGCTCGCGTCGCTCGTCATATACGCCTTGGTCGCCAGTCGCGGCCTGAGTCCGATCGATGAGTTGATGCCATCAAGTCGAACCCCTGAAGACGCGCCGACCGATGGCGAGCATCCAAAGCCAAGGGCGAGGGCGGCGGCGATGCAAGAAAGGAGTATGGAATGCGAACAAGTGCCTATCTTCATGCTCCAATAAGGTACACCGGTCGGGCGGATCGTGCTTGTGAGGAACGATCCCTAGCAACCAGATTCGACGCGCACCGGATAGAATCCAAGCGGAGTCGGTGCGCGAGCGTGCCGTGCGGGGAATCCTGGCGCACTCGATTCCAGTTCCGACCGATGGAACGGAACGGAGCGACGACATGATGAACAACACCCAGGCAAGTATCGCTGCGATCTGCATGGCAGCCGGAGTGCTTTGCGCGCCCTGGTCGATCGCGAGAGCGCAGACCGCATCTCCAACGGGCCAGCCGCTCACCAGCCGCCCGGTCTACTCGCAGCCGCTCGTCAAACGCCCGGGTCAGCCGTCGACAGTGAACTTCCCCTCGCGCGGCTATGGCGCGAAGGCTCCGTTGATGCGCCTCGGAATGCCCAACAACTACGCGATCGGCGGCAATCGCCCCGCCGAGCGCACGCTCCCTCCCCGTCTCAACCCCGAGCCCACGGTCGCGGTGCCCTTCCCGAATCCCGGATCGTCTGCAGGTGGTGATCCGCCAACGCAGCCCAACGTCATCGACCTCCCGACCTCGACGGGCGTGGTGATCAACACCTCCGTCATGGCGCCGGGTGGGCTCATCTGGGGCACGCCGATCGCGATCCATCGGGACGCTTCAACGAGCTACGCCCGGGGCTGGAACCGGAACGCAAACGATCAGCCCGCGTTCGATCAGCGTCTCTCAATCCATTACAAGCCGTCGGAACTCGCATCGCTCCAGGCGCAGGCCCTAGCCGAGAAAGAAGCGTCAAAGGTGCCGCTCTCGACGCGTGCGGAGTCCGCGCTGGCAAAGGGAGACCTCGAGCTCGCACGCGAGTTGTATCTCGAGTTGCTCGCGCAGTCACCCGACGACCTCCGGGCCTCCCGAACGCTGGGCGTCATCGACCTGATGAGCAAGCGCACCGATGAAGGGATCAAGCGTCTGAACATGGTCTACGCCTCGGACCCGCTGCTCGTGGACGAGCCCATCGATGCCGACGGCTACCCGGGCGGCGCAACGGCGATGCGGCGCATGTCGAGCGATGTCGCCAACCTCGCGGTTCGTGGCGAACGCGCGGATGCCGCGTTCGTTGCCGCGATCCTCGCCCAGTCGCGCAACGAGCGGGCGGTCGCGATGCGATTCGTCGATCGTGCCGCCGATGGTGCTCTTGATCCGGTGCTCCTTGCGCGTCTCCGTGCGTCGCTTGAAGAGCCCGCACCAACCAGAAGCGGAGCCGTCCAGAGGCGTTAGTGCAGATCGATTTCAGGAGGAAACCATGCGAGCACACTGCTGGTGCTTGGTCGCGATGTTCGGACTTGCCGCCCCCGCTGCGTCGGCACAACCCTCTGTCGACATGGGGCCATCGGCCCAGCAAGCGAGGACAACCTCGCCGTCCACTGCCGGCCCGCGTCCGATGACAACGACTGGTGGTCGCGCCGGGTCTCCACTCTCGAAGCTGTCGGGTTCCGGGTTCAAGGACCAGGCAGGTCCATCCGAGGTCGGGGCCCAGCGCCCCGTGATGAGGACCAACATCATCGGCCGCGCCGGTTCGCCCGTTTCCGAGTTATTCGCTTCCGGCCCCGCGAGCCCTACGGGCATGTCCGCCGTCGAGTCGGAGCCGCCGCTCATGGGCGCGGCGCGCCTGCGAGATATGGTCGACACACATCGCCGGATGATGGAGCGTTTGAACCAGCCGAGGATGCAATACGAGATCCCGGCCGATGCGATCCTGACCGAGGCCGGCCCGGGATACTCGACCTACCGGCTCTCAGATGGAAGCTATCTCAGCGCCTCGTCCGTCAGTTCGAGCTCGAATCGCGGCTTCTCATGGAGCGCAAACCTCAACCCCTCGATCGCGGCGTACGAATTCTTGGAATTCAGATATGGGCGGGGATGCGCCGGTCCCGACAGATCGATCGACGGGTTCATTGCCGAGCCGGTGATGATGAGCGACCTGTATGCGTCCCAATACGGCTCGGCCATGAACAGCCCGACATGGATGAATCCGACGACCCCGCAGCCGGCGTTGGCGCGCGCCGATGAGCAGTTTGCCGGAGGCGATTCCGAGCGTGCTGTGGCTCTCTATGAGGAACACCTCGCCGAGAATCCCGACGACTTTGGAGTGCGGGTCCGCTTCGGATTGGCGATGCTGGAGAGCGGGCGAGCCGACGATGCCGTCGCCGTTCTGCACCACGCGTACGCCTCCGACCCCTCACTGGCGGAGGTCTCTCTTGGTGGTGTGCTCGATGGCTGGAGCGGATCTCGTCTCCGGGCGATGGTGGCGAAGTCTGTCTCGCATGCAAATCGAACCCAGAGTGCCTCGGCGTGGATGGTTGTCGCGCTGCTGATGGAGGCCGAGGGGCGTGCCCCGCTCGCGGAACGCATGCTCGATCGAGCGATCGGGGCGGGCCTGGATAGATCGCTCGCGCCTCGTATCGCCGCCCTGATCGCACCCGCGAAGTAGGCGACTTTCGATGGCCCAGATCAAAAATCGGCTGTTGTTCGGGTGCATTGAGTTCGCATAAGTACTTGCCTCGAACGATTTGTCAAGCATAGAGTCACCTCTTGCGCCGGGGCAGTCCCCGGCGCCGGACCCTCTGGGGCCGACATCCCAGGTCAACCGTTCGAACCACTTGACTGCTCGTCCCACCTGGCCGGGGCGAACTGTGCGGGAGCCGAGGGCGCCCGAGTCCGGTGGGAGGTGAGGATCAATGGCCAAAAAAGAAATTGTCAAGTCATTCAAGATCATGGCCCCCGGTGGGCAGGCTACGCCCGCGCCCCCCTTGGGACCCGCGCTCGGCGGCGCCGGCGTCAATCCCGGCCAGTTCGTGCAACAATTCAATGCCGCGACGCAGAACGTCAAAGGCAAGATTGTCGGCTGCGTGGTCACCGTCTACTCCGATCGATCATTCACCTTCGAGATCAAGAGCAGCCCGGCTTCCGTGCTGATCCGCGAGAAGGCCAAGATCGAGAAGGGTTCCGGCGAGCCCAACAAGAACAAGGTCGGCAAGATCGGGCGAGCCGATCTCGAAGCGATCGCGAAAGAAAAAATGAACGATCTGAACGCGGGGTCCATGGACGCCGCTGTCCGCATCATCGAGGGCCAGTGCCGCTCGATGGGCGTTGTGGTGGAGGCCTAATCCCATGCCATTCGTCAGCAAGCGAAACAAGGCGAACCTCCCACTGAAGCACAAGCAGGCGCTCCCTGTGGCCGAAGCGGTCTCCGCCGTCAAGCAGTTCAAGGCGCCGAAGTTCGACCAGACGGTCGACGTCTGCATCCACCTCGGCGTCGACACCAAGCAGGCCGACCAGAACCTTCGCGGCTCGGTCTCCCTGCCCAACGGCATCGGCAAGTCCAAGCGCGTCGTCGCATTCTGCACCTCGGACATCGTCCCCAAGGCCATGGCCGCGGGCGCGATCAAGGCCGGCGGCGAGGAACTCGTTGCCGAGATCGAGAAGGGATGGATGGACTTCGACGTCGCCGTCGCATCGCCCGACATGATGCGCGTCATCTCGAAGCTCGGTCGCGTCCTCGGTCCGAAGGGCCTCATGCCCTCCCCCAAGGCCGGCACCGTCACGCCAAACGTCGCCGAGGCCGTCAAGGAGTACTCCGCCGGCAAGGTCGAGTACCGCACGGACACGGCCGGCAACGTCCACGCCGTGATCGGAAAGATGTCATTCCCCGAGGCCTCGCTCCAGCAGAACCTCGAGGCGTTCATCTCCACGATCGAGAAGATCCGTCCCGCCACGGCCAAGGGCGTCTACATCAAGAAAGTCACCATCAGCGGCAGCATGACGCCAGGCGTACAGGTCAAGTACGTTAACGCGACGGCTGAAGCCTGATCTCCCGCACGACAGAAAGAGGACACAGCCATGTCCAAGACCATCAAACAGATCATCATGCGGGACTACCAGAATCTCCTCGACGGTGTCGAGGAGGCGATGGTGATCTCGATCCGGGGCGTCAAGGGCATCGACACCACTCGCTTCCGCACCAACCTGCGGAAGCAGAGCATCAAGGTGACCGTCGTCCAGAACTCCCTGGCGCGCAACAACTTCAAGGGGACGTCCCTTGAGCCACTCAACAGGTTCCTCACCGGGGCCAGCGCCGTCGCCTACTCCAGCGAGCAATCGGTCGTCCAGATCGCACGCGAGATCGTCGCGGCGCTCAAGGACTTCCCGGCGATCGAGCTCAAGGGTGCGATCCTCGACGGCCTCGTCTTCGAGGGCAAGGCCGGCGTCGAGGAACTCTCCAAGTACCCCACCAAGGACGAGGCCATCGCGCAGAACGTCACGCTCGTTCTCAGCCCGGCCCGCAAGCTCGCGGCTCAGATCAAGGGCCCCGGCAGCGGAGTCGCCGGACTGCTCAAGGCCATCGAGACCAAGCTCGAAGTCGGCGAGACGATCGCCAAAGCAGGATGAGTCACGAATCGCATTGTCTCGCACGACTGGCCCCTCGGGGGTAAAGCGCCGAATCGTTCGGCCCCTCTCGTGCGGAAAGCTGGCCCGAGCATCGCTCGGGTGTTAGAAGAAAGAGAACACACATGTCCGACACCACGACTTTCGACGCGAAGATCACCAAGATGGGCGACGAGCTCGCCGGCCTCACCCTCAAGGAGGCCGTTGACCTGGGCAAGTACCTGAAGGAGGCCTACGGCATCGAGGCCGCCTCCGGTGGTGGCATGATGATGGCCGCCGCGGCTCCCGCCGCCGCGAAGGAGGAGCAGACCTCCTTCGACGTCATCCTGAAGGGTGCCGACCCCGCCAAGAAGATCAGCGTCATCAAGGTTGTCCGCGAGCTCACCGGCCTCGGTCTGGCCGAGGCCAAGGCATTCGTCGAGGCCCCCGGCAAGCCCGTCAAGCAGGGCGTCTCCAAGGACGAGGCCGAGAAGTTCAAGAAGCAGATCGAAGAGGCGGGTGGCACCGTCGCTCTGGCCTGATCGAGCCACCGGCTCGTAGTCTCTCAAATCACGGGGCCGGCCCGTCAAGGGTCGGCCTCGTCTTCTGTGTCCGCTTCACGCCACGACTTGCAGATGCTCCAATGTTCGGTGCATGGGAGGGCTTGCGATGACGACGTGCCGGGGATACACTGTTTGGTTCGGAACGCAACGGGTGCGACAGGGATCTCTACGCATTCAGTAACAAACCGACGCCCCGCCCGACGGAAACGACCGGGCTGGGCTGTCTCTCCATCGCGAGGTAGCTGATGGCATCGACGAAGGTGCGGAACTTCGCAAAGCGCGGTGATGCGATCGACGTGCCGGACCTGAACCAGGTCCAGCACGACGCATACGAGCGCTTTCTCCAGTTGGCTCGCGGTCCCGAGACGCGCGATGTCCAGATGGGACTCGAATCCCTCCTCAAGGAGGTGTTCCCCATCAAATCGTACGACGAGACGATGTCGCTTGAGTATCTGCACTATGTGCTCGAGGAGGCGCGATACACGCCCGACGAGTGCAGGGAGCTCCGCCTGACCTTCGGGCGGCCCTTCCGCATCGCCGTGCGCCTCAAGCGAGAGAACCACCCCGACCTGCCCGAGGAAGACATCTACCTCGGCGAGTTCCCCATCATGATGGGCGGCGGCGAGTTCATCGTAAACGGTGCCGAACGCGTCATCGTCAGCCAGCTCCACCGCTCACCCGGCGTGGACTTCTCCATCGTCTCCAGCGAGGCCGACCGCCCGCTCCACTCCGCTCGCATCATCCCCGAGCGCGGCTCGTGGATCGAGCTCGAGGTGACGAAGAAGGACGTCCTGGCGATGCGGATCGACCAGTCGACGAAGCTTGCCGCGACGACCTTCCTCCGCTGCCTCGATGAATCCATCTCCACCACCGACGCCCTGATCTCGCTCTTCTACGTCGTCAGCGACGTGAAGGCCGAGAACGTCCGCGCCGATCACTGGGCCGCCGCGTCGATCATCGACACCGAGTCCGGTGAGGAGTTGGTCCACGTCGGCCGCCAGATCGGCGAGGACGCCGCCGCGAAGATCATGTCTTCTTCGCTCAAGACGGTGCGCGTCGTCGAGAACCCCTCCGACACGCTGATCCTGAACACGATCGCCGAGGAGCGTCTCGAGCAGTACGAGGCCTCCAGCGACTACGAGCGAGCGCTGCTCAAGATCTACTCAAAGCTCCGCCCCGGCAATCCGCCGCAGGTCGAGAAGGCGCGACAGCTCTTCCAGGAGAAGTTCTTCGACGAGAACCGCTACCGCCTCGGTCGCGTCGGCCGCTTCCGCATCAACCGCAAGTTCGACCTGAACACCCCCGAGGATCTCATGTTCATCACGTCGGAGGACTTCCTCCGCGTGGTGCAGTACATGCTCGACCTCCGCTCGAACCGGCAGGACTCGGACACCGGCCGCGCCGTCGCAATGGTCGACGACATCGACCATCTGGGCAACCGTCGCCTCCGCACGCTCGACGAGCTGGCAGTCGAGGAGCTCCGCAAGGGCTTCCTGAAGCTCAAACGCACCGTTCAGGAGCGCATGAGCGTCAAGAACCCCGACGAGGTCCTGAAGATCGCCGACCTGGTGAACTCCAAGAGCATCTCCTCCGCGATCGACTTCTTCTTCGGTCGCTCTGAGTTGTCGCAGGTCGTCGACCAGACCAACCCGCTCTCCTCGCTCATCCATGAGCGACGTCTCTCCGCGCTCGGGCCGGGCGGCCTGAACCGCAAGCGTGCCGGATTCGAGGTGCGCGACGTCCACATCTCGCACTACGGCCGCATCTGCCCCATCGAGACGCCCGAGGGCACCAACATCGGCCTCATCGCGTCGCTCGGCATCTACGCGATGGTCGACGAGTACGGTTTCCTTCGCACCGCGTACCGCGTGGCCAAGAACGGCAAGTCCACCGGCGAGCACGTCTATCTCCGCGCCGACGAGGAGATGAAAACGGTCCTCGCGCCGGCCGACGCACTCGAGCTCGACGGCAAGCTCAAGAAGGGCATGATCCTCGCCCGCGTGAACGGCGAACTCGCCGAGGTCGATTCGTCGCAGGTCGACTTCATCGATATCTCGCCGAAGCAGATCGTCGGCATCTCCGCCGCACTGATCCCCTTCCTCGAGCACGACGACGCCAACCGCGCCCTCATGGGCTCGAACATGCAGCGTCAGGCCGTGCCGCTCATCAAGGTCGATCCGCCCTGCGTGGCGACCGGCCTCGAGAAGCACATCGGCAAGTACTCGGGCATGGTCATCCGCGCCAAGAACGCTGGCACGGTCACCTTCGCCGATGCGCAGCGCATCATCATCGACAACTCCGACGAGTACGTCCTCCGGAAGTTCGTCGGCCTGAACGAGCGCACCTGCCTCAACCAGCACCCGATCATCGAGCCCGGGCAGAAGGTCGAGAAGGGCCAGATCCTCGCCGACGGCGCGTCAACCCGCTTCGGCGAGCTTGCCATCGGCAAGAACGTGCTCGTCGCGTTCAACACCTTTGACGGGTACAACTTCGAGGACGCCATCGTCATCAACGAGCGTCTGGTGAAGGACGACGTCTTCACGTCGATCCACATCGACGCCTTCGACGTCGAGATCCGCGAGACCAAGCTCGGACGCGAGGAGTTCACCCGCGATATCCCGAACGTTTCGGAGAAAATGCTCCGCAACCTCGACGACAGCGGCATCATCCGCATCGGCGCCCGCGTCGGACCCGGCGACATCCTCGTCGGCAAGGTCAGCCCCAAGAGCAAGACCGAGCTCACCCCGGAAGAAAAGCTCCTCCACGCGATCTTCGGCCGCGCGGGCGAAGACGTGAAGAACGATTCGCTCGAAGTGCCGGCCGGCGTGGAGGGCGTCGTCATCGGCGCCCGCAAGTTCTCCCGTCGCCAGCACATGAACGAGACGCAGAAGAAGCAGCTCAAGAAGGACATGGAGTCCTACGAGCAGTCGATGGACGACAGCGCCATCGAGCTCTTCCGCCAGATGATCGTCTCGATCAACACCTCCGTCGGCACCGAGACCGTCGACCCGATGACCCGCCAGAAGGTCGGCGCCTCCGATATCCGAGAGGTCATCCTCGAGCAGATCAAGACCTTCGACATCAAGTGGATCAAGGGCTCGAAGGAGACCAAGGCCGAGGCCGAGAAGATCCACTCCCAGTTCTGGCCCCGTATCCAGGCCGTCGAGAAGGAGAAGCAGCGCAAGGTCGCGCAGATGAAGCGCGGCGACGAGCTCCCCAACGGCGTCCTCGAGATGGTGAAGGTCTATCTCGCCACCAAGCGCCACCTCTCGGTCGGCGACAAGATGGCAGGCCGCCACGGCAACAAGGGCGTCATCGCTCGAATCGTCCCCGAAGAAGAGATGCCGTTCATGGAGGACGGCACCCCCGTCGACATCCTCCTGAATCCCCTCGGCGTCCCCTCGCGCATGAACGTCGGGCAGATCCTTGAGCTCCACCTCGGATGGGCCGCCCGCATCCTCGGCTTCCAGGCCGTCACGCCCGTCTTCGACGGTGCGACGGAGCAGGAAGTCCACGACGCCGTCGCCGAAGCCAACAAGAGCGTCGTCGATCGTCTCGCCAACTACGAGAAGACCGGCACGCACCCCCATTGGCGCGAGATCCTCGCCCACATGCCCAAGGGCGGCAAGATCCAGCTCCACGACGGACGCACCGGCGAGGCCTTCGCCCAGCGCACCGCCGTCGGCTACATGTACATGCTCAAGCTCCACCACCTTGTCGACGACAAGATCCACGCCCGTGCCACAGGGCCCTACTCCCTCATCACCCAGCAGCCCCTCGGCGGCAAGGCCCGCACCGGCGGCCAGCGCTTCGGTGAAATGGAAGTCTGGGGTCTCGAGGCGTACGGCGCTGCGTACATCCTCCAGGAGCTGCTCACCGTCAAGAGCGACGACGTGGAAGGACGCACCAAGATCTACGAGTCCATGGTCAAGGGCCACAACAAGCTCGAGGCCGGTATGCCCGTCGCCTTCGACGTGCTCTGCAACGAACTCAAGGGCCTCGGCATGAACGTCACACTGGAGAAAAAGCAACTCCAGGGTGGATCGCTCCTCTGAGCCGCGCTCGCAACGCACTGTTTCGCTGATTCGATCCCGTCGTCCCGATCACGCCCGCACATCACCACGCCGCTCCACGCGGCGTTCAGCCCGGAGATCACCGCCCATGGCCGAGACCGTCTACGAGCGCGTGAATGACTTCTCCGCCGTCAAGGTCACCCTGGCCTCGCCCAACGACATCCGGGCGTGGTCCTACGGCGAGGTGAAGAAGCCCGAGACCATCAACTACCGCACATACCGCCCCGAGAAGGACGGGCTCTTCTGCGAGCGCATCTTCGGGCCGGAACGCGACTACGAGTGCGGCTGCGGCAAGTTCCGCGGCACCAAGTACAAGGGCATCATCTGCGACCGCTGCGGCGTCAAGGTCACGCACTCGCGCGTCCGGCGCAAACGCATGGGCCACATCAACCTCGCCGCGCCGGTCGTCCACATCTGGTTCTTCAAGTCCATGCCCAGCCGCCTCGGCACCCTCCTCGGCATGAAAACCTCCGACCTCGAGAAGGTCATCTACTACCAGGACTACGTCGTCATCGACGGCGGCGACACCGAGCTCAAGTTCAAGCAGGTCCTCACCGAGGACGACCACCGCCAGGCGGTCGAGAAGTACGGCAACGCCTTCAAAGCCCGCATGGGCGCCGAGGCGATCCGCGACCTCATCGAGAAGACCGACCTCGATGCGCTCTCCGCCCAGCTCCGCCAGGAACTCCGCGAGACCAAGAGCAAGCAGAAGATCAAGGACCTCGCCAAGCGCCTCAAGCTCGTCGAGCAGATCAGGAAGAGCGAGAACAATCCGGCGTGGCTGGTCATGGACGTCGTCCCGGTGATCCCGCCGGACCTGCGCCCCCTCGTCCTGCTCGAGTCCGGCAACTTCGCGACCAGCGATCTCAACGACCTCTACCGCCGCATCATCAACCGCAACAACCGGCTGAAGAAGCTGATGGATCTCAACGCGCCCGATGTCATCATCCGCAACGAGAAGCGAATGCTGCAGCAGGCCGTCGACGCGCTCTTCGACAACAACCGCTGCCGCCGCCCCGTGCTCGGCTCATCCAACCGCCCGCTCAAGTCGCTGACCGACATGATCAAGGGCAAGCAGGGCCGCTTCCGCGAGAACCTGCTCGGCAAGCGCGTCGATTACTCCGCACGCTCGGTCATCGTCGTCGGACCCGAGCTCAAGATCAACCAGTGCGGCCTTCCCAAGAAGATCGCCCTCGAGCTCTACCAGCCCTTCATCATCCGCAAGCTCAAGGAGCACGGACTCGCCGACACCATCAAGTCCGCGAAGCGCATGCTCGAGCGCCGCGACGCCGAGGTGTGGGACATCCTGGAAGAGGTCATCTACCAGCACCCCGTCCTGCTCAACCGCGCACCCACCCTCCACCGAATGGGTATCCAGGCCTTCGAGCCCGTCCTCGTTGAGGGCAACGCCATCAAGCTGCACCCGCTCGTCTGCGGCGGATTCAACGCCGACTTCGACGGCGACCAGATGGCCGTCCACCTTCCCCTCTCCGTCGAGGCCCAGGCCGAAGCCCACGTCCTGATGCTCTCCACCAACAACATCTTCTCGCCCGCGAACGGCAAGCCCATCATCTCGCCCTCGCAGGACATCGTCATGGGCGTCTACTTCCTCACCACGGAGCTCCCCGACGAGCGCGAGGTCAAGACCTACAAGGCCTTCAAGGACCGCATGGAAGCCCTCCTCGCCTTCGAGCACGGCACCATCGGCATCCACGAGAAGATCCTCGTCCGCCTCGATGGCTTCAAGGAAGTCGTCGAGTCGCAGGGCGGTCAGCCCAAGCCCCTCCCCAAGGACGGACGCCTCATCACCACCGCCGGCCGCATCTTCTTCTCAGACATCCTGAAGCGCGGCATGCCCTTCTACAACTGCGCCCTCGGCAAAAAGGGCTGCGCACGCGTCATCGACGACACCTTCAAGTACTGCGGCAAGCCCGACACCATCGACATCCTCGATCGCATGAAGGAAACCGGCTTCAAGCGCTCGACGCTCGCCGGCCTCTCGTTCGGCATCACCGACCTTCGCATCCCGAAGGAGAAGCTCGCGCTCATCGACGAGTCCCAGAAGAAGGTCGACCGCGTCGAGAAGAACTTCGACAAGGGCATCATCACCGACCGCGAGCGCTACAACCAGCTCATCGATATCTGGTCTCACTGCCGCGAGCAGGTGACCAAGAAGCTCGTCGAGACGCTGAAGCACGACCGCCGCGACGACGCCGGCGAGTACGTCGACATCGAGACCAAGAAGGGCAAGCCCTACCTCAACCCCGTCTACCTCATGTCCGACTCGGGCGCCCGAGGCAACGTCGCCCAGATGCTCCAGCTCGCCGGCATGCGAGGCCTCATGGCCAAGCCCTCGGGCGAGATCATCGAGACCCCCATCCGCTCCAACTTCCGCGAGGGTCTCACGATCCTCGAGTACTTCTCCTCTACGCACGGCGCGCGAAAGGGTCTGGCGGATACCGCCCTCAAGACCGCCGACTCCGGATACCTCACGCGAAAGCTCTGCGATATCGCCCAGTCGGTCATCGTCGGCGAGATGGACTGCGGCTCCCGCCGCGGCGTCCTCAAGCGCGCCCTCTACAAGGGTGAGCAGGTCGACGTCCCCCTCTCCGAGCAGGTCATCGGCCGCGTCTCGGTCAACGCCGTCATCAATCCCATGACCGACAAGGTCATCATCGCCGAGAACACCATGATCTCGGCCGAGGCCGCCAAGGAGATCGAGGGCCTGGGCATCGAGTCCGTGCTCGTCCGCTCCCCCCTCACCTCCGAGTCCAAGACCGGCTGCTCGGTCCTCGACTACGGCATGGACATGTCCACCGGAAAGCTCGTCGAGCCGGGCATGGCCGTCGGCATCATCGCCGCACAGTCGATCGGCGAGCCGGGCACCCAGCTCACGATGCGCACGTTCCACACAGGCGGCATCGGCACCCGCTCGGTCGTTGAGTCAGAGTACCGATGCATGAACGCGGGCACGATCGAGCTCCGCGACTGTGCCGAGGTGCCGGGCAAGGACGACGACGGACGCGACGTCCACATCGTCCTGAAGCGCAACGCCGAGATCGCGATCCAGGACTCCAAGGGACGCGAACTCGAGAAGTACAAGATCCCCTACGGCGCGTTCCTCCTCTGCTCCAACGGCGAGGAAGCCAAGAAGGGCGACATCCTCGTCAAGTGGGACCAGCACCGCACCCCGATCCTCGCCGAGAAATCGGGCATCGTGCAGTACGTCGACATCGAGATCGGCGAGACCGTCCGCGAAGAGGATGCCGGCCAGGGCAAGAAGGCCCTCGTCATCATCGAGCACAAGGGCGACCTCCGTCCGGCAATCAACATCGTCGACGAGTCCGGCCACATCCTGGACTTCCACTTCCTCGCCGCACGTGCCCGACTCGAGATCAAGGACGGCACCCCGATCAAGGCCGGACAGATGCTCGCGCGTCTGCCCCGCGGTGCGGAGCGTTCGCAGGACATCGTCGGCGGTCTCCCTCGCGTGACCGAGATCTTCGAAGCCAGAAAGCCCAAAGAGCCGGCCGTCATGGCCGAGATCTCGGGCAAGGTCGAGATCCTCTCGGACAAGCGCAAGGGCAAAATGACCATCCGCGTCGTCTCGGAGTCCGGCATCGAGAAGGACCACCACGTCCCCAGCGACAAGATCCTGCTCGTCCACACCGCCGACCATGTCGAGGCCGGCGACGCCCTCACCGAAGGCCCCCTGGTTCCGCACGACATCCTGCGGATCAAGGGCGAGGAATCCCTCTGGACGTACATGCTGGACGAGGTCCAGAACGTCTACCGGGCACAGGGAGTGACGATCAACGACAAGCACATCGAGCTGATCCTCAGCCAGATGCTCCGCAAGGTCCGGGTCGAGAACCCAGGCGACACCGATCTGCTTCCCCATCAGGTCGTCGACAAGTTCGACTTCCGCATGAAGAACAACGAGATCGCCATGATGGTCCGCGTCACGGAGCCCGGCTCGACGGACCTTCCCGTCGACGCGCTCATCACCCGCGCCGAGATCAAGGAAGCCAATGCCAAGGCCGAGGCCGCCGGCAAGGACGGCGCCAAGGCAAGGAAGGCCCGCCCCGCCACGGGCCGCACGCTCCTGCTTGGCATCACCAAGGCCGCGCTCTCGTCCGACTCGTTCCTCTCCGGTGCGTCGTTCCAGGAGTCGACCAAGGTCCTCACCGAGGCGGCCCTCCGCGGCGCCATGGACACCCTCGTCGGCCTGAAGGAGAACGTCCTCCTCGGCCACCTGATCCCCGCAGGCACCGGCTTCCGCCCGTACCAGGACATGCGGATCAAGTACCTCGTCGAACTCCCGACCGAGTCCGACGACGATGAGGAGCGCATGCTCGCCGAAGCCGCCGAAGCCGCCGAGGCCCTCGGTGCCGATCGCAACGACTCCGTCGGCGTCCCGCAGATTGAAATCCGCGACGTCAACCTGACCTCCGACGCCGCACGCGAGAACTGATTCCGCATCCCTCTGAACGAATTCTCCAAGTCCCAACCGGACCCCGCCCCTCGGCGGGGTCCGGTTCATTCATGGACCAAGTCTCCGTCGTCTCACACCCGCCTCACTCTCCCGCGCCCCGTGCGGCAGCATCACTCACTACAGTTCAACCGGCATGGCGAAAAAGGCTTCCACAAAGTCCGCTGGTTCCGAGGCAAAGGCCCCGCCCATCCGCTTCACCGCCACGCTCAAGAAGCCCAAGGTGCCGGATGGTGACAAGCCGGACCCCACCAGCTGGTCGTTCCTCGTCCTCTCGCAAGCCGCGAGCGCGAAGCTCCCCTCACGCGGCATGGTCTCGGTCAGGGGCCTGCTGAACCACGCCTCATTCGAGGCCACGCTCCAGCCCGATGGTGGGGGAGGGCACTGGCTCAAGGTCGAGCGCAAACTCCGCGAAGCCGCCGGTGTCACGTTCGGCGACACCGTCTCCGTCGAACTCGCGCCCGTCGCGCCGGGCGAGGAACCCGAGCCCGTCTTGCCTCCCGATCTTCGTCGCGCCCTCTCCTCCGCGCCGGGCCCGGCGGGTGCGGAAGCCCGCGCCGCTTGGAAAGACATCACGCCCGCCGCCCGCCGAGACTGGATCCAGTGGATCACCAGCCCCAAGCGCGCCGAAACCCGCGTCCTCCGCATAGAGAAGGCCTGCGACATGCTCGCGGGCGGCAAGCGCCGACCCTGCTGCTTCGACCGCTCCGGCATGTACGACAAGAGTCTCAGCTGCCCTGTAGCCGACGACGATGCCGGAGCGGCACGCCCTTCGCGTTCGTGACATCTCGTTCATCGCCCGCGAAGCGGGCGTGCGTTGGTTGCCAGACCCAAGGCGCACCGCGAAGCGGTCGCCGCAGGGTCTGGTACAGGTGCTGTGCCAGCGGCATCCTTGAAACGCCTCGGAGTCGCCGGAGGCGACGCCCTGCAGAGCCCCGCCGCTGCGCCCGTCGCACCGCCCTGCTTGTTCATTCCCCCGTTCTTCTCCGCGATCCTCCGCGTTCTCTGCATTCTCTGCGTTCTCTTCCTCTTTCACTCACACCTGACCCGCCTGCATCTCTTGAATGAACGCGTTGGCCTCGTTGATCGCCTGTTCCATCTCCGTCACCAGCGCCTGCACGTCGCTCTGGATCTGCCCCGATGTCTGCTGCAACGACGCGATCGCCCGCGCGTTGAGATTGTGCTTCAGGAACAGCGTCTGGTCCTTGAACGCCGCCAGCACCGGTTCCATCTTGGACGCCGCCTGCTTCATCGTGGAGACCAGCGCCTCGTACTTCACCTTCGTGTCATCCAGTTGCCGCTGCGACGCCGCCCGCATCTCGCTCGACGAGTACTGGTCCAGCTCCGCGTCCCACTCCTTGAACAGCGCCCCCGCGACCCGCTCGACATCCTTGATGCGTGTGTTGACGGCCTCGGCCCGGTCCTCGCACCGCTCGTACTGCTTCTTGACCGCGCTGTACTTCTTCTCAAGCTCTCCCGTTTCAACACCCGTGACCGACAGAAACTCCGCGAGCGCGGACTCAAACTGCTCCTTCGCCGCCTCTTGTCCGTCCCGCGCATCCTCCACGCGATCCACCAACTGCTCACGCTTGGCGTACCCGAGCGACTCCTTCAGCGCGATCTGCGTCGACGAGCACGCGCCGAGCGGCGAAAGCGTGGCCAGGACGAGAATGAGCGTAATAGGTCGCATGTGGATCTCCGGGTGACGACCGGATTGTACGGATCCGCATCGCCCGACGCCCGCGTTCAGACACAATGAGGGCCCCCGCGCGTGCGGAGGCCCTCCGTGTTCGATCCGATCAATGCAGTCAAACTCGCTCAGCGCCGGCGTCGACCGAGCAGCAGCCCCGCGAGCCCGACGCTCGCGAGCGTGCCGGGAACGGGCACTGCGATCGAGATGATGGCATCGACCGTCGCCCCGGTCACGTCCTGCAGATCGACGCTGATGTAGAGCAACCCATCGTTTCCGAAGTCCATCCCCTGGCTCGCGATCGTGGACGCGTTGAAGTCCGTGATCGTGTAGTCGGGGCTGGAGTCGCCATCGACATCGACCTCGTCACCCACCGAGAGCAGCGCGATCGCCGCCGAGAGTGCGGACGCATCCGACGCCCAGAAAAGCGTCTCCGTCAGCGAGCTGTCGGCGATGAACACCGCCTCGCCGAGGTCATTGATCGCGCAGGCGTCGAACGCGCCCGTGAGCGTGATGCCGTCAATGAGATCGCCCTGCCGGATGGAGATCGCCCCGTTGTACGCGACAAAGTCGTCGGTCGCGGTCGCGCCGCTGGTGTCGCCAGCGAAGAGGTAGTTCCCGCTGCTGTTGATGCTGGCGGACTTGAACGCCGCCCAGTTGTCGCCCTGCCCGGTCGGCGACCCCTCTCTCGCCACCACCCCGCCGTCCACCCACACGTGCAGGTCGTTGGACGTGGAGCCGGTGTCGAGCAGCAGCTCCTGGATATGGTGCGCCCCGTCGCCGGAGAAGTCATAACCAAAGCCGATGCCCGAAGCGCCGATCGCGAATCCACCGACGGAGTCGCCCGTCTTCATGACCGGTGTCGCGCCGCCCGGATTCGCGGGGTCCGCACGATACAGGACACGCCCGATCGAGGAACCGCCCATCACCGTCGAGAGACCGCCAACCCACACCGCGTCCCCGCCATCCAGCATCCTCGGGCGGCTGTTGAACGTGCTGAAGAACCCGGGCAGCCCCGGCGCCGCGTCGTCGTCGACCAGCAGCACGCCCTCATGCGTGTACACCGAGTCGCCCCCGTTGTAGGACGGCGAGTAGATGAACCCGCCCGTGTTCGAGATCCCCATGTTGCTCTCGCCTCCCGTGAGCACATCCGGGAGCGCGGAGCCCGAGTTGAAGATCGTGCCGCCGCCGTACCACACCGAGCGAGAGCCGTCGTCAAGCGTCGCGGTGAAACCAACATCACCGACCCCGTTTACGAACGGCTGGCTGAAGCCCGTGATCACTGCGCCATCGAGTGCATCACCCTCTTTCGCGACCACGCCGATCGACACAGGATCGGCAAACGCCGACGCGGTCGCGCCTGCGCACGCGATCAATGCAAGCATCTTCTTCTTCATCCGGTTTCTCCTTCGGTTTGGGCCGTGGAATCCACGACCAGGCGACACCACACTCCGGAGCCCCGTGGCCTCCGGTCAGAGCGACCAGGAATGTCATGTCTCTAACCCCGCTCCGATTGAAGGGGCTCTCTCCAGCGACACCCTAACGAATCCGTCCCGATCGCTCAACCCTCATCCGAGAATTCTGCACAGATCACGCCGGTGCCAAACAAAGAACGGCGGCACCGACATGCGGTACCGCCGTGGAAGCGAGCCAAAGAATCCGGCCGCGTCTTGTGATCAGCGACGACGACGAATCGTCACGAGACCGCCGAGTCCGAGCAGAGCCATCGCGCTCGGTGCCGGCACCAGCTCAAGCTGGTAACGCACCTGGATCGCGTTCACACCCGCTCCGATGTACTGGCCATCGAGCAGATCACCCGGATCGAACCCCTGCCACGGATCGGCTTGGCGCGAGGTGTGATTGCCGCCCGGGATGAACGAGTTTCCGCCGTTCAATGAGAACGACCACGTCGCACGAATGAGCCGGAACTCCGTCACCCAGCTCTGCATCTGGATCGCGTCGGTCGCGCCGACGTTCCAACCCCAGAACGCCGCCGTCTGACCGTTGGTCTGCGTGCCCAGCGGCACAAGGTCCGCGCCGTGGCGCGTGCGGAAGATCACATCGATGAAGTTGCCGGTGGCGAGGGCCTGTTCGCCCCACTTGGCCTCGATCACATCAAGGCCGTTCGCTGTATTCCCGATCGACTGGAAGCCCGAGCCGACCTGCACCAGCGTGTGCCCGTTCGAGTTCACGAAGCCCTGCGACAGCGACCCCGAATACCCGACAACCGCGAACGACGCCTTCTCATTGGCCGCGATGCCGGTCCTGCCGTACACCGTTTCCGCAGCGGCCGAGCCAACCACGGGGACGAGAAGCGCGAGAGCGGCAAGCATTGATGTGTGACGCATTCTTGGTCTCCATGCGTCTCCCGATCCTTGGGCATGGCCTTGCAAAGCAAAGCACACGACCGGCACCGAAATGCCGAGCGGACGCAACTAGAGGTAAACATGCCCGATGCCCGCCGATTGGCCAGAAAAATCATCACGAAACCGACAAGTTCCCCGGTTTGACAGCCCGAGAACGCTCCAATCGGCCACCTGTCGCTCGCGTGATCCCTTGCCTGGGTGTGGGGGCTCACCGCCAAACCCTCGCCCCAGCCCCTTATCGGTCCGCCCGATCGTCCGATTTCTTGCCCCTGAACACGATCGCGAGGGCTAACGCAATGATCACGCCGCCCACGAGCAGCGTCGTCATCATCCCCGTGCTCGCCGCGGATCGATTGCCTCCAGATGGCTCCGACGAAGGCTCCGGAGCGGGCGCGTAGACATACGCCGCGTCGATCGTGATCGAATTGGCGATCCGAGCAAAGGTGGGCCCGAGCCTCCCGATGTGGGCCGCGGGCGTGTAGCAGTGAACCCAGAGCACGCCGTCAACCGCCAGCATCCCGTACGAGATCGCTTCGACCGCACCCGTCGGCGAAGGCAGCGATGTCATGAAAGCCGCCCGCTTCCGCTCCCAGTCGAACACCGGTACCGAGAGCTCCGCGCCGGTCGTCGCCCCAAGATCCCGCCGAACCGCCTCCACATTCGTGCGGATCACGCTCTCAACCTGCGACGCCGAGAGCGACGCGTTCTGGCTTGGCTCCCATTCCACAAGCACCAGCACCTTGCCCTCCGGAGGCTGCTCATCCGGCGTCAGTCCAAACAGGTACTTGGTCGCCCCGTTCGACTCACCCTGTGTCGACGACCAGATCTGGTTCATCCGGTCGAGGTCCCCTTGATTGAGCCGCGTCCACCCCTCCAGCAGCGTTATCGAGAAGTGCCGCGTGTCGTCGCGGATCACCCGCTCGGGCTGTGCGCTCGCCCCGGAGGCCACGATCGCCGCAAGGATCGCGCCCACCGCCCACCGCACCCAGACGAAGCCAATTGAGCTGCTCATGGCCAGCATCAAAGCAAACACCCGCTCCGGGTGCAAGCCGGCGCGGGTGTCGTGTGAGTCTTCCCCCGTCCCGCTGGAGCGAGGAGAGGGAGGTTCAAGGCCTCATTTGTGCGCTTCGTGCCATGCCGCCAGCACCGCTTGCTCACGCTCGGAGGAGATCCCCGCCTTGAGCTGCGACGGATCCGGCAGCTTCGGCACCTCCTTGCCCGCTGCCAGCGCTTCCTCTTGGATCGCGGCCGTTGCCTTTGTCCGCCGCTCCACCTCACTCGGCCACCACGCCAGCGTGTCGCGCACGATCGCCTCGGTCGACCGGAACTTCAGCCCCGCGGACTCGGCCCGCGCGTTCGACCACCGATGGAAGCCCGCGTGCTCGCCCCGAGGCGGGATCCAGATCGGCAGCGATCCGCCCGGCATCCCGTTCGCCTCAAGAAAGTCTGTATCGACCCATGTCAGCGAGGGACTTGTCGCTGCCGCCGCGACGCACGCGCTCAGCACATCGCCCCAGCGCGCGGGTTCGGCGGGCCCGACCGCGTTGTAGACGCCTGTCGTGCTGTTCTCGACGAGCGTGATCAGGAACTCCGCCAGATCCCGCGCGTCGATGAACTGCACCGGATCGTTGGGATCGCCCGGGGCGAGGCACTCACCCCCGCGGCTGATCCGCACCGGCCAATACGTGAACCGATCCGTCGGATCGCCCGGACCAACGATGTATCCCGGACGAACGACCGCCGTCCGCCCCGGCATCGCGGCCTCCGCCGCCTGCTCGCACAGAGCCTTCAGCGGCCCGTAGTACTCGAAGCTCGGACCCATGCTCTCAATGGTCGGGTCATCCATCTTGCCGACCGGCGCGGTCTCGTCGCGATCCGCCGTCGCGCTGTCCGCGTACGCCGAGATGCTCGAGATGAAGATGTACATCCCCGCCGACTTGGCCGCCCATTCGGCCGACGCCTTGACGATCCGTGGGTAGTACCCCGAGTTGTCGATCACAACATCAAACGTCCGCCCCTCCAACTGCTCCAACCCCTTGGGAGTGGAGGGGTCATCCTCCTGGGAGTGCTTCTCCGGATCGCGATTGCCGTAGAGGTGCTCGATCTCGTCGTGCTTGATCGGGCGGTACTTCTCCGTGCGCCCGCGATTGAAGATCGTGACCTTGTGGCCTCGCGCGACGGCCGCCTCGATCGTGGCCGGCCCGATGAACCCCGTGCCGCCGAGGATCAGGATCGAGCGGGGCTTCACGATGGCGCGATGCCACGCGAGCGCCCGCGGCGCTGCGAACGCCGTCGCGGCGCCGGATGCCATGAGCGTGTGAACGAATCTGCGTCGGGTGATGCTCACGAGGGTCAATCTCCGGATCGGGCGTGCCTTCAAGACTGAGTGCCGGCGCGGCCCGCGCGTGCCCACTCGCGAGTATCTACATCGTCCGATTCGGACGGTTGCGGGCCGTCGCCGGCCAGTCCCCCTGCCACGCGGCCCGCGCCCGCTGGTACCCTTTGGCTCCTCCTTCCCGACGGCCCCCGACCCACGACCGGAGCCCAGATGAGCCATCCAGCCGCCCCGAACCACGCCGCGTCGCCACGATCGCTCGTGGGCCGGCTCGTCCAGGTCGAGCCCGGCGAAGGGCCGCGATTGCTCCTGTGCGCTCTCTACTTCTTCCTTGTCCTCTTTAGCTATTACATGCTCCGCCCCGTTCGCGAGACGATGGGCGTGGAGAACGGCTTCGACAAACTCGCCTGGCTCATGACCGGCACGCTCCTCGCGATGCTGCTGGCCAATCCGGTCTACGCATGGTTCGTGTCGCGCGTGCCGCGCCGCGTCTTCATCCCGTGGACATACCGCTTCTTCATCCTCAACATCCTCGCCTTCTTTTTCCTGCTCCTCTTTACAAAGGGCGTGCCCCCCAAGCAGTTCGCCTACGCCTTCTATATCTGGCTCAGCGTCTTCAACCTCTTTGTCGTCTCGATCTTCTGGTCGGTCATGTCCGACGCCCATACCACCGCCCAGGCCAAGCGCCTCTTCGGCGCCATCGGCGTCGGCGGAACGCTCGGCGCCATGGGCGGGGCGGCCGCCACCGGCCTCCTCTCCCACACACTCAAGCCGGAACAGTTTCCATTCCTGCTCCTCGTCTCGGCGATCGTGCTGGAGTGCGCCGTCTGGGTCGCAGCCGCAGTCCTCCGCAGCAGCGAACGCGCCGCGGTCCCCGCGTCGGAGACCTGCGCCTCCTGCGGCTACTCACTCGCAGGGCTCGCGAGCGATGCGCCGTGCCCGGAGTGCGCGACACCCCGTGGGCTCGGACGACGCGAGCCGAGCCGCAAGCCGCTCGAGGGCTTCAAGCTCATCGCGAGATCGCCGTACCTGCAGAAGATCTCGGTCTACATGCTGCTCTTCACCATCACCGCAACGGTGCTGTACGTGGAGCAGGCCCGCGTCGTCAGCGGCCTCTTCCCCGACCGCGCCTCCAGAACCAAGGCGTTCGCGTCGCTCGATCTCTGGACCAACTCGCTCACGCTCTTCACGCAGATCTTCCTCACAGCTCGCATCATCCGGTGGATCGGGCTCACCGGCGCGCTGCTCATCCTGCCGATCATCACGCTCGTCGGCTTTGGCGCCATGACGTGGATCGCCCGCGCCAATGGCGCACCGGCGGGCGCCGAAGGATCAGGAACCCTCCACGCCGCGTTCCTCATGCTCTTTGTCTTCCAGGTGGCACGCCGCGGCCTGCACTACGCGATCGATCGGCCCGCACGCGAGACGCTGTACACCATCACCAGCGTGGATGAGAAGTACAAATCAAAGGCGTTCATCGACACCTTCGTCTATCGCCTCGGCGACCAGATCGGCGCATGGGGAACGATCGGGGCCTATGCAACGCTCAGCGCAGCAACTGCGCTCGGCGCCATCGCGATGCCAGTTACAATCCTCTGGATCGGTGCTGCGTATATCCTCGGCAAGTCATACGAACGTCGGGCGAACTGAAACCGATACAGCGCAACTCCATGTATGAGCCGGCGTTGTTTCGCGCCGCGGTGATACGCCGAGGCCGGTCGTCTATCATTCACACACGCTTGGTTGCGACCGAGCGATCGCTCTCGCGGCCTTTCTGTCATCCGTCTGATGGCGGTGGGCGTCGGAAAAAAGGAATGAATATGAAGACGATCTTGTTCGTGCCCTGTGTCGTTTCGTGCGCGCTGCTCCTTGGTTCGAGCGTCGGATGCGAGGAGGGCGAATCGGCGGGTGAGGCAACGAAGAAGGCCGTCGACTCCGCCGCCCAGGCAACCGGTGATGCGCTCGGGACCGCGGGCGAGGCAGTCAAAGATGCCGGCGCCGCCGCCGCCGAAAAGACGGGCGACGCGGTGCAGGCCGTCAGCGACGCGACACTCAAGGCGAAGAACGCCTCCATCAAGACCGCCGAAGACATGCTCGCCGAGATCAAGCCCAAGGTCGACGGATGGGCCAAGAAGGCCTCGGAAGCAACGGGCGTCGACAAGATGGCGATGGACAATCTCGTCAAGGGTGTGAAGGACGGTGTCTCCGGCGTCGAGAGCAAGCTCGGCGAGCTCAAGAACGCCGCCGCCGACAAGTGGGAGCCGCTCTCGAAGGAGCTCGGGAACGCAACGAGTGCGCTCCAGAACGCGGTCAAGGCCGCCATGTCAAAGTTCGGCGCCTGAGCCAGAGCGCACACATGCACACGGATCCACGCCCCGATCTCTTGGGAGAGTTCGGGGCATTTCTGTCAACCGCCCGGTGAGGAGCCGGGCCGCGGAGGCCTCGAATGGGAATCGTCAAAGAGTTTCGCGAGTTCGCGTTGAAGGGCAATGTCCTTGATCTCGCCGTCGGCGTGATCATCGGTGGCGCGTTCGGCAAGATCATCAACTCGATGATCAACGACGTGATCATGCCCGTCGTCAGCATCCCGGGGAAGGCCGACTTCTCCAATATGTATTTCCCGCTCAACGAGAAGGCCAAGGCGGGCATCGAGGCGGCACAGGCCGCGCTCCCCTCCGGCCAGGTCCTCGCGCTCTCAGAAGCACGCACACACGGCCCCGTGTTCGCGTATGGCTCATTCATCACGGAAACGCTGAACTTCCTCATCCTTGCGTTCTGCGTCTTCATCATGATCAAGCTCTTTAACTCCGCACGCAAGCGCTTCGAGGCCGAAAAGGTCGCGCCCCCGCCCGCCGGCCCGAGCAAGGAAGAGACCCTGCTCACAGAGATCCGCGACCTCCTGGCCCGAAAGGCCTGAGTTCGCGACCGGTCGATAGCGAATGATCCGCAGCACATCGGCCTCGCCCCTTTGGGGGGCGGGGTCGTTCGCGTGATACCGACACCCGGTGTGAGAGCCGGTGGGCCTCGTCCCAGGAGCACCTCTCGTGCGATCCGCCCCGCAAAGGGTCATAACATGCGCCCACATGAACGGTGCGGAGCGGGCTCCAGACAAGGCGAGCAACGCAGGAGGCATGCCATGAACCCGAACAAGGCGCTCTGGGAGAAGGGTGATTTCACACGGATCGCCGAGTACATGCGCACATCGGGTGGCGGGTTCGTGTCATCGCTGGGCGCGACGCATCCGCTGCGCGTCCTGGACATCGGATGTGGCGATGGCACCACCGCCGTCCCCCTCGCCCACTTCGGCGCAGACGTTCTCGGCATCGATATCGCGAGCAACCTCGTCGAGGCGGGCAACAAGCGGGCCGCGGCTCTCGGCCTCACAGGCCTCAAGTTTCAGGAAGGCGATGCCTGCAACCTGCAAGGCATCGCCGACCGCTCCTTCGATCTGACACTCTCCGTCTTCGGAGCCATGTTCGCGCCGAGGCCCTCCGATGTCGCACGGGAAATGGTCCGGGTCACGAAGCCCGGCGGCCGCGTTGTGATGGGCAACTGGATACCCAACGATCCGACTTCATTTGTCTCCCAACTCCTGAAGATCAGCTCCTCGTTCACCCCGCCGCCCCCCGAGGGATTCATCAGCCCGATGCTGTGGGGCGTCGAGTCCCACATCGTCGAGCGCTTCGGCCAGGCCGGCGTGCCCGCCGAGAACATTTCCATGGCTCGCGATACCTTCGTGTTCACGTCCCCCGCGAGCGAACCGCAGGCTTCCCCCGCCGATTTCATCGAGTCGTTCCGACGCTTCTACGGCCCAACCATGAACGCCTACGAAGCCGCCGAGAAGAGCGGTCGAGTCGATGAACTCCACAACCAACTCGTCGAGCTCGCGCACTCCCAGAACAAGGCAACAGACGGCAGCACCCGCATCCCCGCCACCTTCATGCGCATCACCATCGACGTCTGAGCTCATCAGCCCGCGGCCCGGGCCACCGCGGTACGCTGATTCCGTGGAACTCACGCCCCTCCGCTACTTCGTCGCCATCGCCAAGGCCGGCCACCTCACGCGAGCCGCGGGCACGCTCGGCGTCACCCAGCCCGCCCTCTCCGCCGCCGTCCAGCGCCTCGAAGCCGAGGTCGGTGCCGATCTCCTCCTCCGCACCGGCCGAGGCGTCGAACTCACGGAGGCCGGACGCGCCTTCCTCATGCATGCCGAAGAGACCCTTCGCGCCGCCGATGCCACCATCCGCGCTGTCCGCGAAGTCATGGGCCTCGAACGCGGCAGCATCCGCATCGGCGGCGGCGCAACCGCCGTTGCCTACCTCCTCCCGCCCGTCGTCTCCGCCCTCCGCAAGAAGCACCAGGGGCTCCGCTTCTTCGTCCGCGAAGCCGGCTCGACCGATGTCGCTCGCGCGGTCCTCACCGGCGAGCTCGACCTCGGCATCGTCACGCTCCCCGTCGCCGTTCCCGACGCCGAAGGCCTCGTCCGCGTCCCGCTCGTCGAAGACGAACTCCGCCTCATCGTCCCTCCCGGTCACCCGCTCGCCCCCAAGCCCGCACGTTCAACCGCGACACGCAAGCGCAACGCGGCAGTGGGGGAGTTCCGCTGGAAGGACATCGCTTCCGAGCCATTCGTCGCCTTCGAGGCGGGCACCGCAGTCCGCTCCATCGTCGATCGCGCCGCCGCCGGCGCGGGCGTCACCCTCAACGTCGTCATGGAACTCCGCTCGATCGAGTCCATCAAGTCGATGGTCGGCGCGGGCATCGGCGTCGCCCTCGTCAGCCGCTTCGCGCTCGAAGCGGGTGAGGGCATCGCCTGCCGCGATGGCAAGCTCTCCCGCTCCCTCGTCCTCATCAAACGCCGCGACCGCGCAGCAAGCCCCGCGGCAGAGGCCTTCGAAAAGGAGCTCCTTACCCGTGTGGGAAGGCCCCTGCGCCGCTGAGCGGTCTCGTATAATGCGACCATGGCCATCGACCCCCGCAGGATCGAGGTGATTGACGACGCCTCGGCAGAGGTGATGCGTCGCATGTCCCCAGCGCAGAAGTGGGAGATGGCCAACCGGATGTACATCCAGGCCCGACAGATGCTGATGTGCCACCTGAGGAGCGAGCACCCCGAGTGGACGGAGGGGGAACTGCGTGAGCAAGTCAATCGCCGCGTCGGACATGGGGCCGCGTGATCTCGCCGTCCTTATCGCCGGCATCATCGAACAGACAGGGGCGGAGTATTTCATCTCGGGTTCGATGGGTTCGATGGCGTACGGCGAGTATCGCTCGACGAACGATGTCGATATCGTCGTCGATCTTCGGTACGGACATCTCCATGCGTTTTGCGAGATCTTCGTACAACCGGAGTACTACTTCAGCCCGGAAGCCGCCCGCGATGCGATGGAGCAGTGCACCAGTTTCAACGTGATTCACAACGCGACCGGACTCAAAGTAGACTTCATGATTCCCGATGAGTCTGCGTTCAACGCGAGTCGATTCAAACGCGTCCGCTCCTTCGAGATGATTCCTGGTCGGCGCGTGAAGATATCCGCTCCCGAGGACGTCATCCTCAAGAAGCTCGAGTTCTACAAGATGGGAGGTTCCGACAAGCACCTCCGAGACATCGCGAGCATGATCAAGTTCAGCGGCCCCTCCTTCGACCGGGAGTACCTCGAACGGTGGGCTGTGACCCTTGGCGTCACCGAAGAATGGACCGCGGTGAAGTCGCGCGTCGGGTGGTGAGGCCGCTGCGGAGATGACCCTCGCCCCGCCGCTGTCGGAGGCCCACCGCAGCCCTCTGCGTTGAATCCCGCATCCATCACAAGAATCTATGAAAATCAGCATCCGCATCGATTGGATTCATACCCACTCGCACGCCATCATTGTGCACTGAAGCACCCGTCTGACCAGGAGCAACGACCATGGCATCCACCCGCCCCGACCCCTTCAAGGCACGCCAGACCCTCAAGACCGCCCATGGCACCTACACCTACTTCTCTCTCGACGCCCTGAAGAAAGCCGGCATCGGCCACGTCGACAAGCTTCCCTACTCCATCAAGGTCCTGCTCGAGTCCATGCTCCGCAACCTCGACGGATTCATCGTCACCGCCGACGACGTCAGCGGCATGGCCAACTGGAACGCCAAGAGCCCCGCCAAAGAAGAGATCCCCTTCATGCCCGGACGCGTCGTCCTCCAGGACTTCACCGGCGTCCCCTGCGTCGTCGACCTCGCCGCGATGCGCGACGCCATGAAGAAGCTCGGCGGCAATCCCAACGCCATCAACCCCCTCGTCCAGTGCGACCTCGTCATCGACCACTCCGTCCAGGTCGACGCCTTCGCCTCCAAGGTCGCCCTCACCATCAATTCCCAGCGAGAGTTCGAGCGCAACAACGAGCGCTACGAGTTCCTGAAGTGGGGCCAGCAGTCCCTCGCCAACTTCAGCGTCGTTCCGCCCGCGACCGGCATCGTCCACCAGGTCAACCTTGAGTATCTCGCCAAGGGCGTCCTCACCAAGAAGGACGGAGCCGACACCGTCGCATTCCCCGACTCCTGCGTCGGCACCGACAGCCACACCACCATGGAGAACGGGCTCGGCGTCGTCGGCTGGGGCGTGGGCGGCATCGAGGCCGAGGCCGTCATGCTCGGCCAGCCCATCTACATGCTCACGCCCGAGGTCATCGGCTTCAAGCTCAAGGGCAAGCTCCCCGAGGGCGCAACCGCCACCGACCTCGTCCTCACCGTCACGCAGATGCTCCGCAAGAAGGGCGTCGTCGACAAGTTCGTCGAGTTCTTCGGCGAAGGCATCGCCGCCCTCTCCGTCCCCGATCGCGCCACCATCGCCAACATGGCCCCAGAGTACGGCGCGACCATGGGCTTCTTCCCCATCGACAAGGTCACCGTCGACTACCTCCGCTTCACCGGCCGCAGCGAAGAGACCGTCGCCCTCGTTGAGGCCTATTGCAAGGCCAACGGCATGTTCTGGACCGCCGGCTCACCCGAGCCGGAGTTCACCGACACCATGGAGCTCGACCTCTCCACCGTCCAGCCCTCCCTCGCCGGCCCCAAGCGCCCCCAGGATCGCGTCCTCTTGAAGGACGTCAAGACCTCCTGGAACAAGGAACTCACGGACGTCTTCGGCAAGAAGGAACCCACCGAGGCCGTCAACGTCGGCCGCTGGGCATCCGAAGGCGGCAACACCAGCGGCAAGCCAGTCAACACCACCGGCACGCCCGAGACCGACGCGGGGTGCGCCGGCGTCCCCGTCACCATGGATGGCAAGACCTTCGACCTCCACCACGGCGACGTCGTCATCGCCGCAATCACCTCCTGCACCAACACCAGCAACCCCGACGTCATGATCGCCGCGGGCCTCGTCGCGCGCAAGGCCCGTGCCCTCGGCCTCACCCGCAAGCCCTGGGTCAAGACCTCCCTCGCCCCCGGCTCCAAGGTCGTCACCGAGTACTACAACCGCGCCAACCTCACCGAAGACCTCGAGGCCCTCGGCTTCCACACCGTCGGCTACGGCTGCACCACCTGCATCGGAAACTCCGGCCCCCTCCCGACCGAGATCGATGCCGCGATCAAGCAGGGCGACGTCGTCGTCGCCTCCGTCCTCTCCGGCAACCGCAACTTCGAGGGCCGCGTCCACTTCAACGTCAAGGCCAACTACCTCGCCAGCCCGCCCCTCGTCGTCGCCTACGCCATCGCCGGCTCCGTCTCGATCGACCTCGCCACCGAGCCCCTCGGCACCAGCAAGGACGGCAAGAAGATCTACCTGAAGGACATCTGGCCGACCCACAAGGAAGTCCAGGACCTGAAGGCCATGTGCGTCACCCCCGAGCAGTTCCGCTCGCAATACGCCAACGTCTTCACCGGCAACGAGCAGTGGAACAAGGTCCCCGTCTCCAAGAGCGACAGCTACACCTGGAACGCCAAGAGCTCCTACATCCAGAACCCGCCCTTCTTCGAAGGCCTGACCGAGAAGCCCCTGCCCCCCAAGCCCATCAAGGGCGCAAGGGTCCTCGCCTACCTCGCCGACTCCGTCACCACCGACCACATCTCCCCCGCCGGCGACATCGCCGAGGCCTCACCCGCCGGTGACTACCTGAAGTCCCTCGGCATCCCCAAGCCCGAGTTCAACTCCTACGGCGCACGGCGCGGCAACGACCGCGTCATGACCCGCGGCACATTCGCCAACGTCCGCGTCAAGAACAAGCTCACCGCCGACGGCTCCGGCAAGCCCAAAGAAGGCGGCTGGACCCGCGACATGTCCAAGAAGGGCGGCGGCGTCGCGAATGGCAAGATCGACTGGATCTACAACGCCTCCCTCAACTACAAGGCCGAGGGCACGCCGCTGATCGTCCTCGCCGGCAAGGACTACGGCATGGGCTCCTCGCGCGACTGGGCCGCCAAGGGCACGCTGCTGCTGGGCGTCCGCGCCGTCATCTCCGAATCCTTCGAACGCATCCACCGCTCCAACCTCGTCGGCATGGGCGTCCTCCCCCTCTGCTTCATGGAAGGCGAGTCGGCGCAGAGCCACGGCCTTACCGGCGCGGAGACCTTCGACATCAACCTCCCCGTCAGCGCGGAAGGCCTTGTCGAGCCGCGCTGCGAGGTCCCCGTCACCGCCACCCGCCCCGACGGCGGCACAATCTCCTTCACCGCACGCTGCCGCATCGACACACCCGTCGAGGCCGAGTACTACCGCAACGGCGGCGTCCTCCAGACCGTCCTCCGCCGCCTGCTGAACGAGAGCAAGAAGCCCGCGATGGTGTGAATGAGCTTGGACCTCCACGCCGATGTCAGCTCGCTTCCCCTGTGGAAGCGGGTGTCGTATGGCCTGTGTCTCATTGCGGGCATCGTCGGTCTCTTTCTCTTCTCGTTTGTGCTGGCGCTCGAAGTGCAGACCTCGCCCCGTCATCGAGCGCCGATGGCGTGGATCTTCTTGCCGATTATCTTCTCCCTCTGGCACGTTGCGAGTGAGATGCGCGCCAGCGGGCCGCTCCCGCTCCTGAGATGGACAATCTTCCTCCTCGCCACTGGCTCGCTTGCGTGGAATGCGTGGACCCTCATCGCCGATCCCATTGCCGCCGCCATCTTCGCCGCGTGGGGCGTGGCAAGCAGCGGCCTCATCTTCCTTGCGCGCCTCATCGCGCGGGCCGTGCCGCCCACGGGTTCGATCGCCCACAAGGCCAATAGTTGACAGCCGGGGGGAAGCGAGCCCGCCCGAGGTGGGGCCAGACCGAGCGTAACCCCCGGGACGCCGCCGCCGACGCGCGCACCCTGCAAGGGTGCGAGTACCAGTTCGTTGTATTCTG
>CAUJHH010000036.1 GCA_963204725.1 Planctomycetota bacterium
CCCGTGACGCCCTCTGGGCCGCCATGCAGACCGTTCTGGATCAGGTCACCTCCCAGGACGCCGCTCACTGCTTCAAACACTGCGGATACACGCTACGCGATGAGTGAGAATGCTCTAGGAGCCGCGGATTCAGGTCGATGCATTGAATTTCAGTCCTTGCGCTCCCTAGCGTAGGGTTCGGCACCGCATTCGCACACCGGCGGCTGAACCGCTGGGCAAAACAATCGGGGAGTTCCCATGTCAATTCGCATCGGCATCAACGGCTTCGGGCGCATCGGCCGGCTCGTCTATCGCATCGCATCGGAGCATCCCGAGATCGAGATCGTCGGAGTCAATGACCTCGTTCCTGCGGACAACCTCGCGTACCTGCTAAAGTACGACACCATGCAGCGGCGATTCACGCTCGGTGGGAAGCCAGCCGAAGTGAGCGCCACGGAGAACTCTTTCACCGCAAACGGACGCATCACGAAGACGTTCGCCGAGAAGGATCCCTCCAAGCTTCCCTGGAAGGATCTCGGCGTCCAGTACGTGCTCGAGTCCACAGGACTTTTCACCGACCTCGAGAAGGCATCGGCCCACGTGGCGGCGGGCGCGAAGCGAGTTGTCATCTCGGCCCCGACCAAGAGCGAGCCTGCGCAGGTGCCGACACTCGTGCTCGGCGTGAATCACGAGGTCTATGACCCGGCGAAGCACACGGTGGTGAGCAACGCGTCGTGCACCACCAACTGCCTCGCACCGATTGCGAAGGTGATCAACGACACGTTTGGCCTCGACGAGGGCCTCATGACGACGATCCATGCGGTCACCGCGACCCAGCCCACGCAGGATGGGCCGTCGAAGAAGGACTGGCGTGGGGGCAGAAACGGCTACCAAAACATCATCCCGGCTTCGACGGGTGCGGCGAAGGCCGTGACGCTGGCGATCCCCGCGTTGAAGGGGAAGCTGACCGGCATGTCCTTCCGCGTTCCGACGGCGGATGTCTCGGCGGTCGACCTGACCTTCCGTACCGCGAAGGACACTTCACTCGCGGAGATCAATGCAGCGATGAAGTCGGCAGCGGACGGTTCGATGAAGGGCTTCTTGGGCTACACCGAGGAAGAGGTTGTTTCGAGCGACTTCATCGGCGACCGGCACTCATCGATTTTCGATGCAAAGGCCGGGATCGAGTTGAATAAGCGATTCTTCAAGGTCGTGTCGTGGTACGACAACGAGGCGGGATACTCGGCTCGGTGCGTCGACATGATCAAGCTGATGGCGTCCAAGGACGGTGTGAAGTGACAATCGAGCGGTGAGCCGGGAGGGTCGATCCCCGCATGGGCGGACGGCGTCTGGCATGGGGCGCTTCGATGGGTGAACAGTGCTGCGGGCGCGACGGCGCCCCTCCTACATGTGACGATGGCAGGACGCTCCGCACGGAGCGTCTTGTCTTGCGCCCATGGCGAGAGTCGGACATCGACGCGCTCATCGCCATCAACGACGATCCCGAGGTCGAGGCGAACACTTCCTCCGTCACGCTTCCGTACACACGCGAGAAGGCGATCGAGGCGTTCGAGAAGTTCGCCCGCATGACTTCGGATGGAACGGGTGTGTTACGGGCATGGTGCCTCGCGGGGGAGGACGTGCCTCGGGGCGGCGTGGGTTTGATGATGAATCCAAAGGACAATCACGCCGAGTTGGGGTACTCGACCGCGAGGACTCATCGACGGGGGGGATACACGACCGAGGCGTGTGCGGCGATGCTCGGCTGGGGGTTCGAGGACATGCGACTCCATCGAGTGTTCGCCCGACACTTCACATACAACCCGGCATCCGAGCGTGTGATGGATAAGCTCGGGATGCGATTCGAAGGTGTGCAGCGAGAGCACGGGAAGAAGGGGGATGCGTACGTGGATCTCTGTTGCCACGCGATCCTCGGACGCGAGTGGCGCGAAGCAAGGACGCGGACGTGAGCGACGCGCCTACCCACGCGTGGCCTTGTCATGGAGTGGCATTCCGGGAGGCGGTTCGGACGTGGGCGTATGTTGGGCTGCTGTCATTCGGTGGACCCGCGGCACAGATCGCGGTCATGCATCGCGTCGTCGTTGATGAGAAGCGATGGATAGGTGAGGAGCGATTCCTGCACGCGCTCAATTACTGCATGCTCCTGCCCGGGCCGGAGGCGATGCAACTGGCGACGTACATCGGATGGCTCATGCACCGGACGAGGGGGGCGCTCGTTGCCGGGCTGCTCTTCATCCTCCCCGGGTTCATCTGCATGATGGCGCTCAGCGTGGTCTACGCGCTCTACCACCAGACGCCGATCGTCGCGGCGTTGTTCTACGGCATCAAGCCCGCCGTGCTCGCCATCGTGGTGCAGGCCGTCATCCGCATCGGCCGGCGTGCCCTGCCCGATCGAGCGATGCTCGGGATCGCTGGCGCCTCGTTTGTGGCCACTTTCATCTTCCGCGTTCCCTTCCCCGTCCTGATCCTCGGCGCGATCGCTCTGGGCCTGGGCGGCTCCGGCCTCTGGCCCGAGACCTTCAAGCCCGGGAAGTTGCACGCAAAGACCGGCGTTCACTCCGAGCCGATCTCGCCGCTGCTATCAGACGACGCCGTCCTGCCCGTCTCACGCTCGCTCTGGCGCACGCTCCGGGTCGCGGCGATCTGGCTAGCGATCTGGCTCGTACCGCTCGCGCTCGCGGGCGCCGCCTTCGGTTTCCGCAGCACTGTCTTCGAGTCCGGCGTGTTCTTCAGCAAGGCCGCAGTGGTCACGTTCGGCGGCGCGTACGCCGTGCTCGGCTACGTCGCCCAGCACGCGCCGAACGCGGGCTGGCTCCTGCCCGGAGAGATGCTCGACGGGCTCGGCATGGCAGAGACGACGCCCGGCCCGCTCATCATGGTGCTGCAGTTCGTCGGATTCATGGCGTCCTATCGGAGCCCGGCGACGCTCGGCAGCGGCGGCATGATCGAACTGTCGCCAATGTGGTCGGGCGTCGTGGGCGCAGCGCTGGCGACTTGGACCACCTTCGCGCCGTGCTTCATGTGGATCTTTCTTGGTGCGCCGTACATGGAGCATCTCCGCCACAATCGCCGCATCGGAGCCGCGCTCGCGTGCGTGACCGCCGCAGTCGTCGGGGTGATCCTCTCCCTTTCCCTCTGGTTCGCGATGAACACGCTCTTCGCGAGTGGCGCGTCGGACCTCCGCTTTGGACCGGCCACGATCCCGGTACCGATCTGGCGATCGTTCGATATCGGATCGGGATTCCTCGCGCTCTTTGCCGCGTTTATCGCTTTCCGATCCAAGTGGAGCCTTATACGCGTCGTTGGCATCTGTGCTGGCGTCGGCGTGCTCGTCTGGTTGCTGCGGCTCTCGCTCCTTTGGAACGTTGATTGAGCCGCTGAATAGCGCGGTCTCCTACCATCCCACCCCTATGCCACTGACACAACTCGAGCATGACATCACTGCGGCGGTGCAGAGCCGGCGCGACGTCCTCCTTGCCGATCTTCGACGCCACGTCGAGACGCCGACCGGCGGCAACAACGGACCGGCCCTCGACGCGTCGCGCTCGATGCTCATGGAGCGTCTTGCGCGTCTGGGAGCAACTCCGAAACTGGTCCGCGGCGATCCCAAACCCGACTGGCTCCTCGGCGCAACTGGCGGCCCGATCCCGCCTACGGGCATCTGCACTCGACCTTCGCGCGATCCCTCGCACACTCGAATCTTGTTGGCTGGGCACCTCGACACGGTTCACGACCCGGCGGGACCCTTCCAGAAGCTTGCCCTGAGCGCGGATGGCAAGACCGCCGTCGGCCCCGGCTGCGTGGACATGAAGGGCGGCCTCGTCATCGCAGTCGCGGCACTTGAGGTCCTGCACGAGTTGAAGATCGACGCGAACTGGTCGTTCCTTCTCAACTCGGACGAAGAGACCGGCAGCTACTACTCGGAGCAGGCGATCCGCACCGCGGCGCGAGAGCACGATCTGGCCCTCGCGCTCGAGCCCGCGCTCCCCGATGGCTCGCTCGTGATTGAGCGTGCGGGCTCCGGCCAGTTCAAGGTCGAGGCGTATGGCAAGACCGCGCACGTCGGACGTGACTTCACCTCGGGAGTCTCGGCTGTCACCGCGCTCGCGGAGACACTCGTCGCGCTCGCCAGGCTCCCTGAGCCCTCACGTGGCATGATCGTCAACGTTGGCCCCATTAAGGGAGGCGACGTCACCAACGCCGTTCCAGACTTCGCGCAGGCATGGGGAAATGTCCGATTCCCAGATCCAGAAGGCTGCGAGGAACTCGCACGGAAGGTTGATGCGTTGGCGACGCCAAGCGGCGTCTCGGGCGAGACGCTTCCACGCGTAGTCATCAAGCGGAGCTTCAATCGACCCGCCAAACGGCTCACGCCGGGTGTGCAGTTTCTCGCAGATTCGGCGAAGGCCGTTGCCACCGACCTCGGACAGCCGATGCCGTTCGGGAAAACGGCGGGTGTCTGCGACGGCAATATTCTCCAGGATGAGGGGATGCCCTGTATCGACACCCTTGGCGTTCGGGGAGGCGGATTGCACACTCCCCAGGAGTGGATCGACCTTTCCAGCCTCGTGGAGCGGTGTCAGCTCCTCGCAATCCTCATAGCCCGCCTTTCTCATGCGGATAGGGCTCTCTTGGGCACCCGGACCTGACCGATCCAACAATGTGGGGTGAAGGCGTGCCTTGGCACGGTCCAGCGAGTCCGAGAACCACAGCCTTTCCGGGGGTTTCCACGAATCGTCCAGCCCGCTTTGAGAGAGGGATCCATGACTTCCGCAACGCCGACCTCCACCGCGTCCGTCGCCGCCCACAAGATCGCTAGCCAGCATGCCTCCGGCGCGGCGGCTTCGGTCGGCCGCCAGCTGGCTGACTCGGCCAACGTGCGCGGCGCAATCGACACGATTATCGCTGAGGTCCGTGCAAAGTCTTCGCTCATCACCGACGTGCGAGGACCGGTTCCCGAACTCACCAAGTCGTACGAAGAACTCATGTCCCGTGCCGCGTCCGTGCGCGGACGCGGATTGCTCTACCCCTACATCTCTTCGGGCGCCGGCAACGGCGCTCTGGTCGAGATGCTCGACGGCTCGGTCATGTGGGACATGATCTGCGGCATCGGCGTCCACTTCTTCGGCCACGCCGAGCCCGACCTTCTTCGTGCCGCGATCGAGGCCGGCATGGAAGACACGCTCAAGCACGGCAACCTGCAGTCCTCCAACGGCGCGTTCGAGTTCGCTGAGACGCTGCTCGCCGAGGCCCAGAAGCACAGCCGCCTCAAGCACTGCTTCGTCACGACCTCCGGTGCGATGGCCAACGAGAACGCGATCAAGGTCTGCTACCAGAAGCACGCCCCCGGCGCGACGCGCGTCATCGCCTTCCAGGACTGCTTCATGGGGCGCACCGTGACGATGTCGCAGCTGGGCGATTCCGCTGCGGGCCGGGTTGGCATCCCGCTGTCGACGCAGGTCGACTACATGCCGTTCTACAACCCTGTCATCGCCGATCAGATGGGCGAGACTCGCTACATCGACTCCTGCCTCGCGCAGCTCCGCCAGTTCATCGAGCGCTACCCCGGTCAGCACGCCTGCTTCATCTTCGAGCTGGTCCAGGGCGAGGGCGGCTTCAACGTCGCGCCCCGCGAGTTCCACAAGCAGCTCATGGAGATGTGCAAGGCCCACCACATCGCCGTGTGGGACGACGAGATCCAGTCCTTCGGGCGCACGCCCCGCATGTTCGCTTACGAGCACCTGAACCTCGGCGAGTACGTCGATGTCCTCTGCGTCGGCAAGATGACCCAGGCCTGCGCGACCCTCTACACCGAGCAGTACAACCCCAAGCCCGGCCTCCTTTCCGGCACTTTCACGGGTGCCGCGGCCGACTTTCGCGTCGGTACGCGTGTGGTCGAGAAGCTGCGTGATGGCAACTACTACGGTCCGGACGGGCTTATCGAGAAGCACCACGCCGAGTTCCGGAAGCAGATGCACGCCCTCATCGCGCGACGACCCGAGTGGTTCCCCGCCAGTGACAAGGTCAAGGAACTCGTCTCCGGCTGTGGCGGCATGATGCGATTCACACCCTTCGGCGGCGAAAAGGACAAGATCACCAAGGCCTGTCGAGCGTGCTTCGATGAGAACGTGATCTTGTTCTACTGTGGCCACGGACCCTATCACGTCCGGATGCTGCCACCACTCGGCGTCATGAAGCTCGAGGACTGGCCTCGAGTCTTCCAGTGCCTCGAAAGGGGACTGGCCAAGGCCGCGGCTTCCTGAGCAAGCCCGGATTGTTTCGGCACTGTTTTTGTTCGTGCAGCATCAACCACCCCACCCCGAAAGCCCCTCGTGTTCATCATCCGACGAGCGATTCCGAACGATGTGCCGACGCTCCTGAAGCTGGCACGAATGGTCTATTTCATCAACCTGCCGCCGGACAACACGATCATCGGCGAGAAGGTGCAATGGTCGCGTCAGTCGTTCCTGCTGGCGGCCGATGTCGAAACCGGAGCCGGCAAGGTCACGGCGGCGGGCAAGCGGTCCGATCCGAGCGCCGGCCATCACGGGACGATCTCGGCGGGGCTGCGTGCGATCACCGGCAAGGCGCCCCTTTTCATGTTTGTGCTCGAGGACTCGGGCAGCGGGACGCCGCTCGGGACATGCCAGGTCGTGTCGCGCATGGGCGGGCCGGGTCAGCCGAATCTCTCGTATCAGCTGACGAAGAAGGAGATGTTCTCGACGGATCTGCAGAGCGGCACGACGCACGTCGTTGCAAAGCTGCACCTGGATGAGTCCGCGCCAACGGAAGTGGGAGGGCTGATTCTTCAGCCGTCCATGCGACTGCACCGGCAGCGTCTCGGTCGATTCCTTTCCTACATTCGATTCCACTTCATCGGCTTGTATCCGGAGCTCTTCGCGGATCGCGTGCTTGCGGAGATGATGGCGCCTATCTCGCATGATGGGCAGAACCCGTTCTGGGAGTACTTCGGCAGGCGGTTCATCAATCTGTCGTATCCGGAGGCGGATCGATTCTGCCAGCACAGCAAGGAGTTCATGCTTTCGCTGCTGCCTCGCGAGGAGATCTACCTGACGCTGCTTCCGACCGAGGCGAGGAGCGCAGTCGGGCAGGTAAGCCCGGAGACCGTGCCGGCGCGGCGCATGCTCGAGAAGCTCGGGTTCAAGTACCACAACCGGATCGATCCCTTCGACGGTGGGCCGCATATCGAGGCGAAGACCTCGGAGATTGAGATCGTCAAGAAGACGACCAGAGCGACGCTCGCGGATGAGATCGATGCAAAGGAGTGCCCTGTCAGCGGCTATGCCAGCGTGCTGACGAGCGACGGCGACTTCAGGGCGGTGGAGACACCCATGTCCGTCGATAGGCAGGGGCGAGTACGGATCACACGCGAGGCGATCGATGCGCTCCAGGTGGAGATCAAGGACACGATCGGAATCACGCCGATCGATACGCTCAAACAGGAGCGAGCAGAGGCCCAGCCGGCAAAGGCGAAGGCCGGCGCAAAGAAGACACGCTCGCGTTCCAAGTCACGTGCCTGAGTGGCGTGCGATTGCACAGAATCAGCGAAGGGAATCGCATGACGCACCCAACCCTCACTCGCGAGCCGTCGAAGCTCATCAATGGACGCTGGATCCCGGTCCCCGGAGAGGCGGTCCGCTCGTTCAATCCGGCTCGCCCAGCGCAGATGGTGTTCAGCGGCGGATCCGATGTCCGCCATCTGGAGGAGGCGGTCGCGGCGGCCCGTGCCGCGCTGCCGGCGTGGGCGTCGTGGACCAGAGAACGTCGATTCGCCGTGCTGCTTCGTTTCAAGTCTCTCGTGACAGCGCGTGCCCAGCAGATTGCCGAGTTGATCTGCGATGAGACGGGCAAGGCGATGTGGGACAGCAAGGGCGAGGTCTCTGCGCTGGCAAACAAGGTTGATATCACGCTCGATTCGAGCGAGTCCGGCTCGATTTCGCGAGTGACGGGCATCGAGTTTGCGATGACGTCGAGCAAGGTGGGACGCTCGTGGTTTCGGCCGCACGGCGTGATGGGTGTGCTCGGCCCGTTTAACTTCCCGGCACACCTTCCGAACGGGCACATCGTTCCCGCGCTCGCGCTGGGCAACACGGTGGTGCTCAAGCCGTCGGACAAGACGCCGGCGACCGGGCAGATGCTTGCCGAGCTGTTTCACGAGGCGCTCGAAGCTGAGGGCGCACCGCCCGGCGTGGTGAACCTCGTGCAGGGCGGTGTGGAGGTTGCCTCCGCCCTTGTCAAGCATGATGACATCGATGGGGTTCTCTTCACAGGTTCTTGGACAGTCGGTCGACGCATCATGGAGGCGAATCTCGATCGCCCCGGTCGCATCCTGGCCCTTGAGATGGGCGGCAACAACGCTGCCGTGGTGATGCCAGATGCCGATCTGAAGCAAGCCCTCATCGAGTGCGTCCGCTCCGCCTTCGTCACAACCGGCCAGCGATGCACCTGCACCAGGCGCATCATCCTCCACGAGTCCATTGCGTCGAAGTTCATCCCCGCGTTCTGCAAGGCCGCGTCCAATCTCATCGTCGGCGACCCCCGCGCGTCTCACCCTGTGTTCATGGGCCCGATCATCAACGGCCCCTCTCGCGATGCCGTCTTCGCCTTCCAGCAGTCGCTCCAGCGTGCCGGTGGCGAGATCCTCGTCCCCTCGACGCCGATGGAGACGCCCGAGCGCGGCTTCTACCTCACGCCCGGCGTGGTCCGCGTCGATCGATTCACGCTCGGCAGTGACGCAGGACGCGATGCCGGATGCGACACCGAGGTCTTCGGGCCGCTTGTCCGTATCAGCATCGTCAAGTCGCTGGACGAGGCGATCGAGCAGGCAAACACCACCCGCTACGGTCTCGCGGCTTCCATCTTTTCCAAAGACCAGTCCGCCGCCGACCGCTTCCTCGCCGAGGCCCGCGCCGGTTGTATCAACGTCAACGCGGGAACCGCGGGCGCATCCAGCAAGCTCCCATTCGGTGGCCTGGGCCTCTCCGGCAACCACCGTCCGGCGGGCTCATTCAGCGTGGATTACTGCGCCTACCCCGTCGCGGGCTTGATCGAGTCCGGCCCCGACGCCGCCATGCCCAGCGGCATGACCTTTGACGACGGCTGGATTCGTTGAGCTGTTCTCTCTAGACACGGGTCGAGACGCCTGAGTCTTCTGGAATCCGAGGACTTTCTTTCGCCCCAATCAGCGAGAGGCGACGGCGCGTAAGTCGAGTTTGTGACAATAGTTACTGAATCTCTGTGCGGCACGAGCCCTCTGATTGACTGCCGCCCACTGACAGACAGTTGTCAGTGGGAACAGCCCTCTTGCTGGCGTGTGCTTTGACGAGCCGCCGATGTGGTTGTATCGTCTTCACCAGTCAGGCCCGCGTCCGACGCCGCCCCTGATCGACGAATCCGGATCGTGTTGATCCGGATCGTGCCCCGCGTCGGGACCCGTTGCGCCCGCACCCCTCAGCCGCCCGGCAGTCGCAAGCCAACGCTTCGCCACTCGCCGCTCGGAACAGGGTCACAAGCGGCCACGCACGGCAGCAAAGGAGCGTGCCATATGGCTCGCAGTTCGTCTACGTCCGCGCAGATTGAGTCCAAGAGCAAGTCCTCTCGAAGCGCCGCTCAAAGCGACTCCAAGAACGCCCACTCAAAGCCCAAGGGACCCGAGCCGATCACGGTCGACCGTGAGAAGGCCGCCGCTCTCGATCGCGCCCTCCAGCAGATCGACCGCAACTTCGGCAAGGGCTCCATCATGCGTCTGGATGAAGAGGCCTACCTCAACATCCCCGGCATCTCCACCGGAGCCCTCTCACTGGACCTCGCACTCGGGGGCAAGGGCATCCCGCGCGGCCGCATCGTCGAGATCTTCGGCCCGGAATCCTCCGGCAAGACGACACTCGCCCTCACCGTCGCCGCCAACGCGCAGAAGAAGGGCGGCGTCGCCGCCTTCATCGACGCCGAGCACGCCCTCGACCCCTCCTGGGCCCGCAAGATCGGCGTCAACATCGACAACCTTCTTGTGTCACAGCCCGACACCGGCGAGCAGGCGCTCGAGATCTGCGAGCTGCTCGTCCGCTCCAACGCCGTCGATGTCATCGTCATCGACTCCGTCGCGGCACTCATCCCCAAGGCCGAGATCGAGGGTGAGATGGGCGACACCCACGTCGGCCTCCAGGCACGGCTCATGTCGCAGGCGATGCGCAAGCTCACCGGCGTGATCGCGCGCTCGAGTTGCACCGTCATCTTCATCAACCAGATCCGCGAGAAGATCGGCGTCATGTTCGGCTCGCCCGAGACGACCCCCGGCGGGCGAGCCCTGAAGTTCTACTCCTCTGTCCGCATCGACATCCGGCGCATCAGCGCTATCAAGGACGGCGACACCAACGTCGGCAACCGCGTCCGCGCCCGCGTCGTCAAGAACAAGGTCGCCCCGCCCTTCCGGGAGTCGGAGTTCGACATCATGTTCAACGAGGGCATCTCGATCACCGGCGACCTCCTCGATCTCGCGATCGAGGCCGAGATCGTCCAGAAGTCCGGCGCGTGGTTCTCCAAGGACGAGATCCGCCTCGGCCAGGGCCGCGAGAACTCCAAGCAGTTCCTGAAGGACAACCCCGACCTGATCGACGAGATCCGGCGCGCCATCATGGCCGCCAAGGTCCCGCCCCGCGTGACCACGCCCGTCGGCAACGAGGAGGTCGAAGAGGTCGAGGCTGAACTCGAGGTCTGATGTCTTGGGTAGATCGGCGCTCCGTGCCGATTCTTCGGGTGCCACCAGTTCCCGGTTCTGACGCGAAGCGTCAAGAACCGGGAACTGGTGCTCCACCAATCAAACCACACGTACCCCAGGGGCTCGGCCGAAAGGCCGGCCCTCGTTTCGTTCAACCGCCGACGACCTCGTCCTTTCCAGCGCCCGTTCATCTTGGACGACCGGCTGCGAATAATTGTGTGCGCATGAAGTATGACGGTCCGCGCGTAGCGGGCCGTTGATTGTCGGTCATTCGGCAGGTGGAGTACTCATCAATGGGTGACTGGTTTCAATCCATCGTGGACACTGAAGCGACCGAGATAGAGGCGCCGTCGCTCGCGGATCGTGTGCTGCGTTGGCTCATCGACGAGCAGATCGTGGCCTCTGAGCTGACCGATTGCGTATTGAGTGAACCCGGCGGCTACGGGCCCGGACCGGCATATGTGAAGGCAACCGGTGTGCCGGACGATCTCACCCTCAGGTTACGGACGAACGGCATGGAGGTCGTCTCAACGCGTACCGTCTTTCACAACGGCGGCATCGGCTTCAAGCTCGTGTGTTCCGCATGTGGAAGTCGGACCGAGCCGAAGCGAGGTTGGTGGGCCGATGCCGCAGGCGAGTGGTATGCCCGAGCCGGTCCCGGCATGCTTAAGTGCCCCGCGTGCCAGGTCTCTAAGCCGGTCACCGAATGGCAGCACGATCCGCAGTTGGGATACGGGAACCTCGGCTTCACGTTTTGGAACTGGCCGAAGTTGACCGACGACTCTGTCGCGTCAGTTGGGAAGCTGCTCGGGCATCGTGTACTGCACATGGGGGGAAAGCTCTGAGCCGACACGAGCCTCGCCCTGCCCCATTCAGTCATTTCGAACGGCCGTGCCAACGTACGTTCAACCGCTAGGTTGATAGTCGGTGCTTCGATCCTCGGGCTTGGTGGTCGCACTAGATCCGATCGCGAATGCCCTCACATACGCTCTCATCATGCCCCTCCGCCCCGCCACACCAGCCGATGTCCCCCTCATCCTCCCGATGATCGACGCCCTCCTCTCGCACCACGTCGCCGAGGATCCCGACCGCTTCGCCACGCTCCCCGATGTGCTCGACCGCTAGGCCCGCAGGCTCCCCATCAGCGCGGGTGAGCGGATTCTGTCGGGCTCGTGAAAGTAAAGTCCAAACAGGGTGGCATCGGTACGAACTCGGGGTACATTCCTCAGATCGAGTCCGGGGGAGCGTCGCCATGCGGCGATTTCTGCGCGGTTGTGCTGGGATGCCGTTCGGGTCCGGCTCGTTGGGTCGACGTTCTGGAGGCCGATACATGATCTCGACGAAGGCCGGAATTGCGGCGTGTGTGCTTGCTGGGCTGGCGATCTCGTCAGCCGACGGAGCGATCACGTTCTACACGGATCGTCCGAGCTTCGAGCTGGCCCTGGGCAGCGTGATCACGGATGGCTACGACGATGCGTTCTATGGCCCTGGATTCAAGGTGCTCTCTGATGCCGTCATGTCCGGCGCCTTCGGAGAGACGGACTACCAATCCACGGGCTTTGGGAACCTGAACATCGTTGACAGCTCCGGCCGCTACTGCGCGGGGTGCAACGGGTCGTTCCTGCTCTCGTTCGGCACGACCTCTTTGGGCACCGCCTCCGGCGTTTACGGCGTCGGCATGGACATTCTCGGCAACTCGAGCTCGCTGCCCTATACCGCGTTCATCACCTACGGCGACAGCACCACCGAGAACGTCGCGCTCCCGGTGGGAGGATCGTTCTTTGCGGTGACCGCAAGCCAATCGATCGCCAGCATCCACATGGGACTTGCCGACGCTGGTACGACGACATCGGGATCATTCCAGATCGACAACCTGACCATCGGCGATGCGATCCCCGGGCCTGGTGCATGGGCTCTGCTGGGCACGGCTGGCCTTGTCTCGCGGCGCCGTCGTCGCATGTGATCGATCGGTCGTTACGCGTACAACTCGACGGAGCCGGCGGGACTTCACCGCTGGCTCCTTTGCATATTGATGGGCGGTGTCTCTGGGATAAGGGCAAGTCGCCTGAGTGGTGACTCGCCCCGGCGTGCGGCCGGTCCTGCCGTCCGCGACCGTCCCATGCTCCTCCGGTGCAGCCAATTCGTTCAGACAACGCGGCTGAGCGGTACACGACGACCGAGGATCCTCTAGAGCGTTTCCACCGAACGCGTAGCGCGGTACGGCGCGTGGTTGGTATTGCGCCAGGCGGATGTGCGGTGTAGCTTGTGTGTTGCACGAGGGATGTGCAAGACAGGAGCTTCACGGATGGGCGCGGCGTACTCCCAG
>CAUJHH010000037.1 GCA_963204725.1 Planctomycetota bacterium
TGAGGTCACAGCAACCATGCAGCGACGATACAGGGCGATCGGCGCGATGCAAGGGGTGTGCGCGGAGTGGGGTGATTTGGGCGCACAAACAGGCCCACTCTCGGCGAAGTCACTGACATACGTCTGTCAGTGAGGGGCGGATCGGAAAAGAACGCGGAGAACGCGGAGGACGCGGAGGAACGCGGAGAAGACGAAGAAGAGGATTCACCACAGAGGACAGAGGGCACAGAGAGGAAGAGGCGGAGTGGGAAATGGGGAAGAGGCGATCGGGAGGAGGATGCTGGCACCAGTTCCGGTTCGGCACGCAGCGCGTCTGAACCGGGAACTGGTGGCATCCGGGTGGTGGGTGGTGGGTGGTGGGTGATCCGATCGCTGCTGTTCTGCGTGATCTGTTGCGCCGGCTTCGGGGTTGCGACGGGCATCGCTTGATGTATCCCGACGACTGCTTGCGAGATTTCTGGGTGCGCGAACGCCGCGTCCTGAGGAGTACGCCTCGATTCGGGATCGATTGGATCCCTCGTGTTCAGCAATGTTGACGCTACGGTTCCGAACGCCACAGCCCAAAGGCACATCGAGGCAAGCGGCGCTCGCCTCGGGCATCGAATGGGCATTGGGGGCGTAGGAACGCGACAGGCCTGGTCTCGCGTCGATTACGCGGCGAGCACCGGAGATGATGCGTTCCAAAAAGGAAACCCGGCAACGAGTGCTTCCGCCCGCTGCCGAGTCATAGGAGGAGAGAGAGACAAGACACCGTAAAGATGCCACAGATTCCCCGGCTTGCCAGCGTTTCGGGTGAGAAAAAGTGGCTTTTTGCGGACGCAGTCGCAAGTCATTGCCAGAGCATGTCTTAGAGGAGTTTGCCGAATCTCCCGTGGAAGGCGAGCGCGAGCCGAGCCATGCACAACCGTGAGGCATCGGTTCACGATACAGCCTTAACATATACCGACTATTGAGAGGGGCGGAAGCGCCTGATCCGACTGTGGCGGCTCTACGCGTTCCGAGCGGAGGCGAAGTTCTCCGCGACGCGCTTCCAATTGATGACGTTCATGAATGCCTTCACGTAGTCGGCTCGGCGGTTCTGGTAGCGGAGGTAGTACGCGTGCTCCCAGACATCTACGCCGAGGAGCGGCGTCACGCCCGTGAGCATCAGGTCCTGCTGCTTTTCACCCTGAATAACCATGAGCTGGTCGGCAGTGGGTTCGTGAACGAGCCAGGCCCAGCCGGAGCCCTCGACCGCGTTGGCGGCGGCGTTGAAGTGTGTCACGAACGCGGCGAAGGAGCCGAAGTCACGGGCGATCGCCGTCGCGAGCGGGCCGCCTGGCTCGCCCCCAGCGCCTTGGGCTGTCGGGGCCATCACCGTCCAGAAGAGGGAGTGGTTCACGTGGCCGGATCCGTGGAAGGAGAGCTCACGAGACCAGTGCTTGATGAGCGAGGCGTCGCCGGCACCGGCTCGGATCTCGGCGAGCTTTGCGAGGGCGTTGTTCAGGCCCTTCACATACCCCGCGTGGTGCTTGGAGTGATGGATCTCCATCGTTGCGGCGTCGAGGTGGGGCTCGAGCGCGTCGTAGGCGTAGGGGAGCAGAGGAAGGGTGTATTCTCGCTTGGCGGCATCCCAGCCGAGTTCGGCGGGAGAGAGGATGGGGTGGTGTGCGGGGCGATCGGGTTGGCCGGCGTGGGCGAATGACGCAATGCCGCCAAGGACGGCGGCGGATGTGATGGCGTCGCGGCGTGAGATGAGTTCGCTGGTGTCCATGTAGAAGGGTACCGGCTCGACGTGGTTCGGGTTGGGGCAAAGAAAGAAGCCCGGGAATGTCCGGGCTTCTTGTGAGAACTCATTCATGTGATGCAGGGGTCAGATCTGCTCACCGACCTGCCAGCGGATGAACTGGAGGACCTTGCCGCCGGAGCCGACGATTTCCTTGACGGTCTTGGTGGGGTCGACGACGAAGGGCTGCTCCATGAGGGCGATCTCTGCGAAGAACTTCTTCATGCCGCCCTCGACCATTTTTTCGGCGATTTCCTTGGGCTTGCCGGATTCCATGGCCTGGTCGATGCGGAACTTCCGCTCCTTTTCGACGATGGCGGCGGGGATGTCGTTGGCGGTGATGCCCTGCGGGCGGGGGACGGCGGCGGTGACGTGCATGCCGATCTGCTTGAGCGTCTCGGCGGGGATCGAACCGGAGGCCTTGATGAGGACGCCGATCTTGCCATCGTGGTGGATGTAGAGGCCGAAGGACTCGCCGGGGCCGGCGGCGAGCCGAGTGCCGCGGGCGTAGGAGCAGTTCTCGCTGGTGGAGATCTTGATGTCCTCGACGAGCGTGTTGACGGCGGGGGTCGCGGCGACGGGCCCGACGGTAGAGGACTTGACGATGTCGTCGGCCATTTTCTGGGCGGCGGCGACGAACGACTCGTTCTTGGCGGTGAAGTCGGTTTCCGCGCGGAACTCGACGATGGACGCGGCGTCCTTGGTGATGGTGATCGCGATGCGGCCTTCGCCGGCGGCGCGATCCATGCGGCTTTCCATCTTGCCTTTGAGCTGCTTGCGGAGGCCGTCCTCGGCCTTCTCAAGGTCGCCGGTGGCTTCGATCAGTGCGGCCTTGCAGGCCATCATGGGGAGTCCGGTCTTGTTCCGGAGCATCATCACGTCTTTTGCGCTGGGCTCGTACATCGCTCCGTCTCCTTGGACGCCGACTGGGCGGCGGTGGGGCGGGTGTGGTCGTTGGGATGACTCTTGCCGGCCGCGGGCCGGGTTTCTGGTGACTGGCTTGAGCTGGGGCGTGGCGACGGGTGCGCCACGCGGGAGATCACTGGGCCTGTGCGGGGGCGGGGTCCGTCGCGGGGCGGCGCTCGTCTTCGGCGCCGTCGCTGCGGAACTGGGCTCGGCGGCTGCGACGCTGGGCCGCGTCGCCGGATCCGCCGTCGGCGGCACCGGAGGACGTCTGGCGCATCTCTCGCATCTGCTTGCCCTCGGCGACGGCCATGCAGAGCTCGCGGATGATCACGTCGATCGCGCGCATGGAGTCGTCGTTTCCGGGGATCGCGATGTCCGCCATATCGGGATCGCCGTCGGTGTCGAGGAGGCAGATGGTCTTGATGCCGAGCTTTCGGGCCTCGTTGATCGCGGTGACTTCCTTGCGGACGTCGACGATCACGATGGCGCCGGGCATATCGGTCATGTTGCGGATGCCATCGAGGTTGCGCTTGATCTTGGCCTGCTCGCGCCGGAGCTGGCTCTCCATCTTCTTGGAGTAGCTGGCGTAGTTGGAGTCGCGCTCGACGGTCTCGAGCTCCTCGAGACGCTTGAGGCGCGAGCGGATGGTGCGGAAGTTGGTGAGCGTGCCGCCGAGCCAGCGCTCGGTGACGTAGTGCATCTTGACATCGGGGACGCGGGTTTCGAGGACGCCCTTGGCCTGTCGCTTGGTGCCGACGAAGCAGATGTCCTTGCCATCGGCAACGGTCTTGGCGATGTATCGCTTCGCGAGGAGGAGGCCTTTGACGGTCTCCTTGATGTCGATGATGTGGATGCCGTTGCGCTTGCCGTAGATGTAGGGACCCATCTTCGGGTTCCAGTTCGCGGTGCGCTGGCCGAAGTGGATGCCTGACTCAATCAGGTCTTTGACGATGGAGTTCGCGTCAGCCATGGATCAACCCCTTTCCTGGGGCAGCGACACCGGCGGGCAGATCGGCGATCGGGCGTGAGGCCCGACCGTGCTCCGCGCAAGGGCGCTTGTTTGATTCTTGGAGCGCGCGGCTGATGACGACGCGTCCCAATCCAGAACTCCGCCGGCACATGCCGAACGGATACCAACCCCGATCGAGCTGGAAGATGAATAGTACGCGTGGTGGTTCACGAGACAAGGTTCTCTCGAACCGGGGATCTCCCCAGAAGGTTGAGATTCTTTCCTCAACCCGCTCCGCTAGCGGTCCGACATCCGAGTTGGCATGTCTGCTGCGAACTCAAGGGAATAACGGACTTGGCAAGCCACACCGGACTCATATTCAGGAAATCGGCTCGCTTTGATCTGTCGCTGACTGCCCGGATTCGGGTCGCCGAGGCGCACGCGAAGGCGGTGCATCTGACGGCGGCCTCCGGGATTCGCCAGGGGTGGTTGCCGGTTGATCTTGTGGATTTCAGTGCGGGTGGGATCGGGCTTCTGAGCGGCGTATTTGTGCCGCGTCGGAGCCTGATTCATGTTGAGGTTTTCGGGCTTGAGGGTGAGAAAGCGGGGCCGTCGATCGCGGGGGTGGCGCGGACCAAGCGAGTGGTGATGACGGATCGTCGTCCTGCGTATCTGATCGGGGCGTCGTTCGAGGATCCTCCCCAGGAGTTGCAGGCGCAGCTGGAGCGGATGCTGCTGCTGCTCGGTGGCGAGCCCGAGGGGGAGACGCACCATGCTTGACTCAAACAGCTTCCTCATCAGATCGCTGCTGCAGGATGGCTTTCTGTCACAGGCCGACGTCGAGCGAGCGGCGGAGCTTGCGAGGTCGTCGGGCAAGGATCTCGCCGAGACGATCGTGTCCATGGGGGTGCTTTCCTCGCGGGTGTTGGCGATCGCACGGGCGAAGATCACCGAGTATCCGTTTGTTGATCTGGCGGCGTATTCGGTGGACATCACGAACGCGACGATGCTGCCGCGCGGGATTGCGGAGCGGCACGGCGCGTTCCCTCTGTTTGTGCTGGATGGCCTCGCGACCGTGGCGATGCTCGATCCCTTGAATCTGCAGGCGCTGGACCAGGTGCGCAACGCGATGGCGTGCGACATCGATCCGGTGATCTGCGATCCGGAGCCGTTGCATGGCCTGATCGCGCGGGCGTATTCGATGTCCTCTGCGATGCAGGAGGCCGATGCGGCACCGGCCGCGGAGGCGGAGTTGACGACGGGCGAGGAGCCGATCGTTGCGGCGGTGAATCAGATTCTGGCCTCCGCGATGGAGGCGGGATCCTCGGATATTCACATTGGGCCGGACGAGCACGACCTGCATCTTCGGTATCGGGTGGACGGCGTGCTTCTGGAGCAGCAGGGCCCTGCAAGGGCTGCGCATCAGGGAATCGTGCAGCGTCTCAAGGTGATGGCGAAGCTGGATCTGACGCAGGCGCGGAAGCCGCAGGATGGCAAGTTTCGGTTCACGCATCGCGGGCAGTATGTGGACGTGCGGCTGTCGCTTGTGCCGACGATCCATGGCGAGAACGTGGTGATGCGTCTGCTGCGATCGGCGTCGGCGATCGGGCCGATCTCTTCGCTCGGGATGGCTCCGGATGTGGAGCAGCCGTACGAAGAGTTCGTGCGCCGTCCGCACGGGATGATCCTGGTGACGGGGCCGACCGGCTCGGGCAAGACGACCACGCTGTACACCGCGCTCAACGCGATCAACACATCGGATCGGAACATCCTCACGATCGAGGATCCGGTTGAGATTCGGTTGCCTCTGGTGCGCCAGGTGCAGGTGAATCCGGAGGTGGGGCTGACGTTCGCGTCGGCGCTGCGTTCGTTCCTTCGCCAGGATCCGGACGTGATTCTGGTGGGCGAGATCCGCGACGCGGAGACGGCACGGATCGCGGTGCAGGCCTCGCTGACGGGGCACCTGGTATTCTCGACGCTCCATACGAACGACGCTGTCGGCGCGATTCCGCGTCTGCGCGACTTCGAGCTTCCGCTGTTCGCGATCAACGCGGCGTTGCTGTGCACGATTGCGCAGCGGCTGGTTCGGCGTGCGTGCGAGCAGTGCGCCGTGCCGGAGCGTGCCGGAACAGCACCTCCGGGTGGTCTTGGGCTGTCGGTCGATGACATGCCGGGCTTCGTGTGTGGCACGGGGTGCGCGTCGTGCAGGAGCACGGGGTATCGCGGTCGGCTGGGTGTGTATGAGATGCTGCGGATGACGCCGCGCGTGCAGCAACTGGTGGAGACCATGGCGACGGCTGCGGAGATCCGGGCGGCGGCGGAGTCTGAGGGGATGCGACCGATGTGGCGGGACGGCCTTGAGAAGGCGCGTCGTCGGCTCACGACGGTGTGGGAGCTCGGGAAGCTTCGTCCCATCTTCGAAGAAGAGAAGCGTGCTTCGCTCAGGAGCGCCGCATGACGGGAGTGACGTACAAGTATGTTGCGCTGCGCGCGGACGGCGGCCGGGTGACCGGCGTGGTTCGCGGCGATTCTGAGCCTGACGCGAGCCGGCGCCTGCGGGGCGAGGGCCTCACGCCGGTCCGGTTGACCGAGGCTCGCGTTTCCGGCGGCGGCGTGTTCTCGTTTCAGCGTGTGACGACTCGGGACGTGGTGGATCTGACGCAGCAGCTCTCGGTGCTTGTGCAATCGAAGATCCCGTTGGCTCGCGGGCTGGCGAGCATCGCCGAGCAGGAGCCGAAGCCCGCCTTGCGGGAGATGCTGCGATCGATCGCCTCCGCGATCGAGGCCGGTGCATCGATCTCGAGCGCGTTCGAGCCGTACCGGGGCGTGCTTGGGGATGTCTACATCGAGACGATGGCTGCTGCGCAGCGTTCTGGAAACCTCTCGGAGGTGCTGGAGCACCTCTCGGACCTGCTGATGAAGCAGGCCGAGACGAGGCGTCAGCTTCGCAAGGCGTTGTCGTACCCGACCGTTGTGCTCGGCGTGGTCGCGCTCGCGGTCACTGTGATCGTCGTGTTTGTCGTGCCGCGGTTTGCTGCGACCTTTCAGTCGCAGAATGTGCAGATGCCTCTGGTGACGAGGGCGATCCAGGCCTTCGGCGTGCACGTGAGGGAGGTCTGGTGGGCGTACGCGTTCCTGATCGCGGGGGCGTTTGCTGGTGGAGGTCTGGCGTGGCGTTCGCCGACGGGTCGGGCGCTCTACGAGCGGCTCTTTCTTGTGCTGCCCCTTGTCCGCCGGATCGTGATCGCGGACACCACCTCTCGCTTTGCGCGCGTGATGGGCCTCGGGATGGGGTCGGGGCTGGGGATGATCGAGTCGATCCGGATGGCCGGACGGGCGACGGGGAGGCCGCTGTTCGTGCGAGAGTGCGAGTCGGCGGCGGAGCGTCTGGGCCTGGGTGACCAGTTGGCTTCGTCGATCTCGGAGAGCCGGTACCTCCCCGGATTCGCGAGGAGGATGCTGACCGCCGGCGAGGACTCGGAAGAGATGTCGCGGGCTTGCCACGTGGTGGCCAAGCAGTATGACCGCGAGGTCGGGCACTTGACTGGACAGATCGGAACGCTGATTGAGCCGCTGCTGACGTTGGCGCTTGCCGTGGTGGTGCTTGTGGTTGCGTTGTCGGTGTTTCTGCCGATGTGGCAGATGATGCAGGTCGGGAAGTGAGGTGCGGTATGGCGGCGATTCGGCGTGCATTCACGATGCTTGAGGTGATGGTCGTCGTCACGATCATCGCGATTCTTGCGGCAATCGTCGTTCCGCGATTCGGCGGCTTGACCGATGAGGCGAGGTCGTCGGCGGCACTCACGGTGGTGGGGGGCGTTCGGACATCGATCGCGGCGTATCGGACACGGATGGTGCTGGCGGGGGAGGATCCGTTTCCGTTGCTCGAGGATCTTGTTGCCGAGGGTGCGGTGATGCAGAGAGGGATGCCGGCGAATCCCTATAGCGGCCTGGCAACGGTGCGTGCCGTGTCGGAGGCGCAGGCGGATGCACGCGAGGTCTCTGCACCGGAGACCTACGGCTGGTGCTACTTCGTGGACAACGAGAGCGAGCCGGCTCGAGCCGTGATCTATCTGAACTCTGAGGATGAGTCGGGTGTGCCGGATCCTGCCGGCGGCCTGAAGGGTGCGAACGAGCTTTGAGGCGGAAGCATGGGTGAGCGTTCACACAGTTCGTGCGCGGCGTTCTCGCTCGTCGAGGCGATGGTGGTTGTCATCATTGCCGGGATTCTCGCGGGCGCTGCGGCGCCGCTGATCGGAAGCCAGGGTGCGTTGCGGGAGCGGGCGGGCGCGGCAGAGGTGTCGGCATACCTGCAGACGGCCAGGGCGTTCGCGATGGCGACGGGAGAGGCGCACGGCGTGCGCATTGGAAGGCTTGAGGGCGAGGTGGCGATCGTGCGGATCTCGGAGGGCGCAGTGGTCGCGATGTCGGATCTATTCGGCGAGGAGCACGCGGCGATGCGGTTCGACAGCGTCCTGCCGGGCGTCGAGATCGTGCGTGCGACGGACGGAGCGGGGGTGGCGGATCCGGTGACCATCTGGTTCGGGCACGACGGAGGGCCGCAGGTGCGAACCAACGCGGGCGTGCTCGTCGAGTCGCCGACGCGCGACTGCGAGGTCGAGTTTGCGAGCGGACTGATTGTGCGGGTTCGGGCCGTGAGCGGAGCGATCGAGTGATGAGCGGGCACCGAGGGACATCACGGCGCGCGGTGACGCTGATCGAGGCGACGATCGTCGTGGTCGTGCTCGCGCTGGCTGTTCCCCCGATGCTGAGCGTCACAACGGAGGTGGTGGATGCGCAGGCCGAGTCTGTGCAGATCTCCTGCGCGACATCTCTGGCGCAGGGGATCGTGGAGCATGTGCTCGCGGACGTTCACTCCGGCGAAGGGGCACCCGGGCTCGCGGCACTTGCGGATGCGGACGTGTATCTGGAGCATCCGAGCACGGGGCTCCGGACGAGATTGGCGTGGCTCGCAGAGCCGTACGAGGCGAGGGGGATGAGTTGGGACGTCGAGATCGGCCCGCTCGTGAATGCGACGGGGAGCGAGAGCGGCGACGGTGCGGCGGATATCTACCGGCATGTCGATGTGGAGGTGACGTTCGGCGGGTCACGCGGCCAGATGTCTGTGTCGCTGGGCCTGGTCGTGGGAGGGACGCCCCCATGAGCACCGCTCGCATGCACAGGAGAGGGCTGACGCTGATCGAGATGATCGCCACCATCACGGTGCTTGCGATCGTTGCTGCGTCGGTGCTGCCTGTGGTGGAATCGGCGGGTGCGCATTACGTGGAGTCGGTTACAACTCGACGGGTGGCGGACCGAGCGGCGTTTGCCATGGATCGAGTCTCGCGGGTGCTTCGGGAGACTCCGGGTGTGCCGGGGAGCGCCGGGCTCGCGATCGATTCGATCGCGGCGGACGCGATTGTGCTCACCAACGGAACGGCGATCCGGCTCGTTGGGGATGAGCTGGTCCTGACAATCGACGGCCGATCTGGTGTCGTGTGTGGCGGTGTCGAGGCGATCGAATTCGTCGCGACAGGCGCTGATGGCGTGGCCTCAACGCTCGAGACCCCGGCGGAGACACGGCGCCTCGGGATCGGGATGCGTGTGAACGGTCTGACGGTCAGGACGGCGATCTTTCCGCGTGCCGCATTGGGGAGCGAATGAACGAGCCGCGCGATGACATCTCGGGAAGGCCGTGTCGCTTGAGCGCGGTTCGCGTTCGGGCTGGGCGGCGCGGATTCGCGGTGGCCACCGTGGTGATCCTGCTGCTGATGATGAACATCCTGGCGTTCGGCGCGATACGCGGCGGTGGCGACGAGTCTTCGATCGCTTCGCTGCGGGTTGAGACGCTGCGGGCGTTGTACGCGTGCGATGCGGGCCTGATTGTCGCGATCGGCGAGCTTGGGCGCGGTACTGATGCGTCGGCGCTGCCCGCCTCTCTCTCGCTGCCCGGGGCGTCGGTCGCGATGGAGGCCGGTGCGGCAAGTGAGGGGATTGAGGTGGTGATTGAGGGGCGATCGGGGTTCGGAAGGCGTCGGGTTCTGGTGGAGGTGGAGGGATCGGACTGAATCAACCCGTTGGGGTGTCCGATGTGACTCGGTGGTTTCCCTAAGCGTGGAGGCTTTGTGTCGAGAGAGAAACTCATCCTGATCATTGGGGAAGGCCGGGTCGACGGAGCGCGCGTCAGGGGCCAGACGGTTCTGGGGTCGCATCGCGTCGAGACACCGGACATCCCGTTTGAGAGTGTGTGGGAAACGGATCTTGCGCCGTTCGAGGAGCCGATCTCACAGGTGATGCGATCGCTCGGCGTGTCACCGGGTACGTCGGTGATCGTGTCGTACGCATCGCCGCACTCGGTGGTGGAGGCGATCTCCGTGCCGGCGTGCGGATCGCAGGCGCAGCGTTCGATGCGTCTGGCGCTCGCCGAGTCGGTCGGAACTGCGCTGACGCACCATGCGATCGGATCCTCGCCGCTCTGGACGACGCGGAAGGGCCGGGCCCAATCGCTGGCGCTGTGGGCGGCGGACTCCGACGGCTCGATTGGTCACCTCTGCGGGATGCTTGCGCGGATGGGTCTTCGCGTGGAGCGGGTGGTGCCGTCGAGGGCGATCGCGATGTATGCCTGCTGGCGGAGCGCCAGTGCGCTCAACGAATCGAACGTGGTGATGGTCGATCTCGACGAGCATGTGATGACCTTGTGCGGCATCGTGGACGGCTCGCCCCGGCTCGTTCGTCAGTTGTCTCTGGGTACCGAGTTGCTTGTTGACGCGTACACGCGGGCGATGCGCACGGCGCGCGGGCCGGACTCGGCTCCGCCATCGCGTGACGAGGCGGCGCGAGGTGTGTGGACGCTGGGCGTTCCTTCGCGAGAGCAGGCCGTGGATCGGCAGGGTGTGACGCGCGGGCACCATGTGCTTCCGCTCCTCCAGAGCGTTGTGCAGCGTGTGGCGATCGAGATCAAACAAACGATTCGTTTCGGACTGGATGCCGAGAATCGCCGGGTGCAGGTGCGACTGAGCGGACCGGGTGCGTCGGTGCCCTCGCTGGCGTCGGTGCTGAGCGATCACGCGGACGCAGTTGTTGAGGCGTTGCGCGAGGGCGAGGAAGCGGGATCGGTCTGGAGCACGGAATCGAATGTGAAGCGACTGCTCGCGTCGCTGCCTCCTGGGATCAATCTTCTGCCGACGAAGGTCGTGCGTTCTGCGAGCTCGCGGGCGACGCGTCGGGCGGCCTTGATCGGCACAGCGATCGCGTTGCTGGCGATCGGGGCCGATGTCGGGGTCAAGGGCCGGCGCCTGGCGAGTATCGAATCGGCAATGGCCATGTTGAAGCCGGAGGTGACACATCACACCGAGCAGGTCGAGCTTCGGGAGGAGGCCGCGCGGCTGTCGGGCGTGATGTCGGAAACCGAGCAGCGGCTTCGCGTTGCGATGGGTGAGCGTGCGGCGTGGTACGAGGCGCTCGATGCGATTCGCTCGGTCGACGAGATTGGCGTTCGGCTCTCGGATATTTCCTGCGGGTACGAGAGCGGGCGTGCGGTTCTCGTGCTTCGGGGGCTTGCGACGGTCGGTGGCGTGCACGGCGATGCGCTGCGGGGACTCATGCAGATGCTCGCGGCACGGCCGGAGTTTGAGAATGTCACACTGGGCTCCACACGCTTGCAGCAGTCCGGCGGAGAGTCGGTGAGATCATTCACGATCTCGGTGGGGGTCCGTGGAGAGCAGGCGATCGCGGCACAGACTGGAGAGCAAGAATGAAGCGAGGATCAGTTTCCTCATCTGTTGTAGCGGAGGTGCTCTGTCTTTCGCTGGCTGTGGCCGGGGCCTGGGTTCTGCTGGCGCGGCCGCTGCATGGCAGGCTCGAGCGGTTGACGTACGAGGCATCGAGCGCGAGATCGGGGCTCAAACGGATGACGGAGGTCCTGGCTTCGGATCCGATTGCACCGAAGGAGGCGACACGCCGGATCACGGCTCACGCGAGCGAGATCCAGAATCGGTGTGAGCTGGCGGGTGACCCGTCGGCGCTCTACGAGGCGATCGGTGAGATCGCACGGGCGGAGAGCGTCGGGATCGAGCGGATGGATCCGAAGCGGATCAGTGTCGTCACCGGCGAGACCACCAAGGGACGCGGAAAGAAGTCGGACAAGAAGTCGAGCGAGGCTCCGACGGTTGGGGCGTTGGGGTACTCCATCGAAGTGACGGGTACGTACGGCGCTATCGCGTCGTTCATCGATGCGATCGAACGGCGAGCCGGCATGTCCAAGGTCGTTTCGTTCAGGCTTCTCCCGGGAAGGGATGCGAGCAATCCGGACGCGCTGCGCGGCACCATCGAGACGGCGCACTACCGACTGTCGAAAAAGGTTCTCGCGGCAACGAGCGAGGAGGCCGACTGATGGACTTTACGAGCAATCTGGCGAAGTCGCGGCTCCTCGGCGTTGGTGCGATCCTGCTCCCGGCGGTCGCGCTGATTCTTGCAAAGTCCCTGCTGCCTGCGCCGGCATCTGCGAGCGCGGCTCAGGTGGCAAAGAAGGACTCGAACCTCTCGGCGCTCGTGATCCCGGACGACGCGTGGTTGCGTTCGTTGCGGGGTCGGGGTGAGAGGGCGCCGATCGAGGGTTCTCCGTTCCCGAGGATGCAACTGCTCGACCCTGACGTTCCCGATGCCTACGCGGCGATGCCCGAGCCCGATGAGCCCGAAGCTATCGAGCCCGAGCCGGAAGTCAGGCTGACAACAATCATGCGGAGCGCGAGCGGCGACGTTGCGCTGATCGATGGCAAGGCCCGACGGGTCGGCAGCCAGGTGTCGGGGGGGTGGGTCGTCGGCGAGATCCATCCGGAGACCCGCACAGTCACCATTCGTCACGAGGTCGATGGGCGGGAGTTTGTGGTGCAGTTGAAGGGACATCTGCCGGGCTGAGGTCCGCTTCCGGACGGGGTGCCGGGGCGGTGACAGAATGCGCATCGGGGCCTATGCTCAAGCCCGAGCCATGGGGCTCGGAACGGGCGCATAGCTCAGTTGGCTAGAGCGCGGCTGTCACATAGCCGAGGTCACAGGTTCGAGTCCTGTTGCGCCCATTGGTTCGATTCGCAGTGATTCGCGAGCACTCGCAGGATCACGCGCAACGTTCCCGACACGCGAGACTTCCGAGCGTTTCTTCGATTCCTTGCGAATCGGAGCCGTTGGGTGCTGCGCCGCGTTTTGCGCCGCGGGTGCGCCCGATTCTGCGCCACTTGTGGGGCGTCCGGCCGCGAGGTCGAAGTGAGCATCGCGCGTTTGCAAATAATGCTGAGCGGCGATCAGCGGGGAGTGGCCGAGCCACTTCGCGACGGCGTGGGCGGGGAACCGCTCCACCCAGTCGGTAGCGCACGAGGCGCGGAGGTTGTGGAAGGGGCGGGGCCAAGTGCTTTCGCCAGCGCGGGCGATGATCTTCGCGAAGGTCGTGCGCAGATTCACGCCCGGCTCGCGCAGGCGCGGGAGCATGGCGTCGATGCCGGGCTCGGCGTGGTTGAAGAGCGCGGTCAGGATGCCAAAGAGTTCGGGTGCGATCGGCACCACGCGCTGGGCGTGTCCCTCGTGCGCCGCGGTCTTGGGGCTTCGCACGGTCAAGCGAGCCCGCTCCCAGTTCACGTCCGACCACTTCAACCCGAGCAACTCGGAGGGGCAGCGGAGCCCGGCGAAGCGGCAGAGAGCGATGATCGCGCGCCATTGGTTGTCCGGGCACGCTTCAAGAATGGCGTTGACCGTCGCGAGGGGGATGTAGTGCGCCCGCTCTGGGTTGCACTGCGAGCCGGATCGGAGGTCGGCGAAGGGGCTGGAGTCGATGATCCCCCATCGCACGGCCTTGCGGAAGACGCCCTTCGCCACGTTCACGCGCTTTGCGACGGTTGCGGGCGCGAGCCCCTCGTCGGCGATCGCCTTGCGCCAGCGGTCAGCGTCGGCGGGTGTCAATGCATTGACGGGCGTGTCCGCGCCGAGATGCTCGCGCAGACTCCCGGTTGCCTGTCGGTATGCCGCACGAGTGGTTTCCTTGACGACGCCCGCGTTCTCGAAGCGATCGAGCAGAGTGCCGAGCGTAGTGCGGGCTTCGGATGCTCTTGGATCGGCGAGCCCGGCGCGGACGAGTCGCTCGTGCATGGTGCCGGAGAGACCGGCGAGCCAATCAGCAAGGGATGCGTCGGGGCTTGGTTGAAGGCGCGAGCCGAGATGAGCGCATCGACCCGGATGCGAAACTTCTCGGCGTAGTCCATAGCGCACTTCCCGAGCCGGATCGTGCGGCGTGCATCGACGGGGCCGAACGTGATTCGCTTGCGGGCGTCGGGATCGCGGATGATGCTGGACATGGGGTTCACCTTCCTTCGATGGGTGCATTATGCGAGACTGTGCGAGAAAGCGCAAGGGGGTGCGAGGGATTGCTTTGCAGATTGTGCCGCTTTCGGCGGAATCGAACCGCCCTAGACCGCCAAGACCGCCAACGTCTGCCCTTTAGGGAATCTCGGCGGTCTATGGGGTGGGTGGCGGTCTATGGGCCGGAAGTGCCCACACCCAACGCCCGGAATCTCCGAACCCCTCGCGGTCCGGAACGATGCCGAGCGCGGCCTTCGCGCGTTCGAGGGTGCGCCACTTGATCCCGTCCGCATCGGCTCGCTCGCGCAGTTCGGTTGCGGGGACGGGACCATCGGCGAGACCGAAACGGAGCCACTCGGTCGCCTCACCTTCGCGCGATTCACGCCCCGACCCTTCGGGCTCCGAGCGCACGAGATCATCGGCGGAGAGGTTTACCGGGCCGGAAAGCCACTCCACGCGGGGAACGTCGCCCACGATGCGGAACGCGAGTCCGCTCGGATCGCGGGCGAGATTGCCTCCAACGGGCAAGACCACGCGCCGCTCGGGATCGGCAGGATCCGATCCGACGATGAAGATTGCACGCGCCGCCGCGTTCCACGCGAGAGAGCCGGTCGCGCGATAAATCGCTTTTCCACCCGAGCCGCCTTTATTGAGGTGAGTCACGAGGATGATCGCGACACGGTGCTTTGCCGCCAGAGCGGCGAGTGGGCCGAGCAGTCCGCGCACTTCTCCGTTCCGGTGTCCGTCGATTTTTCCTTCGAAGGCCGAAGCCGGATCGAGAATCACCACGCGGCAATCGGGAGTCGCGAGGATCGCTTCCTCCAGCGGGCCGATGTCCGCGAGCGTGAACCATCCCGATCCGCCGCGCGCCTTGCTCCGCTCCACTCCCGAGAGAGCAGTCACGCGCGACACGTCCGCGCCCGCCGCGTCCAGCCGGGGCCGAACTGTGTCGGCGAGGTCGTCTTCGGCATTGAGCAGGACCACGCCACCCGGCTCGTGCCGAGCGTCCGATTCCTCTGGGAAGGGGCGTCCGGTGGAAACTCGCGCGGCAATGTCGATCGTGAGCAGCGACTTCCCTTGCTTCGGGTCGCCCTGAATCACGGTGAGTTTCCCGAGCGGGATGCGATCGTGCCAAAGCCATTCGACGGCCTGTGGCTCCACGTCGGCGAGCCGCACGAGGATTGCGCGATCCGAGCCCGGAGGGAGTGACGCGTCGGACGGGTTCGGCGTGTGCGGCTTCGCACTTCGCGCCGCTTCGATCACGTCGTCGCGCGTCGCGCCAGCCGCAACCCACGCCCGGAGGTCTTTACGTTCCTTCGGTGGGAAGATGATTCGGACCGATGCGCAGACTCCGACCAATGCATCGGCGATTGCCTGCGCGCCTGCGCGTCCCGCGCCCTTGTCATTCTCGGCGATGATGCAAACGTGAAGTCCCCGGAGCAACTTGGCGAGCAAGGGCTTTCCACCGTGCGCGCTCGGGCGTCCGACGATTTCGAGTAAGAGCCCCACGCCCGCCGCCGTATCGGATGCGCCTTCGACGATGAAGACCGGATCCTCTGGGGTGGAGCCCGCATAGGGCGGGAGCGGCCACTTCAACGTGAGCCCGCGAGTCCCTCGCGCCTTCGTCTTCCCTTCGTCGGGCCGTCTTGCGTATCCCGTGACTTCTCCCTCGGCGTTACGCTCGGGCGTCGTCCATGCGTCTCCCTCCCGAGTGGAGCCGAGAGCGAGCCACGCCCAAGAAACTGTCCCCTCGGGCGTCGGGAGGTCACTAGAATCTGCCGCACGGTTTGTGACTTTGACGCCTGCCCCGGTTGCCGCCGGGGCCGCGTCGTCAATAGGGGGCTCCCTCATGCCGCACCTCCCTTCGTGCGGGAGTCCACCCACTCGCGAAGCGCAGCGACGTTGAGCAGGACGCGCCGCCCGATGCGCGTGTGGGGAATCTCATTGGCGTTCGTGAGCGTCCAGAGCGTGCGCGTTGAGATGCCGAGCATCTTCGCGCCCTCGTGCATCCCGATCAGGATTGCCGAGTCGGGTGTCCGTTCCGTCGTGTGTGTCTTCGATCCGTCGTGCATGGGCTGTCTCCATCGCGCCACCGTCGGCGCGTGATGGAGTCAAGCCGTATCGGATCGCATTGTGAAGCGCGGAGCGTGGGCTGTCACGCCTTGTCACGCTCGCTCGAATTTGTAGAGTCTCAACACGTCGGCCTTGCAGTAGTGATTCTGCCGATCAATCTTCACGGCGCGAATCTTTCCGCGATGGAGTGCCTGCCGAAGTCGCTCGGCACTTATGCTCAACGAATCGAAGTAGATCGCGGGATACCACTCATTCTCCGCTAGCGTTCGGGTGAGCAGTTCATCGACAACCAGTGCGATGAGTACGCGAAACTCAACTTCGTGAAGTAGACCGGGAAACGCTCGCTCGGCTTCGAGAATGGTGGAGAAGTCATCTACGAAATCTGCAAAGGCCGGTGTCATGGACGCGGAGAGTCGAGAAGGGTCTTGAGTCGGATGCACGCGATTCAGAATTGCGTTATAGCGACGGGCGATTCGGAGGCGAGGGCCCGACAGTCCCTTCGTCGATGCTGCAAAGAGATCAGGGATTGCTTCGCGTATGTTCTCGCGTGCAAGTGCCTCGCGTTCCTCGTGCGAAGTGGTCACGCGTTTACGCGTTGTATCCTTGCGACTCGCCATTGCTGCGAGTGTACCGCTTCGCATATGCTTGCGTCATGCCGCACTATCTCGTCAAGGGTGCCCGCAAGTCTGATGCCACGAGCAAGACCATCGTGGTACACGCTCCGTCGAAGCGTGAAGCGATCGAGTTAGCCAACGGACACGGGCTCTTCGTTGCGAGCGTTGAAGCACTGGACGCGGGCGAACCCGAACGGCACGATGCGGGTCACTCGTCGGCGATCCGTCCCCTTTGCACAATGCTTCGAGACGCGGGGCGCGTCCAAGATGGAATCGAGGTCTTGCTGTGGACCTACGAGATGGATGCCGCTTCGGGTGGCCAGTCGCCTATGGAGGCATATCTGCGAGTGCCCAAGTACCTCGCTCATGCCAAGCGATTCGATGAGGCAATCCAGTACCTTCACCGGATGAAACGCGGGGGGGTTGTCGGATGGCCGATCGAAGAGATGGGACCGCACGGACTCGCCGAGGTGTATTGGTGTCTAGAAGAGCAGTATGGTCAGCAAGACGACGAAAGCAGATCGTCGCTTTACGGCTGTCTCGGCGGCGTTGGCCAACTTGCCAATCTCTACTACAGGACAAGCGAGTCGGTACGATCGGGCGGTTCACCACGCGAGAACGATCCCATTCAGTCATTGGCGGAGGTACTGGAGTCGGCCATCGGAATGCTGACCGAAGTTGCTGACGATGCTGCCAACTGCGAGCGTGTGGCCCGCTCTCTCTTCAAGTGCGACGGCTGGATCGACTACCAAACCGCCACGAGCATCGCGGTTCGGGCGGAAGTCGAAGTCGCCGGGTTGCTTCGGTGCCCGATCCCCAGTCGAGTGTGATGCGGAGGGGAAGAGAGGTCAGTGGCGCGAAGGACTCACGCGATCAGCAGCCAAGCGAGTACGAATCGAGAAAATCGAGAAAATCGAGGATGTCAACGATCCCATCGGAGTTGACGTCGGCATTGCCGAGGGAGCCGCACGGTGAGATTGCTTGTTCGCATACCGAGAAATCGTCGAGGAAGTCAAGGAAGTCGATAATGTCGATGAGCCCGTCGCAGTTGTAGTTCGAGAGGCACGCGAGAGGTTCACCCCACCGAGCAAGGCCCTTGAAAGCGATCCCCTGCGCGGACGGAATGCTGCCACCGGCGAACACGTCTCCATTGGGCATTTCAACAAGTGCGAATACGCCCGCAACCGTTCCGACGCCCGAAATCCCGGAGCCGAAGGGAAGCCACGCGGAACCATCCCAGCGGGCTATGTAGTGCGCAGCCGAGCCGTTTGCGGTCTGAAAGTGTCCACCCGCGATCAAGTGTCCACCCGAAACAGAAATCACGGAATCGACGCGCCGATTGGTACCGGAGCCAAGCGAAGTCCATGAAGTACCGTCCCAGACGGCAATGTTGGGGGTTGCAACTCCACCGGCTTCGGAGAACGCGCCAGCCGCCACAAGCGAGCCATTCTCCATCTCTGTGATTGAATACACGATCCCGTTCGGTCCCGAGCCCAACGACGTCCATTCGTCCTCAGACCAAAGAGCAATTCTGTCGGCGGAATGACCACCCGCCGCGTCAAAGTTGCCACCCGCAACTAGTGTGCCGTTGCTCGTCACCAGCAATGACGTAACCCACGAGTTCATTTGGCTATCAATCGAATGCCATTCGGTACCATCCCACCTCGCGATGAATCTGGCCTCAGTTCCATCGGCGAGCGGCAGGTAGAAGTTCCCACCAGCCACGAGGTCTCCGTTTGGAAGCACTGCCAGCGCATAGACCAGTTCGGCCCCTTCCCCGATGCCCGTGCCGAGCGGATTCCACGTCGCTCCATCCCATCGCGCGACGTTGCTTACAGGGACACCTCCCGCATCCCAAAACCGCCCCCCCGCAACGAGATCGCCATTGGGCATCGCCACGATGGAATGAACGTGTCCAGTGATTTGCCCGTTGAAACCTCTCCATGTTCCGGTAACGGGATTCCAAGCCGCAATCTGTCCGAACACTTCTGACCCCTCAACCACGCCGAAGTCACCTCCGACTACTAGGTGGGTCGGCTCCGGTCCGGCTCCATCGGGATCCCACGTCGTGAGGGCATCGACAACCCCTCCTCCAATCCACGGGATCCCGACTCCATTGAGCCAGCGGGGCGTGCATTGGGCAAACGTCGGCAGGGAGCCGCATGCCAAAGCGATGAGGGCAACGCGCCTTAGAGCATTCTCACTCATCGCGTAGCGTGTATCCGCAGTGTTTGAAGCAGTGAGCGGCGTCCTGGGAGGTGACCTGATCCAGAACGGTCTGCATGGCGGCCCAGAGGGCGTCACGGGTCCTGCACGCCATCGACCGCAGCAGCTGCTTGATCTTGGAGAAGACCATCTCGATGGGGTTGAGATCGGGCGAGTAGGGCGGAAGGAACGCCAGGGTCGCGCCGCGTGACTCGATGAGCCGTCGTGCACGCTCGCTCTTGTGGCTGGAGAGGTTGTCCAGCACGACGATGTCCCCGGGCCGCAGCTCGTGCACGAGGATGTCCTGGACGAACGCGTCGAAGAACTGGCGGTCGATGGCCCCGTCCACCACCATCGAGCAGCGCACCCCTTCCACGCCCAGGGCCGCGATGAGCGTCGTGGTCTTCCAGTGCCCGTGCGGGACTCTGGCGACCAGCCGCTCGCCGCGCGGGGCCCGCCCCCGCAGCCGTGTCATGTTGGTCTTGGCCCAGGTCTCGTCGATGAAGATCAGCCGCCCGGCGTTGAGACTGCTCTGCTCGCCCTTCCACTCCTGACGCCGCTGCGCGACATCGGCCCGCTCCTGCTCGGCCGCATGGATCGTCTTTTTTTGAAGGACAGCCCGAGCGTGCGGAGGGTCTTGGAGATCGCCGATTCGCCGCAGACGTTCCCCAGCAATCCACGCAGCTCCCTGAGCGTCGCGTCGGGCCGCTGGCGGACCAGTTCGGCCAGGTGCTCGCGGTCGATCTTGCGAACGCCGGGAGAGCCCGTCTTCCGCGGCGAAGACTCGCCGCGTTCCTGCAGCCGCTGCTTGACGCGTCGTGCCCAGGCGGGACTGACCTCGAACAGACGTGCGATCTGCGACGTGGTCATGCCGCGCTGGTAGGCGCGGATGACCCGATCGCGAAGGTCCTGGGAGTACGCCGCGCCCATCCGTGAAGCTCCTGTCTTGCACATCCCTCGTGCAACACACAAGCTACACCGCACATCCGCCTGGCGCAATACCAACCACGCGCCGTACCGCGCTACGCGTTCGGTGGAAACGCTCTATTGGGTATGTGTGGCAGTCGAAAACCTCTTGATCGATCATCGCCTGATCGTACATCTCTCGCGCGCGATCGCTCACGCATTCAGGTCTTGTGATTTGCACGGCGTGCTCGACGCTGTCGGGTCGCCACCCGAAACTCTGCACATCGTGCCGCGCACGTTCGGTCGCCTCTTCGAGCGAGCCCGCGACGATCCAGCAGTTGATGTACGCGCCCCCGATACGGCCGTGGTCTGGCGACTCGCGCGATGGACTCGCGTGCAGGCGGATGAGAAACATGACGCGCGTGCCGCCCTGTCGTGCAGTGCGGCGTGGTGAGTTGCGACGTCTCTTCATCGTCGGATTGACCTCACCCCGTGTTCGCGCACGGGGCCGCCTTCAGACACCGCTCTGGAGAGCGGTGCCACCAAAGGCCTGGACTACACCAGCGGCGTCTTCCCCGGCATGGGCACCTCGGGCGTCGGCAGCGGGCCCATCTCGTAGCTCGGCGGCGTGAGATCCAGCTTGGAGTTGATCGCCTGCTCCCACGTTACGGTCTTGCCGGTGTACGCGGCCATGCGCCCCATGATCGCGGTGAGTGTTGACTCGGCCACCTGCTTCGCCTCGTTGACGCGGTTGCCGGACTTGATCGCCTCGATGAGGTCCACATGCTCCTGCACGTAGGGGTTGTTGTTCTCGCCCGTGAACTTCCACGGGGCGTCGGCTCCCCCGCCGCTCGCGCCGCCGCCACTGCCGGGCGCGGTGCGGAAGTCCGCGGCTCCCGGCCGAAGCGTGCACGAGCCGCGTGAGCCCCGGATGACCTCTTCGACGCGCGAGGTGGTTCCGTCCTGCTGGCGGCACATGGACGTGCACGTTGCGCCGGACTCGTACTCATACAGCACGCCGAAGTGATCGAAGATCTGGCCATAGGCGGGATCGGTGCGGACCTGTCGGCCCCCGACGGCGGTGGCGGAGTTTGGGTGTGTCTCGCCGCTCGTCACGCTCATCGCCCAGTTGACGACATCGAGGTTATGAACGTGCTGCTCGACGATGTGGTCGCCGGAGAGCCACGTGAAGTAGAGCCAGTTCCTGATCTGCCACTCCATGTCGGACCACTCGGGGCGGCGCGGGTGCATCCACAGGCCGCCCTGGTTCCAGTAGGCCTCGCTGGTGACGATGCGCCCGATCGCGCCGTCCTTGATCCGCTTCATCGCCTCGCGGTACGAGGTTTCGTGCCTTCGCTGCGTACCGGCGACGATCGAGAGTCCCTTGGTGTCGGCCATCGCGGCGGATTCAAGCACCGAGCGGATGCCCGCGGGATCAACGGCGACCGGCTTCTCGATGAAGATGTTGCATCCCTTCTCGACGGCGGCACGCAGGTGCATCGGCCGGAAGTGGGGCGTGGTCGCGAGGATCACCGTGTCGATGTCGCCGGCGAGGAGCTCCTTGTAGCTGTCGAAGCCGGTGAGCACACGATCGTCGGGGAGGTCGACGCGATCGCGCCACGGGTTGTCGGATGAGGTGAGGTAGCCGCGTGCGCCGCCGATGCGATCGGTGAAGAGATCGGCCATGCCGACGACGCGGATGTCTGGCGAGGCCTCGAGCGCGTTCATGACGGCGCCGGTGCCGCGCCCGCCGCAGCCGATGACGCCGAGGCGGATCGAATCCATCGAGCGTCCCGAACTGGCGAAGGCCATGTTCGTGCCGGAGAGGGACATGAGGCCGAGTGCGGACGCGCCGGCGACCGAGGATTTGACGAATTCGCGGCGGTTCAGGGTGCTGTCGGACATTGGATGCTCCTACGGGAAGGCCGAGAGAACGCAGGGTGATTGCAATGGTTACGCGAGTCTGGACTGGCCGGGAACCGCGAGCGGCGGGTAGGGCATCGGTCCGAACTCGAGCGTCTCGGGGACGAGCGATTCCTTGGAGTTCATCGCCTGGTCCCATGAGACGGCCTGGCCGGTGTACGCGCTCATGCGGGCCATGATCGCCATGAGCGAGCTGTGCGCGCCCCGGGCGGCGTCGTTGATCGGTGCGCCGTCGCGGATCGATTTGAAGAGTTCGTCGTGCTCGGTCTGGTACATGTCGCGATCGTCGCGCCCCGAGTACTGCCACGTCCGCTTGTTGTCGAGGTCGCGCGTCTCGAACGTCGGGATCCAGCCGTTGACCGTCGCCGACCCCTTGGTGCCGTAGATGTAGTCGGTGTTGTCCGCGGGGCAGCCGTCGATCTGGCGGCACGTGTGGTGGGATCGGAGCCCGCCCTCGTACTCATAGATCGCTGCGAAGTGGTCGAAGGAGTTGCCCGACTCGGCGCCGGTGCGTGCGGCCCTTCCTCCGAGACAGTTGACCAGGAGCGGGGTTCGGTCGCCGGTGGCCCACGAGCCGCGGTCGATGGAGTGGCACGCCTGCTCGACGATGTGGTCGCCGGAGATCCAGGTGAAGTGCCACCAGTTGCGCATCTGGAACTCCAGATCGCTCCATTCGGGCTTCCTCGGTCGCTTGCTGAGCGTGCCGGTGTGGTAGGTGGTGTGAAGCGACATGATCTGGCCGATAGCGCCGGAGTTGATCTTGTCGAAGGTCGCGACCATGCCGTCGTGGTGGCGCCAGCAGTAGCCGATCATCGACGCGAGATTCTTGCTCTTTGCGAGCTTGGCGGTCTCGATCACGCTCCGCACGCCCGCGCTGTCAACGGCGACCGGCTTCTCGGCGAAGACGTGCTTGTTCTTCTCGATCGCGTAGCGATAGTGCGTGGGGCGGAAGGCGGGGTAGCCGGTGATGAGCACGACGTCGACGCCAGCGTCGATCGCGGGCTTGTAGGAGTCGAAGCCCGTGAACTGGCGGCTTGCCGGGACCTGGACCCGAGCCGTCGCCTGATCACCCATCGTCTCGCTGATGCCCTTGAGACTGGACTCCAGGCGCTCGGCGAATACATCGCCCATCGACCAGAGGACGACGCCGGGGTCGGCGTTCAGGGCCTGGATGCACGCGCCCGTGCCGCGCCCGCCGCAGCCGACGAGGGCGATCTTGATCTGGTCCGAGCCGCGGATGTTGGCGGCACGCGCGACGGAAGGCCCGGCAAGCCCCGAGAGGCCGACGCCTGCGAGCCCCGCGGTCGCGACGGAGGTCTTTACGAAGTCGCGCCTTGTGAGAGCGTCTCTGGCGGCGGGGGCAATGGTCTGTGGGTTGGCATCGTGCATGGAACGACTCCGTTTGGGGCTCGGGCGCGCGGCGGCATGTCTGGGGCGACCAATGTACCAGATTCGCGGCGCATTCCAACACGACCGATCCGCCTCGTCGGGCTGCGTCTCGGCTTATGATGGGCCGCACGTGGCCACGCCCTCGATCACCGGTTCTGAGTCCTTTCGGCTCCGAATCCAACGGAGCGAGGGGTATCGCGCCGGGCTGATGCTGGCGGTGTACGCATCGCTGGCTCTGATGCTCATCGCCCGCCGAATCGAGGGCGGCACCTACATCGCCCAGGCCAAGGTGCTCTTTCCGACCCTCGGCGTGGTGCTCGCGGCCATGGTCTACGAGGCCCTCTACCTCCGCGCCCTCATGGCATCGATGCGAAAGGGTGCGTTGCTCCCGCAGTGGCGCCTTGACGCCACGGCGCTCGTCGAGCTCGCGGGTCCTGCCGCGGTGATGGCCATCCTCCACTATTGGTCCGAGCGCGGAGACTTCTTCGCGCTCTCTGCGCCGGCGATCATGGTCTTTCCGATCACGATCCTGCTGTCGGTGCTGCGCCTCCGCCCGTCGACGACGCTCTGGCTCGGCGTCGGAGCCGGCGTGTTCCACATCATCCTCGTCCTGGACGCGATGCGGCACGATCAATTCCGCTCGAACCAGTCGACCGCGCTCTTCTCCTTTGGCGTGCTGCTCGCCATGACGGGCGTGGCCGGGATGGTGGTGACCCGCGCCGTGCGGCGCTACGTCGCGGAGGCCGTCGAGGAAGCGCAAGCGCATGAGCGTGCCGGACTGAAGCTCATGGCGATTGAGCGTGACCTGGAGGTCGCCAGACAGATCCAGCTTGGGCTGTTGCCGGCGCAGTCGCCAAGGTTCGATGGCTTCGACATCGCGGGCATGAACCTGCCGGCGGATCAGACGGGCGGCGACTATTACGATTGGCAGGAGCTTCCCAACGGGCGCCTGCTGGTGGCGATCGCGGATGTGACGGGCCACGGCATCGGACCGGCGCTCGTGATGGCTGTCTGCCGCGCATACTCGCGCGCGACCGCACCGCTGGACTCAGATCCTCCGTCGCTGATGGCGCGTCTCAACGCGCTGCTCTGCGCGGATATCACTGGCGGGCGGTTCATCACGCTCGCGATGGCCGCGCTGCAGAAGGATGGGCAGGTCGAGTTCCTGTCGGCGGGGCACGGTCCGTCGCTCCTCTATCGCGCGGCCGATCGGAGCCTGGAGCAGTTTGGGGGCGATGGGCTTCCCCTCGCCATCATGGCCGGCGAGGTGTACAGCCCATCGCGCACTTTCACGATGGAACGGGGCGATGTGCTGGTGATGCTGACCGACGGTGTGATTGAGTGGCAGAACGCGGGTGGCGTGCAGTTCGGGATCGAGCCGGTGGCGAGCGCGCTCGGCGCGTGCGCTTCGGAGCCTGCGGCCGAGATCGTGGATCGGCTGCACAAGGCGGTTCTCGCGCACGCCTCTGGCTCGACGCAGAACGACGATGTGACGATCGTGGTCGTCAAACGCAGTGTCTGATTGTGCCCAGTGGGCGTTCAGGTCGTGTCCGGCTCCGAGCCCCCTGTGGCCGCGCGGCGACCGTCGATCTGTCCGCGATCTCTGGCGGCCCCAGCAACCGCTCCGGCCGAACTTGCAGGGCGCGCTCGATCGGGGCACACACACGCCGCACATCTCCAAGGATTTCCACGCACCAATCGGGGCTCACCGCTGTACGACACTTGGCTGCCACCCTGCCTCCCTTGGCAACGGAGTTGCGGCGCACAGGTGCAACATCGCGGCACGCTTGGGCATCCGATATTGTGGAGGAGTGCCTGTGAGGAAGTTGCGCGGGTCAGATCGGCAGGCTCATCGGATCGGCGGGGTGGCACGGAGAGTCCGCATGGGAATTGCACTCGGCGCTGTTGCGATGGTTGGCGTAGCGCTCCTTCTCCCAAACATGGTCGGCTGCATGGTCCCCGGACCCGCCGCAACACAGGAGCAGATCGGCGCACTCCGGCGGCAGACGACCGATTCGATCGAACACCCTGTCTCATACCTTGTGGCGGGTGATCCCGCGCGACCGCGAGTCATCTATGTGCATGGCACTCCGGGTGATGCTGGTGCGTGGGCTGATTTCCTCGTTGATCCAGTTGTGGGACCAGCCGCGAGCCTCGCGGGGCTCGAAGGCGAGCGGGCAGAGCCGCTCGAATCGATCGCGATCGACCGACCCGGCTTTGGAATGTCCGAGAAACGGGCCACGGTATCGTTCGAAGAACAGGCCATGGCGATCGCACCCCTGCTGGTCGAGCGGGATGGCGAGTGGCCGATCCTTGTCGGGCACTCGCTGGGCGGCCCGATCGTCGCACGGGTCGCGGCGGATCATCCTGACCGCGTTCGTGCGCTCGTCATCGTTGGCGGCTCGCTCGATCCGGTGCTGGAGAGGCCCGGCCTCATGCAGCGCATCGCCCAGGGAGGAGTCGTGCGGGCCTTTCTGCCTCGCGCGCTGGACAACTCGCTCCAGGAACTCAAGGTTTCCAAGCGGGAGACGCTGGCGCTCGCCGAGCAGCTCGGTCACGTCCGCTGCCCGGTGATCATCATCCACGGCACAAAGGATTCTCTGGTCCCCTATGCCAATGTGGAGTACATGGAGCGGATGCTCGCGAACGCGCCGCTGGTTGAGGTCGTCACCCTCGAGAACCAGGGGCACTTCGTGCCGTGGGAACATCCCGATGTCATCCGCGCCGCGATTGAGCGTCTCGCGGCGATGCCCTGAATCACGCGCTCGTCGCTCGCCCTTCAAAGCCGAATCGCTCCTGCAACGCGTTGAATCGCGCCGCCATCCCCGGCGGCAGCGCGAGCGCGGGGCCCTTGTTGCGACGCTCGGACTGGATGGGCGCGATGGCGCGCTCGAGCCATTCGGGCTCGCAAGAGATGCCGAGGTGCTGGCAGACATCGGCGACGATGTCGCGGGGACGCGACGTGAGGTCGGGGTACCGGATCTCGATCATGCGCGAACCGAGGCGATCCCGCCAGACGTCGGCCTCTCCGATGCTGCAGAGCCACTCGTACGCGCCACGCTGCGCGTCGCTCGTGAGTGCACCGATCTCTTGGGGAAAGTAACCGTGTGCCGCGCCGTCGCGTGCGAGCGACTTCCACTTGCACCGACCTCTCCCCCACCACTGGTTGTAATCGGGCTTGCCTGCGATACGGTACGTGCCCGTCGTGGCGAGACGGTCAATCGATCGGGCGATGTCCACGCCGTCACGCACGATGTGGACATATTTCGTACGCGACGGATCCGGCACGAGCGCTTCGATGAAGCCGATGCGGCAGACGTTGTGCGGCGTCTTCTCGACCAGCAGCCTTCGTCTCGCGTTCGACACGGGCGCGAGCATCGTGCGCACAAACCTCGTGCGCGCATCGGCCGTTGCGAGAGATGCGTCCATGAAGAACTGGCCGTCGGACTTCACATGGAAGTTGGTGACATCACTCCGGGGCTCGATCGCGGCCCACGCGTGGTACGGCTCGAAGAGGTACCGCACCTCGGGGTGATGCTCAAAGAGCCGCCCGAGCAGTGTGGTGCCCGAGCGCCCGCTGCCCATCAGGAACGCCGACCCCGGCTGATCCGCATGGCTCTCCCCGGGCGCCGGCGTTCTTGCCGCTCGCAGGGCCTGACGTCGCAGCCGCTCGTAGCGGATCGCACGCAGATAGGGAAGCAGTGCCTGAACGGGCGCAGAGCGCTTGATGGACATGGTGGGACGGCACTCCGAAAGGCGGATGGACTCAACTCGGCGTCAGACCCCGCTCGACGCGCTTGAGCTCGCGCACCTTCAGGCAGATCTGGTACTCGTAGATCGCCTGAAGGGTGCAATACGTCAGCCCGGCTCGACCGTCGAGGAAGCCGCGTCCGAGCAGGTACATGTACAGAAACTTCAGCACGGGGCGTAGCGGCATGCGGAACGAGATGTTCTTGAGCTCCAGCCGGCGCGTGTTCCGATCGGACGAGAAGAGATTGCCGAGTCGGAGCGGCTGCTCGCGCAGCGCCCGCATCGTCTCCGCCGCCTCGTATGTCGAGTAGCGGTTGTGACGCTCCAGCCACTCCGTGAGCCCCTTGCTGAAGTTGTAGTGAATGAAATGATTCTTCAGGTATCCGTGGGTGCCGTCGATCGTCGGCGCCGGGTTGGCGAGCCGGGCAAAGCGGATCTTCGGCGGCTGGAAGAATCGCATGATGTTGCCGGGCGGCATCGCGTGCTTCAGCCATGAACCCATGAAAAAGTTGCGCCGACCGCAGTAGAACGCGACACGCTGCTCGGACTCGTCGGCCGCGATCCGCTCGATCTCCTGGCGGAGCTCCGGTGTCATGTGCTCGTCGGCATCGAGATAGAAGACCCACTTGTTCGGCCAGGGGATGTTCTCCATCGCCCAGTTCTGGTGCGGACCACGACCATCGAACTTCCGTGCGTACCAGCGGCAGCCGAACTCCTTCGCGACGCGCTCTGTGCCATCTGTCGAGAGCGAATCCAGAACCACGATGTCCTTCGCCCAGCGAACCGATTCCAGACACGCCGGGAGGTTCTTCTCCTCGTTCAGGGTCTGGATGAAAATGGTGACGCGGGGCTCGCTCATGTCGCGCTCCCGAGGGGTGCGGGGCCGCGCACCAGCCGGTCCATGGCGACGCGCGCCTCATCGAGCAGGCCGATGTCCTGGCCGCGCCGCTGCGAGGCCTCGTGCCGGTCGCGTCGCTGCTCAGGAATCGCGATCGGAGGGATGCCACAGAGCCCGCTGATGTCGATCGTTGCGATGGCCGACACGCCGTCGTGGCGTGTATCCACGCAGACGCGTGAGCACGCTGGGTCGATTGTTGCTCGCAGGTCCATCATGTCCGTGCGGTCCTCTGTGTCCGCGTGCAGCACATCTCCCTCGTCGGACGGCGGCTGGTGCCGGCCGAGTTCTATCACGGAGTGATTCGCCGGCCCCGCGCTGGCAAGTCGCACGAGGAAGAGCGGCGTGGGCTCGCCCTGCTCCGGCCGCCCCTCCACGGCAAGAATCGCGGAATCGGCCGCGACGGCGCGCGTGCTCACCGGCCCGCCCGCTCGCACGCCCGGCAACATCACTGCGACGGGGACGTCGCGCTCGCGGTCTCGGACGCGCTCGAGCACGTCTCGCCCGGTGTGCACCAAGAGTGTCTGCTCATCGATCCATGCGTGACGTGTGATGCGTCCCTCGAGGAGCAGCCGGGGGTTTGATGCGCCGCTCGCGTCGAGCGTGATCAGGCGCGCGTGCGAGATCCCGTCTGCTCGCTCGAATCGGTGGACGATCGCGACGCGCGAGCCCTCCGGCGAGTACGACAGGTCGTCCACAAAGTGTGTCCGACCCTCTCCAAGCGGCGACTCGTGGCAGTGCGCCAGTTCGGCGAGCGTGATGAGACTCTCACGTGTGCCCCTGCGCAGATTGATGGTGCAGACACCACAGTGCTTCGGTGCCGGGTTCGAGATGTGGGTGTCGACCAGCCCCGCGATCGCGAGCGCGGGACGGTTCGCGCCGAACCGCTCGAACCCGAGCGTCAGGGCCCGGGTCGCACAGGGCGAGACCGTGTGAACGGGGTGATCGAGGACCACGCTGTCCAGCGCGTGGCCCCGATCATCGAGCGTTGTGATCGTGGCGTGCAGCCGATCGTCGTTGTCACGCGTGTTGTAGATGATGCGACCTGCATCGAGCCATTGGAGGCGTGCGCCGTCCGCGAGGCTCCATGCCGTTGTGCGTCCGGCGGTGACGAATCGCCGCTCCTCCGGCTCGATCAAGCCGACCTCGCAGACCGCGTCCGAGTCGTCGATGGTTGAGGCGCGGTGGGCGAGGATCATCGAGCCGCACGCGCTCCACGCACAACGCGGGCCACGAGAGCGAAAGTACTGCCACAAACCCAGTGCTTCGGCACTGTTGGGAGGGCTGACAACGCTGATCGCGGGAGTGGCCATCACACCGCACCGCCCGCATCGCCAGAGGGGCTGTCGCTGATGGTCCGGGCGCGGATCGCCTTGGCCGGCGAGCCGACACAGACGCTCCACGCGGGCAGATCGCTGAAAACGCTCGATCTCGCGCCGACGACCGTGCCCTGCCCGATCGATGTGCCGGGTCCGACAAAGACATCCGCCGCGATCCAACACTGGTCCGCGATCACAATGGGCAGCGGCACGAGCGGTCGCTTGGACTTCTCAAAGTCGTGGGTCGCGCCGCAGAGATAGCTGTACTGGCTCACCGTTGTGTGGGCCCCGATGCAGATCCGCTCGACGCAGTAGCAATCGACATCGTCCGCCAGCGTCGCAAAGTCCGCCATCTCGAGGTTCCACGGCGCCCACACGCGGCACCGCGGATACGGCCGCGCTCGCCACGAGACCCGCGCGCCAAACGCACGCAGCAGCAGCACCCGCCAGCGATGGAATGGCCTGGGCGACAGGCGGAAGAGGGTGGCTTGAACGAGGCCCCACAGCACGCGCGCGGCCCGATTCGACCGTGAGTGCGGGCTCGGCGCGCTCGAGATATCCACGCGAGCGCCGCTCATCCGCCGCCCCCAACGGGCACGAACGCGCGGGCCTTGATCGGACGCGCCGGCTGCCCGACCGCCACCGTCCAGCCCGGCAACTCGCCCTCGACAAGGGAACGAGCGCCCACCACGGTGCCGGCTCGGATCACCGAACCCGGCAAGACGAGAGAATCGGCGGCGACCCAGCAGTCGTCCTCGATCGTGATCGGCGCGTCGATCGATTGCGAAGGATCGATGGGGTCCAGCATCTCGGTCGTCACGATCGCGAGCTGGCTCACAACGCATCGCTCCCCAATGGTGAGAGCCCGAGAAAGCCGGAGCACGGCGTCGTCACCAAAGACAGTGAGATGCCCCGCAGCAAGATTCCACGGCCGATCGATGCGAACGCTTCGACGGATCTTGACGTTGCCCCGGAGTGTTGCGCCCGCGAAGCGGAGCAAGCGGCGCCGCGGCCCGTGAGCGATGTGGGGCGTCCACCGAAAGAGATGTCGTCCGACCAGCGTCCACGCGGCTCGCCGCCACGGTGCGATGCGTGGCTCGCCAGACTCCCCGAGCTGTCCGGAACCCACGGTCATCGAGTCACGCTCCCGCTTCCGCGATCGGCTTGGCAGGATTGCCCCGCAGGTTCGACCCCGGGGGAAACGACCTGTAGACGCTGGCCCGTGGCCACACGCGGCTGTCGTCGCCCAGCTCCACGTCCGGCCCGATGTACGCGTCGATCCCGATGAAGCACCGCGCCCCGATCGTGATCGGAGGCTTGATGAGCGGGAATCTCGAGTCGGTCATGTCGTGCGTGCCTGCACAAACGTGCGCGCGATAGTCCAGGACGCTGCCGTCGCCGATGGTGATGGGGCCGAGTCCATAGAGGATCACGCGCTCTCCGATCCGCACGTTCGCACCGAGGCGAACATTCCAGGGAATCGCAATCTGAACGGAACTTGCAAGTCTGCAGTTCGCGCCGGCGCTGCCGCCGAAAAGACGGATCAGCGCGGGACGAGCACCCGGCGCGGCGATCCAGCAGATGCGGCCGAGCGTTCCCCACAGAACTCGAACAGCCTTCTCCCGAGTCGTCCAGACCGATCGGCGCGCGGGAGGAGGATGGGCGACCGAAGCGGGGCCCGGCGCGTGCGGCGCGGGTGACTCTGTCGCGTCGGGTTCGGGAGCAACCGTGGTCATCGTGTTCCTCATGGCCCCATAACGTCGGGGAACCCGCGACAAGCCCTATGGTACGACACGGATCTGGCCGATTGGGGGTGGCCCTTGGGCCACAACCATTCCATCGGCAGAATCCGTGGCCATCGCCACATCGTGAGTGCCTGTCGGGCTGCAGAGGATCCTTCGACTGCGGAATCGGATTGAAGAGAGGAATCGGAGCAGGTGACACCGACGATGCAAGCGACCGAATCAGCGACGAGCCACTCGACGCCCTTGGACGACATGTCCCCCGCCGAGCGGGCGGCACACACGTCGGCACCGCAGCCGAATATCGTGATCCTGAACCAGTACTACGTGCCGGATGTCGCCTCCACCGGACACCTCCTCCATGAGCTGGCGGTCACGCTGGCCCGCGAGGGTGTCAACGTCTCGGTGCTTACGGCCCGCCCCTCCTACGGCCCGCCGGAGACCTGGCAGCCCTGCCCCTATCGCGAGACCATCAACGGGGTCCGGATCCGGCGCATGTGGACCACCCGTCTCAACAAGGACCGGCTCAGCGGGCGGGCCCTGAACTACCTGACCTTCATCGGGCAGCTCGCGATGCGCGTCCTCTTCGCGTCCGATCCCAAGAAGGTCTATCTGTACACAACCAATCCCCCGTTCCTCGGTGTGATCGGCGGCGTCGTCTCGCTCTTCCGGCGCCACACATACGTGATGCTTCTGCACGACTCGTACCCGCACCTGGCCGTGTGGGTGGGAACGATCCGCAAGGGCGGGCTGATCGAGAGGGTGTGGCATCGGGCCAACAAGCTCGCGTACCGACGCGCCAGCCAGACGATCGTGCTCTGCCAGGCCGCCAAGAAGCTCGTGTGCGATGAGTACGGCATCGATCCGGAGCGCGTCCACGTCATCCCGAACTGGGCCGACAAGTCCAAGCTCCACCCCGTTCCAAAGCAGGAGACCGAGTTCGCCAAGAGCAACGGCGTGATGGAGAACTTCACGGCACTCTACTCGGGCAACCTCGGACTCTATTACGAGTTCGAGACGATCGTCCGCGCGTGCGAATTGCTTCGCGACGACAAGTTCCGGATGCTCTTTGTCGGCTCGGGCGGACGCAAGCAGTGGATCGCGGACCAGATCAAGTCCAAGGGTCTCACCAACGCGGCGATGCTCCCCTATCAGCCGTTCGAGAAACTGAATGACTCGCTGAACGCGTGTGATGTGAATTTCGTGACAATCGCCGCGGGGATCGAGGGGATCAGCTTTCCTTCCAAGCTCTACTCCACGCTCGCCGTGGGCAAGCCGATCCTCGCGCTCTCCGAGGACAATTCCGAGCTCAAGAAGATCGTCGAGTCAAACGGCGTGGGCATGTGGTTCAAGCTCGGGGACGCCGAGGGGCTCGTCGCCGGGATCCGACGGCTGGTGAACGAGCCATCGCTCGGCCAGGAGATGGGCCGCCGGGCCCGCGAGCTCTTCGAGCGCGAGTACACGCGCAAGGCCGCGGGCCAGCGCTACGCCGATGTTTTCCGGCTCGCGGATCCCTCCGCAAGCCGCGCCGAATCACCCAAGGGGTCGGCCGCACCATGACCGCAACACAGCATCCAGCCGACGCGCGTGTGATCGATCACGGCCCGCTTCCGGGCGCGGTACGCCCGGGCGGCATCGAGCCGGGGCGCGCCCTCCGTGTGCTGGTCGTCACCGAGGACGACCCGCTCTATGTCATCCGCTTCTTCGAGGTGTTCTTTGCCGAATGCCCGCGCGAAGAGATCGAGATTGTCGGCATCACGGTGGACAAGGCGTTCCACGAGCCGCTGCCCAAGACCTTCAAGCGCATGTGGAGTTTCTTCGGTCCGGTCGACTTCCCCCTGCTCTGCTCGCGTTACGCGATGGTGAAGCTCGGGGGAAGGAACATCGCCTCCCTCGCACGCGATGCCGGCATCCCACTGGTCGAGACCACGAGCGTGAACGACGAGGCATACATCCGGCGCGTGCGCGAGGAGATCAAGCCCGATGTGATCGTCTCCGTCGCCGCTCCCGAGATCTTCAAGAAGGACATCCTGAACTCCGCCCAGATCGGCTGTGTCAACATCCACTCTGGACGCCTGCCGATCTACCGAGGCATGATGCCCAACTTCTGGCAGATGCTGCACGGCGAGAAGCACGCGACCGTCACCGTCCACGAGATGGCGCCGAAGCTCGATGCTGGCAGGATCCTCGACACGCTCGAGTACCCGATCAAGGAACGCGACTCACTCCATCGGGTCATCACGGAGACCAAGCGCGAGGGGGCCCGCCTCATGCTCCGCGTGCTGCGGACGCTCAAGGACGGCACCGCCGAGCCCAAGCCGATCGACATGAGCGAGGCCAAGTACTTCTCCTTCCCGAAGCCCGCCGATGTCAAGCAGTTCCGCAAGCGCGGCCACAGGATGCTGTAGGGCAGAGTCACGAAGCCATCAGGCCACGAAGTCACAGAGCATCGGAGAGTGATGGACACAAGCGCAACGACAACCACAAGGCCCCTCGCCGCGATGTCCATCGATGTCGAGGACTGGTTCCAGGTCGAGAATCTGAAGTCGGCGATCGCGCGCGACACGTGGGACTCACGCGATCTGCGCGTGGAGCGCAACACCGATCGGATGCTCGAGCTGATGGGCGAGCGCAAAATCAAGGGAACCTGCTTCATCCTCGGCTGGGTGGCCGAGAAGTGCCCCGCGCTGGTCCGGCGCATCACCGAGCAGGGGCACGAGATCGCCAGCCACGGCTACGGCCACGACCTGATCTACTCCCTCACGCACGAGCAGTTCGCCCAGGACATCGATCGCTCCAAGAAGCTGATCGAGGATCTCTCTGGCAAGCGTGTGACGGGGTATCGAGCCCCCTCATTCTCCATCACCGACTGGGCCATCGACATCCTGAAGGACAAGGGCTTCGAGTACGACTCCTCCGCGTTCCCAACCGTCGCGCACGATCGCTACGGCAAGCTCGAGGGCATGGACGCCGGACACCCAATAACCGAGATCCGCCCCGGCTTCTACGAGGTCTGTGTCTCCGTGCTCAAGCTCGGCAAGAAAGGCGTCCCTTGGGCGGGGGGCGGCTACTTCCGTCTCTTCCCATACCCGCTCTTCCGCTGGGGTGTGAAGCGCATCCTCAACTCCGGCACGCCCTACGTTTTCTACATCCATCCGTGGGAGATCGATCCGGGACAGCCCAAGATCGACGGGCTGAAGCGCTCGCACCGTTTCCGCCACTACAACAACCTGCACCGCTGCGACGCCCGTTACGCCGCGCTGCTCAGGCACTTTGAGTGGACGAGCATGCGCGAGTTGTTGGATCGCCACAAGCCCCGCGCCTCCGGTTCCGCTGCGGCGTAGGGTCTCCCGATGGCAAAGCCTCGCCGCATCCAACCATCACGCGTCACTCCGGGCCCTCTTGTCCCTGCTAACGATGCCGAGCCGGATCGCCGGGCGCTCGACGAAGAACCGAGCGACGCGGATGTGATCCGCTTCGACGACGACTCGACCCGCTGCCGGCGCTGCAAGACGCTGCTGTACGACGATCTCGATGTCTGTCCGCGCTGCGGCGAGCCGGTCCAGAGCGGCTCCGGGCCGAAGATGCCGATCTGGATCCTTGTTGCGCTTGGTCTGGTGATCGCCGCGTTTCTCGCGCCGGCAATCCTGCCCGTGCTCGCCGGACTCTTCTGACCGCGCTCCGCAATGCCGACGGTCGCGGGTCGCTCACTTCAGTTGCCGCTCTACCGCCTGCGACAGCAGGTGGCGCGCGAGGGACTCGAACCCGCCCTCGAGCGCATGCCAGACCTGCCACGGGTCCTGTTCCCGCTCGAACTCAACGGTGAGGATCGGGATGCCCCGATCCTGCCCGAAGTAGCTGCCGAGCGAGCCGGGCGTGGCGTATCCCATCTCTGGGACGATGCGCCAGCGCGGGTCGGTTGTTCCCGCTCCCTCGGCGAACGCGACCGCGTCGGCCGACCCGGGCCCGTCGAAGTTCACGAACGGGCCGCTCGCCGTGGAGTGGAACGCGATGATCAGGTCGGGCCGATCGAAGCGGACGACCTTCGCGAGCAGGTTGGACTCGGGCTCGGAGAAGGGCTTGTCGCCGTGGCGCGTGCGCTTCTCGAAGTTCCGCGCGGGGAAGTTGCGGTTCAGATCGATCCGATTCGCGTTGGCGCGACGCCCGATCGCGGTGCCGTCTGGGTTCAGGTCCCTGATCACGCGCCACGTCGCGGCGGACGCTCCGGGCTCGCGCCCGAGCAGCTCGACCAGCCGCCCGATGCTCGGCTGCGCCTCGGTCTCGTCGCCGTGGATGCCGCCGACGACGAGCACGCGCGCCGGGCCCCGCCCGACCGTGATCGCCTCGATCGCGCGCCCGCTCACGGAGAACCCAACAGGCTTCCACGTGTCGGAGTCCGAGAGGTCCGCCGAGGTGATGTTGTCGGATTCGCGCTTGTTCGAGGCGCATCCCGGCAGCGACGCGAGCTGCGCGCCCAGCATCGCGACAATGGTGACAAATCGGATCATTCGAGCGGATGGTGTCATGCGTTGGCTTTCGGTCGGGATGGCGAGGTCATGTGGCCCGCGGCTCGTCGACGATACCCAGGTCGGCCTTGGTAAACAGAGCATCGAACCGGATGCCGGCACCCTCGACATTCTCGCGGGCACCTTCCTGGCGATCGATGGTTGCGATGATGCCAACCACGTCGGCGCCCGCCTCACGGAGCACGGCAACGGCCTCCAGGGCCTGGCCCCCCGTCGTCGCGACGTCCTCCAGCAGCACGACCCTGTCGCCGCGCTCCAGCCGACCCTCAAGCTGCTTGGCGGTTCCGTACCCCTTCTTGGCGTTTCGCACGAAGAGGCACGGCAGCCCTGTCCGCAGCGAGGTCGCGGTCACCAGCGGGATGCCGCCGAGTTCCGCACCGGCAAGACGAGCGACCGGTGCTCCGGAATACGAGGCCACCCGCTCGGCGAAGAGTGCCGCCAGATGGATCAGGACCTCGGGACGGGTCGAGAAGAGGTACTTGTCAAGGTAGTACGAGGATGTGCGCCCGGAACGCAGGGTAAACGTCCCGCGGAGCAGGGCGCAATCGGCGATCGCTCGGGCGAGCTGGTCTCTGGTCATGGGCGATTCCTGCAGGTCTAAACCCCAGGCAATGGTGACCTGGGTGGGGGCGTTGGACGGTACGTTCCCCAAGGGCGTTCGTCGCCCCACGTCCGACAGGTTCCCGGTCGGCGTGGGGTGGCGGACTTTGCGCGAAATCCCCGTTCCAGCCTCGCTGTGGCCAGCGCCGCGCGCTGTGACGCCCTTGTGACCGACTTCATGGGCGGTTTCGCGTAGGTTGGTGCATCCGCTCGCCAAAGGGGACCATAGATCTTTCCGATGGGGTGTATCACCTATCGTTTCAAGCGATCTGTCGCTGTTTGGGAGTTTGCCGGGACGCGACACCAGCCTGTGCCCGGAATTGAGGTTTTGCCATGAGAACGAATCGGAAGCTCCTGTTGCTTGCCTGCCTGACCGCCTCACCCACGATGCTGCCCGCCTACGCGCAGGTCGCCCCGCCGCCCCCCAAGGCGCCGGAGAAGACCCCCGAGTACGTCCCGCCGGCACCGACCGTGCCACCGGCACCCCCGCCCGCCGCCCGCCGCGCCAACCCCAGGGCCGCTGCGAATCCGAATGAACCACGGACGCTGAGTTCCGCGGATCCGCTCCCAGACATCCCCTACGAGAGCCTGGTGAAGCGCGGCGAGGACGGCAAGATCATCCGCCTGACCAAGCCGACCGACTACGCCGCGACCGAGGTCAACCCCGTCACCAAGGGACCGATCTCCTCGGCCGAGCTCATCCACTTCATGCATGAGCGCCAGATGCAGTTCGAGGAGATCGTGATCGAGAACCTCGATCTGGTGATCGAGATCGAGGGCGGCTTCTTCACGGACATCGACTGGTCCGATCGCGCCAACTACGCGCAGGTCACCCAGCGCATCCGCCCGCTCGCGCCCGTCGTGCCCTTCAACAAGGAGGCCGAGGCCCGCCAGATCATGACCCGCATCCAGTCGGGCTTCAACTCGAAGATCTCGCGCGAGTACGACATGGCCCTCACCCGCGAGGCCCGCTCCTCCATGACGGGCCAGTCCGCGAGCGATGCTGGCGAGGTCATGAACACGATCATGCGACTCAGCATCGCCGAGTCGCTCTACGCCTATGACATGCTCGCCGACGCCGTCGCACAGAACCTCGATGGCGTGCACCAGAAGCTGACGCTCAATTCCGAGGAAGAGGCAGCGTTCGCAAAGGCCGCCACCGCCCTCGCCGCGGCCGACGGCGACGGGCCCCGGCGCGCCGAGGCAAAGTCGCTCATCGCCTCGCTCACGCTCGACAATGGTCGCGCCGCGCTGCGTGCCGCCCGAGAGATCCGGCCCGAGGCCGTACTCCCTGTCATCCCGCCCTTTGAGGACGCTGGCGTCGAGATCATGTCGGATCCCGAGGTCATCAAGGCGGTGCAGGCCAAGCGCATGGAACTCGTCCGCGAGCTCCAGGCGGAGATGGATGCCGGACACCTCCTTGTCACCGGGCCCGACAACAAGCAGTACATCCGGAACGCGGACGGAACCCTGCGCGAGCCGACTCCGGAGGAGTTTGCCGCCGCCACCGCTCGTTCCAAGGAGCGTGACAAGGCTAATGTGAGCGTGCTCCGAAAGACCGCCCAGGAAGCCAAGGCCAAGGTCGATGCAGAGAAGCTGCAGAAGAAAGCGGACGACGCCAAGGCCGCCGAAGAACCGAAGTAAACCGCCGGACCCGATCGACCAATCAATGAGGGCCGACCCACGCGGGCCGGCCCTCTTTCATTCTGTCCACGCGGCGATGTCCGCTCGCCTCACGCGTCGGTGGGCGCGTCTTGCTGCGACTCCAGCGGCCGCATCAACGGGAAGAGCACCACATCCCGAATCGTCCGCTGATTCGTCAAGAGCATCACCAGCCGATCAATCCCCAGCCCCATCCCGCCCGCAGGGGGCATGCCGACCTTCAGCGCATTGACGAAGTCCTCGTCAAAGTTCCGGAACGTCGACTCTTCATCGTCCAGCCCGGCGAGCTGCTCCTTGAACTTGGATGCCTGCACATCCGGATCGTTCAGCTCCGTGTAGTGCGGCGCGATCTCCATCCCGCCGATGAAGAGATCCGCCCGGTCCGCCACCGTCGGATCCTCTCGATTCGGCCTCGTCAGTGGCGAGATCGCACTCGGATAGTGCGTGATGAACGTCGGCCTCGCGTGATCGAGTGTCGGCTCCGCAAGCTCCTCGAAGAGGTTGTTCACGATCAACCAGTGGTCGAGCGCGATGCCCTTCTCGTCCTTGGCCTTGACCCGCTTCTCTGCGGCGAGGCGCGCGACCGCGCCGCGATCGGACATCTTTACGCCCAGCACCCGCTCAAAGAGGTCGCCATATCTCACGCGCATGAACGGCGATCCGTAGTCAATCGCCAGCTCCCCGAACGGCAGCGTGAACGCGCCGCTGTGTGGCAACCCCTGCTCCTTCGCGACCGCCGCCGCCGCCTCGCGCGTCAGCGACTCGGTCACGCCCATCACCGTCTCCATGTCGCCGAAGGCGTGGTAGAGCTCGAGCATCGTGAACTCGGGGTTGTGGCGCGCGTCGAGCCCCTCGTTCCGGAAGTTCCGATTGATCTCGTACACGCGCGGCAGACCGCCCACCAGTAGCCGCTTCAGATACAGCTCCGGCGCGATCCGCATGAAGAGCGAGATATCGAGCGCGTTCATGTGTGTCTTGAAGGGCCTCGCCGCCGCGCCGCCCGCGAGCGTCTGCAGCATCGGCGTCTCCACCTCCATGTACCCGAGCCCATCCAGCAGCCGGCGCAGAAGCGACACGATCCGCGAGCGCAACTGGAAGACCCTCGTCGTCTCCGGGTTGGCCCACATGTCGACGTACCGCATGCGATAGCGCAGCTCGTGGTCCGACAAGCCCGCGTGCTTCTCCGGAGGGGGCACAAGGCACTTGGCCCCCGGCACGATCGAAGTGGCCCACACCGTCACCTCGCCCGTCTTGGTCTTCGTCAGCGGCCCCTCGGCAACAACAATGTCCCCCATATCGATCGACTTGGCGATCGCGAATCCGGGCTCCGCGCAGTCGCGCTGGCTCACCGCGACCTGCAGGTCGCCCGAGGCGTCCCGAAGGTTGATCCAGAGCAGCTTGCCGTTGTCGCGGAGCAGCATCACCCGCCCGGCGACCTTCACCACCGGCCGCCTGTCGGCAAACCCCTCCGCTTTCCCATTGGCCTTCTGATCCTGGTCCGCGCCCTCGTCGTAGCGGCTTCCAGCCTCCGCGAGCGTGACCAGCCCATCCACGCGCACGCCGTAGGGATTCAGCCCCGCGCTGACCGCCGCCTCGCGATTGGCGCGCCGCTGCGCCTCCAGGGGATGCATGGTCTGGTCGTGGGGTGTTTCGGGAGTGGGAGGCGTGTGGGGGGATTCGGTCACGTGCGGCTTCCTTTTGTGCGGAGTATTGGTAGGAGGGCCGCGCCCGCCGAATCGCTCCGGACCGAGGCATTCGCCCCAACGTGTCCGCGTGTCGCCACTCGTCGCGATCGATCCGCGGTATTCTGCGTACATGCTGGGGGCGCGCAAACCGCGCCCCGTCTGGGAGGTGCGCGTGACCATCCTTGCGATCCTTCAGCACGTCATTGTGTGGCTGCCGCTCGTCGGCGGCGGCGCGCTGCTGATGCGGCTCGGATTCCGAGGCCGACGCATCAACGATCATCCCATCTGCCGCGCCTGCCGCTTCGACCTCGTCGGACTCTCCCCCGATAGCCAACATCCCGACCTCTGCCCCGAGTGCGGCACGTCCCTCACCGGTCCCTCTCGCTCTCGATTCACTCGCCGTGCCCGCCGCGCTGTCATCGACGGTGAGCGGCGGAAGCGATGGCGTGTATTCGCACTCGGCGTTGCCCTTCTCCTCTCCGGCCTCGGCACCGGCTTCTGGCTGACGTACAAGCCCCTCGCCAAGTTCCCGTGGACGACATGGATGCCGGATTGGGTGCTGGTGGAGTTGGTGGATAGCCCTTCTCCGCAGCAACCTGGCCCCGTGATCAAAGAACTGCTCGGTCGCCTGAACAATCGAAGCCTTTCGACACATGCGATCGGCCGTGCCGTGCAGCAAATCCTCGTCGTGCAGGCAGATGAGAATCGGCCGTGGGATAGCACGCTTGGATACTTCGTGCAGCGCGCCAGAGCGCTTGAAGCGTTGAGCGACGACCTTTGGCGGCAGTACGTCACGCAGTCCGTGCGTCCAGTGCTGCTTGTCCGGCCCGGAGAAGGCGGGGACTTGTTCCTTGAGGTCTTGGTCACACGACGGGCGTGTTTGCGCGGGGGTGGTACGAATGAGCGAAGCGTCGGGGTCCCGTTCTGCGGCATCACACAACTGGACGTTCCCTCAATCGATTCTTTCGAGCTTGGTATTCCATCTGACCTTCGCGCAGGAGTTGTGTCCATCAATGGAAACCGCCCGTTCACGATGTACTCGCGGAAAGTCACCGACCACCTGTCCGCTGGCTCCCACACGGTTCGGAATAAGTTCCTTCTCCAGTTTGGTGATGATCCTCCAGGAGGGAAGACTGGCGGATTCTCTGGCTTGGGGTATGCATCGCACGAGTCCTATTCGCCATCCATCGGATCTGTCGAGGTCGTGCTCGAAACGACGCTCGTCGTTCCCGAAGGGTCGCCAATCACAACGCCGGTTGTGAGCAGCGAGAACCGATTGCCGATTCGTGAGGCATCGCTCCGCATCATCCACGACGGAGGAACTGATCTACCTGTATATGAAATGATTCTTGATGTGCTCGTGAGCGACACTGCGGCCGAAGAAGCGGTTCAGGTATCTGTGCGCATAGAGGATCGTGGTGTTCGCGAGGAGGTTCTTATGCAACTCTCCTTCACGACTGAATCGCGCGGCAAGGCTCTGTCGCTGCGCCTTCCGACCGTTCTGGGTCCGTTTCATCCGCGACGCCCATGCGCGACTCGCCTCTGGCGTGCCAAGCCGGACTCTGTGAAGCTGATTCTCAACCCAATCAAGAATACCGGACTGCGTATCGCCGACATCCCATTCGTCGAGATTTCGACGGAGAGGATGATTCTCGATAACGTGCCGGTTAAATACGAACAGCGCTGATGGTCACTTCTTCGAGACCGACACTGTCAGCTTCGCCGCCTTCGCCTTGTCGCACAGCGGCTTCGACCCGTCTCGCTGGTTGATCAGGTCCGCCAGCGACACGCCGTCGAACAGGTCGATCATCTGCTTCGCGGCGTTGTCCATCCGCCGATGCAGCGGACACAGGTTCGGACCGTGATCCGTCAACCCGAGCGGGCATGTCTTTATGCGCTTGATCGGTGTCACCGCGTTGATGACATCCAGCAGCTTGATCTCCGATGCGGGCTTGGTGAGCTTGTACCCGCCGCCCACGCCGCGCCGGCCGCTGATCAACTCCGCCCCGGCCAGTTGCTGCAGCACCTTCGCCAGATACGTCGGCGGGACCTTGGTCTCCTCGGCGAGGTTCGGGGTCGGCACCAGTTGATCGGGGTAATAGGCCAGCAGCGCCATCGCCCGGAGCGCGTACTCGGTGGTCTGTGAGAACATGGCTGCCCTTTTCAGTGTCGGATCAAGCGGACTGCCGCTCGCGCCCGCCCGGCTCAAGCATAACCGACCGAGGAGTCCTCTTCTCGCCAATCCACAGGTTCGCTGGGCTCAGGCACTCACCGCTGGCGAGGGATTGAGCGTCCCCGCCTCGCCCGCCATCTCGCGCTCGGCCCGATCCGCACGGAACGCCGGCCCCAGCAGCAGACGCAGCGAGTTCGCCACCACCAGCAGCGTTCCCCCCTCATGAGCGAGCACGCCCACCCCGAGCGGCACGCGCCGACCGATCACCGAGCCGACCAGCGTCGCCACCCCCATGATCGCGATCACACCAAGCGCAAAGGAAAGATTCATTGTCACGGTCCGCCGCGCCCGACGCGCAAGATCCATCGCCCATCCCACCGCCGAGAGATCGTCGTTGAGCAGCACAATGTCCGCCGACTCCAGCGCGGCGTCCGACCCGATCGAGCCGATCGCGATCGCCACGTCCGCCGCCGCGAGCGCGGGCGCGTCGTTCACGCCGTCACCGATCACCGCGACCCCGCCAACCCGGCCGCCCGCGCGCTCTTTCGCCAGCCGGTCCTTGATCTCCTGCACCAGGCGGAGTTTGTCCGCGGGCATGAGCTCGGCCTCGAACTCATCGAGCCCCAGTTCCTTGGCGACGAACGCCGCGGTCGTTCGGTTGTCGCCCGTCAGCATCTTGACCGGGCGGATGCCAAGTGTGTGGAGATGGTCGACCAGAGCCCTTGCGCCCGGGCGGACCGTGTCGCGCAGCACAAGCACCGCCGCGCCGCCGGCGTGCTCCGGCGCACTCGTCCGTTCCACGCCCTCTGCGCCCTCGCCCGCGACGACGATGCCGATCCGTCCGTGGCTGCGGATCTGCTCCAGCGTCTGGCGTGTGAACGACCGGAGGCAGACAGGAATCAGCTCCTCGGTGTGCGGGTAGCTCCCGAGCCGAACGCGCACGCCCTGGGAGACGCCCGCCATCCCGCGCCCCGCCTCGTGCGTCACCGACTCCAATTGGGCGGGCTCGATCCTGCGCGCCGACGCCCCGTCACGCACCGCCGTTGCGATCGGATGTGTGCTCTCCTGCTCGAGCGCGCTCGCAACGGCAAGCAGCGCGTCGGGATCCGACCAGCCGACCGGCATCACGGCCTCCAGCCGCGGACGCCCGACCGTGAGTGTCCCCGTCTTGTCGAAGCAGACGGCGCGAACCCGCGCGAGCCGCTCGATCGACTGTCCTCCCTTGAAGAGCACGCCGCTCTTGGCCCCGCGCGCGATCGCCGCGAGTGTCGCCGTTGGTGTCGCGATCACCAGCGCACACGGCGAGCAGACGATCAGGAACGTGATCGCCGTGTACGTCGCGTCGCGCCACTCGCGCCCCAGCACCAGCATCCACGCGAGCGCGACGAGCACCGACACGATCGTCACGCAGATCGCGTAGGGCTGGCTGATCCGGTCGATCACGCGCTGCACCGGCTCACGCTGCTCCCGCGCCGAGAGCACCAGCCGCAGGATCTTCTGCACGCTCGACTCCGACGCCGGACGCACCACCTCCGCCTCGATCGGATTCTCGACGTTGATCGTCCCGGCATAAATCTGTTCGCCGACCGCCACCTCGCGCGGCATGCTCTCGCCGGTCAGCGTCGCCTGGTCCATGCTCGTCGCGCCGATCACCACCCGCGCATCCGCCGGCACGCGCTCCCCCGGGCGAATCTTCACCCGCTCGCCGACCTCGAGCGACTCCGGCTCGACCTCGATCCACGCGCCCCCGCGCTGCACGATCGCCTGCGTCGGCATGAGCGCGTGCAGAGCCCGGACCTCACGCTCCGTCCGCTGCATCGCGAGCTCTTCGAGCGCGCCCGCGAACACAAAGAGGAACAGCAGCAACGCCCCCTCGTCCGGGTGCCCAACCGCCGCTGCGAAGACCGCGCCGAGGATCATGAGCACGTCGATGTTGAACGCGCCGGATCGAAGCGCGCCCAACGCCGCACGCCCGCCATACAGCAACCCGATCGCCAGCGACGCGTACACCGGCACGGTCGCCCATGCCGCCTCGGTCGCGAACCCGAGCAGCCAGCCGGCTCCGAGCAGCGCGCCGGCAGCGATCGCCCCACGCAGCTCCGCGCGGGGCGAGAATGGACCGGATGGTGGTGGGGCCTCGAGCGATGCGGTGGTCACGGCAGAGATCATGGACCGTGAACCGTTGCATGTCGAATGAGATCCCGTCTCAACCCGCGCCATACGATGGCGTGTCAAGAAGTCCTGGCCGGGCGAACAGCCCTGCCAATGGAGGTTCATCGATGCTCCCCAAGCCCCCTCCCCGAGAGGGTTCACTCGGCTTCCTGTACCTGCCTCCGTTCCGCGTGCAGGGAGTCTCCGTCGCCGGCGAAACGACGACCGTCGGCATCCCCGAGCTCGACGTCGTCTTCGATCTGGGCGAGTGCCCCCGCGCGATGCTGCCGGCCAAGTTCGCCGCGATCTCGCACGGGCACATGGACCACATCGGCGGGCTCGCATACTTCTGCTCGCAGCGCCGCTTCCAGGGCATGGGCGATGCGACCATCGTCTGCGACGCGCGGATCGAGGGCGCCGTCCGCCAGATGATGGCCGGGTTCGTTGAGCTGGAGCGCCAGGAAACACCCTACAAGGTCATCCCGCTCGATCACGACCAGCAGATCGAGATCAAGAACAACACCTTCCTCCGCGCGTTCCACACCGAGCACACCTGCCCCTCGGTCGGTTACACGATCGTGGAACGACGCAGCAAGCTCAAGACCGAGTTCCTCGAACTCCCCCAGGAGAAGCTCCGGGAACTCAAGGATCGCGGCGTGGAGATCACCCGAACGCTGGAGATCCCCATCATCGCGTATCTCGGCGACACCGCGCCCGGCCCCTACCTGATCCGCGACGACGTACGCAAGGCCCAGATCGTCATCAGCGAGTGCACCTTCTTCGAGCCCGATCATCGCGAGCGGGCCAAGATCGGCATGCACATGCACGTCGCCGATGTCGCCGAGTGGGTCCGCGTCCTCGAGTGCCAGTCTCTCGTGCTGATCCACGTCTCCAGGCGCACCAATCTGCAATACGCACGCAAGCGGCTCATCGAGTCCGTCGGGGCCGAGCGAGCCGAAAGCATCCACTTCCTGATGGACCATCGAAACAACCGCGAGCGGTACGACAACCAGGCCCGCGTCGCCGAGGGCGCGGCACACTGAGTGCCCCGCGATTTCGGGCTCTCACAACTGGTTGATGCGGCGCGGGTTGACACCGAAGTTGAGCGACATGCGATCATCAGTGTTGACTCGCAGCCCCGCTCCGATTACGTTTGGCGACGCGAGGAGCGTGGTGCGTGGTGCGCCACGCGACGGACAGGTGGGTTGCTTGGCGTGCTTGCCGTGGAGGGCGGGGCGCGCAGGAAAGGGTGGGTTCGCCGTTGGCTGACCCCGATCGCAAGATCTGGGAGGGAATGCTCTCGCACCTGCGAGCGCAGAATCCCGCCATCTGTCGCCAGTGGTTCGAGGAACTCGAGCCGCTCGGCGTCTCCGGTGGTGTCATGTCCGTGCGCACCCTTACCGCCGTTCATCGCGACTACCTCAAGAAGCAGTGCCTCGATCACTTCAACGACGCCATCCGTAGTGTGTCAGGACAGCTCCTCGCGATCAGATTCCTCGGACCCGACGAGGTTGTCGCTTCCCCCTCGCGCCAGAACCGGCCAGCGGGCGCGCCCGATGCGGTCGTCGAACCCAAACCCAGCTCGCTCTCCAACGCCGGTGTCTCGATGGGTGGCACGGGTAACACCGCTTTCGCCGGTTCCGGCACCGACTCGGCGCTCGCCACCCTCCACGACTCGCTCGTCATCAATCCCGACTACACCTTTGACAACTTCGTCATCGGACCCGGCAACCGCCTCGCGCACGCCGCAGCGATCGCCGTCGCCGAGATGCCGGGCAGGGCGTACAACCCGGTCTTCGTGCACGGTGGCGTCGGACTCGGCAAGAGCCACCTTCTCCAGGCGATCTGCCTGCGAATCGTGGACACCAACCCCGGCGCGACCATGTACTACACCTCGTGCGAAGGGTTCATGACCCAGTTCATCGAGGCGGTGCAGCAGGGCCTGATGTCCGAATTCCGCCATCGCTTCCGCGACGTCGATGTCCTGGTTGTCGATGACATCCACTTCCTGGCCAAGCGCGATCGGACGCAGGAAGAATTCTTCCACACCTTCAACGCCCTCTATCAGGCCCACAAACAGATCATTCTCTCCTCCGACGCGCCCCCGGAAGAGATCCCGGATCTCGAAGAACGCCTCGTCTCCCGCTTCAAGTGGGGGCTGGTCACCAAGGTCGAGCCGCCCGACTACGAGACCCGCGTCGAGATCCTGAAGGCCAAGGCGCGCATCCGCGGCCTGGACCTCTCCAACGAGGTCGCCGGCTATATCGCCGAACGCATCAAGGCCAACATCCGCGAGCTCGAGGGCGCAGTCACCAAGCTCCAGATCCAGTCAAAGGTCGAGGGCCGCCCCATCGATCTCTCGCTTGCCGCCGCTTCCCTCGGCGACGCGATCATCGCGGCCGTTCCCTCCATCCAATCCATCGTCACCGCTGTGACCAGCTACTACGGCGTCCGCCTCGCCGACCTCCAGTCCCAACGCCGCCAACAGTCCATCGTCTTGCCACGCCAAATCTGCATGTTCCTCGCTCGAAACCTCACCCGCCACTCCCTTGAAGAGATAGGCGGCTTCTTCGGGGGACGAGACCACACAACGGTCATGCACGCCATCAAGGCAATCGAGACCCGCCGCTCGCAGGACGAGAAACTCGACATGACGGTCCGCGCCATGGAAGAACGCCTCTCCACGGGGCGTCTCTGAGTGGCGGCTTCGCTCCCCACAACCAGGTCTCGCCCTCGCCCTCTCTTCTCCCCGCGCCTTGGCGCTTGCGCGTGTGGACGGTTGGTGCAGAACCGGGCAATCCGAGTCGATCGCTGCTGGCAAACCTGAACCAGATCCACGCGTGTTGGTCGGGTGTGGCGGACAAGCCGTAAGTGACACTCCACGATTGACTGTCAAATGACAGCTTGTTCTGTGCCGGATCGGTGCCATAAGTCGTGATTGTCTTTGTCTTTGCGTGGTGGGCACCCGACACAATCCACAAAGCGCCAGCCCTTCCTACAACCTCCATCAAAGATCTCTCTTTATGATGGGTAGAAGCGCCCGCGTGTTCGGGAATCCCTCCACTCGACCGCGCCGAATCGGTGATATGTGGGTATCGATGTGGATAGGTACGAAATCCCGACCAATTGGAGAATCGACTATCGCTGGCAGGAGTGGCACCAGACGGTCGTCCGCTGGGCCAGTGACATCGAGCGGAGCGGTCGTCCACAAGTCAGACACGGCTCGCCGCCTCGCCCATAGACCGCGTGCGCTCTCTGGGCCGCACCCGGGCGTCCGGTCCCTCCAACGTAGTCCCGAACGGTCGAACCGCCCGCTCGGATCGCGCTCCCCAGAACCCCCACAATCGAAGCCGCCAGAGACTCCCATTCCGCACCCCTGATCCGGCGGCACAACCTGGTAGGCCTGATGCCCGCCCGATGCAGCGACTCGTCGGCATAGATGTTCCCGATGCCGGCGACAACACCCTGATCCAGAAGCGCTGCCTTCACCGCGCGCCCCGACTCGCCCGCTCGCTCGCGCAGCATCGCTCCCGTGACATCCAGCCCGTCCGGTCCCAGCAACGACCAGCGTGCCCGGAGTTCCGTCGCATCGGCGAGCGTCCACAACCCCCCGAAGCGGCGCGGATCGCGGAAGCTCAGCACGCCACCCCCATCAAAGCTCCACAGCGCATGCACATGGGTGCTCGCCGAGAGATCACGAGCCGAGGGGTGATGCACAAGCTGCCCCGTCATGCCCAGGTGCACGACAAGCACCCGACCCGGCCGCCGCCCTTCCGCTCCCGCGATCAGCGCAAGCTGCTTCCCGCGCCGTGCGATCGACGCAACCGAAGCACCCTCCAGAAGAGCGGCTGCCGAGCGATCCCCCGCGACAATGTCATCCCGTCGGAGTTCGACATGTGAAATCCTCGCCCCGACGAGCAAGGGTTCGAGCGAGCGGCGCACAGTCTCTACCTCGGGGAGCTCGGGCATCAGGATGAGCCACCCGGCGGAGCCGAGCTATCCGGCTTGCGCGGCCGATCGGATCGGCGCAGCGACGCGAAGAAACTCTTGAGCAGCGCGGCGCACTCCTCAGCGAGCACACCATCGATCGGTTCGACACGGTGGTTCAAACGCGCGTCGTTCGTCAGCTCAATCAGCGAGCGGCACGCCCCCGCCTTCGGATCCGCTGCGCCGTACACCAGCCGCCCGACCCGCGCGTTCACTATCACCCCCGCGCACATCGGGCACGGCTCCAGCGTCACCACCACCGTGCAGTCCGTGAGCCGCCAGTCGTGCCTCACGCGGCACGCCTCACGCATCGCGATCAGCTCCGCGTGCGCCGTCGGATCTCGATCGACCTCGCGCCGGTTCGACGCCTCGGCCAGGATCTGTCCCGTCGCCGTCTCATACACCACCGCGCCGACCGGCACCTCCCCCACCGCCGCCGCCTGCCGCGCCAGCTCGATCGCCCGGCGCATCATCGCGATGTCGGTTTCCGTCGGATCGGTCGCGGACGGCGCGATGGCCGCGAGCGGCACCTCGGGCGCTGGCTCGAGCGGATCGAGAATCCGCGTCGGGCGTGGACCGGGCACCTCCGCGCCGGGCAATGGCCCGCGAGAGTACCACCCAAACACTCGCATGATCTCGTGTCCAAGTCCCACGCGTAGCTCCTCGGGCTCCACCCCCTGCGGAACTCACACCTCGTCGTCGGGGTCGCCATCCATCTCGGATTCGGTCTTGAAGAGTTTCTTGGCGGGCAGCACCTTCAGCAGCAACAACCCCAGTTCATAGAGAAGATAGATCGGGATCGAGAGCAAGGGCTGCGAGATCGGATCCGGGGGCGTCAGCACCGCGCCGATGATGAACGCGCCCAGGATCGCGTGCTTGCGATACTTCGCGATCGTCTTCGGATCGATCGCCCCCGACCACCCGAGAAGCAGCACGACAACCGGCGTCTGGAACGCCAGCGCGAATCCCGCACCCAGCACCGTCAGCCATTTGAAATAGTCGGTGAGGCGCGGCTGGATCAGGATCCCCGAGTCCTTCGTCAGCGGCATCCCGTAGATCTCGGGCGGCTTCCCCGCCGGGGCGAGGTTCACACGCAACTGGCGGAGGTCCGAGTTGATCCACATCGAGCCCGGCGTGGGATCCACAGGATCACCCTTCAGCACCGGTGCCTCGGAGAGCGCGATCGCGCTCGCATCGATCTGGTGCGCGCGGTGCGTCGTGATCCCCGTGCCGAAGCGCATGAAGAACGACAGGATGACCGGCAGCAGCACGTAGTACATGAAGAACGCGCTGGCAATGGTCAGCGCCGTGCTCAGCGGCAGCAGAACATGGATGAACTTCCGCTCGTGCTTGTAGAGCCCGGGCGCGACGAAGAGCCACAACTGGTAGAGCAGCCACGGGCTCCCCACAATGATCGTGGCCAGCAGCGACACCTTCATGTATTGACCGAACGACTCGGCGGGCGACGTGGAAAGAAAGGTCTCCGGAAGCCCCTGCTTGTGCAACTCCGCAAATGCCGGCTGCATCAGCATGTTCATCAGCGGGCCGCCGAACGCGAGCGCCAGGAGCAGCACCGGCACAAGCCCAAGGAGCGCGACAATCAATCGCGACCGCAACTCCTCCAGGTGATCGCCAAACGACATGGCACCACCATCGCTGTTCTTCGTGCGCAGGATGGGAAGGCGTATCGGCATGGAGTTTGTTCGGGATTCGAGACCGATCTGAGCGTAGGAACGATTGGGCGAGCACGAACGCTATCGGACATCGACACGTTGGATCAATCGTGGGCCTTGTCGGTACCAGTCTGAACTGGCGCACGAGCCAATCTCGGATTCATCTGACGGATCGGCAAGGGATTGCGCATCCAGTATCACAGCGTTGCGGGAGCCGAATGGTGAGACTAGTCGGGCTCGAAGACCGGGCGGCGTACGAAGGTGCCAGCGGCGCTGCGCACGTTCTGGCCGCCATACGGGGAGAGCGTGACGCGCAGCGTCAGGTCTGGGAAGACCACAGGCGATGGGTCGCCGCGGTCCTGATGGCGCACAAGCCTCGCCAGACCGATCTTGAGGACTTGCTCCAGGACGTGGCCATGCAGTTCGTTCGACGCATCCATGAACTCCGCGACCCGACCGCTCTGCGGCCGTGGCTGCGAACCGTCGCGATGAACGCAGCCCACGCCTCCGGCCGAACACTCGCCCGACGCAAGCGTGACGGGTTGGAACGCAGGCCCGCCGCGACCTCGGGCGGACTGGGCGCATCAGGCGCCGCTCCCGGATCGCCCGACGCCAAGCCCGACCTGCTCACGGGTCGACGCGAGGAGGCCCGCCGGCTGATGGAACTCTCCGAGCGCCTCCCCGACGGATACCGAGAGCCCCTCCTGCTCCGCTGCCTCCAAGGGCTGAGCTACCGATTGATCGGCGAGATGATGGGCATCCCCGACACCACGGTCGAGACACGCATCGCGCGTGGCCGGCGCATGCTCCGCGAACTCGCGGAGAAGGAAACATCCTCCGGCGCGCCCGCCACCCCGCGGCGCGCGGGCCAGATCGAGAACAAGTCAGCGGGCGGCAAGGAAGCCGCGCACACCCCGGCACAGGAGCCCAGAACGCACGATGGGAGCGCGGAGCAATCACCATGACCGGCACAGATCGTGACATCCTCATCTCGCGCGTCATCGATGGCGAGGCCTCGCCCGAAGACTGGTCTGCGCTCAAGGCGCTCGCCGAACGCGAGCCCTCCGTGTGGAGAGATCTCGCCGGGCTCCAGCAGGATCACGCCGAACTCTCGGGCGCCATGACAGAGGTCGTCGCCATCGCCGATGGTGTCGACGCGCCCGTCGAGCTCGTCGGCGGCATCGCCGATCGCGGGCGCTCCCTCCGCATGTGGGGCGGCTGGGCCGCCGCCGCGGCGCTCGCGCTCGCCTGGATCGTTCGCGGCCCCGGCGCCGCGGAGCCGCTCGTCTCACCCGCTTCCGGCCAGCACGCCGGACTCGGACCCTTCGGCCTCTCACAGAATTCCGGCACCGATGACTACTTCAACGCGTATCTCCGCGCCGGCCAGCAGGACGGGCGCGTGCTCGGCGAGGTCGGCGAGCCTGTGCTGGTGCAGACCATCCCGCACGAAGACGGCGGCTACGAGGTCCGCTACGTGCGGCAGGTGATGGAGCGCCGCGTCGTGCCACAGCTCTTTGGCGTCGGCGTCGGATACGACGAGCAGGGCCAGACCAAGCCCGTGCTCGTGCCCGTGAAATCGAGCTCCGGACGGATGTAACGCCGACACCCGTCGGGTGACGGAAAGCGCTGCCAAGCGCATCGGAGTGGAGTGTGAGCGGGCACGGCCCATTGCACCGGGCCCGACGTTCGAGACTCGGTGTGGTCATCGTGATCGAAATCGATTCGGCGCGTCCGGATCCCAACGAGCAACGGAGCATCATCATGAAGCGTTCAATCAATCGCAACCAGTGGCTCGGTGCCGTCCTCGGCCTCGTCGCCGCCTCCGGGCTGGCGCATTCCGCCCTCGCCCAGGTCACATGGTCAGAGACGCCCGGCGCCAGCGTGACCACCCGCGCCCCCGCCACATCGCGCACCATCGTTCGCTCCAACGACGATCGCACGATGATGATGAGCGGCACGACCGAGAACGGGGATCGCTACGAGATCAGGGTCAAGAACGACGACGTCAAGGCCACGCTGAATGGCAAGCCCGTTCCCGATGATCGGATCCGCATCGGCGACTCCAGCATCGAACTCCTCGATGCCGACGGGCACACCGTCGCGTCGATGAACACCAACCCGCGCGTCACCTCCCCCTCGCTCCCGCGCATCCCCGGCCGTCTCCGGACCACCGTCGATGATGATGACGTCGTCTTCGGCAACACCATCACCGTCGCGTCCGAGCCTCCCAAGGTCATGGTCGGCATCAACATGTCCGATGTCGGTCCCACGCTCCGCGAGCACTTCGGGCTCGACGAAGACGCGGGCTTCGTGGTCGACTCCGTCGTCGACGGCCTCCCCGCTTCCAAGGCCGGAATCAAGGATCGCGACATCGTTGTGTCGATCGACGGCAAGAACGTGACCAACGCGACACTCCGCGACACGCTCAACGAGAAGGAGCCGGGCCAGACCATCAAGGTCCGCATCCTCCGCAAGGGCGAGCGAAAGGACCTGAACCTCGTTCTTGAGGCCTATGACGCCTCAAAGCTCGGGCTTTCATCGTCCGCCCCCGGTCTGGCCATGCTCGGCGACATCCCGCTCCAGCGGTTCTACTTCGAGAACGGAGCGCAGGAGGAGCACACCGAAGAAGCCCAGCGCGCGATGGAAGAGGCAAGCCGCGCGATGGAACAAGCCATGGCGCAACTCAACGGCGCGAACAAAGACTCGATGCGAGAGGCATCGGAGCAGATGCGACAGGCCCTCGAGGAGATGCGACGCTCACAAGAGCAGAACAGCCAGTTCCTCCGTCGCGGGAGCGGCACCAACCGATTCTTCGTCGTTCCCCCCACGCCCCCGTCGCCCACCTCTCCCGATGAGCGGGCCGTGCCCGGCATGCGGACGCCGAGCACCCCGGCCCCGCGCAGCTACCAGCTCCTTCGCGACCCCCTCGCAGGGTCCGGCAACGCCGCCGATGCCGAGCGAATGGCCCAACTGGAAGAGCGCCTCAACCAGCTCAACGGCCGCCTCGATCACCTCGACGACCGCATCGGAAAGCTGCTGGACCGTCTCGAGCGCGGCAACTGAGCAAACCGGGGAATTCACCCCGTGAAACGGCACGAAACCCTCCGCCAATCACACCGGTAGAAACGCTGCCCGAAACCACAATCTGCCTCCGCAATGCGCGGGTGCGTGCGATGTAGCACGTGCCCGCGTTCTTTCTGATCCCGCAGACTCCGGCACAATCTCCTGGAAACCCGTCCGAATCGACCGATGAACCGTGCGGCCGGGGCATCGGTACGATGTCTGGCGAGTCACACGCGCCAACGGGCATTCGTCACGGAGGACCTGGCACATGTCGGAGCAACCAATCGGATCCTCTCCAGCAGCGGGCGCCGCGCCCGCGATCGACGCCAACGCCGCCGTCGCGGAACTCCGCGCGATGTACGACCGCGTCCGTGCCGAGATCCGCAAGGTGATCGTCGGGCAGGACGAGGTCGTCGAGCAGTCGCTGACCGCGATCTTCTGCCGCGGGCACGCCGTGGTCGTCGGCGTGCCGGGTCTCGCCAAGACGCTGCTCATCTCGACCATCGCCAAGACGATGAGCCTCCAGTTCAGCCGCGTGCAGTTCACCCCCGACCTCATGCCCAGCGACATCACCGGCACCGAGGTCATCGAAGAGGACAAGGCGACCGGCTCGCGCGAGCTGCGCTTCGTCAAGGGCCCGATTTTCGCGAACGTCATCCTCGCCGACGAGATCAACCGCACGCCCCCCAAGACGCAGGCCGCCCTGCTCGAGGCGATGCAGGAGCACCAGGTCACCATCGGCGGCGTGCAGCACCCCCTCCCGCAGCCCTTCTTTGTACTCGCGACCCAGAACCCGATCGAGCAGGAGGGCACCTATCCACTCCCCGAGGCCCAGCTCGACCGCTTCATGTTCATGATCCAGATCGAGTACCCGCGCGAGGACGAGGAACTCGAGATCGTCCGGCGCAGCGTCACCAAGCAGGACGTCAAGGTGAACTCCGTCGTCACGAGCGCCGAGATCAAGCGCGCTCAGGACCTTGTCCGCCAGACGCCCGTTGCCGACCACGTGATCCGCTACGCGCTCCGCCTCGTCCGCGCCACACGCGTCAACGAGCCGATGGACGGGGGCATCGATCGCCCCGCGGTCGTGAAGGAGTACGTCGGCTGGGGCGCGGGACCGCGCGCCAGCGAATACCTCATCCTCGCCGCCAAGGCCCGCGCGATCCTCTCGGGCTCTCTCCACGTCACACCCGAGCACGTCCGCGCCGCGGCCAAGCCCGTGCTCCGCCACCGCCTCCTGCTCAACTTCAACGCCGAGGCCGACCAGATCACCGCCGACAAGGTGATCGACGGCCTGCTTGAGAGGATCCCCGTCGAGGGAACGACCCCCGAGCAGAAGAAGCAGATGAACGCGGTCATGCGGTGAGCGCGTGACCGACTCCCCTCAGCGCACAAACCAGTGCATCCCCGTCCGCGCCGCCTTCAAACGCCGCGCCGTCGACACATGGGTCGAGGGCACGGGGCGCGTGCACAAGGTCCTCTCCGACGACAACGAGGGGAGCCGCCACCAGCGCTTCATCCTGAACATCAAGGGCGGTGCCTTCCTCCGCCCCTTCACAGTCCTCGTCGCGCACAACATCGATCTCGCCAGGCGCGTGCCGCTCAAAGAGGGAGACAAGATTCACTTCAAGGGCGAGTACAAGTGGTCCGAGCAGGGGGGCACGCTCCACTGGACCCACAAAGACCCCGGCAACTGGCACGACGGCGGCTGGATCAAGCGAGGATTGAAGCGATACGCGTAACCGAAGCCCCGCCTCACTGTGCCACTGGCTGCTTGTCAGCCAGCGCCCCTGCGATCGCTCCATACTCACCCCAAAGTCCCGCGCCCTACGCTGCCCCCTGACATGAGCGATACCACCGAGCCTTCACACACCGAGCCCGTGCAGGAAGCGATCGATCGCACGATCGTTCCCGCACAAGAGACCATGGGCTCGCTCTTCAAGCGGTCGGGAGCCGCAGGCCCCCTCGCCATCGTCGCATCTGTCATGCCTGCGCTCGGCGGCTTCGCGCTCCTCGGCACACTCAACATCGTCGGACCTTGGCTACAAGCCCAGGGCATCGGAGGAGTCGTCCTCTACGCCTGCGCGTTCGCAATCCTCGCCGGGCTCGCCCTGCTCCCCACCTATGCGCAGGCCGTCCTCGGCGGCTGGGCCTTCGGCTTTGCCGCAGGATTCCCCGCCGCCCTCGCCGGCTTCTTCGCCGGCTCGCTCATCGGATACGGCGTCGCATGGGGCGCGACCGGCGACAAGGTCAAGACGATCATCGATGAGCACCCCAAGTGGCGTGCCGTCCGCGAGGCCCTCGTCGGTTCCGGGTTCTGGAAAACGCTCGGCATCGTCACACTCCTGCGCCTGCCCCCGAACTCGCCGTTCGCGCTCACGAACCTCGCGATGGCGGCGGCCAAGGTCCCGCGGCTCCCGTACCTCCTCGGCACACTCATCGGCATGGCCCCGCGCACGGGCGTCGCCGTCTACATCGCCTCGCAGGTGCAGGACCTCGCAACCGCGACCGAGCAGAAACCCAAGTGGATCCTCTTCGTCGGGATCGGCATCACGATCGTCGTCATCATCGTGATCGGCCAGATCGCCAAGAAGGCGCTCGCGCGCGTCACCGGACAGACCCAGCCCTCGCCCACGTGAGCGACAGTCGACGCCCGCTCCGCACTCTCTTCGAGGTATCCTCAGGCGATGCCCGACGACCCTCCGCCATTGACGATCCTGCTGAACAACACACTCTCCCCCGACGACCGCATCAACCAACTCCTTCCCCTCGTCTACGCCCAGCTCCGGGCCGCCGCGGCTGTTGCCCTCGCGCACGAATCCCCCGGCCACACCCTCCAGCCCACCGCCCTCGTCCACGACGCATACCTGAGACTCCTTGGCCCGCGCGAGATCCCCTGGCAGAATCGCGCACACTTCTATGCCGCCGCCGCACAGGCCATGCGACGGATCCTCATCGACCACGCCCGCGCTAAGCAAGCCCGTGGCGGGAGAGGCGGCCATGGCATTCGCCCCACAACCGACCTCCCCGATGTCGCCGCCCTCGCTTCCGCAGATCCCGAGAAAACCCTGGCAGTCGAACGCGCCCTCGTCCGCTTGGAGGTCGAGGACCCGGAAGCCGCCGCAATCGTCAAGCTGCGGTTCTTCGCCGGCCTCAGCGTGGAGCACGCCGCGGAAGCCATGGGAATCTCCCCACGTTCCGCGGCACGCCAATGGACCTTCGCCCGGGCGAAGCTCCACCGCTTGATGACCGAGGGCGACGGAGACGCATGACATGTCCGACAACATGAGCCATTCCGAGCGAGTCCGTTCCATCTTCGATCAGGTCGTTGACCTTCCGCCGACCGAGCGTGCTGCTGCGCTCGGTCGGCTTTGCATGACCAACAACCAGCCCGACGCCGCCCTCCGCGCCGAGGTCGAGGCCCTCCTTGCGTCGCTCGATGCCGCGCACCAGGCCGGGTTCATGTCCAGCCCGACCGCCGCGACCACCATCCGCAACGCCGCCATCACCGAAACCCCGGGCACGCGCATCGGCCCCTACAAGCTGCTGCAGGTCATCGGCGAGGGCGGCTTCGGCACCGTCTTCCTCGCGGAACAGTCCGAGCCGGTCCGCCGGCGCGTCGCCCTCAAGATCATCAAGCTCGGCATGGACACCAAGCAGGTGATCGCCCGCTTCGAGGCCGAGCGACAGGCCCTCGCCCTCATGGACCACCCGCACATCGCCCGCGTCCTGGATGCCGGCGCAACCCCCATCACCGAGCACGGTGGCGGCCGCCCGTACTTCGTCATGGAGTACGTCGTCGGCGACGCCATCACGCAGTTCGCCGCGAACAACAACCTCGACATCCGTGCCCGGCTCGAACTCTTCGCCCAGGTCTGCTCCGCCGTCCAGCACGCCCACACCAAGGGCATCATCCACCGCGACATCAAGCCCGGCAACGTCCTCGTCACCATGACCGACGGCAAGCCCTTCGCCCGCGTCATCGACTTCGGCATCGCCAAGGCCACCGCATCCGCCGGCGGCCTCACCGACAAGACCCTCTTCACCGAGCACCGCCAACTCATCGGCACGCCCGAGTACATGAGCCCCGAACAGGCCCAGGGCTCACCCGACATCGACACCCGCACGGATGTCTACGCCCTCGGCGTCCTCCTCTATGAACTCCTCGCTGGCGACACGCCCTTTGATGGCAAGCGCCTGCGCTCCGCAGCGTGGGACGAGATGCGCCGAATCATCAAAGAGGAAGACCCGCCCACACCGAGCGCCCGCGTCACGCAACGCATGAAGTCCGGCGGCTCTGCATCCTCTCCCTCTGCCCCTTTGACCCTTCGTCCCTCTGCCCCTTCCGACCTCCGCGGCGAACTCGACTGGATCGTCATGAAGTCCCTCGACAAGGACCGCGCCCGCCGCTACGAAACCCCGAGTGCCCTCGCCGCCGATGTCGAACGCCACCTGAAGGGCGAGGCCGTGCAAGCCGCGCCACCCTCCGCGGCATACCGGCTGCGCAAGTTCGTCCGCCGCAACAAGGGACCCGTCATCGCCGGCTCGGCCGTGGCTGCCGCGCTGCTCGTAGGAATCGCGGGGACGACGTGGGGGATGTGGCGCGCCGAGCAGGCAACAGAGACTGTGCGTCGAGGCGCGGTTGCGGATGCCAACGCCATGCTGGATGCGCTCAAGGTTCTCACGCCCAATGGAAACGTGGTCCTGGAAAGAGACCGAATCTCGTGGACGAATGCGGATGGCACGCCTGGCTTCCTGATACTCAACACAGAGGGCGATTGGGAGCAAGGGATCACGACGATCCGTCCCGGCGCCTGGCTCGCATCCCGAGTGGCCACCCTCGCAGAGGATCTCAGGATCGAGACGAAGAATCTCGAGGACGCAAACTCCGTGCTCGCTCACCAGATTAGCACCGCGAAGGAGGCACTGCGAAACATCATCATCGAGACCGCGGAGCTTGATTCCGAAGAGCGCAACGCGGTCATGCAGTCGGAGAGTGTCTCAGAAGAAGAAGCCAGGAAGTTGCAGGCCGACGCGTACGCAGAGGGCATCCGCGAAGCCCGGCAGTTCTTGGCGAACGAAAGGGGAGAAGCAGTCGGCGATCAGTCGGAGATCGACATCCTCGCATTGGTGTCGTGGTGGAAGGCCAGAGAGTTGAAGGAGAGCCGCGAGCATCTCCGCCAACAAACCGACGCCGCCGAATGGTCCGCCTACACCGCCAACCTCGCGCTCGCCCAGGCCGCCCTCCAGAGCGGCAACCGACTCGAAGCCGCCCTCCGCCTCGAACAATGCCCCGAATCCAGGCGTGGCTGGGAATGGAACGTCCTCCGAGCGAGCGCGGACACAAGCGCCTACACCTACCAGGCGCACGGGCCTCTCGCCTTCCTTGATGGCGGTGATCGCTTCCTCACCCGTTCTCTGAATAACGGCCTCGAGTTCCGCGAAACATCGTCTGGCCGATTGATCAAGACGATCGTCGGTTCGTTCGGCGTCAACGATGTTCAGGTCTCGCCCGATGGAGAGCACCTCCTTCTCGCGGGCGTCGACCGCACGCGGAACGAGTACGCCGCGGCGATCTGCGACGTCGACGGCGGCTCAGTCTTTCAGACAGCGGAGCACGACGAATCGCCGCTCACCAGCTTCGTCGCGAATGGAGCCGCCTTCATCACCGTCGAACGATTCTTCAGAGAGAACTCGCGCCTGCGCGTATGGGACACCAAGACCGGAGACATGCTTGCCTCGCTCGAACAGGCATGGCCCGGCTACCAATGGGGCGCAGCCAGCCCGCACAGCCCCCATGTGGTCATGTGCACCAACGAGTTTGTCGAGCTACGAGACATCATCCGCAACACGCGAACGGCGATCCTGAAGGGGCTGAACCCCGCGGATCTCATCGCCGTTGAGTTCTCGCCAGATGGAAAGACCATTCTCACGGTCTCACGCGCGACCGGAGTAGAGCTCTGGTCCGGCGAGTCCGGCGATCACGTCGCAACAATCGCTCTTGAGTCCATCAATCCCGAAGAGGTCGACTGCGTCTCATTCGCATCCAACGGCTCAAGAGCCGTCATCAGCGCGTACGGGGACGTCGCCGAAGTGATCGACATCGAATCGGGCGCCCATCTCTCCACCGTGCTCTGCCAGCCGCACGACGTGTCATTCATCTCGCGCCTCACGCCCGACGGCTCTGGTCTTCTGACCACCGGGGGCCCCACGCCCCGCCTGTGGGACGCGTCAACTGGCCGTTTCATCACCGAGTTTGCCGGGCACGTCCGCGATGCCCGTTTCATCTCCTGCACCCCGGACGGGTCGGTCGTGATCGCCGCCGCATACGACGGCGTTTCAAGAGCGTGGCCAATCTCCACCACGCCCAGCCCGCTCGTCCTCAGGGTGCCGCAAGACGCCGGCGATTCCGCGCGTCGCGGCGAGTTCGATCCAACCGTCCTGACAGCGCCAACCTGCCTCGCCGCGGTGCCCATCGGCGAGGGCGACGACCGCGTGGAATGGCGCGGACCAGGCGGCGAAGCCCCCGTTGGCACCGAACGCGACGGATGCACATCGGTCGCGTTCTCGAAAGACGGATCTCGCCTGTTCTATACGGCACACGCGAGCATCTTCGAGCGGAACCTCAATGATGCCTCCGACTCGCGAGAACACTGCCATCTCGATCTCTACGGGAATTACGTCTACATGGGTCCGAAGCTCATCGGTCCGGACGACACCGGCGCGTTCTGGTCTTGGCGCCAGAGCGTTCAGCAGTGGAGGCCGGGCCATGACAAAGAGTCATGGCGCATCACACTCCCATCAATCGCTGCATACGACCGCAAGGCGCAGACCGAAGAGTCCATTCGGCATCTTTCCTTCGCAGACGTGAGTGCCGACGGCTCGCGCCTGCTCACTGTCTTCGACCACGGAGCTCGATGGCCCAAGGCAACGCCGGGGCGCGCTACGAGCATGCCAGGGGCGACAATCTGGGTCAGCGATGCCCGGACGGGCGAACGCATCTTCGAGCGAGAAATCATGTGCGAGGCCTACTACGCCTCGGCCGCAGGAATCAACGCAGACGGCACGCTCCTCGCCTACATGGAACAATCCGGCGATCGAGACATCAGCCGAATGCTCAACATCGCCACCGGCGAGACACACTCACTCATCACGGAAGACCGCTGGAAGATTCGGCGCCACACATTCTCCCCGGATGGCTCCCGTCTTGTCGCCGTCGGCGACTACGGCGCGTCGCTCTGGAACACCCAGACCGGAGCGAAGCTGGCATCATTCACACAGCGTCGCTTCGAAGCCCATAACTCCCACGTCTCGTTCAACAGCGATGCCTCGCGAGCGGTTGTGGTGATGGGAGGCACGGCCATCCTCATCGACACCGCGAGCGGCGAGGAGATCGCCGAGCTCCTCGGCCACACCAACACGATCACGAGCGCGGCGTTCTCCCCCGACGACTCTCGCATCGCGACAGCCAGCTACGACCAGTCACTGAGAATCTGGGATGGCGCGACAGGCCGCCCCCTCACCGTTTACACAGAACAGGCACCCACTGGCGGCGCGGATGGAGAAGGCTTCCCGCCAGCGGGGTTCAACTGCCTAGCATTCAGCCCCGACGGGCGACGCCTCGCCGTCGGAGCCGTCGATGGGCGGGTGCTCGTCTTCGACTCGGCTCAGGACGGCGCAAAGTGAGTTCACTCCACCCGTTCCCCGCACTCCGGGCACACCGGCGTCGGCAACCCCGCAATCGCGTAGCGGCACTTGGGGCACTCGCCCGCGAGCAACCGGCGCGTCCGTCGATCCATCGTCTTCACAAAGCACCGCCTCGCCGACCCCACAAACGCGCATAGCACAAAGAGCGAAGCCGCGTTGATGACATGCCCGGCCCAGTTCACGCCCGTCCGATTGATGTCACGCGTGCGGAGCAATGGATCCAGGCGCCACCCATCCGCGAGCATGTGATCAAACAGAGCCGCACGCGCCGCGGCCATATCCACGGAGCCCCGCGGATAGCCCCCAATCTCTTCGACATGTCGTGTCCATGTAGGCCCCCACAACCCCGCCGTGCCGCCGCGGCTTCCGTACCACATCGTGGCGAACGCCCGCCCCTCGCTCTCCAAGCGAAAGAACTCGTCGTCGCCGTTCTCCGTGATGACCCATGTCCCATCAACATCGAACACACCGAACGACACGGGGATGTAGCACCCCCGCACCCGGATCATCACCATCCCTGCGATCACAGCCAGCGCAATTCCCCACACAAGGACCAGGCCGGGCATCGTCACACCGCGCCAGAACCCTCGCCAGAAGGCGTACCAGCGATCCATCAGCATCCGCCGCTGCTCAGAATCCATGTCGCCGGTCCCCGCACTCGCCGATTCGTTCCAAACTACGCCCATACCCTAACCCATGCCCGCCGATCCGAATCCGACATCTCCACCGCATCTTCCTCCACCTCTGTCCGAAGCGACCGTCCGCAAGGTTGCATCCCTCTCGCGGCTGGCGATCACCGATGAGCAGGTCGCGCTCTACCAGCACCAACTCTCGGACGTTCTGAATTACATCGAGCGGATCCGCTCGCTGGACCTTGAGGGGGTAGAGCCGCTGACGCACGCGGGCGATACGACCAACCGCACGCGTGAGGACGAGATTGGTCCGATGCTCTCGACCGACGCCGCGATGAAGCTCGCGCCGGAGTCCGTCGACAGGTTCATCAAGGTGCCGAAGGTGATCGGTGACGGGGGCGGCGCGTGAGCGGCCCCGCTCCCGCAGTGCCGGTCTCTGCCGCCGCGATCGCCGAGGGTGTGCGCTCGGGCGCTCTCAGCGCGGTCGATGTCACGCGCCGGGCCCTTGACGCGATAGACGCCCAGAACCCAGCGCTCAACGCCTTCATCGACATCTTCCACGACGAGGCGATTGCGCAGGCAAGGGTCGTTGACCACGTGCGGGCCTCCGGGCGCGAGGTTGGGCCGCTTGCCGGCGTGCCGATCGCGCTCAAGGACAACATGTGCCTGAGCTGGGGGCGCACGACGTGCGGAAGCAGGATGCTCGCCGCGTACCGCTCGCCCTACACGCTCACCGCCGGGCAGAAGCTCATCGACGCGGGCGCGATCATCGTCGGCAAGACGAACATGGACGAGTTCGCGATGGGCTCGAGCGGCGAGTCCTCCTTCTTCGGCCCGACGAAGAACCCGCACGACCACACGCGAGTTCCCGGTGGCAGCTCCGCCGGGTCCGCGGCGTCCGTCGCCGCCGGCATCGTTCCGGTCGCGCTCGGCAGCGACACGGGAGGATCGATCCGCCAGCCCGCGGGTCTCTGTGGCGTCGTCGGCATGAAGCCGACCTATGGACGGGTGAGCCGCTACGGGCTGGTTGCCTACGCCTCTTCGCTGGATCAGATCGGGCCCTTTGCGCGGACGGTCGAGGACTGCGCCCTCGCGCTCGAAACGATTTCGGGCGTCGACCCGAACGACGGCACGAGCGCGGACATGCCCGTGCCATCTCTCCTCGCCGCGCTCAACACACCCATCGACCGCGCCGTCATCGGCGTGCCGAAGCAGGCGCACGACCCGCACAACCACCCCGGCGTCGTGAACGCCCTCGGCGACGCCATCGACGCGTTCGTGAAGGCGGGCGCCCGGATCGTCGAGGTCGATCTCGCCCACGTCGCCCACGGCATCGCGGCCTACTACCTCGTCGCCACAGCGGAGGCGAGCTCCAACCTCGCCCGCTTCGACGGCATTCGCTACGGCCATCGCGCCACGCTTGCGCCGACGGACGAGTTGCTGGATCTCTATTGCAAGTCCCGCTCCGAGGGATTCGGCCCAGAGGTCCAGCGCCGCATCATGCTCGGCACCTTCGCGCTCTCCGCCGGGTACGCCGATGCCTACTACAACACCGCGCTCAAGGTCCGGCGGCGGATCAAGGAAGACTACGACCGGGCCTTCGCACCGAACGACAGGATGGGGACGCCCGCGTGCCATGCGATCCTCATGCCCTCCAGCCCGAGCCCCGCCTTCAAGCTCGGCGAGAAAGCGAGCGATCCGCTCGCGATGTACCTCGAGGATGTCTACACCGTCACCGTGAACCTCGCGGGACTTCCCGCCATCACACTCCCCGGCACGCCGACGATGGTCGAGGGCGTCTCGCTGCCCGTGGGCGTGCAGTTGATCGGACAGGCTTTCGATGAGGCGCGCCTGCTTCGCATCGCGCGGATGCTGGAAGGGGCAATGAGCCAAGAGCGATAGCCCGTTTGCGTCAGTCGCGGTGTGACTTGTGACAATCCTTGCAGTCCTGCGTGAGGGCCTTGAAGGCCTCGCTTGCTTTCGCCTTGTCGATCGCGGCACCTTCGAGGATTGATTCGAGGACCCTGGCTTCCGCGGCGGCCTTGTCCATCAGCTTCGGCAGTTCGGCGTGGCGGGTCTTGACAGTGTCGAGCTCGGCGAGGGCGCGGTAGATATCGACCAGGCGGGCGGCTTCGGCGACGGGCACAAGGTCGGGATGGTCTGCGGGCACGGTCCACGCGGCCTTCTCGATGAGTTTCAGGTTGTCAGTGCGCTCGTCGATCTCGACCATCGCGGTGACCAGATCGCCGACGGGCGCGACCTCGGGGAAGTCGGCGGGCGCGCCTTCCAGCTCCTGCAACTCGGCCACAGTCGCCTCACGCGCGCACTGCCAGAGCCCGGTGTACGAGGGCGCGGTCTGTGCGACGGACATAAAGGCGAGGGCCTGCTCGGTGTTGATCCGTCCGAGCGCGATCGCGGCGGTGGCGGCGGCGGTCGGGCCGCGGTGCTTGCCGTGGTGGCAGTGCACATAGACAGGCCCCGGGAGGTCGCGGATGGCGCGGGCGATGGCGAGGGTCTGTTCGCGGGTGACGCCGTCGTAGCCGATGGGGATGTGGACGTAGCGCAGGCCGCCCGCGTGCGCCAGTTCGATCTCGGGGCGTGCGCCGTCGACCGAGATGATGGTCTTCACACCGAGCGACTTGAGTTCATCGAAGTCGTGCGTCTCGACGGGCGAGGGGCCGGAGTAGATGCCGGGCGCAGCGAAGAGAACGGGGACATGGTGGACTTCTGCGGCGGCTTTGGTGCCGGGCTGGGTTTCGATCTGGGTTTCGATCTGGGGTTGGCGTGCGAGAGCGAGCATGGAGCCCGCGACAATCGCGAGGCAGAGGAGCCGGGCGGCGGCGTGCGGCGTGCGAGGCTTCATGGCAGAGGAGCGTATCGCGATGTACAGCGCGCTCGCAAGGAGTCGCTGGGGTGTCAGCCGATCTGCGAGAGGACCAGGAGGAGCAGCGTCATGATCGTGCCGTTGTGCAGGGCGTGTGCGGTGATCGGCGCGATCAGCGAGCCGCGCCACTCGCGCATCAGGGCGAAGTTGAAGCCCAGTGTGATCACCGGGAGCATGAGCGCGGGCGAGTAGGGATGGATGAGGCCGAAGAAGAGCGCGGAGACGGCGGCGGAGAGGAGGAGGCCCCGGCGCGAGCGGAGGTGGCGGAAGAGCGAGCCACGGAAGATAGTCTCTTCGGTGAAGGGTGCCCAGATGGCGGCGAGGGCGAAGAGGAGGAAGGGCGTGATCCCTCCGGAGGTTGCGACGTCGAGGATGGGGTTGTTCGGGGGTGTGGGCGTGCGTCCCGCGGCGTGCTCGATGGCGGACTGGATGATGATGACGAGCATGGTGAGCGCGAACGCGGCGAAGAGGAGGGGGAGTCCGGCGAGGTAGCCGAAGATGCCGGCGAGGATCTCACGGACAATGCCTTTGCCGCGCGTCCAGCCGACGCGACGGGCGTGCTCGGCGAGGGGAACGCCTCGGAGGAGGGGCCAGAGGACGACGAGCGCGACGGGCCACTGTGCGATGAGGCCGACCGTCATGATCGTTCCGGGGTCGGTTCCGGGGCCGAGCATCGCGGCGACGAGGCCGATGGCGAGTTTGAGGAGGATGAAGGAGAAGAGGAAGATGGCGAGCATCTCGATGTAGACGCTGCCGCCCTGTGTCGGAGGGACGAACGCGGTCTTCTTGCCTGGCTTGGTCATCCTGACGATGGCGATGGTGGCGCAGACGAGTGATGCTGGGATGACCAGGAGGATGAGTCCGAGGAAGCCGAGGAGGACGGCAACGAGCGTGCCACCTCCTTCGACGAGGGCAACGCGGACGGGATCGCTGGCGGGGAGACCGAAGGTGAGCGCGATGCTGCCGAGGCGTCCGTGGCGGGTGACAAGTCCGTCGCGCTCGTCTTGTGTGAGCCCGTCGAGATTGCCGCCGTAGATGGCTTTCAGGAGGGAGGAATCGTGCGTGAGCGATTCGGCCTGTTCGGGTGTGAGCGTGCTCTCGTCGGCGGCGAGTTCGGCCTCGATGCCGCGCTCGACGGCGTCGAGTCGGTCGATGGCGCTGGTGGGTCCGGTGAGTTCTGCGGCGACGATGGCGGTGCGGAGGCTGTCCTTGAGCGGCTCTTGTGAGTCCCTGGCGAATTCGTCGAGGGCTTTCAGGACCTCGCCGGAGCTGCCGGGCGACATCCCCTCGAAGGCGCGGCCGAGCTTGACGAACATCGCGCCCATGACGACGGACTGCTCGCTGTTTGGATCAACGGCGACGGCTTCGGCGGGAGCCTTCGAGCCCTTGCCCTCGCACTGGGTCATGAAGAAAGTAAGTCCGAAGAGGACGAGGACGAGGACCCATGCGATCGATCGCGCACCGGGTGTGCCGGGGTCTTTCGTGTCGCGGCCGGGGATCGGGGGATCGACCGGGTCCTGAAGGGTGTGGGCGGACGACGAACCGGTTCCCCATGGGTCCCTCGGATCGACCTTGTGTCCGGTGCCGGGGGCGTGTGGTTCGCGCGGATCGTGGGGCGTCTGCATGGTGTCAGGGTATCGGCTGGTTTGGGGCCGAAGTGTGCAGAGTGTTTGTGAAGGGCTATGGGGAGGAGCCGAGCGGCTTGCCGGTGGCGGCGCGGATGAGGTCTGCCGGGCGGGGGGAAGACGAGGAGTTGGAGGTTGAACGCGAAGATCGCGAAAGCCGCGGAGAAGAGTTGAACGCGGAGGACGCGGAGGACCGCGGAGAGGAAAGAGCAGAGGAGGGGGAAGAGGGCAATGGGGAAGAGGGGAGAGAAGCGGGCGATGGGGAGGGGGCAGGAGGCACCGGGCTGGGTGCCTGCGCTGTTGCGCTGAAGGCGCGGATGAGTTCGTGCGCGAGCGCGGTGTCGGTGGGAGTGGCGCGAGTTTGTTGGTTTGGCTGTTGGTGTGCTGGTGGGCTGACTTGTGGGCGCGTGCGGGCGGGAGGACGCGGGACCGTGGCGAGGAGATCGGGATCGACGGGGACGATGCGTGAGAGGCGGTAGAGGTGGTACGCGGCCTTGGTCGCGCGCGTGGATGCGCGGAGGAGGATGGGGTCGGTGGGGGCGAGCGAATCGGCGAGGGCGCGGTAGTTGTCGAGGACACGGATCAGCGCGGCGGCGGCCTTGGTGAGGTTGAGCGACGCGGCCATCCGCGTGTGGGTGCATGCGCCGGACTCGATGAGGAGCATGCGTTCACGGGCCTGGGGAGTGGTGAGCCAGAGGGAGAGGTCGGCGATGGAGAGGTTGTGGGATGCCGCGACGGAGGCGAGGGATGCGGTCGGCTCGGCGAGGGCG
>CAUJHH010000038.1 GCA_963204725.1 Planctomycetota bacterium
GGCAGCCGTGGGGAGATACCCCAGCTTCTGCAGCCGATCGACGACCGAGTCCACGATCTGGAAGCAGCGGTGCTCGGCGTCGATCTTGACGCCGGGGTCGACACCGCGCTCGCGAGCGTTCCGCCGGATGCGCTGGATCGAGAGCTCCGCCTCTGCAAGAAGGCGTCCGGCCATCTGCTCGACCAGCTTGGGATCACGCGGGAGGGCATGGCGATCCCGGATGTCGCGGCGGTCACGCTCGACGGTGCGGTCGGACACTTGCAAGATCTGGGCAATCTCCGGTCCCGAAAGCCCATCGGCGGCGAGCAACGCAACCAGCGACTGGCGCTCGGTAGCGCCGAGCATCTTGCCCGAGAGCGTGCCGGCGCGGACCTTGGCGAGCAGCTCGAGAGATCGCTCCATGCCCCCACCCCCCGCCGACTCGGCGTGGGGGCTCTGCGCCGCCGGGGGTGAGGTATCGGGAGGTGGCGTACGCGGTCGCGTGCGGCTCATGCGGACACCACCTGCCGCACGGGCCTCTTCACGGCCGATTGAGAGGGATTGATCGCGTAGCGCTTCACGAGGTCGCGCGGCGCCTTGGCCGGTCCTACCGCGTGAATCCACCGCCGGACGATGACATCGCAGTAGTGCGGGCTGATCTCGATCGCGAAGCAGCGCCGCCCCAGCTTCTCCGCGGCGATGATCTGTGTGCCACTGCCTGCGAAGGGCTCGTAGCAGATATCACCGCCCCCACGCCTACTTCCACCCCCAGCCCCACCCCCACCTCGCGTGTGCTGACGCATGGGGATCTCGAACACCTCGAGGGGCTTGGGCGTGGGATGGTCGGGACGCTCCGCGCCGTTGGGGATTGTGTCTATGTGCCAGACGGTGCTGAGCACATTGCGCTCGGCGCGGTGGGGCTTATTGCCCTGGATCCAGCCCATGAGGCAGGGCTCATGCTGCCACGCGTACCAGGTGCGGGTCAGGACCGGTCGGTTCTTCGCCCAGATGATCTGGCAGTGAACGAAGGCGCCGTGCTTTACCCACGTCGCCTCCACCATCGCTTGCCGCTTGCTGGCATGCCAGCAGTACCACGCAGCGTTGGGAGCGATGGCGTGCGCGACGGCAACCTCGATGAACTTGTCGTAGAGATCGCAGTTAGCATCGGCATCGTCCCATGTCACGCCATAGGTGCCAGACCAGTCTTTGTTCTTCGTCGTGCGGCTTCGGGGCTTCGTCGTGCTCGCGGCACGCATGGACGGCAACGCGGCGCGGGATGGGACCACGCTGCCGCTTCGCGCCGTATGTGTTCCATGCGTGGCGTCCTTCGTGACTCGTTGATGAGTACCGGGGTTTTTGGTGCCGGGGTGATTCGTGCCGTCGTAGTCAACCAGATACGGCGGGTCGGTCGCGAACAGCACCGCCCGCTGCCCATCCATGACACGTTGTACATCAGCGACGATCGTGCAGTCGCCGCAGAGCAGCCGGTGCTCGCCCAGCAGGATCAGCTCGCCGGGCTTGGTCACGGCGGGCTTGGCGGCTTGCAGGTTGGCGGCGACATCGAACGCGGCGTCGTCGTTGGCGAGCCCATCCGTCGTCGTGACGTTCGCGAGGACGTGATCGATCTCATCGCTATCAAAGCCGGTGAGGCCGATATCGAGCGATGGATCGGCGATCAGGTCTTTGAGCAGTTCCGCCAGCTTGCCCTCGTCCCATTCGCCCACGATGCGGTTGAGCGCAAGATTGAGCGTCTTTTCCTGCGGGAGATCGAGATCAACGACCACAACATCGACATGCGTGTGGCCGAGGTGCTTGAGCACGCTGAGCCGCTGGTGGCCACCCACGACATGGCCCGTGCGGCGGTTCCACACGATGGGCTCGACTGTGCCGAAGGTGTCGATGCTGCGTCGGAGCTTCTCGAACGTAGGGTGACCTGGCGTCAGCTCAACGCGAGGGTTGTAGGGCGCGGGCTTGAGCGCGGAGATGGCAACTCGGCGTAGCTGCATCAGGCTGGTTTGCTGCGAAGCTTGGGAACGTGAGTGGTTCTTGGAGCGATCTCTAGGCATGACATGTCTCCTGGCTGTGTGAGCAGCCATGTGCCGGAACTTCTCACTGATCGCTCGTGCGCGACACCTCTCGTGACGACGCACCAAGTGCGCTCTACACCTCGCAGGAGAACACCTCCCGCGAGCGGTATCACGCGCACTTCGTCATGCGGTCGGGGCACATCGTGCATGCCCTAGGGCGCTGCACCAAGCGCACGGGATGCCCTCGGTGACCGTGGATCACGTCCACGCCCCCCCACGCACCCACGTCACACCATGCGACAACTCGCACGACGAATCGATCAGTGATGGATGAACTGGTGATCGAGAGACACGCTCGTTGGCACCGGCGTCGGCATCCCGCCTCGTCCTTGCCAGCGGAAGCTTCCCGCTCCCGCCCTACCGCGTCGCCGGTATTCCACCGGGCTTCTGGCCTCGGGCATTCCACCCTCGTCCAGACCGCTCAACCGCACGTGAAGCACGGTCTTGCACAAGAACACTAACCAGCATCTGCCTGAGCGTCAAGCACGCTGTTGATTTACCACGTTGTATCGTGGAGCCAGGCCCAAGACACTTTGCGAGACAGTCCTCCGCTGCGGTCGCTGCCTTGAACCACGATCGGTCGTGGTGGTGGATGGACCACTCGAGCGTGTGATACCAATCCTCCATCTGGCCTGCGGTCAACTGTCGAGCGGGCGAAACGGAGAGCAGGTTGAACCAACGGGGAGATTCTCCGAACGAGGGGCTGCGAAAGCGGTCCCGTTCTCTTGACGCGTAGATAATGCCGTATCTCGCTGGAGGATTCTCGATGCAAGGCTGGCCGATTGAACTGGGCGACATTCCGGGCTGGGTTGGTGCAGGGCTAGGAGCTGTAGCGCTCTACGCTCAATGGAGAACCAGTAGACACAACGATCGGCTCGCACTGACAATTGAGACGGCATTCTCGCCAACCATAGCTGAGTACCTCTCGCAGCCGTCGCTGACGTTCTACTTGACCATCATCAACAAGGGACGAGATGTAGCTATCCACTCAGCAAGCATTTCGCCTGACGGCTCAACGTGGTTCCCTCTTACGCATAGCGGCAGTGATCCGCATATCCCTCCATTGGCATACATCGAACGTCATCGGAGGATCTCTCTGGTCAGCTACAGCGCAACTCAAGATCCTCCCGGAGTTCGCCAGCTCTCGCATTGCTGTCGCTATCGCGTAGTGGTTGAGTCGGGCGAAGCGTTCTCGGGTACCTTTACGCCGTTCACGTCTGACCCCACATGGCAGTCGGCGTTCTCGATGTTTCACGAGACTTCGGGGGACGCACTATGACGGCAGATCCCCATGGCTACCTCGCCATGATGAGAATGGTTCCATGGATTCAACGAGAGCTGGTAGATCAGGATTGGCTTCTACCACTCTTGTTCTTTCATGCCGACAATCTCAATCTGCGGCCTCACCAGATTCGAGAGGAGTTTCTGTCTGCGCAGAATAATGCTGTCTCCGTTCTTTACGAGCCTAGTGGCCGCCCCCTCGACTGCTACCCGAATGTGGCCGAGAGAATCCAGCAACATGGCGGACGAGCAGTCTTGGGGTGGCAGATAGCGCCGAGCTCGCTGATCTCCGCCCAAACAGTTGGCGGGGTCGAGCTAGAAACTCATTGCGTTTGGCAGCGGCCCGACGGCTGCCTTGTCGAAATCACCCCACAACCCCGCCCTCAGCATTTGTTTGCACCATCCGACATGGTGAAAGATCGGGCCAGGGCCGTTATCGTGGCGACCGTCGAGGACGAGATTCCTCGCCTCTACAACATGAAGCGAATCGAGCGTACTCCGTACATCAATGTCGCTAGGAACTCGCTTGCGTAGAGCAGGCTGCCGACGAACACGGCATTCCACAGCTTCGCAAGCAGTATCCATGTGAGGCGACCTCCCACATCGGCCAGAGAACTGCTAAAAAGATCATGCGCAGCTTTCATGATCGCAAGAAGCGACCATCGCTATGATTGATCCCCTTCCATCGGCAGCGTCAACCTCGCTGCGCTGCGAGGATCGCCTTGGACCACGATCCGAAGTTGTGGCGGATGGCCCACACGAGAATCTGGCCCGTGGTCAACTGTTGACGGTGGCGAGAGGGCACGCAGATCCAAAAGGCATCCAAAGGGCGCGTTGTCTGTCACCGACCCTCGCGCATGGCCAGCTGTCCCTGGGCCCACGAGCGCCATGACTCGTCGTCGCCTCGCAGGGCGATCTCCCTGAGCATGCCGGGCATGCGATCGTCGGCCTTGCCGGTGCGGAGCTGAAGGGAAGCCATCGCCTGCATGGCGGCGATATGCTCGGGAGCCACTTCCAGAGCAGTGCCGTAGGCGGCGAGGGCCTCGTCGGTGCGGCCCGCGGACTCCAGCGTGATGGCGAGGTTCATACGGGGATCGGGATGGCCGGGCATCAGCTTGCGAGCCCACTCGAACTCTCCGGCTGCCGGATACAGCTCGCCCCGGCGCAGATAGAGCACACCGAGGTTGTTGTGGGCGGGGCCGCAGTAGAGATCCGCAGCGAGAGACTTGCGGAGGAGTTCTTCGGCTTTATCTGGGTCACTGTCCATGAGCGTCGATGCTTCCTCGTTCAGCCGCTGGGCGAGGGTGGAGTCGCGGTCGAGGTCGGAGATGGGCGCGTAGGGATCCGTCGGGCGTGTCGAGGCGCACCCACCCAGGCAACAAGCGGTGATGGCGAGAGGCGTGGCGAGTCCGCCGAGAAGCCGGAGTGATTGTCGAGTTGCATGCCGGTTGATCATGGCGATGGGCTCTCGTGCGTTTACTTGTCGAAGCTGAGCGTCTCGACGACCAAGACGACCCGGATGGGCAGGTCCGCGCCGGGGGCTGGCTTATCGTGGGGTGGGGTGGCGTTCGAGACTGGAGCAAGGTCGATCGAGGTGACGGTCCACGCGGGCTCACGGACTCTCCATTCGCCGATGAAGCGGCCGAGATCGCGGAGCGTGAGCGACTGCAGTGTCAGTGTGGCTCGGCGGCGTAGAGCCGTTCCGGCATCGGAGCGCTGGGCGGCCGACTCCGGGGAGAGCCCGGCGAGATTGGACTGGCTCAGCCCTGCGGCCGACAGCACGCCGGAGACGCGCGTCGCCAGGGATGCCGCCGGAACGTCTTGAACGTCTGTGGAACTGTTTGGCGAGGCCGCGAGCTTCGCCCGCAGTTGCTCTAAGCGTCCAACATCGGCGACGATGACTTCCGCACGAACTCGCTCACGCTGCAGGGAAGCCTCGGATCCTGCGGCCCGAACAACCAGAGGCACGATCGCAAGCGTCGCGAGAACCGCGAGCGTCAGAGCGAGTCGGTGAGTGCCGACACCACTCGTCAGCCTTCCTGCGGTGGTGCGCGAGCCGTTCATCGTGCGGCCTCCGTTGTTGGTCCAGTCGCCTGCGCGACGGGAAAGAGTTCGATCGAGAGGCGTGTGGAGGAGCCCACCTGCGTCAGGCGCGGCTCCCTGAGGTGCCAGCCGACAGGCGTGGGCAGACGCTCGATCAGCGGTGTCGGATCTCCCTCCACGATAACGGAGAAGACGACTCGGCCAGCATTGAGCGTGACCGACTGGACTTCGTGCGGCGTCTCAATGTCCACCGGCCAGGAGCGCAGGATGGCCGCGAGTGTGTCGGAGACATCGGTGGGCCGGTCGGCGTCCGACCGCGCGGCAAGGGCACGCTGGAGCCGCTCGATTTCCGAGCTGAGTTCCATCTCCATGCCAGAGTTCATAGCGGGCAAGCCAGGAAGTGCGTTCTCGATGGCCAGCGTTCGCGCGGTGCGAAGGTCTGTCGCGTGGGACTGCCCCGCCTGGCTTCGTCTGAGAAGTCCCACACCGAGCGCCACGACCACGAGGGTCCAGAGCAGCGCAAGCCCCGTGATCGTGCGCTGCCGCTTCCGGCGTGAGGCCAGCGGCTCGAAGGCGCCTACCAGCAGGTTGATCGCGCCGGGTTCGATCAGGCCTTCAAGGAAGGAAGGCAGCGACCCGGGACGGAGCGAGCGTGCGTTCGCGAGCAGCGGCGTGAGGTCCGCGCGACGTGCGGCACAGACAAGGATCCAACCGGATTCGTGGCTCGTTCCAGAGTTGGGATCCGCATCCGCCGACAGAGGGGTCATGACCGGATGCAGGTACTCGAGCGGCACGGGCACATCATCCGCGAAGGAGAGCGCCATCGCTGGCGGGAGCGGGCCAGAACGCCGAACACCGGGGGCTTCGAGTGTGCCCCAGAAGAATCGATCCGCGGGCCACACGATGTCCAAAGCGCGATCGACCGTTGCATCCAAGTTCGGCGTCGAGATCATCGGCGTAGCTGGTGAGGTCATCGCGACCTCCCGGATTTGGAAGGTGTGGTTGGCGGGGGGGCAGGCTCGCGAAGCGAGAGCGCCTGCGTGCCGTGCGGACCACGGATCTCGACCTCGCGCTCGCCGATTGAGACGATCGCGTGTTTGTCAGAGGGAGCGCCGACAGGATCGCCCACAGCCAGCGTCTGGACCATCTTCGTATCGGGGTCATAGAACATCGCCCGGTTGCCGGAGGGCTCGAGCAGGATCGAGAGCAGTTGCACCTTGAGAGGCGGTGGAGGCGGCGGCTCGCGTATCGGCTCCGGTGGAGAGGGCGGGGCGGGTGGTGCTGGGGGGGCGACCCAGAGCGGCGTGGCGAAGGCGTCGGCATCGAATGCTGCCTGCGTGACTGCGAGTGATGGCGCGGCTTCCCCCGCTTGCAATCGGGGGATCTCGGGCGATCCCAAGGGCCATACCGCCCACACGATGGCAGAAAGAGCCGCCACGCCCAACGCGGGAAGCACCCAGTGCGTCTTTGTCTTGTGAGGGCGGGCGCTTCCAAGGGTGTCGGTCATGTCTGCACCTCCTCGCTCGCAGCGATGACGCGAGCAACCTCTGCAACGGTTGTCAGGCCCTCGGCTATAAGCGCATCACCGTGCTGCTTGAGTGTGCGCATGCCGCTCTTGATCGCCACCGCGGCGACCTCGCCCGTGGAGTACCGGGTCTGGACCAGTTCCTTCATGGCCGCATCGCACACGAGCAGCTCGAAAACACCCGTCCGGCCTCGGTATCCGCTCCCGAGACAGTCCTCGCAGCCCTTGCCCTCACAGCGACGGTGCACGCGGCGCACGAGGCGCTGGGCGAGCACGGCCGACAACGAGGACGACACGAGGAAGGGCTCGACGCCGAGGTCAACCAGACGTGCGACAGCGCTCGGTGCATCGTTGGTGTGCAGCGTGGACATCACCAGGTGGCCGGTGAGCGAGGCCTGCACCGCCATGCGGGCCGTCTCCTCATCGCGGATCTCGCCCACCATGATCACATCGGGATCCTGGCGGAGGATGTGGCGGAGTCCAGTAGCAAAGGTCACGCCGCGCTTGGCATCGACCTGTGTCTGGCTGACCGAGAGCCCCGCGCCCGATAGGTCGTACTCGACCGGGTCCTCCACCGTCATCATGTTGAGTTCACAACCCCCACGCCCCGCACGTCCCCCACCCCGCCCACACCCCGCAACCCCCACACCCCCCACATCGGTCGCTCGCCCCTCGCTGCGCAGCTGAGACGGGTCTCGATCTCCCGTCTTGCTGCCGCTCGTGTTGCCGCTCGTGTTGCTAGAGCTGATCCATGCCAGCGTGGTGTAGAGCGTGGTCGTCTTGCCGCTCCCGGTCGGTCCGGTCACCAGCACGATCCCATTGGGGCGATCGACCTGCGCGAGGTAGGGACGCTCGACATCCGAGGGCATCCCGAGTGCCGCGAAGCTGAGGACGTGTGGAGATTTGCTCGGGTCCAGGAGCCGGATGACCACCCGCTCGCCGTAGGTGCTTGGAAGCGTGCTGATCCGCAGGTCCACCCGCCTGCCGGCCCAACCGGACGCTTGTGCTCCATCTGGCCCAGGATGGGGCCCGCCACGGTCGCCGCTCTTGGAGCCGACTGTGACAGTCGCACGCCCATCCTGCGGGGCGCGGTGCTCGGCGACATTCAGCTGGGCCATCACCTTGATGCGGCTGACGAGAGCTGTTGCCATCGACCCCGGCAGCTCGCGCACGGTGTAGAGCGCTCCGTCCAGTCGGTAACGGATCAGCGTCCGGCCCCTCACCGGCTGGATGTGGATGTCGCTGGCGTCCCGGAGAAGGGCCTCAAAGAGGATCAGGTCCACCAGCCTGACGGCGGGCGCCTTGCCGTGCGTGCTCAAGAGATCGCGCTCCGTCTCGGAGATCGCGTCCGAGAGTTCCCGATCCACGTCGCTCGAACCCATCACCGTGACCTCGGGCGTATCGGATGCTCGCGGAGAGTCCTCTTCCGCGGCGAGATAGACACGATCAATGGCGGCAGCAATCGACTCAGGTCCGCCGATCGAGGTCCGAACGGCGCGTTGGAGTGTGACGCCGACGTTGTAGATCGCAGCGGGACTGGTACGCTCCGTGATCAGCAGTTGCTCGACTTCGTCGGGCGGTGTCCCGTCGCAGCCCGCACTCAGGATCAGGTGTCGCCGCGCGAACTCGTGCGGGATGAGGGACAGGAACCCGCGGCTCGGGATCGCTGCTTCGGGCAGGATCGGTGTGGTGTCGGGCACATGTGTTGGAGACGAAAGCGATACCTGCGGAACGGAGTCAGGCGTGCGCAACTCATGCGCCGAGGCGCCATCAAGCAATGTGCGCGGCCGCGTCTCGATGGTGGAATCCTGATGCTCCATCTCGGAGTCCACGGTCACGCTTGAGCAGTCGGTGCGTGGGAGATCAAAGTGGCCATCCTGGTGAGGGTTCACCGGATCACCCGCGGCTTGGAGGTTGGCCATCCGGGGTCCAATCCCGCCTTGGCAATGTCCTGGGTCGAGATGTACTTGAGGTCCTCGAAGCCGCGGCCTCGCAGGATGTTGGCCCGGATGAAGACATAGAAGCGTGTCCGGCTGGAGTTCTTGCCCCGACTCTTGAACGCCTCGCCGATGATCGGCACGCGCCCGATCAGCGGAACCTGCGAGACGGTCTTGCCCTTGTCTTCGAGTTCGATACCGCCGACAACGACCGTGAACCCATCGGGAATGGTCGCTGCGCTGCTCACGCGGTTCTGCTGGCGTGCGGGCGGAAGCGTTGGTTGCGACGCCGCGCCCAGGAAGGAACTGAGCGAAACCGAGTAGTCCAGAACCAGGTGATCCCCCTCGGCGATCTGCGGCTTGATCGTGACCGTGGTGCCCGCGTCCTGCGTGCCGCCGAAGGAGGTCGTCGAGACGGTGTTGGAGGCGTTCACGCTCGCAAAGGGCTGCTGAACCACGGAATCCAGAGACGCCTGCTGGTTGTTACCCACGAGCAAACGCGGCATGGAGAAGGCGCGACCGTTGTTCATGGTCTCCAAGGCCCGCAGCACGACGGAGAAGTCGCCCGGGTTGATCACCACGCCGCTCAGGCCGGTGGCGCTGCCTGTGGAGGGGTTGCCGTCCGTTCCACGCTGAGAAAGACCGAAGAGCGAGGCGATCCGAGACTTTGTCTCGCCGTCGATCCGCAAGTACTCAAGCTCGACCCCGAGGTCGAGAGTCTGACTCTCGGTGAGCGTGACGATCAGGACCTCGAGCATCACTTGTGGCTGGCGGACATCCAGCGACACAAGGAGCGACTCGACCTGGGCCAGTAGGCGCGGTTCGCCGACAGCGATGAGCGTGTTGGTCCCCTCGTCGGACGACAGAATGAGTGGGCGATCTTGAACGTCAGCGCCGCCGGACGGGCCCTGGAGCACGCTCCCCGCACGACTCTGGGGTGCGCGCCTGCTTGCTGAGTCTGCGCGTCGCGAGTTCGAAGAAGTCGATATGTTCGCCACATCGGAGGCGGTGGTGATGCCGGATCGGGACCGATCATCGCTCGGCACCGGCGGCATCGCTATCACATCCACGCCGGTGGGTTGTGAGGCGCCCCCGGCGTCGGTGTCCTGTGCGTTCGCGAGGTCACCACTCGAAGCCGCATCTAAGACGCCGGATCGGAGCAGGTTCTCAAGGATGGACTGGATCTCCATGACGGAGCGGTTCTTGATCACGAATGTGCGGACAGGGCGTCGAGCCGCGGCGGGTGCATCATCGAGCCGGTCGAGGAGCGTCTGGACCGACGCGTGCTGACTCGGCGTCGCCGTGATCAAAAGACTCCCCGTCAGCTCGTCGATCACCAGCTTCCAGCGGTCATCGGCGGCGTTCTTCACCGTCTGCTCGATCAAAGGCGCCACGTCGCGCACCGCGTAGTGGCGTGGCGTGTACGTGATCGTGTCGATCCGCTCGCGTCGGTCCAGACTGGTGATCAGGGCCTTCCAACGTTCGATTTCGGATGGCGGGCTAACCAGTAGGACAGAGTTCCCATCGGGCCCCGGAAGGATGTCCCCTCGCGACTTCTCACTTCCCACCTGGCCACCCGTCTGGCCCACAACCTGTCCAGCGATCGCATCCCGCTTGGCAACGACCTGCGCAAACGTCACCGCCATTTGTTCCGCCGAGATATTGACGACGGGCACCTCGACCACCACGACACCTTCCGAGGGCGTGTCGAGGATCGCCAGGAGCGCGATGGCCTGTTCCACACGCGAGGCAAGGTCGCTGACAAGCAGAAGCCCGCCAATGCCACTGCCCGCGACCGCGTCTCCCGCGTCTGGGACACCCACTCCGCTCGCGCTTCCTCCGCCTGAACCGAGCGCCGTCACGCTGCCGGAGGGCTTGGAGATGACTTTCGAGAGCGGTTCAACCAAGTCCTTGGCGGGCCGGTGCACGGTGCGCAGCACCACCGTAACGAAGCCCGCGCCCGGAGCGCCAGGCTGGTCGGGATCGGCAGCACCGAGACGCGTTGACGACTGGATGGGTGCCACATTCGTCGCATCCGAGACCTTCACGATGCGATAGGTCCGCTGGGCCGGATCCAGCACGGTCGTCAGCCCGCGTGTTGCCAGCACACCGTTAAAGAGCTGCCACAGCTCCTGATCCGAGAGCCCTTCCTCCGTGCGGATGTTGACGCTCCCGGTCAAGGACGCGGGGTCGTACTCCAAGTTGAGCTTCAAACGTTCCGCGACCATGTCCGTGAAGCGAGCAAGCTCCAGTTGGCCAGCAAGTGAGAGTGTTGGCGACTCTGGTGGGAGCGGTGTGGAACCCTCCTGAGCGAGCGAGGGAGCTGGCAGTAGCATGGAAGTGGCGACGACCGCACACCACACCCGACGTGAGGACTGGGACCCGTGGCGTGATGGGAGGGGATGAGACAACACGCTGCGCTGGAGTCTACCGCAAATGCCCAATGCGCTCAATCACGGCCAAGGGATATGCACCGGAACCCGTTGGTGAACACGCATTCCCCGAGGAACCCCTAGCTCGTCATGGAGCTGTTGCTGGCGCATTCTCTCGCCACAAGAACTGTTCTTGTCGGCGCATCAACACCACGTCGTGGGTCCAACATTGCACATGACCCATTCGGGTGTGCGACATGATTTTATTTTTAGAATCACGCGTCTCCATGCTTGCGTGTGCGCTGTGACCATGGGTAATCTGCATGTGCCGTGATCGGGTATCGCGGCTTGCTGTGCGGCTCGGAGGTACATCACATGAAGCGTCGCAGGAAGGCAGTCGGCCTTGTCCATGCCGCGATCGGCGTCTCCGTCCTGGGAGCCGCCGCCGTTGGCGTCGTTTCCTCATGGTCTCTCTGGGCGCGAACGATTGGGGCCGGTGCCGCGGCCACGTCGACCCAAGTTCCGCTGCTCGGCGCGGGGGCCAACGCGGCGCTCCAGCGAGCCCGCATCACGCCACAAGCACTCGCCGCCGCGGGACTGGATGACGCCGAGACCACCGCGCTCATCATGCGCGTCGCGGACTGGTGGGCCGAGAATGGAACGACGTGCGCGGTGGCTTGTTCCGCAGCAGATTCAGCGGGCATAACGCTTGATTCCCTGCGGCGCAAGGCCCAATCGGGCTTGGCCACCGGGGATGATCTCACGGCTCTGTCTAGTGCCGCGAGTGCGTACGTCACAGCCACTTCGGCGCACGCCGCGCAGATGGAAGCGATCTGGGAGGCGGCCGTGGATGGCCTAGAGAGCGGCAAGGCCGATCGCCTCGTGGCGATCCGCGATCACGTTCAGGCGGGACGGCTTCTTCCCGTCCCCTACCTGGTCGTCGAGCGGAGTGCAAGCGACACGCTCGCGCTGCGTGACGCCTTGGCGGAGGTCGCGGCCGACGGAGAGAACGCCGCGATCGCGGCCACGTCGCTCGTGAACGCGGCCAATGGCGACGGGACCGTCTCCGCTGCCAAGACCAACCTGACCAACAACCTCGGCGAAGTTGTGGCCGCCTGGAGCGCGGCGCTCGCGGGGTAACGACGACATAAGTTCAAGACGGGATCGAGCATGAGATCCCATGCTTTGCTGCTCTCCGGCGTGGGTGCTGGAGCCATCTCGTTCCGTTTGTAGGCATGACGCCTCAGGCGGACGTGCATCATGTATGTGTCATCAGTGATTGACCGTGCGTTGCGCATGCAACGAACGGAGGGTTGTCATACGCCATCGGGCTGCTCGGCCCGGTCCTTCCTAAGGGGATCCCCATGAACCGCTCCTGCTCACGCACGCGTCCCACGACCGGGTCCGCATCGTTGAAGCTGCTCTCGCTGCTGGCCATCTGCGGCTCGGCGCAGACGGTGTCGGCAGACCCCATCCTGCAGACGCATTCGACCTCGCTGACGAGCTACGTCTACACGGGCTCCTCGCGCGTGCAGGGCGTGCGCCCCCTGGCGGTGCAGCGAGGCGTATACCTTGACGGTTCATTTAGGGCGGGATCCGCGCTCGGCTGGGCCATGGCCGGAAATCCATACGAGGCACTGATCCGACATGAGAAGTTGGGCGACATCGAGTTGGCAACGGGCTCATACTCCCCCTTAGCAGCAGATATCGTGCTTCCTGCTCAGGTTTCTTGGCCGATCCGTCGCTCCTACAGCCAAGTGCAGGAGACGAGCTCGCCCGCGCACCTGGATAGCGACGGGTACCAAGGCAGGAACTGGTTCCAAGCGAGCCAGCCGGAGCTACAGCTCTACGACGCGGACAGCAACCCCGGCACCAAGGGCGACGCCGACATCCTCTACCTGATCTACGGCGCCGACCGCTACATCGAGTTCGACCGCACCGCGGCTAATGCCGACACCTTCCGCGCCGTGAACGGCGCCGCAGGCGTGATCGAGCTCGAGGCCGGGTCGCCTGACGTCTATGTCTATTACGACCAGCAGGGGAACCGGACCTACTTCTTCGGGGACGACACGGCGAGCAACGTCGCGGACTGGCAGCTCTGGAAGGTCGTGGATCCGGCTGGGAACACGGCGTATGTAGGCGACAAGACGACGGCCGCGACAGCGGTGACCAACGGCTACAACGCCGATGGCACGATCGGCGTGGCGTACGACTCGACAAGCAACGGGGGGCGGCGTTTCACATACGACTACGACACCATCGACAGCGTATCGCGGCTCATCGAGGTCAAGGTCGAGGTGCAAGACAACGGAGCCGGCTGGGGCAGTCCCACCAATGTCGAAGAGATCGCCCGCGTCACCTACGGCTACTACCACTCCGGCGACAACACGCACGGCCCAAACGGAACGCTCAAGCTTGTCACGGTGCGGAAGATCCTCTCGCCGGCCGACAACGACCTGGATACCGGCATCTACGAGGAACGCCAGACCTACTACCGCTACTACACGCAGAGCTGGGCGGACTCAGAAGGTCGTCGCGGCGGGATCGGCATGCTCAAGATGGTCGTCGACGCCGAGGGGTGTCGCGGCTTTGACTGGGGCGAGGGTGGTGCCGAGTCCCCCGAGGTGCTCGACAACGGGTTCGAGGGAGCGACGGATGCCGCCCTGGAGGCTTACTCATCCGCGTATCTCGAGTACGCCTCCGGCTCCGACTACCGAGTCTGGAAGGCCTTCTTCAGCGGCGAGTGCGGATGCTCGGGCAGCAGCAACGGCACGCACACCTTCACCTACGGCACCAACGGGTCGTTCTCGCCAGTCAGCGGCTACGACACCGAGTGGAAGAGCCGCACAGTGATCCAGCAGCCGGACTCGATCTACAAGACGCTTTACTTCGACGAGGTCGGGCAGCAGCTCAGCAGCGTCATCACCGATGGCAACCCCGCCGTCAGCTACACGGACATGTGGGCAACGGAGGTGGAGCGCAACGCGGACGGCCAGGTCACGGCTATCTACACCCCGGCGGCCAACGACAACGACTACGACCACTCCGACGGCTCGTTCACGCGCAAGGCAAGCGCCGGGCTCGTGCGGATCTACGAGCGCGACGCGACTGGCGGGGCCGCCACCTTGGGATTCATCAAGGGCACGCTCTTCAAAGAAGGCACCGGAGGAACCGCGTACTACGAGTCATGGCAGGAGTACGACGTCGCCGCCGAGCTCGAAGTCGCGTCCGGCGTGACCGTGATCCGTCCCGTGATCGACGAGATGCGTCGCTATCACACGGCGGGGGCATCGGCAGGAACGAGCGCCAACTACGACGCCACCACCATGACCTACGACTGGTGGTCCAACACCGATACCAGCGTTGAGTTCATCGCGATGAAGAGCGTTACGACTACCAGCCCGTACCTCGATGATGCTAAGAACGGCCCGGACGCCACCACCGCCACCTCCCGCTACTTCCGCAAGGACGGCACGACGGTCTTTACGGTCGACGCTCGCGGCTACGTCAGCAATGTTCAGATGGTGAACGGCCAGGTCTCGCGGAGCATCGTTGATGCGAACATCGATAGTCCCGCATTGCCGTATCCCGACGACGAGGATCCCGACTCCGACTTCGGGATTGCTTCCTCCGGCACGGGCAACGAGCGGACGACCGACATGGAGTACGACTCGCTCGGACGCTCCACGCTGACGTTCCATCCGGATGAGACCGACACCCAAGCGTACTACTCTCGCCTACTCGACGGGCGGCTCGTAACCATCTCGATCCCACGCGTTGAGATTGATGAGGTCGTGGAGGAGGAGGAGGATCCTGACCCCACGGTGTACCACGGCCCCGCCTTCTACACCGTCACTAATCTCGCCGGCAAGCCGACATTCAGCGGCACCATCGCCATCAGCGGCGGCATCACCACCGCGCTCTCTTCATGGATCGACGAGACGGACTCGGATCCGATCCTCGCCTTGGGTGTCGGCACGCTGGCCCGCATGTCCACCAGCATCTACAACGAGTCCTCGGGCCAACTCCTCGAGAGCCGCAGCTATTTCGATATCCCAGGCTCGGGCGCCGGGTCCGATGGCACGAACTACGACGCGACCTTCTACGCCTATGACGACATGGGCCGGACGATCCGCGTTCTGCAGCCGCACGGGACCATCAGCCGCACCGCCTACGACGACCTCGGACGTGGCTACCAACAGTTCACCGGCACCAACGACAACGGTCTCCCCGGCGGCTCGATGTCCGGTACCAGCAACATGGTCAAGGTGAGCCAGGCCACCTTCGACGGCGGCGGCGACGGCGGCAACAGCCACCTCACCAAGCGCACGGCGTTTGTGGAGGATTCGACGACGGACATGCGCGAGACGAGCTTCCTGCACGACGTCCGCGGCCGCACCATCGTGACTCTCAACCCCCAAGCCCCGCACACGCTCGTCGCCTACGACAACCTCGGACGGGCGATTGAGGTCGGACAGTACTCATCCACTTCCGGGCTCGACATCTCCGATGTGCCCAGCATCCTCGCCACCAACCGCATGGCGATGTCCAAGACCTACTACAACGAGAAGGGGCAGGTCTGGAAGACGGCTCGCCACAAGATCGATCCCGCAGACGGCTCCGATGATGACTCGCTGGATTCGCTGACCTGGTACGACCCGGACGGGCGGGTCATCAAAGCCGAGGGCGAGCAGATTACCAAGATCTTTTACGACCGTCTCGGCCGCGCGACGCACAGCTTCATCCTCGGCAGCACCAACGACTCCGGCTACACCGATGCCGACGACGTCTCAGGCGATCTGGTCCTGGAGGAGCGTCAGACGACGTATGAGTCCGGCCTCTCGGACAACGTCGTGATGTCGGCCGTCATCCAGCGGCACCACACCGACTACGGCCTGAGCGAGAACCTCGGCGCCCTCGACACCAACGCGGACAGTGGCAATCAGTTCAAGTACACCGCCGCGAACCTGAAGGGCCGGATCCAGATCGCGTCCATGTGGTACGACGACCTTGACCGCATGATCGAGACCGTGCAGTACGGCACCAACGGGGGCTCGGACTTTGACCGCAAGCCCTCCGGCTCCTTCCTGACCGTCCCCTCGCGCTCGCCCACGGAACTGCGGACGACGTACGGCTACAACGATGATGGCACGCTGCGCGACGTAACCGATCCGCGTGCCAAGTCCACACGCACGCTCTATGACGACCTCGGCCGCACGATCGCGACCATCCAGAACTACGTCAACGGCACACCCTCCGGCGTGACGGGGGATGATGACCTCTACACCCGCTTCTCCTACGTCGATGGCCTCCAGACGAGGATGTGGGTAGACCTTGACGGCGACGACACGGTGGATGGCGACGACCAGGTCACGACGTACATCTACGGCGCTGTCAAGGGGACGCCCTCGCAGTCCAAGGTCGCCTCGGGGCACACGCTGCGGGCCATCCTGTACCCGGACACGACCAACACGGGGACGGACCATCTGGACATCAACTCCGACAGCGACGATGTGGAATCGTTCGCCTACAACGCGCAGGGCCAGCCGACACTCAAGAAGGACCAGATCGGCAACACGTTCGACATGGTCTACGACACCGCCGGAAGGCTCCTGCACCGGCGCGTGACGAACCTCGACGGCAGTTTCGACAGCGCCGTCAAGCGGATCTCCACGGCGTACGACGCACTGGGCAGGGTCCAGACCGTGACCCAGCACACCCACGAGACGGTGGGCTCGGGAACCGTGGTCGACGAGGTCAAGTACACCTACGAGGGGTGGGGCATGCTCGATCTCTTCGAGCAGGACCGCAACTCCGCCGTGGGCGCGGGCGGCTCGGTGGACGACTACGAGGTCAATCACGACTACGACGACCGCACAGGTGGTCGGAACACCATCATCCGCACCCAGACGACCTACCCGGACGGGGTGGTCGTGGCCATGGAGGAGATCGACAACGCCTTCAGCATCGGCGACGACGCCGAGCAGGCCCGGACGCTGCGGATGGAGGTCGGCGGCACGACCGTCGCCCAGTACGCATACCTGGGCGCAGGGACGCTGGTGGGCACAGACCTGCTCCAGCCGGATGTCTTCAGCAACAGGTACACCTCTGGCCCGACCTACGGCCAGCTCGACCGCTTTAACCGGCCCGTGGGCTGGACATGGACCAAGGACCTGTCGACAGACGTGAACTTCTACGACCTGGCGATCGCCTACGACGAAAATGGGAACATCACCCGGACCGAGGACAACATCCACACGGCGGGCGCCGCAGGCAGCGGCAATGGCTTGTTCGATGCCCTGTACACCATGGACGGGGTGAACCGGCTGCTGCGGGCGAAGGAAGGCCACTGGGACGGGTCCACCGTGACCGATGGCAATGCCAAGCGCGACGAGGTCTGGACCCTGGAGCAGACCGGCAACTGGGAGTTCTTCAAGCGCGACCTTGACGGCGATCTGGACTACACGGACACCAATGAGCTGAAGGATCGCCGCACCCACAACGTCGTCAATGAATTGCTGACCCGGGACACCGACGACAACAGCAGCGTAAACTACACGTTCACCTACGACGACAACGGGAACATGACCGACGACGGGCAGCGCTACACCTACAAGTGGGATGCCTTCGGGCGGCTCAAGGAGGTCCGGAACCGCTCGAACAGCGCGCTCGTCGCCGAGTACAAGTACAACGGGCTGGGGTACCGGATCGGCTGGCACTACGACACGGACGCCGACGGCACGGTCGAGAACAACACCGACGATCCTTGGTATCTGTTCGTATACGACGAGCGCTGGCGCATCCTGAACACGTACCGGCTCCTGGACTGGGGCTACAACGCCAGCAATCCGGCCGCGTCCTATGCCAAGGAAAGGTTCGTCTACCACAACGCCGGCCTTGGCGGACGGGGTGGAAGTTCGTATATTGACAGTGTCATGCTTCGAGACCGTGATGGCGATACCGCGTGGAACGCCGCCTCCGATGGCACGATGGAGGAGCGGGTCTACTACGCCCAGAACTGGCGCCACGACGTCTCGGCGCTCATCACCAGCACAGGGCAGATGGTCGAGTGGGTCAAGTACTCCTCTTACGGTTTGCCGTGGTCACTGCCCGCCGGCGACACGGACTCGGATGGCGACTTCGACGCCACGGACGCCTCTGCCATTGCGGGCACCTACGACGTCAGGAAGGACGTCAACCTCGACGGCGGGGTCGATATTGACGATTTCCTGGACGCGTTCGACCTCAACAACGGCTACGTGAACCAGGGGTGGTCCAAACTCGGGCTCACCAAGTGGGGAAACCGCAAGGGATACGCCGGCTACGAGGGCGACACCGCGCTCGCCGGGACCAAGTGGCACGTCAGGTACAGGCCACTTGATAGCGAAATAGGCAGATGGCTCAGAAGAGAGGCCGAATACCTCTCTACGGTCGCCACCTTGTTAGCTTACAACGATTCCAATGCTCTATACGGCACTGATCCGACAGGCTTGATTACACAAGCATGCGTTCCTGGTCAAAACGATCTTCAATGGCAGATTGGCAACCTAATCCCAGGTCATGGCGAGAGTATTTCTGATGCATACTCTTACACAAGTCCAGATAATAATGATGAGTTCATTCATAAATGGAAAATGACTGTATACAATACAAAGGTAGTTGTCGATACTTCTGCATATATACGCAGAAGGCCCCCGTGGGCCGGAAGCCGCACTATTGGGCTTACGCCAACACCCGCGACTATCTTTTATAACTGCACCTCGAATGGCACACCGGTGACTGGCGGGCGCACCTCCGGTAGTACAGCCCGAATGGGCCTATCTCTACAATGGCAAGCCGTATTCACCATACCTCCTACAGCACCTCAAGTGATCATCACAACGATTGCTTTTGGCGCGGCATATTCCCCACTTGGCTTTACCGATTTTGAGTTTGATCTAGGCACGCTCAAGTTTAGGTATGCTCAAGCCGTGCACCAGAATAGCGGAACTGGCCAGTGCGTGCATGAATGCGTATGTTGCCGCTGGCATGATGAGGCCGTCGACATGATAAAAGGGACTTGCGATTCTCCCGCAAATGATCCGCAGCCTCCTGCCCCAGATGATCCTGGCACCCCACCACCTCCTGAGTATTTTGATCCGACTCCAATCTATGGCTGATCATCAACAATCGTGTCGAAAGCGCCATATGCTTCGCAGCATGCATGACTGGATATTGGCTGCTTTCGCCACCCTTATACTAATCGTCACTCTAGGCTACCTTAAGTTGAAATCCGATGCCCACTCGGCACTTCATCGATCGAGTCAAATGATGATTCTTTCTGATCATTCGACTGCCCGTCTCTACGCAAGCCACACAGTTCGACACTATCGGGATAAGCCGCGCGGCACATTCACTATCGATGCAAGGGCAACAGTTGTTGGACGCCGAGCCGGACCCTACGCGGTCATAGTACGTGTCAGCACATCTCCAGTCACTACGTCAATGCCATCCAAAGAGCTGACCGCATTGGCGCTGGATCATGCTTCCCGAGATGATACGTATTGTACAATACTGGCTAATCGCGGCGGTCGTCCTTACACGTTTCGATCGGATCGTCTCAAGCTGCTATTTGCAACTGATGTTCGGGGCGCGATTGTCGCCCTATGGTGGATACCCGTCGTTGCGATGGGCATATCGGCCATCGCTGTGATGGCCAGAGTGGCAGCGACACGCAAGCGGAGATCGAGTCGTCTGAAGCACAGTCTGTGCCTTGCTTGCGGATACGATTTGGGCAATTTGTCTAGGGGCGTTGCCAATAGCAATGTAGTCTGTCCCGAATGTGGCAATGGGAGAGCTTGAGTTAGTCCTTTCGGACCGAAGAGTGTCATGTTCAAGAGTTCTGTCCGCCTTCAACTAGGTTCTGTCTGACGGATCATCTGGTGCCATGATCCTGAGGTATCGTCGGATGATGGCGAGGTTGATGAACGCCTGGAAGCTGGTCGCGAGCTTGTCGTAGCAGGTGCCGACGCGACGGTTCTCTTTGATCCATCGCACGCTCTGCTCGACCCTCGCACGCTTCCTGTACGCGCGGCGATCCAGCCGCAGACGCCCCTCGCGTTCGATCTGGTCGCTCCGCTGCGGGATGACCCGCTCGATGATCCGACGCTCCAACCAGTCGCGGATGTGCGGGTAGCTGTACCCCTTGTCACCGGCCACCTGGAGGGGCCAGCCCGTCCAGCGCGGCGGACGCACTTTCTCCATCAACTCGACGAATCTCTTCGATTCGTGCGCTTCGCCCGCGGTGACGATGGCGGCGAGGGGAATGCCGTGACCGTCAACGACCAGATGGAACTTTAATCCCCACCCGCCTCGGCTGCGACCCAGCGCGTGGTCACCGGGCTTTCTGCCTGGTCCTTCGCTTTTTTGGAGACCCCGGCCGCGGAGCGTGACGCACGAACATTCAAGCCGTCCACGCACCAGAGATCCCAATCGATGTGCCCGTCCTTGTCCAGCCGGATCCGCAGCGCCTTGAGCACTCTGTTGAACGTGCCGTCCTTCCGCCAGCGATTGAAGCGGTGATACACGCTGCCCCACTTGCCGTATCGCTCGGGGAGGTCAGGCACCAGTGTTCCCGGCGTTCGCACTGTGATCGCCGGGATGCCCGACGATCCACCCGCCTGGCCAAAGGTCATCGGCATCCTCAGCATCGTTTTCTCCTCGATCGGCCTCGTGTGCGGCGGGTGCGGTCTCGCCGTGACGCCATTCCTCGGCCAGTTCATCCTCGGCCAGTTCATGAGTGGCGTGGCCCAGAGCCACGACCTGCCGCCCCCCTACCAACCCAATCTCGGCACCATGGCATACGGCGGCCTCGGCGTCCTGAACGCGCTGCTCCTGCTCATCGCGGGCGTCATGGTCCTCAAGCGCAAACCGATCGGCCGTCCCCTCCACCTCGTCTGCGCAACTATCTCGATCCCCCTCACCATCATCGGCCTCTATCTCCAGTGGCGCCTCCAGCAGGAGAACGTCGCCTGGGCCCAGCAGGCCGACCCCGCCAATCCCTTCGCCAAGCAGTTCCAGTCCCCCGGAGCGAGCATCGGTAACACGATCGGCCTGATCTTCGGCGGCGTGATCGGTCTCTCCTACCCTCTCTTCCTCCTCATCTGGTTCGGTCTCGTGAAACGCAAGGCGACCGACATGGGCAAACTCCCCGAGTAACTCTGATCGATTAACTCCCCTGCTCGCCCGACTCCAGGATTCGGCTACATCGTGCCACTGACCCGCTTCGGGTCAGTGTGCCTTTAACCTGCCCCCCGGAACCTGATCCACCAACTATGAGAGTCCCGACGGGCCGTGCGCTTGTCCCCGTTTCAGTACCAACCGCAGGGTGAGTTTGTCAGCTTCATCCGACCCGGCATTCTTGAGCCTTGGACGCAGCGAACTCCCTGGGGCTCAAGTTGCCCAAGGCGCTGTGGGGACGCTCCTCATTGTAGTGACGACGCCAAGCTTCGATCTTCTGCCGCGCGTCTTCCATCGA
>CAUJHH010000039.1 GCA_963204725.1 Planctomycetota bacterium
GCCGGGTTCGATCAGATCCTCGACGTTGAACGTGTGGTACACCGCCGCCTGACGCTGGGGTTTGCCCTTCATCCCCAACTGTTCGCATCCACCCACGTTCCGGTTGCGCCCTCAACAGCACTTCTTCAACGGCCTGCTAAGGCATGCCCCTTCCCCCTGAACCAAGTCCAGCCGGAGCTGCACTCCGGCGGGCTCCCGAGGGCCGAGGCCATGTGCGGTGACTCGGCGGGCGCGGATTACAATTGAGTCCCTCTGGACTGGCCCTGTGCAGCCCCGAACTCTAAAGGCAATCCATGCTCCGCCTGACCGGAATCAATCTTCCGCTCGATCATTCCCCCGATGCCATCGCAAAGGCCGTCATCGCTCGCCTGCGGATCGCGCCGGACGGGTTGATCTCCTGCAGGGTGTTTCGCCGAGCGCACGACGCCCGCAAGAGATCCGCCATCCTGCTGGTCTATTCGCTCGATGTGGAGGTGAAGGATGAGGCGGGCGTGCTCAGGCGATGCGCTAACGATGCACGTGTCAAGCCGGCACCGGACATCGACTACCGCTTCGTCGCGCATGCAACCGACCAAGTATCCCCGCGCCCGCTGGTAATCGGCGCTGGGCCATGCGGGCTGTTCGCGGCTTTGCTGCTGGCGCAGATGGGATTTCGCCCGATCATCCTGGAGCGAGGCAAGGAAGTACGCGAGCGCACCAAGGACACGTGGGGGCTGTGGCGCAGTGCGGCGCTCAACACGGAATCCAACGTGCAGTACGGAGAGGGCGGCGCGGGGACGTTCTCCGATGGCAAGCTCTACAGCCAGATCAAGGATCCTCGTCATCTCGGCCGGAAGGTCCTGACGGAGTTCGTGAAGGCCGGTGCGCCGCCGGAGATCCTGATCGCGGCGCACCCGCACATCGGCACATTCCGCCTGGTCAAGGTGGTGGAGAGTATGAGGGCCGCCATTCAGTCTCTCGGCGGCGAGTATCGCTTCGAGAGCCGCGTGGCGGACTTGGACATTGAAGTCAGCAGTAACGGAACGCGTCGCATACGCGGCGTCGTGCTCGCGAGCGGCGAGCATCTTGCGGCCGATCACGTCGTGCTCGCGATCGGTCACAGCTCGCGCGACACGTTTCAGATGCTGCAGGATCGCGGGGTGCACATCAAACCCAAGCCCTTCTCTCTGGGCTTTCGCATCGAGCATCCGCAATCGCTTATCGACGTCGCGCGGTTCGGCCCAAACGCGGGCAATCCCATTCTCGGCGCAGCCGACTACAAGCTCGTGCACCACGCCGCAAACGGACGAGACGTCTACAGCTTCTGCATGTGCCCGGGCGGCACGGTTGTCGCCGCCACCTCCGAGGAAGGCCGAGTCGTTACCAATGGCATGAGCCAGTATTCACGTGCCGAACGCAACGCCAACGCGGGCATCGTTGTCGGCATCTCGCCCGAAGCAGACTATCCGGACGGTCCGCTCGCGGGTGTCGCGTTCCAACGCAAATGGGAGTCGGCCGCGTTCGTCGCCGGGGGCGGCACCTACGCGGCGCCCGCGCAGCGCGTGGGTGACTTTGTCGCCGGGAGGCCGAGCACATCGCTCGGCAGCGTCATCCCGTCCTACAAACCGGGCGTGCTTCCGACCGATCTCACCCCCTGCCTTCCGGATTATGCCATCGCCGCCATTCGCGAAGCGCTCAAGTCGTTTGGTCGCCAGATACGCGGGTTTGATATGGAAGACGCAGTGCTGACAGGCGTTGAGACGCGTACCTCGTCGCCCATCAGGATCGGCCGTGACGAGACATTCCAGAGCCTCAACACCAAGGGGCTCTTTCCTGCCGGCGAAGGTGCCGGTTACGCAGGCGGCATTCTTTCCGCAGCCATCGACGGCATCAAAGTCGCCGAGGCGATTGCCCAAAGCACGCTGGTCGGTTGACGGCGCGCAAGCTGCCCTTCCAAATCATGTCCAAGTTGAAGCTGAGGGAGTCGTGTGGGGCCGAGACGCCACATCGTTGAGCGTGACGACCGCCTGCCCGAACTCTGTCCGCGCGCGGTACGAGGGAGGCTTGGATGAGCCCTTCGACCGCTGCTTGGACTCGTCGCTGGACGCGCCGCGCGCCCCCCCGCGCACTGAACCTGCGACCTGCGATCTTGGTACGAGACGGTCACAGGTTCGCGCACGCAAACCGCCCTCTTTCGAGCCGCTTTCCAACTGCTTGTGGGTGGATTTCCGACGCTCTTTGCCGCTCATTCGGTGCACTCCAGCGCCAAGCGCGGTGTGACACCGCGCAGCATGACAGCGGGCATGGATGTGGCAAGAGCAGGCGGTGAAACACGCCAAGCTCCTGCCACATTGATGTCGCACAATTCCGCAGTCTGCGGGATCGGGCCGAACTCAAAGGTTGCCAAGACAGCGCGGTGTGAACCGCACATTGTGAAAAGGGTCGTGTCGAACCGGATAGGGTGCAACTTCAAGACACGACATCTGAGCATTCGGAGGGTGTCGCGCAATCAGCAGGATCAAAGCGACCATGTCCCTCGGCGGGCTCAGTTGCCGACCCGATACACACCCGTCGCGAGAATCGTCAGCACATCCGTCGTCGGCCGAGGGCCGACCGTTCCCACCAGCACCACCTCGTCGAGCGGCTTAAGCCCGCCCGATGCCGCGTCGCCTGAGATCGGTTCACCATCGGTGCCGACGATCTGAACCGTTGCAGCGTTGGACTTCTTCGTGTCCGGTGTTTCGCAGCAATAGTCCCACGGCGTCGCGCACGTATCGTCAGGGTTCTCTGCGCAATGGGGCACCGACAAGTCCATGACCGTGAACACGGGGCTTCCGGCTGTGAGCGGGTCCCTTCGGCCCCCGATCCGCGCGCGGATCACGACACGATCTCCCTCCGACGCTCCGGCCTTCACATCGATGATGCTCTTCACGTCGGAGGGCTCCGCCGTGAGCACCCATGAAGCCACTGCGGGGACCGTGTCGGGAGCTGCCGCGACCGGTGCCGAGCCGCTTGGCGGATCTGCCGGCGCGAACTTCTCGCAGGCGGCCATGAGCGCACACATGGCGATCGAAGTGGCGAACGGACTGATTCGACGCATGACAGACTCCTTGGGTGTTCAAGGTCTAGAACGATCTCAATGCTTCATTGATTGGCAGTCGCAGGCACCGCACGGCCGGCGGCATCGCGCCGACAAGTCCGACCACAAGCGCCCCCCCCCCCCCCCCCCGCAAGACGGGTGCGGCGAGTACCGGCGCGCACGCACCCAACCACACGCCGCCCGCCCCACCAGCCCCCCCC
>CAUJHH010000040.1 GCA_963204725.1 Planctomycetota bacterium
CGCCCTCGCCGAGCCGACCGCATCCCTCGCCTCCGTCGCGGCATCCCACAACCTCTCCATCGCCGACCTCTCCCTCTGGCTCACCACTCCCCAGGCCCGTGAACGCATGCTCCTCATCGAGTCCGGCGCATGCACCCACACCCGCATGGCCGCGTCGCTCAACCTCACCAAGGCCGCCGCCGCGCTGATCCGTGTCCTCGACAACTACCGCGCCCTCGCCGACACGCTCGCCCCCACCGACCCCATCCTCCTCCGCGCATCCACGCGCGCGACCAAAGCGGCGTACCACCTCTACCGCCTCTCGCGCATCGTCCCCGTCGATCCCGATCTCCTCGCCACGCTCCCGCGTCCCCCCGCCCGCACGCGCCCACAAGTCAGCCCACCAGCACACCAACAGCCAAACCAACAGCCAAACCAACAAACTCACGCCACTCCCACCGACACCGCGCTCGCGCACGAACTCATCCGCGCCTTCAGCGCAACAGCGCAGTCGCCGACCCCCGCCGCGTCCTCTTCCCAATTGCCCACTGCTCTCCCCTCTTCCCCATTGCCTCCTGCCCCCTCCCCATCGCCCACTCCTCTCCCCTCTTCCCCATTGCCTCCTGCCCCCTCCCCAACGCCCACTCCTCTCCCCTCTTCCCCATTGCCCTCTTCCCCCTCCTCTGCTCTTTCCCCTCCGCGTTCCTCCGCGTCCTCCGCGTTCAACTCTTCTTCGCGTTCTTCGCGTTCAAACTCCAACTCCTCGCCTTCCCCCCGCCCGGCAGACCTCATCCGTGCCGCCACCGGCAAGCCCATTCCCTGCGGCTCATCCCCCTGACCGCGCCCGTCACCTCCCCGGGTTCCCGCGCCATCCGTTAGACTGGCGTCTCCTCTCACAGGAGACCCGCCGATGGCCCACACCCGCACCGCAGCGTCCGCCGCACTCGTGCTCGCATCGCTCACCGCTTTCGCCGGACTGGCCGGGTTCGCCGGTCATTCCACGATTGCCGGAGCGCAGCAACAGCCCGTGAACAAAGTCACCAGCCCACTCGCCGACTCGCCCGTCGCCAGGATGGTGGGCGAGTGGCGCGGCAAGTCGTGGATGACCACCCCGGTCGGCGAACGCCACGAGGGCGACGCCGTCGAGCGTGCCCACTGGAATCTCGCCGGCACCGCGATCATCGTCGAGGGGTACGGCTACACCCGGGATGAGGCAACCGGCGAGATCACCGTCGGCCACGACGCGATCGGCATCATCGAGCACGACCCCAAGACGAACGCCATCGTCTTCTTCGCCCGACGCAACGGCGCGGACTTCTCACGCAACACGCTCACCGTCAACGCCGAGGACGGCGCGATGGTCTGGAGCCCCAATCCCGGCACCGTCCGCTTCACGCTCACACTGACACCCGATCGCTGGCACGAGATCGGCGAGTGGTCGCGCGACGGGGGCAAGACCTGGGTCGAGTTCATGGGCGTCGACCTCAAGCCCGTGAAGGAGTGAACAGAGAATGAAGACTCGCCCCCTCGCCGTGCCGATCCTCTCGGCCCTCCTGGCCGCCATCCTTCTCCCCGCTCACGCCCAACCGGATCTCCCCGGCTCCACACGGAATGCCCGCATCGCACGCCCGCTCCCCGCCGATGCGCCGCGCGCCGAGATCTCCCTGACGTTCCTGTCCGCGGGCCTCAGCGACGAGCAGATCGACGAACTCAACGATGTCGCGCCGAGCGTCCGGGTCATCCCTGTCTCGAGTCGGGATGGCGCGCTGGAGCACGCGGCAGAGGCCGATGGCATCGACGGGCGCCTGATCACGCCCGAGTTCCTGGCCAAGGCCACGCATCTCTCGTGGATCCACTCGCCGAGCGCGGGCGTCGAGCGGCTGGTGTTCATGCCGGAGGTGCGCGACAACACGGGGCTTGTGCTGACGAACGCGAAGGGCGTGCACGGGCCGGCGATCGCGGACCACGCGATGGGGATGCTCCTCGCGCTCACGCGCCAGCTCCCCCACTACCACGACGCGCAGGAGCGAGGCGCGTGGAGCCGCGATGTGCCGGAAGGCAAGGCCGTCGCCCTGCAGGGAAGGACCATGCTCGTCGTCGGAATCGGCGGCATCGGAACCGAGATCGCGCAGCGGGCCCACGGCTTCGGGATGCGCGTCGTCGCGACCAGGCGGAGCGACACGCCCGCGCCCGACTATGTCGAGCACGTCGGGAAGCCCGGCGACCTGGCGTCGATGCTGCCGAACGCAGATGTGGTGGCGATCTGCGTTCCACTGACCCCGGAGACGGAGGGGCTGTTCGACGAGACGATGATCGGCCGGATGAAGCCGGGCGCGTACCTGATCAACATCGCGCGCGGGCGGATCGTCGACACGGACGCCCTCATCGCGGCCTTGAACGACGGGCGGCTCGCGGGCGCCGCGCTGGATGTGACCGATCCGGAGCCGCTGCCTGCAGGGCATGCGCTCTGGAGCGCACCGAACGTGCTGATCACGCCCCATGTCGCTTCTGATGGCGAGCTGACGGACCAGCGCTGGTGGGCTCTCTACAAGGAGAACATCCGGCGGTTCGGCGCGGGTGAACCGCTGCTCAATTGCGTGGATGTCGACGCGGGCTATTGAGCTTCACGCATGCGGACGCCATCCTCGTGGACCATCGAGGTGGAGAGCGCGGGGAGCGAGACGACGTTGCCGAGGTTGGTGCGGACGAGGATGCGGCTGATCGGGTCGATCCCCTCGACGACGCCGCTGACCGGGCGGCCGTTGTGGATGAAGGTTCGGCGCGTGCCGACGAGGACGTCCCGCTTCTTCCAGGCGCGGCTGAGGTCGGATGCGCCGAGGGCCAGCGAACGCTCGATCTCGTGGAGCAGGAGGCACGCGACATCGAGTCGGTCGGGCGTTGACTGATCCGAGTCGGCGAGCGAACGGAGCGACACGGCGTGGTCGCGCAGTTCGGTCGGGAAGTCGGATCGGGACTGCGCGACGTTGATGCCGATGCCGATGAGCAGGATGTCGTTGCCGGGTGCGAGCGTCGCACGCTCGATCAGCACGCCCGCCACCTTTCGGCCGGACCTGGCCCGCTCTACGACATCGTTCGGCCACCGGACACCGAGGACGTGCTTGCGGCCGAGCGCCTGCTCGCATGAGCGGCAGGCGGCGAGCCCGATCGCGAGAGGGAGCGTCTCAAGCGTGCCGGGCGTGAATCGGCCCGCGTCGATCGCAAGTGTCATCGCGAGGCCAAGGCCCCGGCTGTCGGACCAACTGCGTCCGAGTCGCCCCCGTCCTGCGGTCTGCTCGCCGGTGAGCACGCAGAGGCCGCGAGTGGATGCGGACTCGCCCGCGAATTGCCGGGCGGCGTCCTGCGTGGAGGCGGTGCTGGCGAGCACGTAGACGCGACCGATGAGCGAGATCGATCCGGTCTCGATCAGAGACTCGATCCGTGAGGCCCACGTATGGAGCGAGGCTTCGCCAAGATCGGCAGAGACGCCTTGCGCGGGCCCTGATTGTTTCGAGGAAGAAGAAGCAGATGAAGGCGTCATGGGCCGTTGTGCTCCGCGTCGAGACCGAGATCGAGCGTGGTTGCACCGTGGGTGATGGAGCCGACGCTGATGCGCTCGACGCCACTGAGCGCGATGGCGCGGATCGTTTCGAGGGTGACGCCGCCACTGGCTTCGAGTTGGATGGGCGAGCCCGCGCCATCGCGCATGGCGACGGCACGGGCGAGCATCGCGGGATCCATGTTGTCGAGCAGGACGAAGTCGACGAGACCGGGCTCGACGTTCAAGAGCGCGGCGAACTGATCGAGGGTGTCCACCTCGACCTCGACGAACGGGCGTAAGAGGGGCGCGGGTCCTGCGGCCCAGATCGCCCGGGCCTTGCGTGAAGCGTCCGCGACGAAAGCGCCGAGGTCGGCCAGGGGAACGTGCGCGAGGTGGTTGTCTTTGAGCAGCACCGCATCGTGCAAGCCGAATCTGTGGCAAAGCCCGCCGCCGCAGCGGACGGCGTACTTCTCGAGGACGCGCAGTCCGGGCGTGGTCTTGCGGGTGTCGTAGAGGTGGGCGCGGTGGCCATCGCCCATGGCGTCGACGAAACGGCGCGTGCGTGTGGCGATGCCGGAGAGGCGACCGACGAGGTTGAGATAGATGCGTTCGATGCCGAGGATCTCGCGGGTTGGGCCCGCGATGCGTGCCACTGTCTGCCCCGCGACAACTGCCTCCCCATCACGCACGGTTGGCGCGTACGCGATATCCGGATACAGATTCGCCAGCTCATAGGCGGGGATCAGCCCCGCCATGACTCCGGCCTGTCTTGCGCCGACCACAAACTTCGATCGATGCCCATCGGGTATTGCCACCTGGCTCGTGATGTCGCCGACCGAACCCACATCCTCGTCACGCGCGAGTTCCAGCACACGCCCTACCAGCCCCGTCTCGCAAAGCGCGTCGGACAACTCGTGCAGTGGCAACGCGTTGAGGTCGATGGATGTGGATCTGGCGGGCCGCGACTCTGGCATTGGTGCATCTTACCCGCCGCCGCGGCATCCAATGTTCCGCGCCGGTCCGACCTCGGTTCCGGGCTAGACTCGGAGTGATTGCCGGGCGCGACGGACCCGGCCACGGAGACACTCGCCCATGGGACTCATGACCGGCAAGACTGGACTGATCGTCGGCGTCGCGAACGACCGCTCGTACGCGTGGCACATCGCCAAGTCGATGATCGAGCACGGCGCGACCTGCGCGTTCACGCACCTGCCGGGTGAGAAGAACGAGCGCCGGACGCGGAAAGCGGTCGAGGCGCTTGGCCTGACGGATCCGTGGCTGCGACCGCTGGAGGCCTCGAAGGACGAGGACATTGACGCGGCCTTCGGGCAGTACGCCGAGTCGTTCGACTCGATGCACTTTCTGGTGCACTCGATCGCGTTTGCGGATCGCGACTGGCTGCAGGTCGGCAAGTTCTGCGACACGCCGCGTCAGGCGTATCTGTCGGCGATCGACATCTCCGCATACACGCTGCTTGCGATGGGGCGGCGCGCCAAACCCCTGATGGCCAAGTCCGGCGGGGGCTCGATCATGTGCATGAGCTATTACGGTGCCGAGAAGGTTGTGCCGGGATACAACGTCATGGGCGTTGCGAAGGCGGCTCTTGAGTGCACGGCGCGGTACATGGCGCTTGAGATGGGGTCGGACAACATCCGAGTGAACTCAATCTCGGGAGGGTACCTACGGACACTCGCCAGTTCGGCGGTGGGTGGCACGGACAGCATGGAGGCACGTTCAGCGGAGCGATCGCCTCTGCGGCGGTCGGTGGACGGGGCGGACGTCGGGAACACCGCCGTCTATCTCGCCAGCCACCTCTCGGCGGGTGTGACGGGCGAGACGATCTATGTGGACTGCGGCGTCAGTACGCTGGGCGTTTGATGGGCGTGTAACGATTTCGGACCTTGGGCGGGAGGCAGAGGCGCTGGCGTTCTCCCGAACTGGGGATAACCAGCGGATCTTTCTCAAGCAACCCACACCGAACATGCCGACGCAAGAAACAGCATGAGCATCCTTGGTTCAAGTGTCGCCCAGTCCCTCGCAGGTTCCGCTCAAGCGGAACGGGTGGCGGCGCGCGATGTGGAAAAGGCCAAGGAGTCTCGGGCCCGCATCGGACGGACGGGCAAGGACGAGTTCGAACGTCACGTCACCGAGGTCGACTCGGTCGATGCCGTCGAGAGCAATCACGATCAGGAGCAGCGCGAGGATCCGGGAGAGCGGGGGAACCGCGACCCGCGCACTACTCATGCCTACGACGCGTCGGGCGCGGGGCGAGCCGAAGACGCTTCGCCGAGCATCGACCTCAAGGGTTGATCTGGATTCCAAAGCGATCAGGCGGCCGAGGCAATCCCGAGTTCGTGGGCCCGGCGCAGGCGTTCGATGTGCCTGAAGACGTCGAGTACGAGGGCCTGGTCCTGCTCGCGATCGACCAGCCACGCGCTGTGGCGCATGTCGTCGATCAGGTCGTCGCGGACGCACGCGATCGCGTGCGAGTCTCGCGTGGCGCAGGCAAGGCAGATGCCGGAGGCCAGGCGTCCGATCGCCTGGTCGCTCGACGCTCCGTGCTCAATCTCCCATTCCAGCAGGGCCGTGTGATCGATCTGCTCGACGCCGGGGTGCCTCCGGAGGGCCATGTCCGCGCGGGCGAGCGCTGTCATGCCGCCCTGATCGTCGAGCATCACAAATCGCGAGGCCGCCTCGCGGAGTGCTATCTCCGGTTCGTCGCCAGCGACCTTGGCGATCAGGTCCCACAAGTCTTGCGAAGCCCAGGATCGGCCGGCACCGGCGCAGAGATCCGCGCTGAGCACCCGCGCACCGACGCGAGCGAGCAGCGAGTTGACCCGTTCTGCGGTCGCCTCGAAGACGCGGGCGAGACGGAGCATTGCTCGATCGACCCGCGCGATCTCGCCGGCCTGCGCGCGGGAGCGATCGGTGGGCCGCCGACCAATGAGCCGATCCGCCAGCCCGATTCGGTGGGTCATGCGGGAGAGAGCGACGGCGGACTCAACAACCGCCCGCACCAGTTCGGCCTCGGGACCGGAGGCGACGGAACGAATGCCGAGCGTGACATGGGTCGGATCGACGAGGAACGGAAAGACGGAGGCATAGGTCAGGGGACGGGGTGTCGCCCAGTCGTGCCATGCCGCGTCACGGCCGGAGCGCTCGAGCGTGGTCAGGCGAAGCCCCTCACTCGGCTCGTGGTGCAGGACCGCGTCGAGTGCGAGCGACTTGCATGCGCCAAGCGGGCTGACTCCCCCCACCACTTGCACCCACTGAACCGACGAGGAGCCCGGAGCGGCTCGCAACACATCGGAGATGTCCGCGTCGACAGCGAGCCCGATACGGAGGGGCCGTTCGGGCCAGCCGATGCGGTCGTGCCATGCAGAGAGGCGTCCCGCGGCACGCTCACCGGACCCGGTCAGGAGGTCGAAGCGATCCCGGATCGGCCGCGTCCAGCGCGTGATCGCTTCGAACGTGCGGCACAGGGTTCCGGACAATGCCCAGATGCTGGCGTTTGGGTCGGTGCTGGCGGAGACGCCGGCGAGACGGCGGGCGGCGCGGCGGGCGTCCAGCCGGAAGATGCCGACGGCAACGACGATGAGCCAGAGCCCGACCGGCACGCCCAGCGTCGTCACCGAGAGCCATGTCGCGCCGAGCAGGTAGGCGGTGGCGACGAGCGCACAAGCACCAAGCAGCGTTGAGACCGCTGTTGATTGGCCGGGAATCGTGCTGATGGGATCGCGCGGATTGTGGCCGGAGTCTGGGTGTGGTGGCATCGTGTGCCATGAATCGGCGAGGCGGCACCCGGCGTTGAGCGTGTCCCTTGAGGGGGTGCGAGCATTCGCGCACCCAGACCACTACCTGGTGTTATCGGGCCAAGCCGGGGTGCGATCATGGGCCGAGTCAAGGGTCACGTTTGATCACGGCGACTTCAATGAATCGATTGGAGCCGACAGCAATGACATCGCTTTGTCGGACCGTGACTCCGGGGATGGATCGGAGTCGCTCGGCCCACTCGGGAGGAGCCACGAGTACCACGGGGGCGAGGGCGAGGATCTCGTCGGTTGTGGCATCCGGCTGGAATGCGATCGGGGGCCGATCGAGTCGGTACATCAGGTTGCTCGGGTCGAATTCGATGGCGATGACGCGCATGTCGTCGCTGTCGATCCGTGCCGCGGCAGTTGCCACGTCGTCGAGAGACTCGAACCGAGAATCCGGTTTGGGTGCTGCGGTCGCGAGTGCGCCGAGGGCGCACCCCCAGCATGTCAGCGCAACAGCGATCGGGGCGTATGCCCGGTCGCCCTTGATGGCGCGCAAGAGCAGGAAGGAGCCAGCGGCGACTGCGCCGATGCAGGTCACGACAACGAGCAGATCGCGTGTCTGGATGCCGTCGCTTCGGAGCGCATAGGCCATGAGGCCAACGCCTGCCAGAGCAAGGATGGACATGAACGCCTGGGTCAGACGCCTTACGCCAAGTTTGACCTTTGCACTCTCCCAGATGCCGAGCGTGGCGCGGGCGAGAAGAGTGGCGAAGATCGGTGCGAGGGGCAGGATGTAGTAGTCCCGTGAGTGACGAACGAGGGAGAGGCCGATGAGGGCGACTGCCATTCCCATGAAGATCATTCGGCCTCGCTCGTTCCCGGCGCGGGCGCGGGACCATGGAACAAGAAACGCGAAGGGCATCAAGACGCCCCATGGAAGGAGCAGCATGACGCTGTGGACGATGTAGTCCGGCGTCAGCACGGCGAGCAGCCACTCCATGAAGCTCGAATCGGTCCCGTCCTTTTCGCCGAACCGCTGGCCGATCAATTCATCGATCCAGATCTGCATCGCGCCGTCGACTCGGAGCATCACCGCGACGAACCACGGCGCGATGATGACCAACGCGACGCAGCTTCCGAGGATGGGTCGGAACGCACGCGACCACGCGCGAATGCCCTCGGCGCGAATCGCCCACATGCTCATGCCGATGAAGATGAGGAGCGGGAGCTGCGGCCCCTTCACCATCGTCGCCACGCCAAACGAGGCCCACGCGCCGAGCGCCCACCACCGGCCGCTCGTTCGCTGCGGCTGCTCCGAGTCCTTTGTTGGACGTCTCGACCACGCCTGCACAAGGCAGAGGACGGCGAGCGCCGTGGTCGCGCTGTAGAGCATCTCTGGCCTTGCGCTCGCGCCGTACTCGAAAGCACCGAGGGAGAGGCCGGTCATGGCGGCGGCGAGCACCCCGGTCGCTCGCTCATAGACAACCGTTCCGATCGCGCCGGCGAGCGCAGCGAGGGCGATGGCGGCGAGCGCGGAGGGAAGACGCGCGACCCATTCGGGGACATCGGGACGACCGGCGATGAACGCCACGGCGTCGACCGCCCAGTACATCACAGGCGGCTTTTTCAGCCGAGGGACCTCGCCGAAGGTCGGCACCAGGTGCTGGCCATGCTCGATCATCTCGCGGGTGGACTGCGCCACGAAGATCTCGTGGGTTTCCAGCGCGCTCGGCGCGGTCGCGTGAACGAGCGAGATGGCGGCGGTCACGAGCAACACAATCGACAGGAGCAGGGCGTGCGTCGATCGGCTCATGACAGGGATCGTCCGCTCGGACGAGCGCGGTTGCAACCGGCTCGGGAGAATCACTTTCCACTGAACCAGCGGGCAAACGCGTGGATCGTGGTGGCCCGTCCGATGACGGCGATGGACTCTGTGAGCGGGATGAGCTTGGGGCAGACCTTGACGCAGTTCTGGGCGTTTCCGCAGTCGTTCACGCCTCCCGTGCCCATGAGCGCGTCGAGACGTTCGCCTTTCATTCGTCTGCCGGTCTCGTGCTGATTGAAGAGGCGGGCCTGATTGAGGGCGTGGGCGCCGACGAATGCGGTGTCCCATGCAGCGGGGTCGGGCTCGACGTTGAACTGCGGGCAGGCCTCGAGGCAGCAGCCGCACGACATGCAGGTGGACATGACGTATCGCTGTTCCTGGCTCTCGGCGGACTCGGACGGGCCGGGGCCGAGCGCGTAGGTGCCGTCGATGGGCACCCACGCTTTCACACGCTTGAGATTGTGGAAGAGACGCGAGCGATCGACCCAGAGGTCACGGACGACCGGGAACTTGGACATCGGCTCGAGCGTGATGGTGTCGCCCTCTGTGGGCGCGTGGTCGTCGATGAGGCACGAGCAGGACTGGCGGACCTTGCCGTTGATCACCATCGTGCATGCGCCGCAGACTTCTTCGAGGCATCCGGAATCCCATACGACGGGCGTCGAGCGCGTGCCGTCGGAGGTGATCGGGTTGGCGGCGATCTGCTGGAGACACGAGATCACGTTCGCCCCGCGCTCGATCGTCACAGAGAACGTCTCCCACCGAGAGGGCTGCCCCGGGCCATCGCAGCGCAGGATCCTGACGAAGACCTTGCGACCGGGCTTGGCGTTCACTCGATTCGCAGCGGCTTTGCGGGCGGCAGCGCTCGCGTGCGCCTGGGTGTGGGTGGACGTCATGCGGGCACCTTGTGTCCTGAGTGAGTTGCGGGCGGGAGAGGCGGCGAGGGGGTGGAGTTCATGCGTTCGTCGCCACGGCAGACGCGGGCGGCTTGGGGCCTGTTGCCGCGTCTTTCTTGCCGTAGGTGCGAACCGTGGGCAGAATCAGCGATGCGTCGATGGGTTCGAAGGTGACAGAGGAGGTTCGAGTCTGGGCGTTATACCTGGCGACGGTGGACTTCATGAAGTTCGCGTCGTCACGCTCGGTGAAGTCGGTTCGGTAGTGCGCGCCACGAGATTCCTGTCGACCCCGGGCGCCGAGCGCGACCGCCTCGGCGATCGCGAGCATGTCGCCCACAGCGCGGGCGTAGGTGAACGACTGGTTGCTCCAGGGCGAATCGTCAGCGAGCTTCAGGCGGGTGTATCGCTCTTTCAGTGCGTCGAGGCGCTGCAGGCATTGGCCGAGGCGTGCGTCCTCTCGAACCACGGTGCAGGCGGCGGTCATCTCGTCGCCGAGTTCCTTGCCGATGATGTAGGGATTCGTGGCGGGGTCCGGGTCGCCCGTGCTCACGGTATCGAGCAGACGCTTGCTCTTGGCGTTCTCCTGCTCGACGACGCGATCGAACGCGGACGCGGGCAGATCGCACGACGGGCTCTTGGAGGGCGCGTCGTTGCGGATGTAGTTTGCGACCGACACGCCGCAGAAAAGCCCGTCGAAGATGCACGAGAGCAGGGCGTTTGCGCCGAGGCGGTTGGCGCCGTGGTACGCAAAGTTCAGCTCGCCAAAGGCGTAGAGCCCCGGCACATTGGTCATCATGTTGTTCGGCGCACCCGGCTGGAGCCCTTGTCCGAGGTCGGAGCCGATCGGTGCGGGCGCGCCTGACTTGTGCTTGACGCGCGGCTCGACGGGGTTGTACGTGCCCTTGGTGAACTGGGTCCAGAGCCCGCCCATGCTGTAGTGAACAGCGGGAAAGATCTTCATGGGCTCGAAGCGCGGATCGACACCGACGAACTTCTCGTAGATCTCAAGGATGCCGCCGAGCTTCTTGGTCAGGTACTCCGGGTCCTTGTGGGAGAGATCGAGATAGACCTGGTTGTCGCCTCCGACGCCCATCCCCTGGTTCACGCAGATGTCGAAGATCTCGCGCGTGGCGATATCGCGAGGGACAATGTTGCCGTAGGCCGGGTACTTCTCTTCGAGGAAGTAAAATCGCTCGGGCTCCGGGATGTCCTTTGGTGCGCGGGTGTCGCGCGGCGTGCGCGGCACCCAGACCCGTCCGCCCTCGCCTCGAGCGGATTCGGACATGAGGCGGAGCTTGTCTGCGCCGGGGATCGCGGTCGGATGGACCTGGATCATCTCCGGATTGCCGTACCAGACGCCCGCCTGGTAGCACCGGGCGGCGGCGGCTCCGTTGCAGATGATTGAGTTGGTGCTCTTTCCGAAGACCAGGCCGCATCCACCGGTCGCCATGACAACAGCGTCAGCCCGGAACGAGCGGATCTGCATCGTGCGCATGTCCTGGGCGACGATGCCGACGCAGCGGCCCTCTTCAATCACGGGCCAGAGAAACTCCCAGTACTCGTACTTGGTGACTTTCTCTTCCGACTCATACCGTCGGGTCTGCTCATCGAGTGCGTAGATGAGCTGCTGGCCGGTGGTCGCACCGGCGAAGTGGGTGCGCTTGAAGAGCGAGCCGCCGAAGAGACGGAGGTCGCGCCGGCCCTCGGCTGTGCGATTGAACGGCACGCCCATGCGATCGAGCAGGTCGATGATCTTCGGGGCCCAGTTTGCCATCTCGAGCACCGGGTGCTGGTCGGCGAGGAAGTCGCCTCCGTAGATCGTTTCGTCGAAGTGCTCGTACTCGGAGTAACCCTGCTGGCGAGCGACCTCGTTGCACGCGTTGATGCCGCCTTGGGCGCAGACGCTGTGGGAACGCTTCACCGGGACGAGCGAGAAGAGATCGACGGGCAGGCCCGCCTCGGCGATGCGAATGCTCGCAGCGAGACCGGCGAGCCCTCCACCAACGACGATGACGCGATGCTGTGTCATGGATCAATGTCCCCCGCTTGCGGCTGCCGGCATCAGCTGGGGCAGGGTCTCGGCGATCTGGGGACCGGGCGTGTGTCCGGTCTGCAGCGACTGCTCGGTGCCTCGGGCTTCTTTGACATCCAATGTTGCGAAACCGATGACCGCGCTCCACGCCATCAGCATCATGCCCGCGCCGATCCCCGCACAGACGAATCCCCAGCGGCGTTGCGCGGGAGCAGAAACGGTGACGCCCCATGTGATCGCGGCGGTCCAGAGCCCGTTCGCGAAGTGGAAGACAAGCAGAGAGACGCCGAGCATGTAGGCGATCGAAACCGCGAGTCCGGCACCCGTGATCCCGGTCTCCGCGCCCTGGAGCGCGAGTGCCATTGTCGAGGCGGCGGCCTCGCCGCTCCATGTTGCGCCGCCTGGGACCAGGAAGGTCCAGCCCCAGCGGAGGGTTGCGACGTGATAGAAGATGAAGAGGATGCCGACGTAGCCGCTGATGCGCTGGAGCCGGTACCGCCAGTTGGACTGGTAGGCATAGCGGGCGGTGTTCGCCTTGCCGGATCGCGCGTAGTACACGCCGAGCGCGGCGTGGAACGCGATCGGCAGCCACAACCCGAAGACCTCGATGATCAGCAGAAACGGGATCGAATGGATGAAGTCGACTTCGTGCTGGAACGTTGCGACGCCACCGTGCCCGTGGACCGCCTTGCGCGAGTCCATCAACCCCCAGACAATCGAGGAATTCGTCAGGAGATGCGAGACCAAAAAGAGCCCGATGGGGGCGATTCCGGTCAGCGAGTGCAGGCGTCTGAGCAGGAATGCATGACGTTCGAGGGGCGATATGGAGGCCACGTCTCCGGCTCCGAGCAGGTCCCGGCTACGCGAGCAACACGGGACGGTTGGATGAGATCAACAAGAGTGATCGTAGCGGATGACTAGATAGATTCTTGTCACACAAGAAATCTCGCCCTTTCTTCGTGCTGGTACGCCGTCACATCATGCCGGGCCCGGGTGGGATGGAGCCGGGTCCGGCGATGCTGACGCCGCCAGGGGCCGCTCCCGGTCCGGAGGGCTTGAGCTTCCCCTCCTTGATGAGGCGGGCGATCTCGCGGCTGACTTCAACATACTGCATGCGGAGCTCATGGACATAGGACTTCAGGATCTGGTCTTCTTGCTCGCTCAGATTGCCCTTGGTCTTGGCCTCAAGGTCGCCGAGCATGTCGATGTGGAGCTTGGCCATCTCGGGCGAAAGCACCGCCTGTCCGGTTGAAGGATCGGGAAACGCGCCCATGTAGAGAAGGGCCTGGGTGGCCAGCATGCGGAGCAATTCTTCAAAGAGTGTCGGTGGCTGACCCTCGGGAACCCCGGGTTGGGGTGCGCCAGACTGGGAGGCCTGGGGCTTTGCGGCGACCTCTTTCGCGGCCAGCCGCTCTTTCTCTGCCTGGGCCTGCGCCTTCCAGTCGCTATCCACGATAATCTTGGGCTGTTCGTCCGGCATGGGGTGCTCCTGTCGGTTGGGCTAGTCTAGCGCGGCGGACCGTCACTTCGGGCCTTGAGTCAAGAGGGAGTTGGCTTATGAATAAACGCCGAGCGACGTCTGTGGGAGTGATGATCGCGATGGGCGTCGCCGCACTTCTCGGCGCGGGATGCAACCGATCATCGAAGGATGCGGCCGTTTCGGCGCGGCATGTCATCACCCCGGCGGAGTTCGCACGCCCGGGCGTTCCGGCCCCAACCGGACCGACGACCCCCGACCCCCTGATCGCACGCGCGACGATTACGGGCCCGGTGGCGGCGATGCAGGGCATGGATATCGTGGCGGCACCCGACGAGCCACTGCTGGCTCCGAACGCGGCTCCGGTGGGGACGCCGGCGTTCATTGATGCAAAGATCGGTGACGTGAACGGCAAGCCCGTCTTCGCGTCGTCTTTCTTTGATCGAGGCACTCCCACCTCTCCGCCGCTCGGGCCGCGACTCGCGGCAGAGGCCAAGTCCATGAACCGGCGAGACTGGCTGGCATTTGCCCAGTCGCAGATTACGCAGACCTTGCAGGGATTCGTGGTGGACGAGTTGCTCGAGGCCGAGGCACGCTCAAAGCTCACCGACGAGCAGCGTCAGGGGCTGCGATTCTTCGTCGAGAAACTCAGGAATGACCTGGTCAGTGAGAATCGCGGGAGCCGCTCGCTCGCGGAAGAGTCGCTCGGCGGCCGGAGTGTGACCGACTACCAGCGCGAGCAGGAGCAGACGCTCCTGATCCGACGCGAGCTTGGTTCCTTGGATGATCGCGTTGTCGTGAGTCCGCGAGACATCGAGCTGGAATACGAGCGGCGGCCCGATCTGTACGATCCGCCATCGATTGCCAAGTTCCGCCTGATCAGCGTCGACGCATCGGACGAGCAATCGGGCCAGAAGGTCGCGTCCATGCTCGCATCTGGTACGCCTTTCGGGGATGTCGCCGACGATGATGTGAACGGATTCGCCGTGCTCCCGGCACGTGGACGCGAGCCTCGCACCTTTCGGGGCGCGTACTCGGAGGCGACATTCTTTGAACTGGCGCCGGTCAACGACGCGGCTCGACTGCTGACCAAGGGCGCGTGGGCGGGTCCGATCCGCGTAGAGAGCGCACCAAACCGAGCGAGTCTCTACTGGGTCGCGCTCGACGACCTTGTCGAGGAGCGGCGCACGCTTGCAGACAATCAGCTCGTCATCTACAACTCACTGATGGCGCAGCGATCGCGACGCGAGCGTGAGAGGTACATCAACCGGCTGGCGGAGCGGGCGAGTTTCACCAGCACGGAAGACATGACCAACCGGCTGATGGCCATCGCCGTTCAGCGTTACCTTTCGGGCTCGTAGATGGTCCGCTCGCTCGCGAGAAAGATCCTGTCGCGGCTCGGAGTTGTTCGAGCCAACAAGGGTGGCCCGTCGCGGCGTACAGGCCACGCGGCGGAGATCGGCGCATGGGGCGAGCGTGAGGCGGAGCGGGCGCTCCGATCCAAGGGCTTCACGGTGGTGGATCGGAATGTGGTGACCGCTGCCGGCGAGGCGGACCTTGTCTGCCGCGCGCCAGACGGGAAGACGATGGTCATCGTTGAGGTGAAGGCGCGGATCGTTGCGCACGAGCGGGGTGTCTATCGCCCGGAGCGGGCGGTCGATCGGAACAAGGTCCGTCGGTTGCGATCCGTGGCCCGGCTGCTTCGCGCGGCGAACGGCTGGAAGGATCGGCCGGTGCGCGTCGACATCGTCGCGATCGAGCGGATCGATGGTGGGAGAGAGCGACGCGTTGTCGTGCGTCACCACGAGGGGATCGTGCGCGTGGCGCCCGAGCCGCAGCGTGCGTCATGACCAGTCGCGCCGTCCGGCGAGCGTTCCGCGCAACGCGGCTTCGAGGCGATGTTCGGCGGCCTGAGCCGCGTCGATGCTGAGCGGCATGATGATGCTGAACATCGAGCCCCTGCCGACTTCGCTGTCGACGCGGACCTCGCTCTGGAGCAGATCGGCGAGCTCCTTGCAGATTGCCAGCCCGAGACCCGTGCCTGTGTGCCCCCTCGTGTGGCTCCCATCGAGCTGCACGAACTTGTCGAAGATGCGTTCCTGATCCTCCTGCGGGATCCCGGGGCCGTTGTCGATGATGCTCAGACGCACTCGATCCTGGGGCGGCGCGCCGTCGTCACCCGGCGCATCGACGGCGGGGAGCCGTTCGACACGCAGGACGATCAGCCCAGCGCGGCCGGTCCGGGACTCGGGCTCGATGAACTTCACTGCGTTCGAGAGGAAGTTGAAGATGATCTGGTGCAGCTTCTTGCCGTCCGTCTCGATCACGGGCACATCGTTGCCGAGTTCCAGTCTGAGCGTGATCCCCTTCTTATCCGCGAGCGGCGAAACGAGTCCGAGCAGCGCCTCGCATGTCGGCCCGAGTGTCAGCGGCTCGATGCGGAGGTCGGATTTGCCCGCCTCGATCTTGGCCATTTCCAGCAGCGTGTTGATCATCTCCAGCAGCGTTCGGCCGCTGGAATGGATGTTCTCGATATAGCGGAGCCGCTTGGTGAGCTTGGGATCGGGCTTGCCGTCCCTTTCCGAGGCGTCGGTCTCGGCCCGAGCGATGTCGAGCAGCAGCTCCGCGAAACCGATGATCGAATTCAGCGGCGTCCGGAGTTCGTGGCTCACGCTAGCCAGGAACTCGCCCTTCACGCGCGCCGCCTCGAACAGGGCCGAGTTGCTGGCCGCGAGCTCGTTCAGCTTCAGATCGAGTGCGGCATTGATCGATCGCAACTGCTCCTGTGAGCGTTGCACCTCTCCCACCATCAGGTTGAACGTCTCGGCAAGGTCCTCGAACTCGTCGCCCGTGGAGATGTCGGACCGGATCGAAAGGTCGCCGTCGCGAACACGCTCGGCGGTCTCCTTGAGCGCGCGGACGGGGCCAAGGATGATCTTGTGCGTGATGAGATAGAAGACCAGAACCGCGAGCCCAAGGACCAGGCACCCCGCCGACAGGAGGTACACGCTGTTGATGAGCATGAGCCACGCCGCCCCGTCGGAGCGGCGCTGGAGCAGGTAGATCGCGTCGATCGTCTCCGGCCCGTTGAGTTCTGTGGCTGTCCGGTGGGCACGAACGAATCTGAAGACTCGAGTGCCACCGTCCCAGGCCGAGGCCCATCGCTCCGCTCCTTCCTTGCCCCTTGCGAAACGCTCCAACGAGTCGGCCAGGAATGCGTCGGATGCCGCCAGCCGCTCGGCCTCTTCGGGTTCGAGCCGACGCACGCCGAGGCGGGCGACCTCGGCCGCTCCTGAACGCCCCGCGGCGTGGAGCCTTTCGTACGCGTCGACCGTCAATCGAGAGAGATCGAGCTCTCCGTGGCGGACCAGCGCGTGCATCCGGACAAACGGCACGGTCAGCGCGAGGACGACGATGAGCACGATGGCCCCGCCGAACATGAGCAAGCACTTGTTTGCGAGCGAGATGCCGCGCCACATGGGGGGAGTCTAATCGGTCGGAACCGCCCGTGGAGGATGGAATCGCCGGTGTCGCGTCAATCGCCGTGCGGCATAAACTTCCCGCTCATGGCACAGCGCACCGTCTATCTTGAGACCTTTGGCTGCCAGATGAACGAGCTCGATTCGGAGCTTGTCGCCGGGCAGCTCCGTGCCCTGGGGTACTCATTCACGACTGATCCGGAGCGGGCCGACGTGGTCCTCTACAACACCTGCTCGGTTCGCGAGCGTGCGGAGCAGAAGGTCTGGAGCCGTCTGGGCGAGTTGCGGGTTCGGAAGGCGGAGCAGCCGGGGCTGGTCGTGGGCGTCCTGGGATGCCTGGCTGAACGGGACGGCGTCGACCTCATCAAGCGGATGCCCGTTGTCGACATCATGTGCGGTCCGGGCGAACTCGACAAACTTCCTTCGCTCCTCGACAACGCGGTGCGCACACGCGAGTCGTTTGTCGCCGATTCGCCGGCCGATCCGGACCCGGATGTCGGCGACCGCGTGCGGCTTCGTTCCGCCTCGCAGGTTGCTCTGCAGGGGAATACAAGCCGGAGATCGGCCACGCTGGCTGCGGCGGAGGACTCGCTCGAGTTGCTCGATCTCTCACGCTCGATCTCGCCCACGGACCACGGGGGCACGGCGTACGTGCGGATCACGCGCGGGTGCAACAAATTCTGCACGTACTGCGTGGTTCCGTTCACGCGCGGTGCGGAGATCCATAGGCCGCCGGAGCACATCATCGACGAGTGCAAGCGTCTGGCCGATGCGGGCGTGATCGAGATCACGCTGCTCGGACAGACGGTGAACCATTACCGCTTCGAGCAGGATGCAGCGGTGATCGTCAACGGCTTGACGCAGCCACAGAAGGGGCGTGCGTACTCGCCGTCTTCTGGCGCGGGGCACCGGGCGGATCCATTCCGGGGCGCGGGTGTGACCACCTTCGCGGATCTCTTGGCGCGGATCCACGACGAGGTGCCGGCGATCGAGCGTCTGCGCTTTGTAACGAGCTATCCGCGTGACTTCGGCGACGATGTCTTGCAGGTGATCCGCGATCATCCGCGGATCTGCCGGTATCTGCACGTCCCGGCCCAGACGGGGTCGGACCGGATGCTGAAGATGATGAATCGCGGGTACTCGGTATCGGAGTATCTGGAGTTTCTGGATCGGGCGCGGGCGTTCCTTGATCAGCCGGAGATCGGGCGGCCGCTCATGGTCTCCGGAGACTTCATCGTCGGCTTCCCGACCGAGACCGACGAGGACTTTGAGGCCAGCGTTGCGCTGGTGCGCCGGGCCCGCTACAAGAATTCGTTCATCTTCAAGTATTCGCCCCGCCCGGGGACGGTCGCGTTCGACAAGATCCCCGACGATGTTCCCGAGGAGGTCAAGCGTCGACGCAACAACACCCTGCTCGCTGCGCAGTCGGCGATCAGCGACGAAATTGCTCGCGAGCAGGTCGGGCGGACGTTCAATGTGATGATCGAGGGCGTCAGCAAGCAACAGCTCAAGCGCCACGGCGTGTCCCAGGGCGAGATCCGCAGGCAGAACGCGATCACGCTTACCGTGGGCGGCAAGGGCATCGGCGCGGACGTCGGCGACTGCGGGAGCGGATGCAGCCCCGTCCACGGCGGTGAGGCCCCCACCGCCGGGCAGGCAACCGAGCCCTCGGAGACTGTCCAGCTCTCGGGGCGTACCGATGGCGATCTGATCGTCTTTGTCGACGCCCCCGGCGCGACGGCCACTTCGATGATCGGACGCATCCTCCCGGTGTGCGTTACGAGTGCGGACAAGCTCGTGATGCGGGGATCGCTCGCGGGCGTCTGATCGATCGAGAACTTCTGACGAACGCCGCTCCAGGTCGCGAGTATCGGGCGCGAGGCCCAATAACGCCTCGAATCTGACCGCACCGGCTTTCCCACCTTTCCCATCCCGCACGCACTGCTCGCCACGACAGGGGCCTTGCCTCGGTCGCTGGTCTCCCGCGTGATCGGTGGCATGCTGTCATTGTCGGGCAACCGCCCGCCGCTCCGGTAGGAGCCAACGTGACAGGGGCCCCGGCGATTGGCGCCGCGATGGAGCTGGCCCAAGAACAACACAAGAGGTGACGTATGTCCGGTGGACTTCGTATCTGGGCTTCCGCGATCGCTGCGCCCCTGCTTCTCGCTTCGGCCGCTCACGCGGACCTCCTCTACTCGAACAACTTCGAGAGCGGCACGCTCGGCACCGAGTGGTCCGCGAGCGCGAAGATCGACGCGAGCAACACAACGTTCACCAAGTTCATGGGTCGCAAGACCAATGAGCCCGTTCGACTCGCCCTTCGGATCCCGCCGGAGTTCCGCAGCACATCCGGCTCCAGCAGCGACGACAATGGCGGCTCTGGTGGCGGTTCCGGTGGGGGCGGCGCACAGCACCGCGTCTACAACGTCACGTTCGACCTCTACACGATCGACTCATGGGATGGAAACGGCCCTCAGGGACCCGACTCGTTCCGTGTGTACGTCAACGACACGATCAAGCTCAATGAGACCTTTGCCACAGGCGCTGGGCTCACCCAGTCCTTCCGCGCTCCGGACATCGGCCCGGTTCACATCGGCTTCGCACCTGGTTGGAAGGACGCGATCTATCGCGACATCTCCATCGACTTCACGCTCCCCGAGGGAACTCGTTGGATGTGGTTCGACTTCGTGGGTGTCAACCTCCAGTCCATGAGCGATGAGTCGTGGGGTATCGACAACATCCGAATCTCGACCACGCTCGTCCCCGCTCCCGGTTCGCTTGCTCTTCTTCTTGGCGGTGCGGGCATGCTCGGACGCCGCCGCCGCTGAACGAACCTGTTCTCAAACCCCTTGTCCCCGCGACGGGAGCCTCGCACTTCGGGGGCTCCCGCGCGATTTGCGCGTTGCAGACTGCACAGTTGGCACACCCCGACCGCATTGATCCGCTGTTTGTGCCGAGTGCTGGTGAATCTGTCGGGGAATCGCATACTTGTGGTGCATCGCTCAGGGACTCGTGTCCTGATCGATAGCCCCGAGCGTCCTGAATGTGCTCTGCAATCCCGCGTGCAGCCCGGCGAACGCCTCCCGCGCCGGGCTGTAACTTTGCGCTCGCTTCGAGTCGGGCTCGATCCGATCGACCTCGCGGACACACGCTCGAGCCGCCTCGTCAACACTCTTCCACACGCCGACACCGACACCGGCGAGCAGCGCCGCACCGTAGGCAGGTCCCTGCTCGGTATTGGTCGTCGACACCGGCACACCGTAGAGATCCGCCTGCAGCTGCCTCCAGAATGCGGATCTGGCGCCGCCGCCTCCGAGGCGCACGGTTCGGACCTCAACGCCTGCGCATCGGACAAGATCCAGGATCTGCGCCATCGTGAACGTCACGCCCTCGATCACGGCTCGGAACAGGTGCGCCCTCGTGTGGCGTGCCGTGAGCCCGATCCACGCGCCGCGCGCGTCAGGGTCTGAATAGGGACACCTCTCGCCGGTGAGATGGGGCATGAACAGCAGCCCACGCGAACCTGGCTCCGCGCTTGCCGCTTCCTCGATCAACGTCTCGAAGGAGAGATCTGGAGCGATCGTCTCGCGCGCCCACTGGAGCGAGCCCGCCGCGGAGAGCATGCACCCCGTCAGTGACCAGTGCCCGATCCGGTCCTTTGCCCCATCCGCGGCGCACATCGTGTGTAGTCTTCCGGAGGTCGCCGGTTCCTGCCCGACATCGCGCCTCGGCCGATCCGCGTGCGCATAGATCACGCCGCTCGTTCCGAGCGTCGCCAGCACCTGGCCGGGACCGACGATCCCCGCGCCGATCGCGCCGGCCTGGTTGTCCCCAGAGCCCGCGACGACGGGAGTACCTGCGGGCAGTCCACTGGCCTCCGACGCCCAATCACTGATGATGCCGATGACCTGTCCCGATTCATGCAGCGTCGGCAGGATCGCGGCGTCGATGCCGAAGAGCTCCAGGGCCTTTGCGCTCCACGCTCGCGTCTCGGGGTCGAGCAGCAGCGTGCCAGAGGCGTCGCCGACATCCGTCGCGCACACGCCGGTCAGCCGAAAGCCGATGTAGTCCTTGGGAAGCATGAATGAAGCAATCGCTGCGGCGTGCTTCGGCTCGTGCCGCTGGACCCACATGATCTTCGGGAGGGAGAACCCGGTGAGCGCGGCGTTCCCCACAAGCTCCACCAGCGCCCTTCTCCCCCCGGCGATCGTCTCGATTCGCGCGCACTCGGCCGCCGTTCGCTGGTCGTTCCAGAGCAGCGCGGGCCGGATTGCGCCGCCGGCACGCCCTCCGGACGAGACGATCGAACGGTCGAGGAACACCGAGCCGTGCATCTGGCCGCTCAACCCGATCGCTCGGATGTCGGCACTCCGAACGCTTCCTTCGGTGAGCGCGCGGGCGATCGCTTCGCACGCCGCACGCCACCAGAGTTCCGGATCCTGCTCCGACCAGCCGGGTCGCGGGCGCGAGACGGGGTACTCCGATGTCGCCACAGCGACGATCTCGCCACGCTCCGAGGCGATGACGACCTTGAGTGAGGAGGTACCGACGTCGATGCCGATGAGCGCCATCAGCGCGAGTTTACGCTCGGCAGCGTCGCGGCGTCGCCGACCGCCTCGGGCCGGAATTGCAGCGAGGCGTGCCCACGCACGAGCCCGTCGGCGTGGGCGGCTGCCTCCCACTCGATCCGGCTCACCCAGCGGAATGGGGCGAGCGCAGGAGTCAGCGACCTGAGCATCGGAGGGAGCACCCGATAGAGCGCGTCCGGACGAACGATTCCGATCGTCGCGAGCCTCTTCGCCACGGGGGCGTCGGGATCTGGGGTGAGCGCTGACGCCACCGCCCGCAGCGCGGATCCATCGGAGCCGGTCGAGGTCGACGCGATCTGCGCGATCCACCAGGCCGGCAGCCCCGCATCGCAAGAGCCGGCAAAGCACCAGCGCGCGACCGGGGCGGGACCGATCAATGGCGCCGCCAGCGACAGGGCACGTGTGGAGAGATCCGCCTCTCGGACGGCGGCCGGGAATCGCCCCTCAAAGTCGTGGGCGTCGGTCAAGCCGGATTCGTCGCGCGCGATCCGATTCAGGAGCGTTGCCATTCCCGAATCGAACTTGGATGCGATACCGGCATCGCGAGCGAGCGCGGTTCCGACGATGATCTCGAGGCCCGCATTGTCCACGTCGGTCGCGCGTTCTCGGAGCGAGACCAGCCCCGCGCCATCGAAGAGCGGCCCGAGATCCGACATGAATCGGAAGAGGATTCGCGAGAATCCCGAGCCCCCATCACGGCGCGACGAGACGGGCGCTGCGAACGCGACGATCGCTCGCTCCGCCGCCGCCCTGAAGAACGGCTCCGAGATCCCGCTCGCGACGACCCGGTCGACCTCGCCGAGCGCGTTCGGTGAGCATGCGATGCGAGCATTCCATTGATCGTTTGAGTCCGGCGAGCGGGCACCGGCGATCGTCAGGAGCGTGCGCGGCGCATCCGGTTCGTCGCTCGTCCGAGGCCTGTACATGATGAACAGATCCGGCGCGCGCTCACCGGGCAACTCCGCGCACGCGCGAGATGCCATCGGATCGGTGTCGATCGGGGCGTGCACCCGCTTTCCTGCGAGGAGAGGAAGGCAGGCGTCGAACAGGGCCGACGCATCGGCAGGGGCCACCAGCAGCGCCGCGTTCGCGCGGGCCTCTTTGCCTTCTTTGGTGGAGCGGGTCGCCATCAGGAACCGGCCGTTCTCGAGCATCAGCACCGGCTGCCCGTCAACGATGCGCTTCGGCACGGGCTTCAATCGCTCGCGCACGAGCCGCTCGGTTCGCGGCTCGACGAATGAGATCAGGGCCCATTGGCTCGGCCGCTCGACGGACTCGGAACGGATCACGAGCATCGTCCGCTCGCCCGCCACCGCCCGGACCGCATCGGCCGGCGTGAGACCCATCGACGATGCGAGCTCGTTCCATGCGATGGCCGTGCCCGCGAAGAGCCCGAACTCCTGGAGCACCCTGATGGTCGCGCGCCCCTGGGTCGAAGCAGCGACATCGGCCGCGTGGTCGATCACAATCACGAGGTCGGCGATGTCCGGCGCAAGCGATGCGGCACGCGACGGCGAGTCCGGCTCACATCCCTCGGCAAATGCGCGAGGGGCGCACGAGACCACTGCCAGCAACGCCAGAACAAACCGAAAGATACGACGCAGAGGTTTCACGGCAATTCGCGGAGTCCGCCGGAGCGCACGCTCGGCAGGGAGACCCGCGCCCGGAACGTCACCGGCGCCAGCGAAGCCTGCTGCGGACGCAGGTCGTCGGTATTCCCGATCAACACGACGCGCCCGCCGACCAGCACCAGAGCGTGGTCAACACCCGTGGCCTCGCGGTCCAGCGCGCAAGCTGCGGCCGGTGACCAAGACCAAGAGACCACCGATTGGGACTCCGCGTCCAGGTGGCGTGGCCCCCACATGGAGCGCTCGGAATCGAGCGAGGTGTTTGCTTCGTGCCTGACCAGACGCGTTGGCAACGCGAAGCGAACGAGTCCATCGGCCTCGTCTGCCGCGGCCCGGGCCACGTCGCGCACGGGTGTCGGCATCCCTGCGAGTTCCATCACTTCCGGCGCACGCCGCTGGACGATGACTGCGCCGGCGATCACGCCGAAGAGCATCGCCGCGACGGCCAGGCGGCCGAATCGAACGAGTTTCCTCTGCGAGGGCGGGACGAAACCGCGTACCCGATCGACGCGATCAAGGATGGAATCGGAGAGATCGGGCGCACCGACGCCACGACGCAGCATCGTGAGGATGCGATTGGTCTTCGCCACCCTCTCGCACGCCCGCGTATCGTCGTCGAGCCGGCGCATGAAGCCGGCGCGAGCCGAGTCGTCGAGCTCGCGATCGAAAAAGCGATCGACGAGTTCGTCGGGGATCGGGCCGTCGGCACGATCCTCCGGCAAGAACGGATTGTTCGTATCCGCGTCGCTCACGAGATCCAGACCTCCGAGACCGTCTGACGACCCTGCTCGGTGCGTTCCAGCAACTCACGCATGCGCCGTCGCCCGCGATGCAGGTGGCTCTTCACGGTGCCCTCGGGCATCTTGAGATGCTGCGCGATGATCGAAATCGGCCAGTCAAGCTGATGGAAGAGCACGAGCACCTCGCGCTGCTCCGGTGAGAGCTGGAGGAGGGCGGCCTGCAACGCGTCCTTCGCGTTCTCTTGGACCTCGCCCCCGATCACGCTGTACTCGGGCAACTCCCGATCTGTGTGGAGAGCACCCACGATGTCGGTGTCGTATGTTGGCTTGTGCTTCATGCACGCGTTCAGATAGAGCCGACGCGCGATGGTGAAGAGCCAGGTTGAGAAGCGGAAGCGGCTGTCGAACCGGTCGAGGTTCGAGAGCACGCGTACGAACGCCTCCTGCACGATGTCCTCGGCGACGTCCGGACGTCCCGACATGCGCAGCAGATAGGCGAAAAGCGCGGGCTGGTGGGCCTTGATGAACACACCCGCCGCGTCGCGATCGCCAGCCGCGGCCAGCCGGATCAGTCGCACTTCTTCTTGTCGTGTCATGCGTGGGTCCTTCCGCTGAAGAGTCTACCTCCTCATTCGGAAAGTCGTTGCTCGCGGGTTCATGTTGTGACAACCCAATGACATACCACCCATACACCGAACACGAGCCGCCACACCCACCTTGCGCGAGCATGAATGATAAAGGCCGATGGCGCATGTACTTGCGCCATCGGCCTGGAGTGAGATCCGTTTCGCTCGATCGATCAGGCTGCTTCGCGGAGTTTCTTCTTCTGGCCCACCGTCCGCTGCTCGGGGATGGCGCGCCGATCTGCATCGTGGATCAGCGAATCAACCAGATCGAGCGGGTTCGAGGCCCAGAGGTCGGCACCAATCTCCTCGGCCAGACCGTCGGCCCGATTGAAGACACCGCCTCCGACGACGATCTGCGTCTTGCGGGCCGCACCAATCTCTTCGAGGGCATCGATGATGGCGCGGATCTCCGGCAGGTCGTTGGGCGCGCTGGCGAACATCAGGAGCACGTCGGGCTGGTTGTTGTTGACGAAAGACATGACCTCATCAGTCGGCACGCCGCCGCCTGCGAAATTGACCCGAAAGCCGGATGCCTCAAGGAGATCGATCGCCATCTGGGCGCCGAGATCGTCCGAATCAGAGGGCCCGCTCAGGGCGAGCACGGTGCGCCCTGTGGTGGTGCCAGCCAGACGGAGCCGCATCGCGGTCTGATCCGTGAGGACGCGCAGCAGACGCGTTGCAAAGTGGTACGAGAGCTTCGTGAGCTGGTCGCTGCGGTGCAGGCGCTCCACCATCTCGTACGTCGGCCAGAAGAGGTCGGTGATCAGCGTCTGGGGCGCGACGCTCCCATTGCTCGCCTCGGTGACGATCGCCCGTGCGCCGGGTCGGTCTCCATTGATGAGGCATTCGAAGAACCGTTCGATCAGAATGTCCTGGTTGTTCATGGATCGTCTACTCCGGCAGGTGGTGCACGCTCGGGACTCCGGCCCGGGCACGTCCGTTCTTACATGGAGAGGTCGGTCCCGGTCCCCGGACACCGGCGTGGCACGCAGCACGCGGGATTCCTATCGAGATCACGCGTCGATGAAGCACACCCGAATATCAATTCATTCGCATCCGTGACGAACCTTGCGCTATGCCGGAACTTGACACTTTGTGACACGGTTTCGCCGTGTTCTCGGTCCATCGCGTTGGGGGATCCACGTCCATCGCCCAAGCGAACTCGCAGGTCCTGCGCATCCGACACACAAACGGGGTTCACCGAGCGGGGACGAAGCCCCGATAACACACCGCAACGCCGAACGTCAGCGCATGAGCGGACACGTCCGAGAACCCGGCGCCCGCGATCGCACCCAGCATCTCTTCGCGTTCCATGAACATTCCCACAGAACGAGGGAGGTATCGATACGCACCCGAGCGGTCGCGCGCGATCAATGTCGCGGTCCAGGGCATGATTCGCTGTGTATATAGATTGTTCGCGGCACGGATCAACGGATTCCGCGGCCGGTCGAACTCCAGCACGACCAGCCGACCAGCCGGACGCAGCACCCGCCGGAACTCCTCCAGCGCCTTCGCCGGCGAGGCGACGTTGCGGATTCCAAAGGCGATCGACAGCACATCGAACGACGCATCGGGGAACGGCAGCGCCATGGCGTCCGCCTCGATGTACTCGATCTTGGCCGCGTGCGTGTGCCTCTGCTGCTTCTGCCTCGCGATGTCGAGCATCTGGGGCGTGAAGTCCCCCCCCACGACTCGCCTCGCACCGGTGCGCGCGAAAAGCTCGGTCAGGTCGCCCGTTCCGCAGGCCATGTCCAGAACATCCTCGCCTGCGCGCACCTGCGCGAGCTTCACGGCGCGTTTCCGCCAGCGTTGATCGATCCCAAACGAATGCAGGCGGTTGTTGAGGTCATAGGAACCGGCGATCGACGCGAACATGCCGCGCACTCGATCGGGCTTGTCGGCGCGGGCGTGCGGATCGACAAGTTCTTGCTCCCCCCACAGCTCGCCATTGGATGCCGGCGCGCCCGGGCCGGGGCTGATACTCTTTTGGTCGTCAGGAGCGTCGGTTCTGGTCGCGGGCATATTGGTCTCGAATCCTATGCGCCGCCCGGTTCCGATCCGATGCAGGAGAATCGCGATGGGCACCGTTCAACCACGTTCTTTCCGCCCGATTCTGTTCGCTATCGCCGCGATCTCGCTCGTTGCCCCGCTCGGCGCGTGCTCGGTCAATCCGACCACGGGTCGGAGCCAGTTCAACGTCCTCTCGATCAACGAAGAGATCGCCATGGGTGAAGAGGCAAAGGCCAGTCTCACCGACGAGTACGGCGGCTCTGTCACCGATGCGCGACTCAACACCTACATCTCCGGCATCGGCCAGGCCCTCGCGGCACAGACCGAGGCCGACTACCCCAACCTCCCGTGGGAGTTCACCCTCCTCGATTCGGATGTCATCAATGCCTTCGCCCTCCCCGGCGGCAAGGTCTTCATGTCGCGAGGCCTCGCCGAGAAACTCACCACCGAGGCCGAGCTCGCCGCCGTCCTCGGCCACGAGGTCGGACACGTCACCGCACGCCACTCCGGCCAGCGTGTCAGCCAGACCATGATCGTCAGCGGCATCGTGATCGGCGCCGGCGTCGCCGCGAGCCAGTCCGACAGCGATCTGGCCAAGCTCGGCGTGCCACTCCTCGTCGGCGCGGGCGGCAGCGGCTACCTCCTGAAGTTCAACCGATCGCAGGAACTCGAGGCCGATGCCCTCGGCGTCCGCTACATGGTCAAGATCGGGTACGACCCGCTCGGCGCACGCATGGTTCAGGAAGTCCTCGCACGCGAGGGCGGCAGCGGCAAGCAACCCGAGTTCCTCTCTACGCACCCCTACCCCGAGTCCCGCATCGCGCAGATCAACGAGATGCTCAAAGGTGAGTACGCCTACACCCAGAACAACCCGGACTACAAGCTCTACAAGGAGCGATACAAGGCCGACTTCCTCGATCCCATGGCCGCACTGCGGGCCAAGGGCGGCTCGGGCGCAATGGGGCCCGCAACGGCGACACCGAGCATCGCGGCGACCGGCGCGGCGGCGGGTGGCGGCGGGGGCGGGGGCGGGGGCGCAACAGCTTCCCTCGCGGCATACACGCACACCCAATACGCACCGCGCATGCAGAACGGGCGCTTGATGCTGAACAGCGCGGGGATGCCCGGAGCCGCGACGTTCTGCGCCCACTGTGCGGCACAGATGCCCGAGCAGGATGCGCCGTAACCCGCGCGAGGCCTTGACTCCAGCGCGGGAATCACGCCCACGGGCGGATTCATTCTCCCGCGCAACAACACACGTGTGGCGTCAAAGCAAGAAGGAGCATTCGCATGTCGCTCAGAGTCATCGGCGCGGGCTATGGCAGAACGGGCACGTCATCCCTGAAGCTCGCGCTCGAGCAACTCGGGTTCGGCCCGTGTCACCACATGGCCGAGGTGCTGCCGAACCCGGAACGCGTGACGATCTGGGAGCGGATCGGCGGCGGCGAACAGTTGTGGGATCGCGCGTTCGAGGGGTATCGATCGACCGTGGACTGGCCGGCGTGCACGCACTGGCGGGCCCTGATGGCGAAGTACCCCAAGGCGAAGGTCGTGCTGTCCAGACGCGATCCCGGGAAGTGGTTTGAGTCCGTGAACGCGACGATCCTGAACCCCGCGGGCGTCGACATCATGCGGGCGTCGCCGATGGGCGAGATGCTTGAGCGGAACATCTGGCGGCTCTTCGGCGGGCGGCTCGCGGATCGCGAGCACATGATCGCGTGCTTCGAGCGCCACAACGAGGAGGTCGTGCGTGGCGTGCCGCGTGAGAAGTTGCTGGTGTTCGACGCGAAGGACGGGTGGGAGCCGCTGTGCGGGTTCCTGGGTGTGGATGTGCCGCCCGAACCATTCCCGCATGTGAACACGAAAGAAGCGATGATGGAGCTGATCGAAGGGTTCGCGGCGCTCCTCCAGAGCGGCAACGTGGACCCGGAGGGGTTGAAGTCATTCGCGGAGGGGATGTTTAAGAAGTAGAGGGATGTGGGTGCGCCGTGCCGGAGTCTCTCCTCGCCAAGGAAGGGAGGCGCCGCTCGCATCAAAGCCGATAAAGTAGATTCCATGAGCGACACCGCCAATCTCGGAGACTCAGTTTTCTTTGCGGCCCGTTCTGCAACGTTTCGCACTGTGTTTCGTTGCTTGCGAGCGAGCACTGTGACGAACACCGAGATTCGCGCACTGCTCGATCGGGAAGAAGAGTTTGATGCGATTGGCGGATGGGATTTCAGCTCCCTGTCCTTGCAATCCCTCCGCGATCTCCGAGATGTTCTGGCCAGGATTGCAGAGGATCCAGTCGCGGCGTCTTCACACTGGAACCCGGAGCGGCGGCCCATTTTCGTGAGCGACCTCGAGAAGTTTCGCAGGAATCTAGACGATCGCATCCGGTGGAGTGAGGGTCGGTCGTGATGGTTGTCTGTGTCCGTTGAAAGGTACAGCAGAGGTAACGCGACGAGTCGGGGGCGTCCGCCCCGCTCCACGACGAATGTCTCCGATCGGTGTGAGGGCGGGTTCGTCAGCCGACGACATCCGTCTCTCTTGGCTCCGGGGGAGCCGGGGTGTGTAGCCGCGGGTGGAGGGAGCGAGACGCGTGAGCGTCGAGTGAGCGGAACCCGTGGAAGGCGTGCCCCAATCCTCCCGCGCCCCGGCGGGGCGCAGGACGTCTCAGGGCGAGGCCAATCAACTTGAGGCCAAATCAGCGCGAGTCCGCAAGGGAGTCTGTCGCCCCTCCGGGGCTTGGAGAGCAAGCAGGAGAATGGGGGTCGGTGTCCCCGCTCTCCACGGGTTCCGCTTGTCGCCCCCCCACGTGGCGACCGCGCTGCACCCGCGGCTACATGCGTGCGGCCCGCTGGGCCGCTCGGAGAGGAGCAAAGCAGAGCCGGAGGAGTGCGCCCCGCTCCACTATGGATGCGCCCTTTCGGGCGCGAGGGAAGTGATTTCCAAGGGAGGAACTGTGTTGACGCGGCCGAGTGACTTGATATGCTGCCGCGAACTCGTGGAGGATGCTGATGCGCACCTTGACTGGATCGTTTGTGTTGCTTGCTGGGATCGCACTGTCCTTGGCGGGCTGCCACAGTGCGCCGCCGCCCACCGCCACCGAGAGCAATCTCACGGCGGGCATGGCGAAGCGAACGATCACCAAGGGCACGACGGGGCAAGCCGAGATCCTTGAAGTGTTCGGGCCGCCCGACCTTGTCACGCATCGCGATGACATGCAGATCTGGACGTACGACAAGATTCGCTACGACGTGCAATCGTCGTCTGGCTACTTCACAGTGCTGGTTGCAGGATCGAGTGGTGGACGCAGCACATCGTCATCAACATCCACGATGCTGATTCTGTACTTCGACAAGAACGATGTCGTCCAAGACTACCGCATGAGTGTGACCCGTTTCTAATGGGAGCGACAGACCATGAAGCTATTGGTGATCTTTGCGGCGTTGGTGTGCGGCGTGTTCGTGGCAGGGTGCGCCACCACGCCCAAGTACACCCAAGCCCAGTTGAACTCGATCGAGACCAGAGAGGTGGACGCCTCAATGGAGGAGACGTTCAGCGCCGCGACCAACGCGCTGTTTGATGCGGGATACACGATCGCGATGTCCGACCGTCAGGGCGGCATCCTCACCGGCACGCGAGGCAAGGACAACTCCTCGGCGCGGATGTGGGTCTCGTCGAGCATCCAAGACACTCGGTTCGCCGTCTCGATTCAGGTTCGGGAGAACGGCCCGAGGCTCACCACCACACGCATCAAAACGTCGATGAACGGCGAGCAGGTGGTGGACAAGAAGGCCATCGATCAGATCTGGACACTGATGCAGCGGCAGGTGCTCATGAAGGAACCCTTGATGCCTGCGACTGAACCCGTGAGCGGCACGAAGTAGACGTGAGCCGGGGGCGTCCGCCCCGCTCCACCATGGATGCGCCCTGCGGTAAGAACATCGAGGTTGCCGCAGAGCCCGCAACGTGGTTGGCATTATCAAGGAAGGCCGGGGCCAACGGCCTCTACTGAAGCAAGTCGGCCATTATAGTTTGCACCTTTTGGGATCCGGCAATCCTCTCCATCCTGTTCCTGGCAGCGAGTGCAATTCGATCGAACGGCCAGTGGCGGAACCAAAGCGAGCTTCTACTCGGCGACTGCCATAGCGCAACCCGAACCGAAGAGAGAGACCATGGAAACGCTCGATGAAAGACCAACAGCCCGGGCATATTCTTAGAACGAGAGCTTTGCTTGGTCCAGAGCCCTGTAGGCTTCCGAATGATGCGAGCGGTTCCGTCTCGTCGCACGCGACAGAATGTTTCGCCCAACATCACGTCGGCAACCTCGTCGTCACGCGGGTCATCGGATTCGTTGTTAATCGCCAATGCGATACATAACGAATCCCAATTGTCGATGTACTTGCGTGTCTTCTTTCCTATGGCGTCACGCATGCGATCGTCGAGACACGGGCTGTATGTATGATCGCTTCCCATTCCGTATATAGAACTCTTGCGCCCCTGAAATCTATCAGGCATTCGCATTATTTCAAACGCGATCGACCAGCATCGTGTGTTATCGTTATACAGGACAGCCGCTTCGCCTGAGCCGGCTATGCGCGCCGGCGGCCAACACACTTCATCAAGGGGGGTTTCTGAGAGTACGCGGATGATCCACTCGTCAAGCCATACAGCGATCTCGCGAGCGGAGGGCAACTGCGACCCTTCACGCACCACACTCGCCGAGAGTAATCCTCCAAAGGAACCTAAGTTATCATCAATGCGAGTAAGTAAGTCCTGTGCCGCTGGGGTGAAATCCGCATCGCACTCGACATTCTGCACGACAGTGCATTCAATGGCGTGGCGATCGCCATTGCAAGACATTACAATATCTGGAGTAGTAGGAGTCGTCATATTGCACGTCGGCACTACGTCCCATCCAGGCAAGCAACGTCTCATCAAATGGCAGGTCAATAGCTCGAGCCACGCGCCCTGTAGTTGGTTGATATCGACGGTGCGCATCCTGCGCCGTAACTCATTCGCGTAATCCGTCGGTACGTGAGCGAGCATCCGTTCGATGTTGCGCCACCCGGACGCCACCGGATCACTCGAGGGAAGTCTCTGCATCCAGTCCAGATACAGCTCACTCAGTTCGCGACGATCTGATCCACGGCGCACTCCTCAATCCTCACTCGTATCCAGCACTGCCATGAACGCCTCTTGCGGGATGTTCACGGAGCCGATGTTCTTCATCCGCTTCTTGCCTTCCTTCTGCTTCTCGAGCAGCTTGCGCTTGCGGCTGACGTCGCCGCCGTAGCACTTGGCGGTCACGTCCTTGCGGAAGGCCTTGATCGTTTCGCGGGCGATGATCTTGCCGCCGATCGCGGCCTGGAGCGGGATCTCGAACTGGTGCCTCGGGATCTGCCCGCGCAGCTTCGAGAGGATCTGCCTCCCCCGCTGCTCGGACTTCTCCTTGTGCGTGATGAGCGCGAGCGCCTGCACCGCGTCGCCGTTGATCAAGATGTCGACCTTGACGAGTCGGTCGGGCTCGTACCCGATGATCTCGTAGTCCATGGTGCCGTAGCCGCTGGTGATCCCCTTCAGCTTGTCGTAGAAGTCGTAGATGATCTCGGCCAGCGGGATGTGGAACGACAGCATCTCGCGCGTGTCGGAGACAAAGGTCTGCGACTTGTAGATGCCCCGACGCTCCATGCAGAGCTTCATGATGTCGCCGATCTTGTCCTTGGGCAGGATCAGATCCACGCGGCAGATCGGCTCCTTGATCTCTTCGATCACACCGGCATCCGGCAGGTCCGCCGGGTTGTGGATCTCTTCTTCGACGAGCTCCCCGCCCTTGCCCTTGGTCGTCACGATGTACGACACCGTCGGCGCTGTCTGGACGACCTGCACGCCGCCCTCGCGCTCCAGCCGCTCCTGCACGATGTCCATGTGGAGCAGGCCCAGGAAGCCGCAGCGGAAGCCGAAGCCAAGGGCCTCGGAGTGAACGGCCTGGAAGGTGAAGGCCGAGTCATTGAGCGAGAGCTTCTCGATCGCCTCGCGGAGTTCCTCAAAGGAGTTGCCGCGCTGGTCCTCGTCGGTCGCCGGGTAGAAGTCGCAGAAGACCATCTGTCGCGGCGGCTGGTACCCCTCGAGCGCCTCGGTCGCCGGGTCCAGGTCGAGCGTGATGGTGTCGCCGACGCGCACATCCGCGAGCGTGCGGATCGCGGCGACCATGTACCCCGTCTCGCCCGCGCCGAGCGAGGGCACCCGCTGCGGCTTGGGAACATACTTGCCGAGGTCGGTGATCTGGAACGTGCGCCCGAGGCCCATCATGCGGATCTTGTCGCCGACCTTGATCGAGCCGTCGAACATTCGGATGTAGACGATCACGCCGCGGTAGTCGTCGTACACCGCGTCGAAGATCAGCCCGCGGGCCTGCTTCATCTTGCTGGGGCGGGGCGGGGGGAGATTGTCGCAGATCTTCGCGAGCAGCTCGGGGAGCCCTTGCCCGGTCTTTGCCGAGACGAAGATGCACTCTTCGGCGGGGAAGCCGAGCACCTGTTCCAGTTCCTGGGCCACGTCCTCGGGGCGTGCGGAGGGCAGGTCGATCTTGTTGATGACCGGGATGATCGTCAGGTTCTCGTTGATCGCGAGGTAGGCGTTGACGACCGTCTGTGCCTGCACGCCCTGCGTCGAGTCGACAACGAGCAACGCACCCTCGCACGCCTTGAGGGCGCGCGAGACCTCATAGGTGAAGTCCACGTGCCCGGGCGTGTCGATGAAGTTGAGCATGTAGATCTCGCCATGCTCGTCGTCCTTCGCGTCCGTGCCGAGCGGGCCCACCGGGCCGGACCGCGGCGCGGGTGTCGGCGGCGTCTTGGCCCGGTGCTCGCCCGACTCATCGAGCGGGGCCTCGTAGTCGGACTCCAGGTCATCGGTCGACGACCCCGGCTTGTGGCGATGAAGCACCGTCACGGCGGAGGCCTTGATCGTGATGCCCCGCTCGCGCTCCAGATCCATCGAATCGAGGATCTGTTCCCGCGCCTCGCGGGCGGTCACGGCGTTGGTCGCCTGGAGGAGGCGGTCGGCGAGGGTCGACTTGCCGTGGTCGATGTGGGCGATGATGGAGAAGTTGCGGATGTTCATGGGAGTCGGCGATCGTTGGGTGGGGCCTGTGCGCAAGCCATGTGCTGATCTGGAGATATCGCCGCGAGCAACGCGGAGGCCGAGGGTTCTGCGATCGGCCCCCGGCTCGCGAAGTGCGAGGCTGAGAAACGGCGAGGCCAATCGTATGCGGGCGTGCACCGGCGCAGCGCAAGATGTCGGGGGGATGTTGGGGCAAGACGCCGCCCGACGCCCGTCACGAGCTAGGCACCACGCTGCCCGATCACATCGAAGACAGGCGGCAGCAGCATGAACGCATTGGGATCCGCCGAAACCTCCGCCCAGCAGGCGAAGAACGCGTCGGCGTCGGACTGCGTGATCTCGTTCATCTGGACGAGGCGCGGGACGAAAGACTGCCAGAAAGTCGTCGGCCAGTTCCAGATCGTGGAACCCGGTCGAGCCATCCGGTTGTGGGAATCGAGGTGCGTGACGGTCAGCCCTGCCCGCGACATCATGCCGGGGAGCGCGCCGACAAGGTCCGGGTTGCCGCCGCGTGCGCGCCAAGATCGGGCCACCGCATCGATGATCTTGGAGAACGGGGCACGCTTTGGGGCGAGGGTCATCCGCTCATAGTCGAAGTAGTCCTGCACAACGAATCGGCCGCCGGGTTTCAGCAGTTTCGTCACGTCGCGGACCACGGCCTCTGGATCCTTCACGAAGCAGAGCACCCAACGAGCGTACGCCATATCGAATGAGCCGAGCGGGCTTGCCTCCCCGGTCCCAGCGTTGCGGGCGAGCACGTCGGCGATCTGCTGCACATCGCCTACATATGCCCTTACCGTCGGCGCGGGACGCGACTCTGCCGACGAGTTCAGGTGCGAGATGAAGGGCACGGACTCATCCACCCCCACCACGCGTCCGGCCGGGCCGGCGATATGTGCCAGATCGAATGTCGCGTAGCCGGGGCCACACCCGACATCCAGAATCGACTGCCCCGGCGCGATCCGCGCCTTGGCCCATGCCTCGTGTGCCGCGGCGGACCAGAGCCGGTGCTGGAAACCAAGCCGCCACAGCTCCGCGGCGTCGGTTCCGAGGATGTATTCGGGGGTAGAAGCGTGCGTGGTGTGTGACATGCGGAGAAGAGGGTAGCGGACATGGCGAATCCGCCGCAGGCGATCTTTCGCCTCTCCTTGTCCGGTGCCCACAGCCAGTCAACACTCGCACGTGACCGACACCGGCATGGATGCTCAGGGACCGAGCCAGAAGGAGACTTCGCCGGAAGGCGTCGTTGCGTCGGGGGGTGGCGATCTGATCAGCCGCATCGCCGGCCCGGTGATCCGCGGAGCGGCCCAGGCCGGGGGCTCGTTCCACCCGAAGAACATGCCGCGCATGGCGCGGGCCAACTACATCAAAGAGATCACGGCGACGTCGATGCTGCCGTTCATTCTCGCGCCGGTCGAGGGGGGCATCGCCGGCGTGCTCGTGCGCACCGGCTTCGAGGGCGTGGTCGAGCCGGTTCTCCTGAACTACATCGTCGCGATCGTCACCGCGGCTCCCGCCTTCGCAAACATCACAAGTTTCATCTGGGTTCGCGCCAGCCATGGGCGCGACAAGATCCGGTTCCTGACCGCGGCCCTCTCGACGATGGCCCTGCTCGTCGTCTTGATCGGGCTCATGCCGCGGAGCGCGATGGGGCTCTACCTGACGGCCGTGGCGACCGTGCTCTCGCGCGTCTGCTGGGCCGGGTTCCTCACCATGCGTTCCACCGTCTGGGGGCGCAACTACCCGCGTGCCGCACGGGGACGCGTCACAGGCAAACTCTCCACCGTCCAGGTCTCGATCATTGCCGTTCTGGGCCTCGGCCTCGGCGCGATGATGGAGTGGAACCCCGACGCCCGACACGTGCTGCTCCCCCTCGGCGCCATGATCGGCGCGGGCGGGATCTGGATGTGGTCGCGCGTGCGTGTGCGCGGGCGCGTCGCGTTCAAGCGCGTCGAGATGCTCGATATCGGCAAGGACCGCCCCAGCTTCAACCCCATGAGCGTGGTGCAGGTCCTCATCACCGACCGCAAGTACGCGTGGTTCATGCTCTGCATGTTCCTGCTCGGAATCGGCAACCTCATGGTCGACGCGCCGCTCGTGATCGCGGTACGTGAGGAGTTCGGGGGCGGGTACGCCGCGGGCATCCTTGTCATGGCGACGCTCCCTCAGGCGATGATGCCGCTGGCGATTCCGTTCTGGGCGCGCCTGCTCGACAAGGGCCACGTGGTGAAGTTTCGCTCAATCCACGCGTGGTTCTTCGTGGCGGCGACGCTCTGCCTCGTTGTCGCGTTCCGGCTCCATTTCTGGCCTCTCGTGGTCGCTGGCGTGCTGATCGAGGGCATCGCCTTCGGGGGCGGCGTGCTTGCGTGGAACCTCGGGCATCTGGACTTCGCGCCGGCCCACAAGGTCGCTCAGTACATGGGTGTCCACGTCACGCTGACCGGCGTGCGCGGCATCATCGGCCCGTTCGCGGCGGTCTGGATGTACGAGGCCTTCAAGGCCCGGCTCGGCGTTGGGGGCGGGAGCTGGGTTTTCCTCGTCTGCCTCGGATTCGCCATCGCGGGCTCGATCGGATTCGTCCGCCTCGCCCGGCAGATGGGCGGGGACAGCGTCACCCGAGAGGGTCCGATCGAGGCGACTCCCCCCAGCAGGGCCCGCGAATGATGCGTTCCCCGAGTCTGGTATAGTCTCGGCGTGATCTGCCCCTTCTGCGAGGTCGACAACGACAAGGTGATCGACAGCCGCGCGAGCGATGGCGGTCGTGTCATCCGCCGGCGGCGTGAGTGCGTCCACTGCAGCAAGCGATTCACGACCTACGAGCGCGTCGAGCAGACCTCCCGTCTGATCGTGGTCAAGCGCGACGGCACCCACGTCCCCTTCGACCGGCAGAACATCCTCAAGGGCGTGATCGCGGCGTGCGGCAAGCGCGCGATCCCCGAAGAGGTCAAGGCCAAGATCGCCGAAGAGGTTGAAGAGGAACTCGTCCGCGACTTCGAGCGTGAGGCCCCGTCGCGTGTCATTGGCGAGCGCGTCATGCGCAAGCTCCTCGATGTCGACGAGGTCGCCTTCCTCCGCTTTGCGAGCGAGTACCACCAGTTCCAGTCTGTGGATGACATGCGCCGGCAGCTCGACGAACTCTCGACCCGACCGCGCGAAGTCAAGAACCAGCAAAATCTGTTCTGACCCTCGGCTCGGGGAAGATCGGCAGAGCCGGGCCGCGCCCCGTTGGCCTCTCCAGTTACCTTGCGCTGGCCATCTGCTGCTCAGCACGCTTCGCGAGAACCTGTTCCGCATACTCGTTCATGGCATCGCGGAGCTGCTCGAATGACTCCAGCACGTAGTAGATCGGCTGGAAGTGATGGATTTCAAAGTCGGTGTTGCAGATCCGGCGCATGTCGAACGGCCGCCACTCCGCGACGGGCCGCTCCTTGCAATCCGGAGCGCTCTGCCCCTTCTGCTCCCACGCACCCTTGAGGGCGTACTCGCTCTCTGAGTGGCTGGAGACGAGGCCGCTGCCGTACACCTTGACCTCGCCGTCCTCCCGGATCAGTCCGAACTCGACCGTGAACCAGAAGAGGCGTCCGAGTTCCTTCACCGACTGCTCGTCGTCGCACAGCAGCGCTGCCTTGCCATAGGTCTGCAGGAAGTCGGCGAAGACCCGCAACGCGTGGAGCGGCACGTGCCCGAAAACATCATGGAAGATGTCCGGCTCGGGCAGGTAGTCCATGGTTTCGCGAGGCCGGATGAGCACGGTCGTCGGAAACTCGCGTTGCGCCAGGCACGCGAAAAAGCTCTTGGCGGGCAGGTACCCCGGCACGCCATAGGACGCCCAACTCGACTGCGCCCGAAGGAACTTGTTGATCCCGTCCAGCTTCGTGCCTTTGGGAACGATCTTGCCACCCGCGATCGTGATGTCGCGATCGACCGTGAGATCGTCCAAGAGCGGGATCCGATCCCCCGTGAGCCGGAGGATCTTCATCCCCTCGATGAACTGTCTCGAGACCTGCTGCTCCAGCACGGTCCAGCGACGCTCGAAGAGATCACGCCAGACCTCGTGGTTCTCGCGCGTATACAGGTGGTAGTGCTGGGTGATGTAGAACCCATCGGCATCGATCTGTTCCGCCGGCAGCGTCGCCGCGGCGTCGGCGTTCGCCTGCGCGATCACAGCCTCGTCGGAGTCGATGATGTTGTTGTAGCGGATGTCTGAACGCATGGCATGGACTCCGATCCGTGGAGGGCGTGCATGTGACCGGTGATCCGGGAATTGTACGAGCCGGAACCGATCGGGACCGAGCGGGGCGGCCGGCGCGAACCCCTTCGACGAGCGGTCGGGGCGGAGGCGATCGGGGCGCGCTCCCGATGCGTCTATCCCATCCCAGCGTGACGAAATGCCACCGTGAAATGCAGTTGCGGGGACTTGCAAGCTCGCCAGCTCTGTTTGTATCTTGACCGGGCCGGGCAAATGCGCCCTGCGGGAGGTTCACGATGGCTATCGACCCGATGATGTACAAGAAGTACAGCGGCCGTTCCGGGGATCCTCACTCGAAAATGGGTGAAGCGCTTGCCAAGTCGAGTGCGCGATCCCAAAAGCTCTCATCAAGGGGCGACTCGGGAGGGGAAGGCGCGGTGTTCGGGCTGAAGGTCCAATGGTGGTTCAGCATCATCACCTCGATCCTTGCCCTGATTGTCCTCTTCATGATGGTGCTCTGAGCCACTGCCCAGCGAGGGGCTCTCCATGGCAATCGACCCGATGATGTACAAGAAGTACAGCGGTCGCACCGGCGACCCGTACTCGCGGATGGGTGCCGCGCTGGCCCAGAGCGATGCACAGACAAGCAATCGCGAGGCAACTCGCGCCGCGGGTGAGCGAAGATGGGTCTCCCCCGTGGAACGGCTCAAGGCACAGCTGATGGGCTGGGCCCTCGTCGCGGGACTCATCGGATTCGTCATCCTGCTCTGGGCGATCTTCGGCTGATCCGCCGACCGAGACGATGCGATGCCGGTGCCGGTGCCGGTGCCGCTCTCAGCGTGTCCGCGTGGGCGCAAAGCATGCCATCGCCTCCGCCTCGGTCAGTGCCTGACCCGGCGCGATCGCCTCGGTCGCATCCATCCCGACCCGACGCCGATGCACCGCTGCCTGGACGCTGTCCTCCGCATCCGGCCTCACGATCGGCGTGTCCGAGCCGAACCAGAGCAGTTCTCCCGGGCGGCAGCCGGCATCCACCAACTCCCGAAGGGGCAGAACGCGCTCGAGCCGGTGCGGAAGCAGCCGGTGCAGCGCCTCAATGTCCGCGAGCAGGTGGCACGGCTGCACACTCGCAACCACGCCGAGTTTGGCGAACCGCGGAACGTCGGCCCCATCGATCAGTTCCGCGTGCTCGATGCGAAGCCAGACCCGTCCTTGAGTTGCCGTCTGCTCCGCCGCATCGAGGCAGGCGCGGACCGCCGCATCGCCGATGGCATGGGCCGCGAGGTGCAGCCCGTGGACCTGGCAGACACGGACGGCATCCGCGATCTCATCGACGGTCATCAGCGCGGTGCCCCGTGGGTGGGACGGGATCGGATCGGCGTACGGCAGGAGCACCGAGGCCGTGCGGCTGTTGATGGTCCCATCCGTGAAGACCTTGCCTCCGGCGAGCATCACCTCGTCGGACTCCCACTTTGATCGCTCCGAGGCGATCCTGGGCAGCGATTCGACCAACGGGTAGAGCCATACCGCGCACCTGAGGTCGCCGCTTCTTCGAAGGTCGGCCAGAACAGGACCGAGCCATTCGTGGCTCAGCATGTCGTGAACCTCGACGAACCCCTTGGCAGAGAGGTCCGCCAGCGCGAGCCGCACGTGCTCGCGTCGCTGGCCGTCGGTCGGTTCGGGAACACACGACCAAACAAGTCGAGTGGCCGATTCGAGGAGTAGGCCGGTTAGGTGACCCTCACGATCGCGCTCGATCACACCCCCCGCCGGGTCCGGCGTCTCCGCGCCGATCTGCGCAATTGACAGGGCCCGCGAGTTCGCACCGAGGGCGTGATGATCAAAGCACCAGATCGCCAGCGGCCGATCCGGGCACACTCGATCAAGCTCGGCGAGCGTCGGCCAGCGGTGTTCCGGCCAGGACTCGGGACGAACGGCCCGAGCAAGCAGCCAGCCCGGATCACCCTCGCTCGATGCCGCTCGTGCGAGTCGATCGAGACACTCATCAAGCGAGCGGCACTGGTCGAGAGCGACCATCGCAGCCGCCTGGCCGTGAGCGTGCAGATGGCAATGCGCCTCGCGAAGGAGAGGGCCCAGGCCGGACTTCGGCACGGATGAAGACGCTCGGGAAAGCGATTCGGAGTGGACCATGGCGTGCTTGGTCAGACCTGGGTCTGCTCAGGATCGAATGGGAGCAGCATCCCGGCGAAAGAGCGGAGCTCCTCCGGCGAGCGGGCGGCACGCTGGAACTTGTACCGCGCGATCCCGGTCGGCCCCTTCAGATCGATCCCCTCCGGATCGACCGAGAGCGCGACCGGGGTGTCCCCGTCGCGCAACCCGAGATTGAGATTCAAGAAACCGCACGCGCGTCCGAGCACCTTGCGATCGGCGTTGAGGGCGCGCCGGAGCGAAGCGGACTCGGTCGCAAAGGGATCTCGCAGGTCGATGTCCGGACCGTCGATGACGCTGGAGCCGAGGCGAGCCCCGTCGATCTTCAAGCGATAGAGACCGACCGGCTCGGGTGTTCCGTGTGCCGCGCGGAAGCGATCGGAGTCGGTGTCGGTCGCCGGGACCGAGGCGATGGGCAGAGCCAGGATCTGCAGCGAGTCGGCCGACTCGTCCGGCACGAACAGGGTCGCGCTCTCAAGCTCGAGCTCGTGCTCCGCCATCGGGACGATCAGCACGCCCCCGATCGGATCGATGACCGTTGGGCACGGTCGCACCTCGGAAGTAAGGAGGACCCCGGTCCGATGCGATCGGAGCACGGTCACGACGAGGTGGGCTTCGGGATGCGTGGGTATCGGTGGCACGCCGGGATTGTCGCACATCCGAACCGGTTTGGGGAGCCCGGAGGCACCCGATCACCGGAAAAAGGAGGAAGGCCGGGTTTCCCCGGCCTTCCAATCAGCGGCGCTCCGATGAGATCGGGCCACACGGCCCGACACAAAAATGAGAGAAAAACGTTTGTGGCCCGAGTCCTTCGGGCCTGTTCTCAGACTGGACGGATTACTTCTTGGCGGCCTTCTTGGTCGCCTTCTTCTTGGCCTTCTTCTTGCCAGACTTCTTCACTGCCTTCTTTGCTTTCTTCTTAGCCATGATGCGATCTCCTCGGTTCGTTCCGATCACCGAAAGATGTTGCGCGCTTCGGAGCGCCGCGCGCTTGACGGACCATTCGGTCTCTGTATCGGACACACCGGCCGCCGTCCTTGAGCGAGTGGTGAGTCCGACTCTCCAGAGTCCTCGAACGCTCCGTCGCGTTCGATCTCGACGACGACTCGCACGCGCGTGTCTCCCGTCGATGCGCACATCCTCGCGATGTTGGTGGGGCCTTGTCAAGTCGGGTTTGCAATTGTGGAGATCGTGGTCGCGCTCGATCGAACCCGGAACGCGCCGCGCCGGTCGCCGATGCGCGACCGGTCTCGCTCCCCGACGCGCACGGCATCACTTCCGATGACCCGGCGCGCTTCGGCCTCTCAGCGTTCGCGCGACGCCTCGCTCCGATCCCGCGCCGCCTCTAGACTCACCGCGATCCAAAGGAGTTTCCATGGGAAGCATTGTGACGCGGACGCTCTCGTGCGGCATGCCGGTCGTCATCGAACCGATGTCCGGCGTTCGGTCCTGCGCGCTGACGTGGCTTGTACCCGCCGGCGCTGGACACGACCCCGTCGATCGCCTCGGCCTCTCGGCGGTCTGGGCCGAGCTCCTCCTCCGCGGCGCCGGCACGCTCGATTCCCGCGCCCACGCCGACGCCTGCGACGCCATCGGCATGTCCCGCACCGCCGATTCAGGCCCGCTTTTCATGCGGATTTCGGCCACTTTGCTGGGTGATCGTCTCATCGACGGGCTGCCGCTGATCACGGACATGGCCCGCCGCCCTCGCTTCGATCCAGACTCCCTCGAGCCCGCTCGCGACCTCGCGCTGATGGCGATCGAGGCGCTCAAGGACGAGCCGCAGGAGCGCGCGTCGCTGCTGGCCAGATCTCGCCATCAACCGACGCCTCTGGACAGGAGCATGCTCGGCACGCCCGAGGGTCTGGGTGCGATCACGCAAGACGACGTGGTCAACCACTGGGCGACTCGCGCCGTGCCGAGAGGGTCCATGCTCGGCATCGCCGGCGCTATCGATGTCGATCGGACGATCGACGCGCTCGAGCGCCTGCTCGACGGCTGGGCCGGTTCGCGCGACGAGCCGAAGCTTGGACCGACGCCGACGCGCGGCTACATGCACGAGCCGGACGATTCGACACAGGTGCAGATTCTCATCCTCGCCGACGGCCCAGCCGATCCCGATCCCGACTCGATCCCCGAGCGCGTCGTCTCGAACGTTCTCTCCGGAGGGATGTCCGGTCGACTCTTCACCGAGGTGCGCGAGAAGCGCGGGCTCTGCTACTCGGTCTCTGCTTCCTACGGAGCGGACAAGCGCCACGGCACCGTCGTCGCCTATGTCGGCACGACACCCGAGCGCGCCCAGGAATCACTCAACGTGCTCGACGCCGAGATGAACCGCATCACGACGCCGGAAGGCGCAGTCACCCCCGACGAGTTCCGTCGCGCCATCGTCGGGATGAAGTCCGGCGTCATCTTCTCGGGCGAATCCACCGGAGCCCGCGCCGCGACCATCGTCGGCGACCTCTACAGGCGCGGCCGGGCCCGCACGCTGTCTGAGATCGCCGCCGAGATCGATCGCGTAACGCTCGATGGCGTCAATACATACCTGCAGAGGCGTCGGCGGGGCACGGTCACCATCCAGACGCTCGGGCCAGCCACGCTCATTCCCCCGGCCTGAGCCAGCCGCCACTTTGGGGTGGTCTGTTTCCTCTCGATGCGCCCCGTATAAAGAAAGGATCGGGAAGCCGCGCCGGAGACCCCCGGCCCGACGCCCCGCCACTAAACTGATCCCCCCATGTCCACCCTTCAGGATGCCAGCAAAGGCGAAAGAATCCCGATCAGCAAGCGGCTGGCCCGATTCCTCGGCCAGTACGGGGTCATGGTCTCGGTCTTTCTGGTGCTCGGGGCCTTTCTGCTCTATCCGATCGCGCTCACCGTCCAGGGCGGCCTCTCCGGACCCGACGGCTGGACCATCCGCCACATCCAGGATGTCTTTCGAGATTCCAACGAGCGGCGAGCCCTCTTCAACTCTCTCAAGATCGCGCTCGGCACCACATCGCTCGCAACCTGCATCGCGCTCCCCCTCGCGGTTCTCTCCGCTCGCTACCGCTTCCCGTTCAAGAGCGTCTTCAACGCCACCGTCCTTGTCCCCATGATCATGCCTCCGTTCGTCGGCGCGATCGGCGTGAAGGCGCTTCTCGGCCGCCAGGGTTCGCTCAACGCGCTCCTCGGCACTGACTGGGACATCCTTGGTGATGGGAAGATGTTCGGAATCATGGTGGTGCAGGCGCTCTACCTCTTCCCCATCATCTATCTCAACGCGACCGCGGCGCTCGCCAACCTCGATCCCGCCCTCGACGAGGCCGCGGAGAATCTCGGCGCGGGCCCGTGGCACCGGCTCTTCCGCATCGTCCTCCCCCTCGTCCGCCCCGGCATCTTTGCGGGCGCGACCATCGTCCTCATCTGGAGCTTCACCGAACTCGGCACGCCCCTGATGTTCGACTTCGATCGCGTGACGCCCGTCCGCATCTTCTACGGGCTCAAAGAGGTCGAGAACGCCTCGCCCCGCCCCTATGCGCTCACGCTTGTCCTCCTCACCACCGCTGTGCTCATGTACTCGATCGGCAAGCTCCTTTTCGGGGGCAAGGCCCACGCGATGTACGCCAAGGCCTCGCGCGCCTCATCCGAGAAGCCCCTCACCGGCCTCGCGGGGTACGCCGCGACCGGCGCATTCCTGTGCGTCACGCTCCTGGCCGTCATGCCCCACATCGGCGTGATCCTCACCTCCATCACCAGCCCCGGCCAGTGGTATCGCAGCGTCCTGCCCAGCGCGTTCACCGGCGACAACTACGTCCACGCCCTCACCTACGACACCGCCTCCACAGGCATCACCAACAGTCTCATGCTCGCCACGCTCGCCATGGGCGTGAACCTCGTCCTCGGCGTGCTTATCGCGTACGTCATCGTCCGCACCAAGGCCAAAGGCCGCGGCGCGCTCGACGCCCTCTGCATGCTCCCGATCGCCGTCCCCGGCCTCGTCATGGCCTTCGGCTATGTCGCCATGACCCTGCGCTGGCCCTTCGATGGCCGACTCCCGGGCGGCCTTGAACGCTTCCTCTCCGTCCTCCTCCCCGACACCTGGGTCGCCTCGATCTCCAGCGCGCCCCTCGACGGCACATGGCTCGACCTCGCCGTCCTCGGCATCGATCCCAATCCGTTCCCCCTCCTTGTCATCGCCTACGCCATCCGCCGCCTTCCATACGTCGTCCGCTCCACCGTCGCCGGGCTCCAGCAGACCTCCGGCGAGCTCGAAGAGGCCGCGGTCAACCTCGGCGCGTCGCGCGTCACCGCCGTCCGCAAGGTCATCCTGCCACTCATCATGGCCAACCTCATCGCGGGCGGCATCCTCGTCTTCTCCTTTTCCATGCTCGAGGTCTCCGACTCCCTCATCCTCGCCCAGCAGCAGAAGCACTACCCCTTCACCAAGGCCATCGTCGCCTTCACCGAACGCCTCGGCGACGGCCCGTACGTCGCCAGCGCGATGGGTGTCTGGGGCATGGCACTCCTCACGACAACCCTCCTCGGCGCATCCATGCTCCTGGGCAAGAAGCTCGGCGCGATCTTCCGGGCGTGAGCCACGGCGACCGCCCGCCTATCTTCTTCTGAGCAACGAATTCGAGACGAGGAGTCCCCCATGGTCCAGAAAGTCTTCGCAACGCCCGACGAAACCATGGCCGACCTCAAAGGCCGCGGCGTCATCCGCGACGGCATGACCGTCATGGTCGGCGGCTTCGGCCTCTGCGGTATCCCCGAGAAGCTCATCGTCGCCCTCCGCGACACCGGCGTCTCGGGCCTCACCTGCATCTCCAATAACGCCGGCGTCGACGACTTTGGCCTCGGCCTCCTCCTCCAGACCCGCCAGATCAAAAAGATGGTCTCCTCCTATGTCGGCGAGAACGCCACCTTCGAGCAGCAGTTCATCAGCGGCGAGCTCGAGGTCGAGTTCAACCCCCAGGGCACCCTCGCCGAGCGCATCCGCGCCGGCGGCGCGGGCATCCCCGCCTTCTTCACGGCCACCGGCGTCGGCACACCCGTCGCCGAGGGCAAAGAGCAGCGCGAGTTCTACCGCCCCTCCGAGGACTCCCGCGCCATGAACCGCGACGTCAAGGGCGCGGTCCGCGCCCCGAACGCCCAGAAGCGCCCCTACATCATGGAGACCGGCCTCTTCGCCGACCTCTCACTGGTCAAGGCCTACAAGGCCGATCACTTCGGCAACCTCGTCTACCGCAAGACCGCACGCAACTTCAACGCCATGATGGCCGGTGCCGCTTCATTCGTCATCGCGGAAGTCGAGGACATCGTCCCCGTCGGCGGCATCGACCCAGACCAGGTCCACACGCCCGGCAACTACATCGATCGCATCGTCCGCACCGAATCCGAGAAGCGAATCGAGCAACGCACAGTCCGCAAGGCGTGATCCCGCCCACGCCGCTCCTCCGACCGGCCCGCCATCCGATCCGCCAAAGGTAACAGCGATGGCCGACGCATCCATACGCCCGAACGAGCTCGTCGCGTCGGGCGCTCGCGCCACCACGCTAACCTTCCTCGGCGTGCTCTCGGCCATCTTTCTCGGGCTCACGCTCATCGTCGGTGCGGTCGCGATCGTCGCCGCACGCACCTATGTCGCCGTTGGCGAACGCATGGCCGATCTCTCCGGCCCGGAGCCCGACTCGACGCCCGCCGGTGGGCTGGAACTTGCGCTCCAGATCGCATTATCTCCCGGCGTCCACCGGCCCATCGCGCTCTCGGGCGCAGTGCTTTTCCTCTTCGGCATCGGCGCCGGAATCATCGGCGCGATCCGGCGAGCCCGGAATCGACATCGCCTCGCGCAACAGGCCGGCGCATACGCCCAGACGCTCCGCCAGGAGCGAGCGGCACGCGAGCAGGCAGGTCACCAGTAGCCAACCGACTCAGCTCGCCGCCGCCATCGCCGCTGTTGATGCTGCGACCGCCGCCGCGCCAGATGCCGCCGCCACCTGCGCCGCCATCGCTGCCTGCGCCGCGCCGTCCGCAGCATCCGCGTGATCCACCGCCATCATCACGAGCCCGCCCGAGGACCCCACACCGCGCTCCCACAGCACGCCGCCGGTGAATCGATCGAGGCAGTACACGTACCCGCCACGCCCGATGAACACCTCGTTGCCCGAGGCCATGATCGTGACGATCGAGCCACCGAACATGCGAGGCAGTTTGATCCGCCACACCGGCCGCCCCGTGAAGCGATCCAGAGCGTTCACAACGCGACCCGAGGCGGCAAACATGAGATCCGTTGGCGTTTCCATGCATCGGACTCCCGTGCCGGGGCCGGATCTTGTCGCGAACCGCGGCCCCGGTCAGGAGCGGCCCGCAACGAACACGCCCCCACTCTACCACACCCCGCTCCTCCGACCAACCCGAACAGGCAATGATCCTGCACGCTCGCACCGCACCGTTGATGCGGGACGCGTCATGGGAGCCATCATGCCAATCGATTTCTCCAAGTTTGAAGCGATCACCTTCGACTGTTACGGGACGTTGATCGATTGGGAGCGCGGCCTGCTCGCGGCCCTCAGACCCTTCGCGCAGCGCTGCGCCAACCCGCCGAGCGATGACGCGATCCTCAGCGACTACGCCATGCACGAATCGGCGCACGAAGCGACTTCCGACGCCGCGCCGTTCAAGCCCTACAAAGCAGTCCAGCGACTCGCCCTCCGCGACATGTCGAGCACGCTCGGCTTCGAGATCCGATCCGGTGAGGAGGACGCCCTCTCGCGCTCCATCAAAGACTGGCCCGCGTTCGACGACACCGCGCCCGCGATGCGCCGGCTCAAGTCCCGCTTCAAGCTCTGTGTCTGCTCGAACATCGATCGCGATCTCTTCGAGGGCTCGCGCCCGAAGCTCGGGGTCGATCTCGATGGGCTCGTGACGGCGGAAGATGTCCGGTCGTACAAGCCATCGCCCGGCCACTTCGAGCGAGCCCCGATCGTTCTCGGAGTTGACAGATCTCGCATCCTGCACATCGCCCAGTCGCTCTACCACGACATCAGAGTTGCGCGCGCGCTCGGATACACGACCGTCTGGGTCAACCGCCAGCGCGGCCGCTGGGGCGCAACCCTTCCCGTTGACCCGGTCGTCAAGCCGCATCTGGAGGTTCCAAACCTCGAGGCGCTGGCCGGCTTGGCAACCTGATCCCCGGACCCATGGCGTCCCGCCCGCGACTACCCTTGAAGAGTCTCAGACCTGATCACCCGATCCCCTGACGAGTCGGAACTGTGGAGAGCGACCCATGCCCCTGACACGCGACCAGATCACCATCCGCGCCTCCAAGGAACTCCGAGACGGCTACATCGTCAACCTTGGCATCGGGATGCCCACGCTCGTCGCCAATCACATCCCGCACGGCATGGACGTCTGGCTCCAATCGGAGAACGGCCTGCTCGGCATCGGACCCTTCCCAACCGATTCCGACGTCGACGCCGACCTCATCAACGCCGGCAAACAGACCATCACGGCGCGCCTCGGCGCGTCCTACTTCGCCTCCGCCGACTCCTTCGCCATGATCCGTGGAGGCCACATCGACATGTGCATCCTCGGCGCGATGCAGGTCTCCGAAGAGGGCGACATCGCCAACTGGATGATCCCCGGCAAGATGGTCAAGGGCATGGGCGGAGCGATGGACCTCGTCGCGGGTGTCAAGCGCGTCGTCGTCACCATGGACCACAACGCCAAGGACGGAACAGCCAAGCTGGTCAAGAAGTGCTCGCTCCCCCTCACGGGCCAGCGCTGCATCGACATGATCATCACCGATCTCTGCGTGCTGGAGATGGACCACGCAAAGCATCGGTTCGTGCTCAAGGAACTCGCGCCCGGCGTCACCGCCGACGAGGTCCGAACCAAATCTGAGGCCGAGATCATCATCCCCGCCGGCGTGCCGATCATCGCCGCCTGACCGCACCGATCCGCCACTTACTTCTTGGCGATCTTGCGGAAGATGTGGATCACGCGCTCCTTGATCGTGAACTCGGCGAGGTCCTGCAACTCGCCCCGGTCGAGCAGGATCCCGCTGCACTTGCCGCAGGTGTGCATCTCCACGTGCTGCTGCTGCGGGTCCATCACATGGATCAGGGGCGACTTGTCGCGCGGGCAGCAGATATCGCCCGGCACCCACGTCTGGCGCCCGGGGGTATCGACCTTGCGATCGACGACGTCGACCGCACCATCGATCTTTACCACGCGCTCCATCTCGTGGGCATCGAACCACATGCTCCCGCACGCGGCACATCGATCCACATACAGATTCCCCTGCAGGCAGATCTTCTCCATGACTTGCCCGTCGTGCGGGCAACTGATCTTCGGATCGTCAACGTGGCGGCTGCTCATGCCGACAGTATACAAACTCCGCGGGCCGCCTCTCCACACGCCCGCACGGCCCGACCCCGTAACATCCGCTCATGCCACACTGGTTCGACGCGCACCTGGATCTCGCCTGCCTCGCCGAGTGCGGACGCGACCTCGCAAGACCACCCTTGGAAGGCGGCGGCCCCTTCCAGCCCGCCTCGCTCTCCTGGCCCACCATGGTTTCAGGAGGTGTCCGCGCCTGCCTCGGCACCATCTTCACAGAAGCCAACGGCACGGACCAGGTCGGATACCCCGCCCCGGATGCCGAGGCCGCCCATCGTCGGGGCGTCGCCCAGCTCGACCGTTACCACGCCTGGCACCGTTCCGGCATCATCGAACTCGTGGACATGCGACCCAGGCGCAACGAGCCCGGGATGGCCCCGATGAGACTCCCCGCGCCCAACGGCGCTCCGATCAAGCTCGGCATCCTCATGGAGTGCGCCGACCCCATCCGCGCCCCCCATGAACTCTCTTGGTGGGTCGAGCGGGGAGTCTCAGCCATCGGCATGGCTTGGGGGCGTGGCTCACGCTACACCGCCGGCAACATGGAGCGAGGCCCGACCGATCAGCCCGGCATCGCCCCCACTGGGCGAGAACTCGTCAAAGCCATCGACGCCCTCGGCGTCGTCCACGACGCATCGCACCTCTCCTGGCAGGCGATGGATGATCTCTTCGGCATGACCAACGCGCTCATCATCGCCTCGCACTCCAACTGCTCCTCGCTCCTCGAATGGCCCGCACGCGGCAGCGAGCAGGGCACGAAGCCCAACGAACGCCACCTCCGCGACGAGCACATCAAAGAGATCGGCCGCCGCGAAGGCGTCATCGGTCTCAACCTCGTCCGCAACTTCATCCGCTCGGGTCTGACACGTGGCGACCCCACCGACCGCCCCACCATCGATGAAGCGGCCGCCCACGTCGAGCACATCTGCTCCGTCATGGGCCACCGGCGTGGCGTCGGGCTCGGCTCCGATCTCGACGGCGGCATCACCCGCAACGAGATCCCCGCCGGACTGAACACACACGAAGACATGCCGCTTATCAGCGACGCTCTCCGTCGGCTCGGCTGGACCGACGCCCAGATCACCGGATTCGAGTCGGGCAACTGGTCCAGGGTGCTGCGATTGGGCCTCTGATCCGAGCGTCCACCCGTTCGCTCACACTCGTGACCTCTCCATCGCGATGCCCCCCGGAGTGATTGCGTCGCTCGCGTCACGCCGATGGCTCCCGTGAACAACAGTGGACTCACACATCGCGTCACTTCCCCACGTCGAAGGGACGACGAGCGACTCCGCCCCTCCCCGTCCCGCCCCGATCCCAACATGTCCGGCACAGGTATTCCGGTCATCCACAATCCCCGCGCCTTGCCCCAAACCCCTGTTCGCCGCCCGCCGCGCCGGGGTGTATCCTTTAGCCCATGGCTCCGGCGTCTCGAACCACGACCACCGCCCCAAAGCACACTCGCGCCTGACGCCGGACGCGCGAGACCGCTCATAGACCCCACCAAGCCCGGCCAATCGGTCGGGCTTGCTCGTTCAAGGAACCCACTCGTGCCACGCATCACCCTCCCCGACGGCTCCATCAAGTCCTTCGACGCGCCCGTCACCGCCCTCGCCGTGGCCGAGTCCATCGGGCCGCGCCTCGCGCTCGCCGCCGTCGGCTGCAAGATCGATGGCGAGCTCAGCGACCTCTCCACCCTCATCTCCTCCGACTGCTCCCTCTCCATCATCACCGAGACCCGGCGCGACGCGGGCGGCGCGACCACCCCCGATCCCGACGCCCTCTACCTCCTCCGCCACTCCGCTGCGCACGTCCTCGCCGAAGCCCTGCTCGACGTCATCAGCCCCAGGATCAAGCTCACCTACGGCCCACCCACCGACACCGGATTCTTCTACGACGTCTGGCTCCCGCCCGGTGTCACCATCTCCTCCGACCACTTCGCCAAGGTCGAAGATCGCATCCGCGCCATCGTCGCCGAGAACCGCCCCTTCACCCGCTACGACCTTCCCGCGCCCAAGGCCCTCGCACGACTCGTCACCGAGGGCAACCCTTTCAAGGTCGAGAACGCCCTGGCGGCCTGCGCGTGCGGCGACCACTCCATCACCCCCATCCTCATGGCCATGAACGCCGCATCCGGAAACGGCGCCGCCGGAGGCCACGGCAGCGGCATCGGCGGCTCCGACAGCGGCAAGGTCATCGAAGCCCTCGCACAGATGCTCGCGCACGAGTGTGGCTGCGATGAGGCCTGCGCCGAAGACCCCAACTCCGACGCCTGTCGCGAATGCCTCGAACGCTGCCTCGAGGAGCGATTCGCCGATTGCACCCTCTCCTTCTACGCCACCGGCGAACCAGCCAACAACTGGGAAGACCTCTGCCGAGGCCCGCACGTCCCCAGCACCGGACGCATCGGCGCCGTGAAGGTCATGTCCCTCGCCTCCTCGTACTGGCGCGGCAACGAGAACAACGACCGCCTCATCCGCGTCTATGGCACCGCCTTCTTCAAGCAGAAGGACCTCGACGAGCACCTGAACCGCCTCGAAGAAGCCAAGAAGCGCGACCACCGCGCCATCGGAAAGTCCCTCCGCCTCTTCCACATCGATGAGGATGTCGGCCAGGGCCTCATCCTCTGGACCCCCAAGGGCTCCGTGATCAGGAAGGAGCTCCAGACCTTCATCGCAGCGGAGCTCCGCAAGCAGGGCTACACCGAGGTCTTTACTCCACACATTGGAAGGCTGGAGCTCTACAAGACCTCCGGCCACTTCCCCTACTACAAGGACTCGCAGTTCGCCCCCATCGTCGAGCGCAACGCCCTCGAAGAACTCTCACAGTCCGGCTGCACCTGCGCCGAGATGCTGAGCCGCGTCGAGGGCGTCGCCGAGCGCCTCGCCCGCGGCCTCAACGAACGCGCCGGCAAAGAGATCATCGCCAAGGATCGCATCCTCCCCGACGACCAGCTCGTCGACGGCTTCATGCTGAAGCCCATGAACTGCCCGCACCACGCCAAGATCTTCGGCTCCGCCCCTCACTCCTATCGCGACATGCCCGTCCGCCTCGCCGAGTTCGGCACCGTCTACCGCTGGGAGCAGTCGGGCGAGCTCAACGGCCTCACCCGCGTGCGAGGGTTTACCCAGGACGACGCCCACCTCTTCTGCACCGAGGACCAGATCCCTGCCGAGATCCAGGGCTGCCTCTCCCTCGTCAAGACGATCTTCAACGTCCTTGGCATGAAGGAGTACCGCGTCCGCGTCGGCCTCCGCGACCCCGACTCCAACAAGTACACCGGCTCCAACGAATCATGGGACAAGGCCGAGGCCGCGTGCCTCGCCGCCGCCCAGTCCCTCGGCGTCGCCTTCACCACAGAGCCCGGCGAAGCCGCGTTCTACGGCCCCAAGATCGACTTCGTCGTCAAAGACGTCATCGGCCGCGAGTGGCAGCTCGGCACCGTCCAGGTCGATTACCAGATGGGTTATCGCTTCGACCTCTCCTACATCGGGCCCGACAACCGCCAGCACCGCCCCGTCGTCATCCACCGCGCACCCTTCGGCTCCATGGAGCGTTTCTGCGGCGTGCTCATCGAGCACTTCGCGGGCGCGTTCCCCACCTGGCTCAGCCCCGAACAGTGCCGCGTGCTCCCCATCTCCGACAAAACCAACGACTACGCCCACAAGGTCCTCGCCGCACTCACCGCAGCGGGCGTCCGCGCGTCCATCGATGACGCCAACGAGCGCGTGCAGGCCAAGATCAAGGTCGCCGCGGACGAGAAGATTCCGTACCTGCTGATCGTCGGCCCGCGTGATGCCGAGAACAACGCCGTCTCCGTCCGCGCCCGCGGCGTCGAAAAGGACCTCGGCGCCATGCCCCTCGACGCCTTCGTCTCACGCATCAAGCAGGAGATCGAGAGCAAGGGGCTTGAGCTGGGAGTGAGGCCGTGAGTCGCACTCTCAACTTGGGCGACTCACAAGTTGAGCTCCCTCGCGGCTGGACTGTTGCTGCACAGAAGGCACGCAGCATTGAAGAATTGATCTATCAGGTTTCCAAATTGAGCCAGAGCGGATGGAATCACAGAGGCGAACCACGGTGGTACTCGCAGGCTATCCCATCGCTCGGCCGCAATCTACGCAACGGCCTTCTAACAATGCCGGCAAGTCAACAATCATGGCGGCCATATGCGCGTTTTATGATCATGAACCGTTCAAGTACAAGAAGGCTCGTGACTGGCCCCACGAACACGCAGATGGGGATGAGGCATGGGTAGAGGTTGAGTTTGAGCTTACATCCGAGGAGGCAACATGCGCCAAGGAAGAGTATGTCCTCGAAGGAAACCGGCTTCGCGTACGAAGGTATCTCCACAGTGAAATTGTGGCCCACGATGGCAAGTCGCGAGCTGGCGCATTGTTCGCGCATACTCGCGATGGCCTGACCCATGCGGATTTTTTCTACGGCGAACGTAACGTCGGAAAAGGAAAACTTGGAAGGGTTATTTACGTTCCGGCTGTGAGCCGTGTCGAGGATCATGCCAAGCTGTCAGGCCCATCGGCATTAAGGGATTTGCTGACGGAGATTATGAAAGATATTGTGGCAACAGGATCCGCGTATGGCAAGCTTGGCGAGGCATTTAATGAGTTTGGTCGTGACGTTCGCGCTGACAGTACAGCCGGGGGTCGATCAATCAATGGTCTTGAGGACGCTATCAACAGAGAGATGAGTGGATGGGACATCCAGTTCTCGATCGACGTTCGGCCGCCCGATTCTGGTGAGTTGATTAAGTCGCTTAGCAATTACTCTGTGTGCGAATGTGACTCCAGCCATAAATTGTCGGCGGAAGATTTTGGCAGTGGTTTTCAGCGTCAGTTCATATTTACTTTGATAACACTACGCGACACATACACCGAACCGAGAAAGAAGGTCGCAAGAACAACATTTTCACCAGATCTTGTGATACTGTTGTTTGAGGAGCCAGAAGCATTTCTTCATCCGTCTCAGCAAGAATCGCTCTCAAACGCCTTGCGTCAATTGGCGAGTGCCGGTGTGATGCAGGTCATGTGTTCCACGCATTCTTCTCACTTTGTGAGCAATCATTCAAGCGATCTTTGTGCAATCGTGCGTGTCGAACGAGTTGGCAGGAGAGTCCGGACGTTTCAGCTCACGCGAACAGCGTGGGATGATATTCTTCAGCCCGCTAGTTCTGACGGCGACGATGTTGAGGCAGCGGAGCGTGCTAGGTATTTTCTGTGGCTGAATCCCGATCGATGTGGAGCACTCTTTGCTAAGATCCCCTAACACAATGGCATCTGGATTGCGGTGAGTTCGTCGTGCAAGGAGGCACGACATGGCCAAGCCGCTCCTGGAAGACGAGTTGTGGGAGATCATCGAGCCGGTCATCCCTGTCAAGCCGCGCAGGTTCAAGCATCCGGGGCGCAAGAGAGTGCCCGACCGCGCGTGCCTCACCGGCATTCTCTTCGTCCTCGTCACCGGCATCCCCTGGGAGTACCTTCCCAAGGAGATGGGTTGCGGCAGCGGCATGACCTGCTGGCGTCGGCTCGCCGAGTGGCAACGCGAGGGCGTCTGGCAGAAGCTCCACGAGATCCTGCTCGCCAGGCTCAATGCCGCGGGACGGATCGACTGGTCGCGTGCCGCGGTGGACTCGGGAACGGTTCGCGCTGTCGGGGGGGCGAGCTGACCGGCCCGAACCCCACGGACCGCAGGAAACCCGGCTCGAAACACCACATCGTGACCGATGCACGCGGCACGCCGCTGGTCGCGCAGATCACCGCTGCCAACGTGCCCGATGGCGTGCCGCTCTTGGACCTGATCGACGCGATCCCGCCGATCAAGGGGCGTGTCGGTGCGCCGCGGCGTCGTCCGGATGCGGTGGTGGCCGACAAGGCGTACCACTCGAACTTCCGCGAGGTGATGCTCAACGTCATGGGGATCGAGCCGCTGCTGCCGCGACGCGGGACGGATGAGGACCGGGGACTGGGTGTGCTACGCTGGGTGGTCGAGCGGACCATCGCGTGGCTGCACCAGTTCCGGCGGCTGCGCATCCGCTACGAACGCCGCGCCGACATCCATCAGGCGTTCCTCTCCATCGGATGCCTCATCATCTGCTACAGAACACTCAAGCCGTCATTGTGATAGGGGCTCTAAGCATCGCTCGGCTCAAGCGCCCTCGCAGATCCGTTTGAGCGCGGCAAGGTCCGACGCCAGGCACCTGTGCATCGTGCGTTTCATCATCGGCGCGAGCGTTGCGCCCATGATTCTCGCCACGATCGTGCGGGGTGTGCCGCCGAACATCATGGTGACCTCGGTGGTGCCGGGCGCGGTCTCCTTGAATTCGAACGAGGAGCGATAGAAGGTGCCGCAGGACTCCGAGCCGACCGCGTAGAACTCCGGAGCGCGGAACTCGGTGATCTCCAGCGTCTCGGTGTGCTCCCTGCCGAACATCAAGCGCGTCTCACGCCATTTGGTGCCGGTACCGACCGGCCCGTCGCCGAGCATCTCGATGCGTGTGATCCCCTCGATCCGCTGCGCGGCGTTTGGGATGTCGCTGAACACGCCGAAAACGCGCTCCCTGCCCGCTCCGATCGTGATCGACTCGGAGATCTTCATGTCAGAGCTTCCTTGTGGGATCCATCCGCGTCACTTCACGCCACCGAGCCGCTCGCGAATCCGCTCGGCGAGGCGTGCCGCGAGCGCATCGTCTCGCTGCCGGGCTACGGCGTAGGTCGGCTGCATTCCGCGCGCGATGAGGTCCGGATCCTGGTACGTCGTGCTCTGCCGAATCGACGAGGTCTCGAGGCGCCGACCCGGGCGGTGCATCCGATCGATCACGACGTCCACGTGCATCACCAGTTGGCCCGCGTCCGTTCGCAGGTCCTCTTCCATTCCCGCCATCCGCGAGCCGTCGGCGAGCACCCCGTCACGCGGCACAGCGATTGCCGAGCCGTCCGCAGACGCCTCGGCCTCGAACGCGGGCTCGGCCCCCGGGCGAGCGAAGACGATCCGCACCCGCCGGTCCTGCTGGTTCATCAGGTCACGCCACTCCTGCCCGAGCGTGCTCTGCACCGGGTCCGCCGGATTCGCCAGTCCCACGCTGAATCGCGGTTCCGATGTGATCACCCCTGCCCGCGCGTCTACGCGATCGAGCGTGAAGTCGTAGTCGCGCAGCGTCTCGCGCGCCGCGTCGAAGGCCTCGGAGTACTTCCCCGGCTCAACATCAACGACCCGCGACGTCGCGTGGCTGGAAGCGCACCCGCTACCGAGTGCGGCATACGCCGCCACGCCGACCGAGAGCCACAAAGAGGATCTCACCATGGCGACACTCTATCGCGCCGCCATCGGCCCCGCCCGGGGCGTCACACGCCATCAAGCCGCCCCCCCGTGCGCTCTGCCAGGCTCAGCACCCGTTGCCGAAAGCGTCGAGGAAGTCCAGGAAGTCCAGGATGTCAACGCCCGTGTCGCCGTTCCGGTCCGCGTTGCCGAAGGCGCCGCACGGAGCCGGCTCTCCCTCGCAGTCCGCGAAATCCTGCAGGAAGTCGAGAAAGTCAAGGATGTCGACCAGGCCATCGCAGTTGTAGTTCGAAGGGCAGATGTGCACCAGCGCCGCATCGCTCTCGATGCCGAGCGGCGCGGTGACAAGGTCGACCAGGCGCACGCTGTACTCGGCCTCGTCGGCCACCGAGAAGTTCGAGATCGTTATCGAGTCGGTCCCCGATCCCGAGATCGTGGAGCCGGTCCCCGTCGGTCCGTCCGCCAGATCAACCCAGAGCCCCGAAACGAGTCGGCGCCACCGGTAGAGGGGCGAGCCGCCGGCATCGCCGACGGTGAGGACCGCCGCACCACCCTCGCATGCAACGGTCTCCGAGGGCTGCGTATGGATGCGCGGCGGGAGCGGGCCGATCGCGAAGCCCTCGAGCTGGACCCCATCCTGAAAGTCAACCACGTTCACATAAGTGTTGCCAACGAGCTCGACAAGTCGGTTGTTGGTGCCGCCAATGAAGTAGATCTTGCCGGTGACCGGGTGGATCGCGGCGTCCCAGAACGACGCGGTGCTGGGCGGCGTCGCGAAGTTCGCAAACGTCGGGGCCGGGAAGAGCGTCGCGAGTTGGACGACGCGATTCGAAGCAGTGCGATTGAGATCGAAGAACAGGTCTCGCGTGCCGTCGGAGGCGATCTCGTCAAGATCACCCTGCGCGGGCGTGGCCGTGGCGTTTCCGAGGATCGTTCCGCTCTCGTTCATGATCGCCACCGAAGTCGTCGCGAACGTGCCGTAGTTGCCGTAGGTGATCAGGATCGCGTTGTGGCGGGGGGACCACTCCAGCCCTTCTGTGTATCGATTGGTGAGCGGCGCGCCGAGCGGGATCGCCGTGATCGTGCCGGTGAGCGGATCGACGGCGAAATACTTCGACGTGGTGTTCTGGTCTTTCCAGAAGCTGACGATGAGCCGGTTGCCCGGGAGCGTGGCTATCGCGAAGAGGCGGCCAAATCCGGGCGGGGCGGGAATCGACATATACGGCTCGGTCGCGCCGGTCACCAGATCGACGATCCGGAGCTGACTCACCCCGCCGACCACAGGCGTGGAGCCGACCGCATCCAGCACCGGGACACCCCGTGAGTCCTGTGCGATCGCGGGTGCCGTGAGCGAGCCCAGAAGGACGGGCAGGAAACAACGGATCGAGGACGCATGACGAATCGACATGACCGAACCCTCCATGCCCCCAACGCGGCGCGTCGAGCGCGACCGGGAACCCAAGCCGAAGTTCGCACCGAAACTCCCGGCGGAACCTCCCCCGAGGGGGTTTCCGGAAGGAGAAAGCCCGTCGACCCCGCCGGGCGCGCGGCCGCGTGATGAGTTTCCGGAGTTTCTTCCGGTACGTCCAGTGAGTATCGCTTCATGTCCGTCGTCGGGACGCGGCAGATCCTCGTGTTATCGGCCCTCAGCACCCACTGCCGAAGGATTCGAGGAAGTCGAGGAAGTCGAGAATGTCCACGGTGGTGTCCCCGTTGGTGTCCGCCTCGGCACCGCTCGCACCGGCGCACGGGCCCGGCAGGCCGCTGCACGATCCGAACGAGTCGAGGAAGTCCAAGAAGTCCTGCACGTCGATGACGCCATCCCCATTGACGTCCGCCGTTGGTCCGAGCGGGATCGAAAGATACTGTCGCTCCGCGACGCCCGCCAGATTCGGAGCGCGTCCGAGCGTCGTTGTGGACCAGTCGCCCGGCAGCCCCGGCAGAATCTGATTGCCCCACCGGCCATCGTCGCCCGTCACCAGCGTCGCCAGCGCGAGGACGCGCCCGCAGCCGCTGGTTCCGATGTCGAGCACGGCGTCGGGAACGAAAAACTCAAATCCGGTTGTCGCGCTCGGCGCGCCGGACGCGGATGATCCCGTCACGCCCGCTGCATTGCTGTTGTCCATTGCCACCAGCACGCCCTGGTTTCCCTGTCCATCGCTGAGCGAGCCTTCGCCTGAGCCGACGCTGCCTCGACCGAGAAAGGTCTTGGTTGCACTTGCGCCCGCGGTCATTGTCGCCATATCGACGTAGATACTTCCCCCGAACGTATTGATGAAAAGCAGGCGATCGGGCGCGAATGGCGCATCCATCACCGTTCCTGTCAGATCGCGCAGCCCGCCGGGAGGCGGATCGAGGCTCGAAGTGTTGATGGTCTCCTGGCCCCCTCCGGTGGAGTCAAGGAAGAGCGCGAGTGCTGTTCCGTCTTGCGCGAGATTCCCCGTGATCCCGATGCGGATGCCCCCCGGCTCGCGCACAGCGAAGAACCGGTTGAGCTCACTCACGTTGTCACCGAACGAGGTCGGCTGCGTTTGCGTCGCGCGGATCTCGCTCGACCGGAACGCCGGCGGGATGTAGCGCCCGTCGATCTCCCTCGGGTCCACCGGCGGCACATCACCACAATCAAACGGACTATCGGGTGGTTCGATCTGCAATGCGATCTCGGAGCCATCCACGCCGCTCGCTCCGACCTCAAAGCCGTCCGCGAGGAGCAGGCGCACACGCAGCGTGCGTGTGGGGCGGGCCCGCGAGCCCTCCTCGGTCGCGACGGAGACCGTCACGGTGTCGCCGCCGCGCACAGCCTGGTACGTGGTCTTGAGAAGGTCGCCGCTCTGGTAGCCGAAGCCATCGCCGGCATCTTCGTACAGCGTGCCGCTCGCGGTGCCATCCGTATCGAGCGCGACAAGCAGCGTCACCTCGGACAGGTATCCATCTCTGGTGCTCTGGATGATCGGCCCGCTCGGCACGATGCTGCCGCCGACGAGGTAGAGGTGGGGGAGTTCCGGTTCGCAGATGTCGCTGGGTGAGCCCGGAGTCGCGCTTTGTGCAAAGCCAAAGCGGTACAGCGGCGTGGTCATGGGCGGGCGAACGGGTGTGGCGCCCTGCGAGGTCGCCGCAGCAACGACCACCCCTTCACCGAGCATGAAGGCGTCGTCCCATGTGCGGAGGGCGACATTGGTTGGCTCGGCCATGAAGAGCGGGCGGGCGATCGGCAGCCCGATCTCGTGGGCCTCGTGCGCCAGCGTGTAGATGTGAGGCAGGAGCCGATACCGGCGCTGGAGCGCGAGTCGCGCGATGCGCTCAACACTCGCGCCGAAGGCCCATGGCTCTTTGTCGATGTTGCCCGTGGCGGTGTGGCCGCGTGCAAAGGGGAGCATCGCGCCGATGCCCATCCAGCGCGCGAACTGCTGAGCACTTCCCGCCCCGATGAAGCCGCCAATGTCCGGCCCGACGTGCGGCTGGCCCGACAGCCCGATGTTCAGGACGTTTGAGATCGACATGTCCACATGCGACCAGTCCGCCGAGTTATCCCCGGTCCACGTCGCGGCGTACCTCTGGCCGCCCATGTAGTTGGCGCGAGTGAGCACGAACGGGCGCAGGGTAGGACGGGCGAGCAGCATCCCCTCGCGCGTGGCGCGTGCCATCTGCATGCCATAGACGTTGTGGTATCGCGCGTGCGGGCCGTTCCCACCGAGCGCCGAATCGGCGCGATGGATGTTGTTCTCCGGCATCGTCTTGCTGCCGACGAAGACCGCCGGCTCATTCATGTCGTTCCAGACGCCGTCGATCCCGGTTGCGAGAAAGGACGGGTAGAGCGACGCCCACCACGCGCGGGCCGAAGAGCGCGTGAAGTCCACGAACACGCTGTCGCCGGGCCACACGGGGCCGACATAGTCGCCAACGCCGCTGGAGTTCTTCACCCAGTGGTTCCCGGCCGTTCCCTGGTCATAGACGAAGTATCCGGCTTCGCGCTTGATGTGCGGATCAACGATGGCGACGGAGCGAAAGTCGATCGCGTCGAGTGAGGCATCGAGCGCGGCAGGATTCGAGAATGTCACCGGATTGAAGGTGAACATCCGGTACCCGTTCATGTAGTCGATGTCCATCCAGATCACGTCGGCCGGGATCTGGCGCGTGCGAAACTCTGAGGCGACCTCCAGCACCCGTGACGCCGGCGTGTAGGAGTAGCGACACTGGTGGTACCCGAGCGCCCACAAGGGAGGCATGAACGGCTTGCCCGTGACCTCCGCCAGCGAGATCACTACATCGCGCGGCGAGCCCCGCTCGATCACGTACACGGGCACGCTCGGGCCGCTCGATGTCACAATGATCTCGCCCGTTGACGGGCCGGAGCAGTCGATCTCTGTCCGGTAGGTGGTGTCGAGGAGCGCGCCGAACGAGGTTCCGTCCGCTCGGACAACGAGCACCCATGGATGCGCCTCGTAGAGAGACTCAGCGTTCTCGTTCCATCCATAGGCGTCGGTGTTCCACAGAATCGTGCGGCGTCCCGTGCGCTCGAGAGGCCCGCCGACGAAGCCAGTGCCGTAGATCGAAGCGCCGGGCGGCACATCGAGCGTTACGCGCCGGCGCCCATCGCCGAGTGTCGAGAAAGTCGGCGTCACCGGAAACCCGACCGGCTTGGGGCCGAGCGTTGGCAGCGGCGATTCGAGCGCGATGGATGGCAGCGCACCTGCCGCGTCCGAGGCCGAGGCATCGAACCGAACGATATTGTCGCCGACGAGCGACGCAACGGTCTGTGCGTGCGCCGGCGCAACGAAAGACGAGAGGAACGACGCGGTGATGACCGCGCACACGCAACGCGATTGAAAGCTCAGCACCCACCCCCGAACGCGTCGAAGAAGTCCAGGAAATCCAGGATATCCACGGTTGTGTCTCCGTTGTAGTCCGCGTCGACGCCGCTCGATCCCGAGCATGGGCCGGGCTGTCCGTCGCACGCCCCGAACGAGTCAAGGAAGTCCAGGAAGTCGAGGACGTCCACCTCACCGTCGCCATTGACGTCCGAAGGACAGGAGGTGCGATAGGCCTTCATGTTCGTGCCCGTTCCCGCCACGATCAGCGTGCCGTCCTCTCCGAACGAAGGGCCGCCGATATTGATCGATGGAAATGCCGTCGACCAGAGCAGGGTCAGATCGCTGTCGTAGCAGTAGAAGCGTCCGTTGGTGAACGCCCCGTTGCTGACATAGAGCCGCCCGAGTGAGTCCACCGCCATGCGGATCGTGGTGTTCGGCGGATCGTTGATGATCGCCGCCTCCGCCTGCGCGATCATCGCGCCCGTCGAGCCGTCGCGGCGTGTGACGAGCAGCCCGGGATCGAGCATGTACACCGAGCCGTCGCTCGGATGCACCGCGAACTCCGAGAACGTCGTCCACTGCGCGGGAGTCGCCCAGAGCTGCACGATCGCAGACCCCGTGTCCTCGAACGCGTAAAAGAAATCCACCGCCTCGTTGTTCTGCGTGCGAGAGAGATAGATCGTCCCGTCCGGCGCGACCAGAGGCGTGTTCTGCAGCGTGAACCCCGCCATCACCGGCCCCTGATAGAGCAGAGCCCCGGTTGCCAAGCTGAACTTCTTGATCGTGTGCCCGCCCGCGACAGCGTCCGCGACATAGATTGCGTCGCCGCGGATCGCTCCGCCGCACGACGAGGAGACCGAGCACACGCGATTCACGCGCCACACCGTGTCGCCGGTGGCGTGATCGAGGCGCGTGATCCGATTGAAGTCGGCGATGACGGGGTCGCCGTTGTCGGCGAAGACCACGCCGTCGTAGGGGCCAGAGTTCACCGTGTCGTCAGACTGCCAGAGCTCCGCGCCCGTCGACGCGTCGAGGCAGAAGACCTTGGCATTGACGCTCGCCCCATTTCCGGCTCGAGAAGCGTACAGGCGCCCGTTCTTGACGCCGGCGACCCATGTCGTCCATTGACCGGTCAGGAACGGGATGTCAGCTCGCCACTTCTGGGCCCCGGTTGCCACATCCAGCGCGAAGATCGGCGATCTATTGGAGGACGGCTCGGGAGGGAAGCCTGTCTGGCGCACGGCGTACGCCGTTGCGCCATCCGTCACCGGCTGCCACGCGATGATCGAAGAGGGTGCTCCGGTCCAGATCGTGGTCGCGCTGTCGGGGCCGCGTTGCGGAGTCTGGCCGTTCCGTCCGGCGTTGCCGCCCGCATTGGTCCAGACCTGGGCCTGCGCCGTGACGCAGAGTCCGGTAACCGCCAAAGCCGAAGCCAGCGTCTTTGTGCCTTGCATCATCGTGTCCGCCTCCTGTCGTTCGCTCACGCTACCACGACACCCCGTTCCAGCTCAAGCCAATCTGCTCCCAACCGCGATCTTCACATAGCTTTACCGGAACGATCTAGTGTTCGGGGCATCTCCGCTCACGGCTCATCGTGAGAGAGGATCAGCGAAAGGTCATCCGCGTACCCGTCGCTGCTCACACCCTCCGCCCGGGTGCCTGAGAGACGCACCTCGAGCCGCACCGTCGTGCGCGGCACAATCCCGCGCGAGGTCCGCTGGAGGAGCGTCGTCTTTCCCTCCCGCTCCGCTGCGCTCACAGGCCCGATCGACGCCCTTCCGACTTCTCGCCCGCCTTTGTCCAGGAACATCACGCTCGCATCGATCGAATCCGCCTGCGACCCGAAGCCGCCGAGCCACCCCGAGAGCGTGTAGTGGATCATGCCTTCTTCGATATCGGCCACGAGCGCGTCGAGCTCGATGATCTGCGACATGCTCGACTGCTCGCTCGCTCCGGCGCAGAAGAAACAACTTCCTCGGGCCTCGGGCGCCTCGCTTGCGTTGTCGGGAAAGCCCTCCGCTGCGCCGTAGCGGATCACCGTGAACCCGCTCGGACCAGGATCGATCCAGCCGCTGGCGGCCTGGTCCAACTCGGATGACTCGAACCCGCGATCATCCTCTGCATCGCCGTTGTAGATCAGGTTCTCGCCGAGCGTGGGGCGCGGCCGGTTTGTGGGGACGAGCCCGACGGCGTGACCGTCGAGGTCCTGCATCGCCTCCGCACCCACACCCATGTGCGTTAGCGCAGTGCGAACGCCGTCCACGTTCTTCGGGTTCGGGAAGATGCGATGGGGCGTGACCGATCCGTCGCTCGCCCACACGATGAAGGGGATCGTTCGCTTCTCGAACGTGCCACCAGCGTGCTGCCCGTCGATGGAGCCCCCGTGGTCACTCGTCACGATGACCAGCCAGGACTCGCTCCCATACGTTCGCCTTGATTTCATCGCGTCGATCACACGCCCGACCTGGCGATCGGCCCGCGTGATGGCGTCGAGGTAGAGCCGCTTGGACGGATCGAACCCGTGCGCGTGGCCCGCCACGTCAACATCGCCGAGGTAGAGGAAAAGCGCGTCGATGTCGCGCGAGCCGGCATGGTTCTTCGGCTGCTCCGCGTGCGCCCCCTTGAGCAGCTCCACGGCGGCTTCGGTCACCAGTTCGTCCCCGTTCTCCGCGTAGTCGTGGTAGATCGCGACGTCCGCGCCGGTGGGCTGGAACTTCTGGATCGCGTCCCACGTCACCAGGCGCGCCGTGTTCAGCTCGGGGTTGAAAGCCTCGAGACGCGAGAAGAGGTCCGGGTACTGATCGAGCCTCGATCCGCGATAGTCGTTGGTCGTGACGTTGTGCCGGTCGCGATGGACGCCGTGCAGGATCGTCGACCAGTTGGGTCCGCTGAACGTGAGATCCTCGCATTGCGCATCCGAGGCGTACGCGCCCTGCGTCCTCAGCATCGCCAGGGCGTTGGTCTCCGCCACCTCCATCGCGTCGGGGCGAAGCCCGTCGATGCCGATGAAGAGGAGCTTCGGGGTCCGCGCCCCATCCGCGTTCGCGATGCCCGCAACGGATGAGACGGCCAGCGCCAGCGTGCAGAGGTTCTTTCGCATGCACAGATCGTACAGGATCGAGCCGCCCGATGCCTCCTCGATTTGTGCCTTAACCGCACCCGCTGCCGAAGGCGTCGATGAAGTCCAGGAAGTCCAGGACATCGACGATGGTGTCGCCGTTGAAGTCCGCATCGCCCAGCGTGCCGCACGGCGCGGGCTGGTTCTCGCAGGCCCCGAAATCTTCCATGAAATCGAGGAAGTCGAGCACGTCCTGGATGGTGTCGCCATTGTGATCGGCGGGGCAGGGGTTCGGAAGGTCGGCGATCCACGCGCCACGCCCGTAGGTCCCAACCACGACCTTGCGGCGCAACCGATCGATGGCGATGTCGCCGACGTTGACGTTCGGGAACGAGGCATCGTTCCGCGTCCACGTCGCGCCGCCGTCGAGCGAGTGATAGAAACCCGCACCCGCACCTACGTAGAGCGCACGCGCCGCGAAGTCGAAGTCCACCTCGAGCGCGCGGGGAACCACACCAGAAGGAAGACTCGTTCCGACGGCGCTCCACGTCACGCCGGAGTTGGTTGTGCGATAGACGCGCCCGCCGGTGGACGAATAGAACGACGCGAAGGCCTCCGCCGCGTCGAGCGGGTTTACGATGATGTCGCTGACGCCGCTCGTGGGCAGCCCGGTGCTCCGGTTGTTCCACGTGGAGAGGTCGCTGGTGTGGTAAACCTTTCCGTTGGACGAGCCCGTGTAGACGACGCTCGTGTTCGAGGGCGCAACCGCGATGGTGTTGAGCGTGCCGCCCCCTCCGACGGCGTTCGTGCTGATCGCGGTCCACGTCGGGTTTGTCACGGTCGCATTGGTCGTGCGCCACACGCGGTTGGTCCCCGCGAAGAGCGTCGTCGGCGTCACCGGATCGATGACCAGCGGGCTCACCCAGTTGGTCGAGTCGCTCCCCCACGGCCCCGTGATGTTGCGGCTGTTCCCGCTGTTCCAGCGGTACACCGTCAGATACACATACGTGGTGTATCGGCGCGTCAGACTCAGGTGGTCGAACGCGGAGAATCCTCCGTCGCCCGCCTGAAGCTGCGGCCATTCGTTCGATGCGCCCGTCTTCTCCGGCGTGCCGTTGTCCTGCGTGCCGCCCAGCATCTTGTTGGCGATCGCCGGGTGCAGAGCGATGGTGTAGAGCTGGGCCGTGCCCATGCCGTTGTTGCAATTCGTCCAGGAGTTGCCGCCGTTGGTCGACTTCCAGACGCCGCCGTCGTTTCCTTCCCAGATCGTGTTGCCGGGGCCGAAGACCATCGCGTGGTGGTCCGGGTGGAGCGCCCCGCCGGAGAACGCGGATTTCTCGACCCAGGAGTCGCCACCGTTCGTCGACTTGATCACACCCGCTGTGGCGTACCTGGGATCAACGCCGCCGAGATACACGACCTCGGGGTCGGTCGGGTCGACCGTGACGTACGCGTCGTACCAGCACTGCGGCGAGCAGAAGTTCGGTGTGGCGACCTTCTTCACCCAACTCGCGCCGCCGTCCATCGAGCGGTAAAGCCCGTTGACTGAGCCGTTGCTGCCGATGATCGCTGCGTACATGTCGTCCGGGCTCGCATCGCACAGATCAACCAGCACCAGCCCGATGGAGTTTGTGGGAAGCCCGCCCCCGAGCTTGGAATAGGTCAGTCCGCCATTCGTGGACTTGTAGACGCCCTGCCCGGAGCGCCCGACGAGCACGTTGCTCGGGTTGATCGGATCGAGCGCGAGTGTTGGGCACGTGCCGCTGAGTCGCTGCGACCACGTTGAGCCGGCATCGAAGGAGACGTACGTGCCCGTGTTGCTTGTCAGATGGATGATCGCGGTGTTGAGCGGGCTGACGGCGATGCCGGTGATCTGCGAGCCGACTTGGGCGGTCGTCGCGATTCTCGTCCATGTGGTGCCCGCGTCGAGCGAGCGGAAGAGGCCGTCACCACTCGAACCGGTCCAGTACTCACCCGTGCCGTAATACACGATGTTGTGGTTGCTGGGATCGACAACGACGTATCCGCTGTTCAGGATCGACAATTGATCGGTCAGCGGGTTCCAGCTCGCGCCGCCGTCGGTTGTCTTCCAGAGGCCACCCGAGGCGGATCCGGCGTAGCAGGTGTTTGGATCGGTCGGGTGCGGCGCGATCGAGACGACGCGCCCGGAGGCCTTGGTGTTCCCCGACCAATACTCCGAAGCGATCGACGACGGACCCGCAAACGTCCAATTCAAGGGGTACGCGCTGCGCTCGAAGCCCATGCCCCAGGTCCAACCCGGGACGGGCTCGCCGACGATCTTCGGATGGCCGGGAGGGGGAGGCCCGAGTTTCGGCTTCCGCTCAACCAGCAGGCCCTCGGGCTTCACGGCGTGGTTCGGATAGAGCGAGGTCAGCGCGACCGGTTCGGTCGACCGAGTGGAGGCGCATCCCGCCAGCACGAGGAGAGCGCACGGGCCGATGAGGGCCGGTGCGACCGCGACTCCATATATGGCCAGCGTGCGACGAGAACCAGGAAGAGACCGAGAACGAATTCCGCGCATGGAGCATCTCCGCAGGCCGAACGGCCGCCCTGTCTTTCGGCTCTCGTCAGGGCTCGGTTCCGCTCAACCTCACGATCCGGCTGAGAGTGAGTGCTCCTCGCCGAGCAAGCGCCCGGCTGCCTAACTGTTTCGGCTTCTGGCCGGTGTGTCCACACGTGGACTGAAAGCTCGGACTGGCCTCAGAGGCGTCCGAAGCGTGCCGGTGCACCAACGCCAGATGCGGCAGCGATCGTTTCGCGCTCAAGACAACGCGCAGCAGCGTCGCGACTACAGCATCTTTCCCGTCAGCACTAGGATCGCGATCGCGAGGTAGATCAGCGTTCCCGACGCGTCCATCAGCGTTGCGACCAGCGGCGTCGAAGCCGTCGCCGGGTCGAGGCCGAGTCTCTTCAGCGCGAGCGGCAGGAGCGAGCCCACCGTCGTGCCCCACGTGACAACGAGCATGATGGCGATCGCAACAGTCACCGCAAGGGACATCTTGAACTCCGTTGCGGGATGCCCCGCAGCGGTGAAGATCCAGACCACCAGCATTCCCATCACTCCGAGCGAGCCGCTGAGCATCAGCGCCGTGACGAGTTCCTTGCGGACGATCTTCATCCAATCGGTCGGTGTCACCTCGCCCAGCGAGAGCGCGCGGGTCAGCAGGGTCGCGGCTTGCGAGCCGCAGTTGCCGCCGCAGGAGATCACGAGTGGCAGGAAGAAGACGAGGACCCTTGCGCGGTCGAGCTGCTGCTGGAACGCGCCGAGCACGACGATAGTGACAGTCTGGCCGATGAAGAGGGCCGCGAGCCAGATCGCGCGCTTGCGATACATCTCGATGTGCCCGGTGTCGATGTACGCGTCCTCGAGGGCCGCGACACCGCCCATCATCTGCATGTCCTCGGTCGCCTCGGCCTGTGCGACGTCGGCGACGTCATCGTGGGTGACGATGCCCAGCAGCTTGCCGCGCGAGTCGACGACGGGGAGGGCGATGCGGTCGTACCGGGACATGAGGCGAACCGCCTCTTCCTGGTCTTGGTCGGCGGTGAGCGCGACAAAGTTGTTGTCGCCGATCGACTCGAGAGTCGCCTCGGGATCGGCGAGGATGAGCTGGCGGATGCGGATGTCGTCGACGAGACGACCATCGTCGTCGGTGATGTAGACGACGTTGATGGTCTCGGCGTCGCGCCCGTGCTTCCGGAGGTGCGACAGCGCCCGCTCCACCGTCCAATCGGCACGCACCGACACATAGTCCGGCGTCATCAGGCGTCCGACCGACTCGGCCGGATAACCCAGGATCGCCAGCGTCGCCTGGCGCTCCTTGGGGTCGAGGGACTGGATGAGCCGCTGCGCGACGGTGTAGGGCAGCTCGTCGAGCAGGCGCACGCGATCGTCCGTGCTCATCGCCTCCATCACTCGCCGTGAGCCCTCGTCGCCGAGCTTTGCGATCAGTTTCTCCTGATCCTCCGGCTCAAGATAGGAGAAGACGTCGCCCGCATCGTCGCGGTAGAGAAACCGGAACGCGACGGCGGCGTCGGCCGCGTCGAGCTCACTGAAGACCTCCGCGACGTCGGCCGGAGGGAGCTCGTGCAGCGCCTCGCGCAGCTCGCCCCACTGACCCGAGCGGATCATCTCCTCGATCTCGGGTTGGATGAGCGCGGCGAGTGACTTCACAGGCCGGATCGTACCGGCGCGGGGTGGTGGTCGCGTGCGGGTTCGAGCGCGGCCCGGAGGCGGTCAGATCCCGACGAGTCCGGTCAAAGATGCGAGTCCGACGGGCTCTTTGGTGAAGAATGGCTCCCCCGCGCCGGTGCCGATCCGCGAACCAAAGTAGACGCCGGCCGCTCGCACCCACTCGACGACCTTGCGGTTCTTCTCCGGGAGGACGAACTGCGTGTGGTAGGCGACGATCGAATCGATCTTGCGCTCGGCGTGTGCCGTGATGTCGACGATGAACGAGGGGTCGGCCACCCAGCGGAGATGCGAGGCGTAGTAGTAAAAGAGCCACTGCGGGTAGAGCGCGGGCCGCCCGCCATCGCCCGGCATCTGGAGCTTGGTGAGCTTGGCGTCGAAACGCGCGTCTTCGACGATACGGGTGACGGCGCGGTGATCGGGGTGGGCGTCCTCGGGGTAGGGGCAGAAGATGATCTGGGCCTGATGGGCGCGGATCACGCCGGCGACCTGGTGGCGGGCCTCGATGGTGTGTTCAACGAAGCGGTTGGGGAGGCCGAGCAACTGCCGACGGACCGGCTTCGCACCGGGCGATGCGCCGCCGAGGATCTCCGAAGCGAGAGCGGCCTCTTTGGCGCGGGTCTCGGGATCGCCGAAGGGCGTGGGCTCGCCATCGGTCATATCCAGGAGGAGAATGTCGTGCCCTTGCGAGGCAAGGAGGGCGATCGTGCCGCCCATGCCGATCTCTTGATCGTCCGGGTGCGGCCCGACCACGAGGATATTGGTCATGGTTCGCTCCGCCGGTCGCCGGCTTACTTGAGGACGGGCTCGCCGCGTGTGACGACGAGTGGATAGAGCATGCCGTCGTTCTCGAGTTGCGCGAGGACCATGCGTTCGGGTTTCTTCGTGGCGAAGAAACCGCCCCCCCGGAAGGGCTCTCCGTGCTCGTTGCGGAAGTCGGCGAGGGGGAGCTTGATCGATTGGCCGACAGCGAGTCCCTCGAGCGGACGTGAGTAATAGGAATTCAGCCAGAGTGTGCTGGGCCCGAAGACACGCGAGGTGGTGTTGGTGAACGACAGGGTGGTCTCACCACGAACGACCTGGATGTCGAGCGGCTCGCCTCGTGAAAGGGTCTCTGGGTAGACACGGGCGTAATTGACCTGGCTCTTGCCGGCCTGGCAGGCCCCCAGGAAGAAGGCGGCAGCGAGGGCGAGGCAGGCGTGTGCGGTCGATCGAGGGTATCTCATGACCCGTATAGTCCCGTGCATGGGGTGCGAGAGCAACAACGCCACGCCCCCCGGACCCGCAATCGCTCCCGGCTCAGAGACCCTTGACGCGATGAAGATCGCCGAGGAGATCGCCCAAGGCCGGCGTGGCCGCTGGCCGGGAGGGATCGATCCACGGCTTCCGGCGGCGGTGCCGGGGTTCGACGCTCCATTCTTTCAGGCGGGATTGGCGGGGTATTCCGATGCCGCGATGCGGATTGTGGCACGGCGCCACGGGTGCCCCTACTGCGTGACCGAGGCCCTTCTCGACCGAACGCTGCTGGCCGGAGGCCGGGGGTTCACGAAGGCGGATCTCGGAGAATTGCACGACAACATCCCGGGCGGGATCGAGGACCACCCTCTGGCAGTGCAGATCATGGGGTCGGACCCGAAGGAGATGGCGGCCTCGGCGCTGAAGGCGATCGAGCAGGGACGCCGGACCGACAAGGCCTATCGCGCGTTGGCGTATGGGCATCTGACGCACGATCCAAGCGGGGCGATCGTGAAACACGGGCCGGAGGACTTTGCGCTTGAGCAGGTCGTCTGTGGCGAAGACGAGATCGGAGCGGGCGAGGGACTCGACCACGATGGCCCCGAGGCGTGGAGTCGGGACTTCAACGATGACGATGCGACTCCGACGGCCCTTGGTCCCGATGCGCCCATGCTCACTCGCTCGTTCTCGACCGTGGACGTCAATCTGGCCTGCCCGGTGAAGAAGATCAAGGCCAAGGCACGGGGCGGGCACTGGCTGGCAGAGCCGGAGGGGGCGATCGCGATCCTGGAGGCGGTGCGCGATGCCGTGCCGCGCGAGGTGGCGTGCACGGTGAAGCTGCGCCGTTCGTTCGACGACACGACGCCGATGGTAGAGGCGTTCTACAAGATCTATGACGCGGCGTACGACATGGGGTACGCGTGGGCGACGGTGCACGCGCGGACAGTGGAGCAGAAGTACGTCGGCCCGTCGCGGTGGGACCTCCTCCGCGAGATCGTGCGGCGCTCGCCGGAGCGTCCGGTGCTCGGCTCTGGCGATGTGTGGACGGTGCACGACCTCTTCCGGATGCTCGAGTACACCGGCGTGAGCGCGGCGGCGGTTGCACGGGGGTGCATCGGCAACCCCTGGATCTTCCGCCAGGCGCGGATGATGCTCGACGGACGCGAGCCGACCACGCCCACAATCGCGGAGCAGCGCGACGTTCTCGAGCAGCACTACACGCTGGCGCTGGCGGCCAACAGACGCATGCGGCATCCGGACGACTTCACGTCAAAGAACATGCGGAAGTTCGGGATTCGGTTCGCGGAGCACCACCCCCGGAGCGAGGAGGTGCGCCTGCGGTTCATCGCGGTGAAGGGGATCGAAGATTGGCGGCGGGTGCTCGATGAGATGTATCTGGACGGGTAGCCGAGCGCGGTGTACGGATGGGGGCTCAGGCCGGGTCGCCAGAGGTGGAATTGAGATAGAGTTGCCCGGAGGTGTGTCCTTCCGGGCGGGACGATCATCGAATCGGAGAGCACAGCCCTTGTTGGCCGGAATGGAGCGTCGGCTGGACGTCGGCCGAGGGTCTCGGTGGAGCTGGTGGCCGGGACGTGGTCGATTCGTTTCTCTCTTTGTTCGGGTCGGTCCGCGACCGGGAGCCGTGCATGCGAGTACTGGTTGCGATCCCCGTTTACAACGAGCAGAAGTACGTCCACCAGGTGCTGGAGCGCGTTCTCGAGCATGCGCCCGATGTGCTGGTGATCGACGATGGATCGACGGACGCGACGCCGCTGCTGCTCAGCCAGTTCCCGGTCGAGGTGATTCGCCATGCCCGGAACCGCGGATACGGGCGCAGTCTGATGGACGCGTTCCGGTGGGCGGCGGTGGACGGGTTCGACTGGGTCATCACGATGGACTGCGACGAGCAGCACGAGCCGGCATCGATCCCGGACTTCATCGACGCGATCAAACGCGACAACGCCGACATCATCAGCGGCAGCCGTTATCTCACCCCGTCACCGGATGACGATCGCCCGCCGCCGGAGCGACGGAGGATCAACACGGAGATCACGAGCGAGTTGAACCAGCGCCTGGGCATGGCGATCACCGATGCCTTTTGTGGCTTCAAGGCGTACCGGGTCTCGGCGGTGCGCCCGCTGCGGCTCGATGTCGACGGCTACGCGTTCCCGCTTCAATTCTGGGTGCAGTCGGCCGCGGCCGGACTGCGGATCAGCGAGATCCCCGTGAAGCTGATCTATAAGGATCTGAATCGCTCGTTCGGCGGCCCGCTGGACAATCAGCAGGTGCGCCTGGCGCACTACCGGACGGTGTTGTACAAGGAGCTGGAGCGATGCGCAGATCGCCTGCCATCGAGCGCGAGTGAGGGGATGGGAGCGATCGCGTGATGGAATTGGCGGCGAGCGATATCGGAGCCGGAGATGCGCCATCGGAGGATGCGTGCTTCGGCTCCGAGGGTGCGAAGCCGGAGCGATCGCTGATTGATTCGGTAACGGTTGAGATGCCAGACGGGGCGAGCGTTGCGCGCACCTCGGAACGGACGCCACAGCTGACAGCCTTTCAGCGGCGCATCCGCGAGCAACTGGGGCTTCCGACCGATCGGCCGGTGATCATGTCGGGCCACCAGGCGGAGGTGTGGCATCCGGGCATCCTCGCCAAGTGGCTCGCCGGAGCCGCGCTGGCGAAGCGTGTCGGGGGCGTCTTCGTCTGGCTCCACGTCGATCAGGACACGAACGAGCCGGGAGTGATCGAGGTTCCGGCATTCGACAGCGCAGGAACGCTCGTGCGGCGGACGCTGACGCTCCTGGAGCCGATGCGGGATGTGCCGACCGGCGCTCGGCCGGCGCGACGGATCGATGCGGGGGCGGCCAGACTCCAGCCGGGCGAAGGACTCGTTGACACGCCGTCGGTCGAACGGTTGATCGATGGACTCAACGGATGCGCAATCGCGCCGACGCTTGCGTTGCAGTTTGCCGGTGCGACGCGAGCGCTGCTCGGAGAGCTTGGCGGATCGGAGCCGAACGTGGTTTCGATCACGACCTCCGACCTCGCCGCGACCGATGGATTCAGAGTGCTGGTCGAGGAGATGGGGCGAGACGCGGCGTCAGCGATCGAGCACCACAATCTGGCGGTAGCGCAGGTTCCCGAAGCGGGGATGAGAGCGCTCGGGCTGAAGCGGGCGGCATCGACGGACCAGACGCTGCGGGCGGAGCTGCCGCTCTGGCGGGTGCAGCCGGGACAGGTGCGGACGCCGGTGATGCTCTCGCACCTTGCTTCGATACCGATCGCCGAGCTCCGACCTCGGGCGCTCCTGATGACGGGGCTGGCGAGATTGGGCGCGTGCGATCTTTTCGTCCATGGCACGGGTGGGGGCGTGTACGACCGGATCACGGAGGCGTGGTTCGAGGGATGGCTCGGGCCCACGGAACTGGCTGAGTCGCTGCCCTTGGCGCCGCTGGCGGTGGTGAGCGCCACCGCCCGCCTCGCCTTCGGATCGTCGCACGGCGGCGTGAGCGTCCGCGATGCGCGATCGGCACGCCATCGCGCGCATCACGCACGCCACAATCCGGGCTTGCTCGAAGATGAGGGTGCGGCGCGGGCGAAGCGGTCGCTCGTCGAGCAGATCGCAGGATCGAGCGATCGTGCGGAGCGTGCATTGTTGTTTCGACAGATGCAGGACCTGCTCGGCGAGGTGCGGGCGGCACACAGCGTGCGACTTCAGGAGATGGACGCGAGCGCGTCAGACGCGGATCGGCGGGCGCGAGAGGAGTCGATCGTGCGCACGCGCACCTGGCCCTTTGCGATCTACGACGAGCGGACCCTGTTTGAGCTGCGCGAGCGGATCGAAGGGGCGATCGACGCATGATGCGCCGACGCACGTTCATCACGGAGTCGGTGCGGCGAGCGGCGATGGCTGCTGGTGCGGGGGCCGCGCTCTCCATGATCGGTGGATGCAAACGATCGCCCGCGTCCGAGAGCGATCCTCGCGAGGAGGGCAAGACTACGGGCCTGCGGATCGCGGCGGTCAGCCCCGCGCTCGCCATTACACTGCGTGACCTCGGGCTCGCGGACAAGGTCGTCGCGCGCCACGCCTGGGACATGGTGCTCGACCCGAAGGTCCCAATCGTCGGCGACCAGGCGTCACTGGACTTTGAAGCCTTGTTGGCAGTCAGGCCGACGCACGTCATGCTCGAGTGGGGTGTCCGACCGGTGCCGGAGCGGCTCTCGGAGCTGGCACGCGATCACACGTGGCGCGTGAAGAGCTGGTCGCTCCTGTCGTTCGAACAGGTACGCGCGAGCTTCGCCGAGATCACGGCGTTCATCGCGCAGGGACAGCCGGCGACTGAGGGCCTCGCGCTCACGGCTCGAGGGGCCGAACTGACGACGCGATTTGACAACGCGTGTGTGCAGCGCGCGATGGCGGCGCGGGCGGGGAGCGTGCTCTTGCTGCATTCGGTCGTTCCGCCCGCGGCACTCGGCCCGGGGTCATTCCATCAGGCGATCCTCGAACGCCTGGGCGGCAGGCCCGCGCTGACCAGCGGCAACGCATATGTGCAGATGCACATGGAAGACCTGCTGCGGATCGCGCCAGAGAGCATCGTGATCGTCGAGCCTCGCGAGTCGCGGAGTGGGGGCGCCGGCTCTGGCAGCGACTGGCCGACCATGGAGCGGAAGCTCGGAGCGATCGCGAAGCTCCAGATTCCGGCCGTGCGGGAGCGACGCGTCGCGATCATCGACGATCCGCTCTGCCTGACGCCGAGCAGCGCGATGATCGGGTTTGCGGGCGATCTCGCGGCGATCCTGGATCGGTGGGCGGCGGGGCGGCAGGAGTGAGGCGTTCTACCATGACCACCTATGCCCACCCAACCCACGTTTGATCCGGTGCAGATTCTCCAGGAGCGGTTCGCTGCCGCGATCGGACTGGCGTTCCCGGAGGTGGCGGAGGCGGATCGCGACCCGGTGATCACACCCAGCAAGATGGCGAAGCTGGCGGACTTCCAGTCCAACGGCGCGATGGCGCTCGGCAAGAAGCTGGGGAAGAACCCGCGAGAGGTCGCCGCGGCGATTGTCGCGAAGGTGGACCTTGCGGACATCGCGGAGCCATTGAACGAAGGCTCGATCGCGGGGCCGGGATTCATCAACATCAAACTCCGAGGCGATGCGCTGGCGGCACTGGTCACGAGCATGGACAGGCCGGGCCTGGGCGTGCCGACGCCCGAGGTCAAGGAAACGGCGGTCGTCGACCTCTGCGGCGTGAATCTCGCCAAGCAGATGCACATCGGACACCTGCGCGCCGTGATCATCGGCGACGCGATCGCCCGGCTCTTCGAGCGCCTCGGTCACAACGCCGTGCGCCAGAACCACGTCGGCGACTGGGGCTTGCCGATCGCCATGGTGACGGCGAAGCTCAAATCGCTGGCGGATGCGGGCAAGATCGATCTGGCCGCGCTGTCGCTGGATTCGATGGAGAAGCTCTACAAGGCCGCGCAACTCGAGTGTGCCGCCGAGGAGCGGGGGCTTGCCATGGCCCGTAAGTATCGCATGGGTCCCAAAGTCATCGCAGAGCTGGAATCGCAGATCGAGGGCGCGAAAGAGGCGATGGCCCACGCCAAGCAGACACTGGTGAAGCTGCAGGCGCACGATCCGGCGGTCTTCGCGATCTGGCAACGGATCAGCGACGTTACGATGAAGGCCTGCCTCGATACCTGCGCCGCCTTGCACGCCAACGTCAAACCCGAGCACTCCGCTGGCGAGTCCAGCTACGCGCTGGAACTCGGTCAGGCTGTCGACGATCTCGTGAAGCGCGGCATCGCAGAAGAGTCGGCCGGTGCATTGATCGTCCGCGTCGAAGGACTGGAAGAGCCGTGCCTGATCAGGAAGAGCGACGGCGGCTATCTCTACGCCACGACCGATGTCGCCGCGATCAAACGCCGCGTGCAGAAGCTCGGTGGCACGCGCGTCATCTATTGCGTCGATGCCCGCCAGTCGCTGCACTTCAAGCAAGTCTTCGGCGCAGCGCACCGCGCTGGGTATGACATCAACCTCACGACCGGGAAACCCGCCAGAATGGACCACGCCGGATTCGGCATGGTGCTCGGCGATGACGGCCGCCCCTTCAAGACGCGCTCCGGCGAGAACGTCAAGCTGATGGATGTGGTCACCGAGGCGCTCAAGCGTGCCGCGGCGGTGGTCAATGAGCGATCGGCCGAGCTGCCGGATGCCGAGCGGGCAAGGGTGGCCGAGGCGGTCGGCGTCGCCGCTCTCAAGTACGCCGACCTCTCCAATGATCGCGTCAAGGACTACGTCTTCTCCTTCGATCGCATGCTCGCGTTCGAAGGGAACACGGGGCCTTACCTGCTCTACGCGCTGGTCCGCACGCGGAGTGTCCAGCGGAAAGCCGTCGCCGAGCGCGGTCTCACGACCGATTCGTGGGAGCACGCAGCGATCACCGTTGCCGAGCCCGCCGAAAAGGCGCTCGCGCTCACCCTGCTCCGATACCCCGGCACACTCGCCTCCGCAGCCGACGCCCTCGAGCCCCACCGGATCTGCAACTATCTATACGACCTCGCGGGCATGTACAGCACGTTCTACGACCAATGCCACGTGCTCAAGGCCCCCGACGATGCCACCATGCTCTCGCGCCTCCGCCTCTGCTCGCTCACGGAGCGTGTGCTTGCAGATGGACTCGAGACACTCGGGCTGCCAACGCTGGAGAGGATGTAACGCGGAGCGAACCGCCAGCCGGGTCACACCGGCCTCGGATTCCGCTCCTCGAACCCGCGCTGGTGCCAATACGGGTACGCGAGCGGCCTCTCGCTTGCGGCATCCAGCGTCGCCACCTGCGCTGGCGTCAGATTCCAGCCGACCGACGCGAGGTTGTCCTTCAACTGCTTCTCGTTCCGTGCGCCGATGATGACATTCGCGACCGTCGGACGCTGGAGAACCCAGTTCAGCGCGACCTGCGGCACCGTCTTGCCGAGCTCCTTCGCGACCGCCTCGAGCGCATCGACGACTGTGTAGAGGTACTCCTGATCCGGCTGCGGGCCATTGTCGACGACCATCTTGCTGTTCAGGCGGCTATCGGCTGGCAGGGGCGAGCCGCGCCGGATCTTGCCCGTCAGACGCCCCCAGCCGAGTGGGCTCCAGACGACCGCGCCGACGCCCTGGTCGCGGGCGAGGGGCATCAGCTCCCACTCGTAATCACGCCCAATGAGCGAGTAGTACGCCTGGTGGGCGACGTAGCGGGCGAGACCGTGCTTCTCGGAGTGGGCGAGGGACTTCATGAGGTGCCAGCCGCTGAAGTTCGAGCAGCCGATGTAGCGGATCTTCCCAGCGCGGACGAAGTCGTCGAGCGTGCCAAGGACCTCGTCGATCGGTGTCATGGCATCGAACCCGTGCAACTGATACAGGTCGATGTAGTCCGTGCCGAGGCGCTTCAAGCTCGCGTGGATCGCGTTGGTGAGGTGGAAGCGTGACGAGCCGACGCTGTTCGGGCCCGCCTCCTCGCCGCCCATGCGGAAGGTGCCCTTGGTGGAGATGATGGTCTTGTCGCGCCGACCCTTCAGTGCGGCGCCGAGAATCTCCTCGGACTGGCCCTGCGAATAGATGTCGGCGGTGTCGAACATGTTGACGCCGGCGTCGAGGCAGATGTCGACGAGGCGGGTCGCTTCAGCGATGTCGGAGGAGCCCCAGGCCTTGAAGAACTCCGTGCCGCCACCGAAGGTGCCGGTGCCGAAGGAGAGAACGGGAACCTTGAGGCCTGAAGAGCCGAGGCGGCGGTATTCCATGGGTGGGCTCCGGGGGCAATGGGCAATGGGGATCAGCGTATGGGCGAGGAAGTTATGATGCGCGAGGCCACGCAACGTCACGCGCCTGGCACATGCGATTCGGGGATTACACGGATGAACCAGATGCGAGTCATGCTGCGGCCGGTCCAGCGCGAGGACCTGGAGATCCTTTTCCGGCAGGTGAACGAGCCGGAGGGGATGCGGATGGTCGGGTCGGTGCGCGACAGCCACACGGATCGCGACGCGTACATGGCCCGCTGGGAGACGATCTTCGCCAACGCGAAGGTGATCCCGCGCGCGATCGTCCTGCCGGGGGGGGATGGGCGTGACGGGGGTGATGGGCGTGGGGGGAGTGGGGGGGGCGAGGTCATCGCGGGGAGCATCGCATGCTTCGAGCGCGTGGCGGAGCCCTCGCGCCCGTGCCGGATCCTGCCGGGGCCGGAGATCGGCTACTGGCTCGGGCGGGCGTTCTGGGGGCAGGGGATCGCGAGCGAGGCGGTGCGCCTGTTTCTGGGTGAGGTGACGACGCGCCCGCTGTTCGCGCGTGCCGCGAGCGATAACGTGGGATCGATCCGCGTGCTTGAGAAGGCGGGTTTTATGGAGATCGGGCGCGAGATGTTCTTCGCGAACATGCGCGGAGCCGATGGCAAGGGCGAGGAGATTGAGGAGACGTTGATGGTGGTAGGACTTACCGGATGACGCAGCATCCGAATGAGTACAAGCGAATCGGTCTCGTGCGCCACATGCTCAACGGGTTCCTGTTTGATCCGGTCTATCCAGGGCTGGTATTTACTTTCGAATGGCGGCACGATGCGATACGGGATCAGTGGGTCCTCCATCGGCGCAACGCGAGGGGAGCCATGGGATCCATTGTCTACATGTGTGGTCTCGGCGGCACGGTCATTGGTGGCATTCTACTCGGATGGCTTAAGACCAATGAGCCGGTTTCGCTTGGCTTCCTTGGTGCCGTGCTCGCGTTGTTCCCATTTGCACTCTACCGACTGGGTTCGGCCACGCGCGTGACGGTCGGCGGCGATGGGGCGACCACGTATTCAGTCCTGCTCTTTGGCTGGCGTATTAGGGGTTCTGCTTCCTCGCCGGTTGGCGTGAGTGTGTATCGTGGCATAATCCAGTTCTTCAGTCCGCTCGCTCCCGAACGCGACGGCGTATGGATCGACATTGATCGCAACGGAGATCCGCAATCCATCGTCCTCGCGTGTGGCACGGCGGAAGCGGTTCAGTCATACGTTGAGAGAATGCCGCCACCATTTGCGTCACGTTGTACAGGATCGCAGATCGTGTGCGTTGCACGCATGATGCGTGGTTTGTGAGACACGCATCGCGGCTCGACCTTGCACAAGCGAGGGCGAGGCGAGGAGATTGAAGAACCGATGCGTCGCTTGGCATGAGGCGAATCTTGTAGAGGTACACATGGAACCGGACAGAATGAATGGCCCGAGACCGGACGTGCCGCGTTCGATCGTCGAGAAGGCCGTCCCCAATGACCACGGCGGTGCATTTGCATGGAAACCAGCGGACTTTCCCGCGGCCATCGAGGCCGCGACGCGGTGTGGATACTGCTGCGTCGGCGGCGTGTTCCAGTTTCGATTCCCGGGAGCGACCTACGAGCCGTACTGGCTCACCACGGACTTCTTGTCTCGTGGCACGGGTGAGTCTTGGTCCGCGTACGTCGGCCGCTGCAATGAGTACACGCTTTCGGCGTTCGACACACTGCTCAACGCGACCGATTGGGACGCCGAAGTCGCGCGGTGCGGTGATGCGGTGCGCGAGCGCGTTCCGGCCGGCACCGACCCTCTGCAATACCTTGTGTTCGAAGCGCTCTTCGAGAATGAGAACGGACATTCGTTCTGATCTGCGATCCACGCCCGCGAAGCGGTCGCCGCAGCATCTGGACAGTCTCCCGCGCAGCGCTTCCTTTGAACGCTTCCCGTCGCCGCAGGCGACACGCATGGTCTCGCTGGCTCGGCGCGAGAACGTTGCGATCCGAGGCAATCCCCTTGAATCGCTTACTCCTCCCCTGCCTTCAACCCGTTCACTCCACTTTGTTTAATCGCTCCATCAGCGCAAGCCAGCGATCCGTCACCGTGCGCGTCGTCTGGAGTTCCAGTTCTGCGGATCCTACCACCAGCCGCTGGAGTTGTGTCGGGTCACCCTGCACCGCGGCACCGATCGCGTGCACCGTTTCCATGTCGTCGCGGCGCATGGCTGCCGCTGTCGGAGCGATGAGCGCCTCCACGGCGTCAAATGCCGCGGCGATCTCGGCATCGCTCATTGTTGCGATCGCCCCTGCCGCCGCTGAGTCCGGCATCAACTGCAACATCAGGCGATCCATGTCGCCAACCAAGTGGCCATGCCGCTCGCGCATGGCTGCGTGATCGACGCCGCTGGTGGCGATGTACTCCGCGAGTCTCGCCGCGGCAGGCGGAGAGCCACATGCGGCCCGGGCGGCGGCAACCCTCGCGTTCGCCTCATGCTCGAAGTGACGCACATGTCCGCAGGGGTCTTGGGTGTCTACGGCGCGAGCGTGCCCTCGGATCTCGTCGAACGCGGCTCGATTCGCGTTCGCATCGAGGCCATCGTCCACCATCGCGACGAGCAGCGCGAGCGTCTCTTGGAGTGACGCGAAGCCGGTGGCACGAGAGATCGCGTCAGAGTGCACGTAGAGCTGCGAAGAGATCCTCAACGCCGCGTGCAGCCGCTCCATCGCCCCCGGCGCATCGCCATCCCGCCAGCACCGCTTCGCGTCGGTATGGAGCAACTGGCAGAAGATCCTGAACCACGAGTTGGGCAGCCGGCTGTATAGCTCAAGCGCCGGGTCGTCTTCAATCGATTCCGGGAGTGGCTCGATCGTCAGCGGCGACAGCTCGATCAGCTCAAGCACGATCGGCCCCGCCTCCCGGATCGCCGCATCCAGGCGTGCCTGAGTAATATCCGCGCCCGCGTTCGGCTGCACGCGGAGGCGCGGTGCATCATCAACAAAGCCGAGCGCCATCATGTCGAGCGACTGCCGCCGGATCGCCAGAGCACGGTACTTGTCCAGCACCGGCGTCTCGGACGCGTTCGGTGCTTCCATCTGCTGGTGTTGAGGCTCCTGCGCCGGCTGCGCGCCCGCGAGGAGAGGGCATGCTCCGAGCGCAGCGGCCACGAGGATCATTCGGACCGATCGGTGGCGGCCTGTTCGTCGTACACGAATCGCGTTCGCATGTGCTGCCATGATGTTGCCCCGAGCACATGATACATGAGATGCGACGGATTCGTGCCCATGATTGTGGGGCAGCCAGGAGCACGCGTGAACGGGCGAACTTCGCCGTGATGTCGCCGGTTCGGGAGGCCGGCACCCTCGGAACAAACATGAACCGTCCGCCGCTCAATCAGCTGAGGGCCAGCCGCATGTGTACCTCGGCGTAGGGGTGGTGGTCGATGCGGAGCGCGTCGGGCTCCGTGCCCCAGGCCTTGAAGCCAAGCGACTCATAGAGGGCGCGGGCATCGGGCGAGTTCTCGCTGCAAGAGAGGTTGATCGACGTCACACCCAGCCAGTCGCGGGCGGCTTTGATCGCTCCGGAAACAACCGCGCGGCCGAGCCCCTTCCCCCGCGCCTCGGGCGTGACGTAGACGCCCCAGATCATCGCGCGGTGATGCTCCTTCACGCGCGCGAAGCGGCGCACCCCCGCGACGGCGACGAGAGAGCCGGGTGCCGCTCCTTCCGCATCGAACGCGCCGATGATCGCATCACACTCCGGGCTCGCGAGCGCCTTGCGGATGTCGTCGGCGGTGCGATCGTCCTCGGGGCTCGCGCTGAACGCCCATGGCGTATCGGCAAGGGCGCGGCGACGCAACGCGATGAACGCGTCGGCATCGGCCGTTGCAAGCGATCGCACGGTTGACATGGCCGCGGCTACTTCATCGATGCCATGTCGATCACGAAGCGGTACTTCACATCGCTCTTGAGCATCCGCTCGTACGCCGTGTTGATGTAGTCGATGGGGATCATCTCGATGTCGCTGGTGATGGAGTGCTTGCCGCAGAAATCGAGCATCTCCTGGGTCTCGGCGATGCCGCCGATGAGGGAGCCGGCGATCTTCTTGCGCGGCATGATGAGGCCGAACGCGCCGATCGCCATGGGCTTCGGCGGGACGCCGACGAGCGCAAGCGTGCCGTCGAGGCGGAGCTGCCCAAGCAGGGCGTTGATGTCGTGATCGGCGGAGACGGTGTCGAGGATGATGTCGAAGGACCCGGCGTGCTTCTGCATCTCCGCCTCGTTCTTCGAGATCACGACCTCGTCCGCGCCGAGGCGCTTGCCGTCCTCGATCTTGGAGGGCGAGGTGGTGAAGAGCACGGTGTGCGCCCCGAAGGCGTGCGCGAACTTCACGCCCATGTGGCCGAGCCCGCCCAGCCCCACGATGCCGACCTTCTTTCCTTTGGCCGCGCCCCACTGGCGGAGGGGCGAGTAGGTCGTGATGCCTGCACAGAGGAGCGGCGCGGATGCGGCGGGATCGAGCCCCTTGGGAACGTGCAGCGTGAACTTCTCATCGACGACGATGTGCTTGGAGTAGCCGCCGTGCGTGAAGCCGCCCAGGTGCTTGTCCTCACCCCCGTAGGTGAAGGTCGCGCCGTTCAGGCAGAACTGCTCGAGGTGCTTCTTGCAGTGGTCGCATGTGCGGCAGGAATCGACGAGGCACCCGACGGAGGCGATGTCGCCGGGCTTGAAGCCCTTCACGCTTGAACCAACCTTGGTCACGCGCCCGACGATCTCGTGGCCGGGAACGACGGGGTAATTCGCCGTGCCCCATTCGTTCCTGACCCAGTGCAGGTCGGAGTGGCAGACGCCGCAGAAGAGGATCTCCATCGCGACGTCGGTCGGGCCGGGGTCGCGCCGGTCGATGGTGAAGGGGGCGAGCGGGCTGGTGGCGGTCTGGGCGGCGTACGCGGCGGACTTGGTTGTCGCGGGCATGGTCAAACTCCCTTGTATCGTGAAACGAGCGCGTAAGCCGCGCCTGCCATTGTTGGAGGTCTCCCGCCGTCAGATGCCCCGGGCCCGAACCCGTTTCGCCGTATTCCGATCAGCGCGCCGGAAGGCCCAACGCGTCGCAGAGCTCATTGTCGAGGGACCTGGCTCCCGGCTTTCCCTCGGCAATCGCAAAACCCCCGATGTAGTCCCACATCGCCCAGCCGATGGAGCGTTTGTTGAGCGACCCGGCGAGCGCGCGGGTCCAAGCGAGGCGGGACTCGCGAGGAGCGTTCGCGCGAAAGGCCCCGAACTCGCCGCAATAGATCGGGCGATTGTGCGTTACCGACCACTGACGGGCCAGCTCGATCCGGGCATCGAGGGCCTCGGCCGTCCACGGGTCCTCGCTGCCGTCGCGGGCCGACCAGCGGAGCGTGTTGCGCGACTCGGCGGGAAAGGTGTCGGCGATGGCTTCGAGCTCGGCGCGCGTCGCGGGCCAGGGGATATCTCTCATGTCCTTCCACGGCGGGAATCCCCACGTCGCGCCCTGATGGGTGAAGTTGTGGGGCTCGTAGAAGTGGAAGGAGTAGACGACGTTGGAATCGTCCAGCGGCTCAAGCGCAAGCAGCCCGTCGATGGATCCCCACGACGCCCCCGTCGCGATGATGGTGTGATCGGGTGCGGTCTCACGGATCGCGCGGGCGATGTTCGCCTGCGACTCGGCCCAGGCGGCCGCGCCGATGTCGTGCGGCTCGTTCACGATCTCAAGGAACGTCCGCTCGCGATCCAGCCCGTGGCAGACCAACGCCAGCGCGGCCCACATCCGCTCCAGTTCACCCATGCGTGTCTCGTGCGTTGCCTCGCCCGGCTTGATCCAGGGCGTGCGGCTCCAGTGCGCGTCGATGATGACGGCAAGGCCCGATGCGAGACAAAGCTGCGCCGCGTCTACATACTCCTGAAGGGCGCGGTCTCTCACGCGATGCTCGGCTGCATCCCAGACCCCATCCGGCTCAAAGGGGAGGCGCACGTGCGTGAGTCCGGCGCCGGCGAGTTGCTTCAGGTCGGACGCCGCGATGAAGGCACGCCGAGCGGCCTCGCCCTGCGCCTGCGGGTACCACATCCAGTGCGAGAGGTTGATGCCCCGCGCGAGGAGCGGGAGGCGAGTGGAAAGAGCATCAATCGGAGAAGCGACGGGCTCCGCGGCACCCGGCTGCCGACCCTTACCGCCGGCGCGGGCCGCGAGCGGATGGGCCGCGGCTGCCGCGGCGAGCGAAGCGAGAAACGTGCGGCGGCGGATGGGATGCATGTGGTGCAGCGTACCAGACAGCCGGGTGCTGCTGCTCGCCCACCTAAGCATGGAATTGGTCTCAACGAGGGGATTCCCGGACATGTATAAGATGAACCTCGCGGCGGTTGGCCGCGCATCTGGAGATTCGACCATGGCGATTTCTCGATCCCGCCCGCAGTGCTTCGGCATGCTCATGGCCGCGCTCGCTCTGACTGCAGGGACGCTTGTGCCGCTGGGGTACGCCGCTGGCATCGGCACGATCGACGAGCCCACGGTCGCGACCGAGCCGGGGACGCTCGCCTTCGAGGAGAGGGTGCTGGGCAACGGGCTCCGGGTCGTGACGCTGGAGGACCACTCCTGCCCCGTGGTCTCCGTGCAGGTCTGGTACCACGTCGGATCAAAGGACGAGAACCCTGAGCGTCAGGGCTTCGCCCACATGTTCGAGCACATGATGTTCCGAGGCACAGACCGCCTCGGTCCCACGTCGCACTTTGACCTCCTCCGCAAGGTCGGCGGCAACGCCAACGCTTATACCGCATTCGATCAGACCGTTTACCACCAGACGCTCCCCAGCAACCAGTTGGAGCTCGCGCTCTATCTTGAGGCGGAGCGGATGAGCTTCCTGAAGATCGATCAGGAGTCTTTCGACACCGAGCGCAAGGTCGTCGAGGAGGAACGCCGCCTCGGCACGAACCAGCCGTACGGCACCGCGCTCGAGCAGGCCCTCCCCGTGCTCTTTGGTGAGCATCCCTATCGCTGGTCGCCGATCGGACAGATCCCGCACCTGCGCGCCGCGACGGTCGGCGAGCTGCGTGCGTTCTGGAATCGCTTCTATGTCCCCAACAACGCGGTGCTGGTGATCGCGGGTGACATCACGCACGCGAATGCGCAGCAACTGGCGTCGGACTACTTCGGCTGGATCCCCAGGGGTGAAGAGCCCGCGCGAGTGACGTACAGAGAGCCCCTGCCGACCGCGCCGAAGAACATCATCATCCGCGAGGAGAACGCACCAGCGCCGGTACTCGGCATCGCGTACCGCACCGTGCCGATGGGCCATCCCGACGAATGGGCGCTGCAGATGCTCGCAACGATTGTCGGCGGCGGCGAGTCGTCGCGCCTCTACAAGACGCTGGTGACCGAGCAGAAGAGCGCGGTCTTTGCGGCGGGCGGCGCGCTGATGCTCGAGGACGACGGGCTGGTCGCCTTCGGCGCGGTCATGGCCCCCTTCGGCGCCAACCCGAAGAAGGCCCGTGCTGCCATCGAGAACGAGATCGCCCTGGTCCGCGACGAGCTGGTGACCGAGGAGGAACTGACCAAGGCAAAGAACCAGATGCTCAAGGGAATCGTGGCGGAGTCGCTCACGGTCGACAGCAAGGCGACCGCGCTCGGCTCCGCCGCGGCCCTGCAGGGGCGGACAGCGAGTGTCAACGAGCGTCTGGACGCGATCCGCGCCGTCACCCGAGAGGACCTGCAGCGCGTCGCGCGCGAGTACATGGAGCCGTCGGAAGAGATCTCGATGCAGATCAACCGGAACCTGCTCGGCGCGATCTTCAGCAAGATGAAGAAGGAAGACGAGGCGCCGATTACCGGTGAGCCGGAGACGACGGCGCCGATCGTTGGAAGGCCGGGCGTGGTGAGGCCGGAGTCCTTCCCGGCCGAAGCGCCGCTCGCGCCGCTGCCGGACTTCGACCCGACACCGGTGTACGCCGAGCGTGCGCTCGACAACGGGCTGCGGATTCTGGTTGTCGAGAACCACGAGGTGCCGTTCGTGTCTGTGCAGCTCGGGCTGCACGCCGGCGCGTGGACGGAGACCAAGCCGGGCACGGCGAGCATGGCCTCGGGGATGCTGACCAAGGGGACGACGACGCGATCTCAGAATGAGTTGGCATCGGAGCTTGAGACATACGGCATCACGCTCGCGGGCTCGGGCGGGATGGACAACGCGAGCGTCGTGGCGGACTGCCTGCCCGAGCAGCTCGGGCGCGCCATGACGCTGATGGCCGATGTCGTGATAAACCCCACGTTCCCCGAGGACGAGTTCGACAAGGCGCGGACCCAGCTCATCACGGGACTCAACATCTCCAGCAACACTCCGGCGTACGTCGCCGATCGCGAGTTCCGCAAGCAGATGTACGGCTCGCACCCCTACGCCCGCAGCGAGACCGGCGAGGTCTCCGATGTGAACGATCTTTCGCGCGAGGACCTCGCCGCGTGGTGGGAGACCTTCGCAAGGCCCGACATGGCCGTCCTGATCTTCGCCGGAGACGTGACGCCCGACGAAGCCGAACGCCTCGCTGCGGAATCGCTCGGCGCATGGCGGGCCGAGGGCGACAAGCCGAAGGTGACCCTCCCGGAGATCCCCGGCCAGTCCGCGACACGCATCGTGCTGGTCGATCGGCCCGGCGCGGTCCAGTCGGAGATCCGCTTCGGACGCGTCGCCTTCACGAGGCACGATCCGAGGTACGCCACCAGCCGCGTGGCGAGTGGGTACTTTGGAGGGGCCTTCAACTCTCGCCTCAACGAGACAATCCGTGTGAAGAAGGGCCTGACCTACGGCGCGCGGGGCGGGTTCAGCGCATCGCGATTCGCAGGCGAGTTCCAGGCGTCGACGTTCACAAAGACGCCGTCGACGGCGGAGACCGTGCAGACGATCTTCGACGAGCTCGACCGCCTCCGCTACGAGGCGCCAAGCGACAAGGAGCTCAACGACACCAAGTCCTACATCATGGGCTCCTATGTCGGCGCGCGAGAGACGCCGCAGGCCGTTGCCTCGGATCTCTGGCTCATGGAGTCGGCGGGGCTCGGGCGCGACTACTTCAAGGGCGTGATCGAGGGCGTCTCCGCCACCACGGCGGACGATTGCACAGGACTCGCTCAGGAGATGGTCGACCCGGCCCAGATGCTCATCGTGGTCGCGGGCGATGCGGCACAGATCAAGGAGTCGCTGGAAAAGATCGCGCCGGTGACGGTGGTCAAGCCGAAGGAGTGATCCGCCGATCGCCGTTCGGGTTCGATACGCTCGTTTCCGCCGCAGAACTCAAGGGGAGATCATGGGCTTCAGGCAGATCTTGATCATCGTCGTCACGTCCGTCGTTACCGCAGTGGTGAGCGTGGTGGTGATCTCGCTCCTCGCCGGCAAGCAGAACTCGTGGCTGATCGGAGGCATCGCGGGCTCCGTCTCCGGGACGATCGGCGGCAGCTACATCGCGATGACGGCGGGGAAGCGCGGCGCGAAGAAAGAGGACGATGCCCCGAAGCCGGAGGGCGCGTCGGGCACATGATCAGTGCGCCGCGATCTGCGTGTACGTCTCCGGTCGCCGGTCCCGATAGAACTGCCAGACGTTCCGGACCTCCTGGATCATGTCGAGGTCCAGATCGGAGACGAGGACCTCGTCGTCGGTGCGGCTGGCCTCGGCGATGATCTTGCCGCGCGGGTTGCAGAAGTAGGACTGGCCGTAGAACTCGCCCATGCACCACGGCTTCTCGGTGCCGACGCGGTTGATCGCGCCGACGTAATACTGATTGGCGACAGCGTGCGCCGGCTGCTCAAGCTTCCAGAGATACTCGGAGAGCCCCGCGACTGTTGCGCTCGGATTGAAAACGATCTCCGCGCCGTTGAGGCCCAGCTCGCGCGCCCCTTCCGGGAAGTGGCGGTCGTAGCAGATGTAGACGCCGATCCTGCCGAACGGAGTCTCGAAGACCGGGTATCCCTCGTCGCCCGGCTTGAAGTAGAACTTCTCCCAGAAACCGGGATGGCAGTGGGGGATGTGCTTCTTGCGATACCTGCCGAGGTACTCGCCGGTATGGGAGATCACCGCCGCGCTGTTGTAGTACACGCCCGACATCGCCCGCTCGTAGATGGGGACGACCATCACCATGCCGTGGCGCTTTGCGATCTCTCGCATCAGCGTGATCGTCGGCCCGTCGGGGATCGACTCGGCGGTCTCGTACCAGCGCGTCTGCTGCTCGGCGCAGAAGTAGGGGCCGCAGAAGATCTCCTGGAGGCAGCAGACCTGCGCGCCCTTCGCCGCGGCCTGTTCGATCAGTGGGATGTGCTTGTCGATCATCGCCCGCTTGACCTTGTGCAGATCGGCGTGGTCGGCCAGCGGGTTCGAGCACTGGATCAGGGCGGCACGGGTGATGCGTGGCATGCCCGGAGTTTACAGCATGCCGGGCCCGGAGGCGCATCGGACCGGAAGAGCGGTCTACCCTCGACCATGGCGGTTCGCAAGCCCGCGGTCGGGTTCATCTTCATCACCCTCATGCTCGACGTGCTCGGCTTCGGCCTGCTCATCCCGGTCGCCCCGCGCCTGGTAGAGAGTCTGCTCAATGGCGGCAGGGGCGGCACCGAGGGCGAGGCAGCGCCTTTCGTCGCGCTCCTGATGACGACTTGGTACGCCATGTCGTTCCTCTGCTCACCCGTGCTCGGCGCGCTCTCGGACCGCGTCGGTCGCCGCCCCGTCATCCTGATCGCGCTCCTGGGCTCCGGACTCGACTTCTTCGCCCAGGCCATGGCCCCGAGTCTCCTGTGGCTCTTCATCACCCGCGCGATCAACGGCGTCTCCGGCGCCAGCATGACCGTCGCGAACGCCTACATCGCCGACATCACCCTCCCCCACAAGCGAGCCGCGGCGTACGGCATGGTCGGCGCCGCCTTCGGGCTCGGATTCGTCATCGGGCCCATCATGGGAGGCGTGCTCGGCGACATCAACATCCGTCTTCCCTTCTACGTGGCCGGTGGGCTCACGCTCCTGAACTGGCTCTACGGGCTCATCGTGCTGCCCGAATCGCTGCCGGTCGAGAGGCGGAGCCGCATCAAGCTCTCAAGGTTGAACCCCGTCGGCGCGTTCGGCGTGCTCTGGCGGTACCCGACCGTCGCCAAGCTCGCGGCGTCGCACTTCCTCCTCAACATGGCCCAGTTCGGCCTGCACGCGACGTGGGTGCTCTACACCGGGCACCGCTACGGATGGGGCTCGAAAGAGGTCGGCATGTCGCTCGCCGTCGTCGGCATCGGTGCCGCGATCGTGCAAGGGGGGCTGACGCGGAAGATCGTGCCCCTTCTCGGCGAGAAGCGATCGCTGCTGCTGGGGATCGCGATGGGCGCGTGCGCGTACGCCGCGTACGGGCTCGCGACCGAGGGGTGGATGATCTACACCATCATTGCGATCGCATCGCTGGGATCGGTGGCGCAGCCGGCCGCCCAGGCGCTGATCACGCACACGGTGCGTCCCGACGAGCAGGGCACCGTGCAGGGCGCGCTGATGGGACTGCAGAGCATCGCGGGAATCTTTGGCCCGCTCATCGGCGGGCTGACCTTCGCCTACTTCATCTCGGAGCGTGCCCCGATCGCGCTGCCCGGCGCGCCGTTCTTTGTGGGCTCAGGACTCGCCGCCCTCGGCCTCATCGTCGCAGCGTGGGCCGTGCGAGGCATCGCGTCCATCCACGCGCCCGTGACGGTGGAAGAGATCGCGGACGCAGTGGCGACCGAAGCGATGCCGGAGTGATAAGCCGGTCGACTACAACCAGCGCGTGACGACGACCTTGCTCTCCGTGTAGAACTTCGCCGCGTCCTCACCGTTGGCGTGGAGGTCGCCGAAGAAGCTCTGCTTCCAGCCCGAGAAGGGGAAGACGGCCATCGGTGCGGGAACGCCGACGTTGATGCCGACCATGCCGACCTCGGCGTGGGTGCGGAAACGCCGAGCGTTGTAGCCGCTGGAGGTGAAGATCACGCCCATGTTGCCGTATCGCGAGCGGTTGAGCGTCGCGATCGCGGCATCTAGCGTGCTCTCGCGCACGACGGAGAGCACCGGGCCGAAGATCTCCTCCTCAAGCACGCGCATGCCGGGTCGCACGTTGTCGAACACCGTCGGGCCGACGAAGCACCCCTGCTTCGGCATCTCGCACGCGCCGGGGCGACCGTCAACGACGAGCGTTGCCCCGTCCGAGACGCCCGAATCGATGAATCCGAGGATGCGTGTGCGGCTCTGCTCGTCGATCACCGGCCCCATGCCGACGCCCGGCGCATCACCTCGATCAACCTTGATCTTCGCGACGGCCTCTTTGATCCGCGGGATGAACCACGTCGCAGCATCACCGACCGTGATCGCGACCGAGCCCGCGAGGCAACGCTGGCCGGAGTTGCCGAACGCCGAGCCGACAACGCCCTCGATCACGGCGTCCTGATTCGCGTCCGGCATGATGACCATGTAGTTCTTCGCGCCGCCCATGCACTGGGCCCGCTTCCCCGCGCCCGTTGCCGTCTTGTAGATGTGCTCGGCAACGCGCGTCGAGCCGACAAAGGAAACCGCACGAACGTTCTCGTGTGTGATGAGGTGATCGACGACGGACGGGCCGCCCGTGACGAGATTCAGCACTCCGGGAGGGAGCCCCGCCTTGTGGGCGAGTTCCACCTCGCGCACCGCGCTCAGCGGCACCTTCTCGCTCGGCTTCAGCACAAACGTGTTGCCGCACGCGATCGCCATCGGCCACATCCACAGCGGCACCATCACCGGGAAGTTGAAAGGCGTGATACCGACGCAAACGCCCAGCGGCACGCGATCAACCGCCGAGTCGATGCCGATGCCGCTCTTGTCCTCTGTGCGGCAGAAACTCGTGCTCACGGCGATCTGCGGCAGCGTCTTCCCCATCATCAGCACCGGCGCTGCGCACGCGAACTCAACGCAGTCGATGCCGCGACGCACGTCGCCTCGCGCCTCGGCCATCGTCTTGCCGTGCTCCTTCACGATCATCCCAGCCAGCTCTTCAAAGTGCTCCTCGAGGACCTGCTTGTACTTGAAGAGGATCTGGCAGCGATCGCCCACGGGCGTGGCGCACCAGGACGGGAACGCAACCCGCGCCGCCTCAACCGCAGCATCTGCGCTCCGCAGCGAGTCGAGCTCCGCCGCGCCGATCGTCTCTCCGGTCGCTGGATTGACGATCGCATGAGACTTGCCGGGCTTGCCACCGAGTGCGGCTTCGTTGGTGCGCTTGCCATCGATGAACTGGTCGACGCTGGGGGCGGGCATGGGATGCTCCGAGTGGTTGGGCCGCTCCGGCTACTGCGTTTCGGGCGGGATGGTGATTGTAATCCGTGCCAGGGTACAGACGCGGGGCGATCTGGAGCCACCGTGGAGTGGCCGCGCAACGGTTTGGAAGCCGCTCGATCCGCTTGCTGTCCCCGGCGAAGATGTCTGTGCCGGGGTCGGTCGATTGGCGTGCGGGCTACCCTCTCGGTCCTGCGCGGCGCGATGGTGCGACCGGCGGGCCAGAGGGTTTGTGCCTTGCTGCTCAGCGCGCGGGAGATCTCGAGAACACACGGCCTCCAGACGCTCTTCACCGGCGTCTCGCTGAGTGTTGACGAGGGCGATCGCGTGGGCCTGATCGGTCCCAACGGCGCGGGCAAGAGCACGCTGCTGAAGCTCCTGGCGGGGGAAGACGAGCCGGACGAAGGAGCGATCGTCGGGGCGAAGGGCTTGCGAGCCGTCTACGTGGCGCAGCAAGAGGTCTTTCCGAGCGGCATGACCGCACGTGAGGTTGTCATCGACGGGGCCGAGCACGGCGTCGACGTCGCATCCATGGACCACCATCAGGCGGAGATCCTCGCCGAGATGCTCCTGGAGCGTGTGGGCTTCGACGACCTCCATGCCGCGACAGACGCGTCTTCGCTCTCCGGCGGGTGGAAAAAGCGGCTATCGATCGCGCGCGGGCTGGCCCGTGCCGCCGGCGAGCCGGATCTCCTGCTGCTCGACGAGCCAACCAATCACCTCGACATGGCCGGCATCGCGTGGCTCGAGGAACTCGTGACGAGGCCCGGCCCGAGCGGTGTGCGCTTCGCCTCCATCTTCGTCACCCACGATCGATCGTTCCTCGAGCGAGTCGCCACACGCGTGGTGGAATTGAGCGCGGCGTACCCGCTCGGCACACTCGCAGTCGACGGGAACTACACCACATTCCTGCGACGCAAGGAGGAATTCCTCGAGGGGCAGGCCGCCGCAGAGCGATCCATGGCAAACCAGGTCCGGCAGGACCTGGCGTGGCTCCACCGCGGCGCAAAGGCCAGACGCACGAAGGCCAAGAGCCGCATCGATTCCAGCTACCAGCGGATGGACGAGCTCGCGGAGCTGAAGTCACGCAACGCCGTGGCGCAGGGCGCGGCGGCTCGCGTGGACTTCAACTCGTCGGACCGGAAAACGCGCAAGCTGATCTCCGCGCGCGATGTCTCGAAGTCGCTCGGTGGGCGAGCGCTCTTCTCGGGCGTCGATCTCGACCTCGGCGTGGGCGACTGTCTAGGGCTGCTTGGCCCCAACGGCAGCGGAAAGACAACGCTCATCCGCGTGCTCACGGGCGACCTGGAGCCGGACACCGGTCGTGTGGTGAGGTCGGATCCGCCGCCCCGGGTCGTGGTCTTCAGCCAGCATCGCACGGACTTCGAGCCGACAACGCTCTTGCGAGACGCGCTCTGCCCCGTCAGCGACCAGGTCCGGTTCCGCGGGCAGGCGATGCACGTCACCGCGTGGTCGCGGCGGTTTCTCTTCAAGGACGCGCAGCTTGCGCAGCCGGTCAGCTCGCTCAGCGGCGGTGAGCTGGCGAGGATCCACATCGCGCGGATCATGCTGGAGCCCGCCGATGTGCTTGTGCTGGACGAGCCGACAAACGACCTGGACATTCCGACACTCGAAGCGATGGAAGAAGCCCTGGAGGACTTTCCCGGCGCGCTGGTGCTGGTGACGCACGATCGGGCGATGCTCGATCGCCTGGCGACCGATGTGCTCGCGCTCGATGGAAGGGGCGGGTGCGCGATCGTGGCCAGCGTTGATCAGGCGATCGCGCTGGAGCGTCGCGCCGCAAGCGCGAAGTCGGCCGGCGAGCCTGCGCAGGAACGGCGTGCGGACACAACCCCGACGACACCCGCCGCGTCGGCAGCACCCGTGCCCCGTAAGAAGCTGAGTTACAACGAGCAACGCGAGTACGACGCGATAGAAGCTCGGATCGCCGAGGCCGAGCGCCGCGTCTCCGCCGCCGAGGCTATGGTCAACGACCCCGCCGTAGCGAGCGACCACGAGAGAATGGCGACCGCGTGCGGCACGCTGAGTGCCGCGCAGGAAGCGGTGTCTGTGCTGTACGCGAGATGGGCAGAACTGGAGTCGAAGCTCGCCTGAGTCGGCCGTGCTCGCTCAGTCCTTCTTTGCGCCGCCCTCTTTCTTGACCAGAACATACTTGGACTTCCACTTGCGGCTGCTGCCCTTGCGCTTCTTGGTCGCCCAGCGGATCTTCTTCTTCACCATCTCGGCCATGGCCGTGTACTCCAGTGCGATCGATCAAACCTGACGCGATTCGGAGAAGCGCGTCGTGCTTCGGGCGCGACCCAGACGGAGCCGCGCAGGAGGAATGATACGTTCGCCGATGTCCTTGATCGAGGAAACAAAGCGGGGCCCTTTCGGGCCCCGGCTTGGTCAGTCAGTTACTGCGGACTGCGTGAGACGGATGTCTCACCACTTGCCGCGGCCGCCACCACCGCCGCCGCCGCCGCCGAAGCCGCCGCGGCTCCCGCCGCCGCCGCCGCCACCGAAGCCGCCACGACCACCGCCGCCACCCTCGCGGGGCTTGGCCTCGTTGACCGTGAGGTCACGGCCATCGACGTTGGTGCCGTTGAGGGCGTTCATCGCGGCGCGAGCCTGGGTGTCGTCGCTCATCTCGATGAAACCGAAGCCGCGGGGGCGGCCGGTCTCGCGGTCCATGACGAGGGACGCGGAGGTGACGGTGCCGTGCGACTCAAAGAGCTGGCGAAGCTGAGACTCAGACGTATTGAAAGACAGATTGCCGACGTAGATCTTCATGTGCTTGAACCTTGCCCGAAAGTGTTTGGATGACCGGTGCTTGAACTCGGGCAAGAGAAGCGTCGGAGACCTCGAGCACGCACCCACGATTTGGATGAGTCCCGATGCCGAATGGAAGAATACTAGGTGGGTGGGTCAACGTCCGCGCGAAAATATGGCAGGATTCCGGACGGACCGAATGATCGGCTAATTCTGCGCAGCGAGGGTCAGAAAAGGGCCATCTGGCCCCTCCCGTCGGCCCGTGGGCGACGGAAGGCCTCGCGGTTCTGGGGTGGCGTCTCCCTGTCGAGGCCGTGCCGCCGGCAAAAGACGCGAAAAGTCTGGCGTATCTGGTCGGCGATCGCCCCGGTTCCGACGAACCGCTCGCCGAATTCGGCCCGGTAGAGCTCCCCCTCGCGGCACTGGCGCAGCAAAGACTCCGCTTTGTCGGCCCGATCGGGAAAGTGTGCCCGCAACCATGCCTGATAGATCGCTTTGTTCTGGTGAGGCAGGCGCAGCAGCATGTACGCCGCGTTGGTCGCCCCCGCGTCCGCTGCCGCGCCGAGGATCTGGGGAATCTCGTGGTCGTTGATGGCAGGGATCACGGGAGCGACCATGACCGTGACCGGGATCCCGATTCCGGCCAGAGCTCGGACGATCTCCAGGCGCGCCCGAGGGCTCGACGCGCGCGGCTCGAGCGTGGACACCAGCGAGTTGTCGAGCGTCGTGATGCTCACCGCCGCATGGACGCAGCCGTGGGAGTGCAGCTCGGCGAGCAGATCCAGGTCCCGCAGCACGAGCCGGCTCTTGGCGATGATCGCGGTCGGCTGCCGGCATTCGGCCAGCACCTCGAGCACAGATCGGGTGACCCCGAGTTCGCGTTCAACCGGCTGATAGGGGTCGGTCACGCCAGAGAGCACGATCGTCTCCGGCTGCCATGCGGGTCGCGAGAGCTCCGCACGGAGGAGCGATGCTGCGTCTCGTTTGGCGAAGATCACGCTCTCAAAGTCGATGCCGGGCGAGAGTCCAAAGTACTCATGGCCGGGGCGGGCGTAGCAGTAGACGCAGCCGTGCTCGCACCCGCGATAGGGATTGATCGTCCAGTTGAACGGGAGATCCGGCGAGTCGACGCGATTGATGATCGTGCGGGCGTGATCCGTGCGCAACCTGGTCGGGAGCTGGCGGCCTCCCGGGCGCTCGCTCAACTCCGCATCGAGGTGCTCACCGTCGATACTCAGCGAGACCGGCTCGAACCGACCCACGGGGTTGATCGTCGACCCCCGACCTCGGACCAGCGGCGGCGCGAGCGTCGGGTCAATCTCGTCGTCGAAATGACGATGACCGGCATTCACGCCGAATCATAGTCGTATTATGTTTGGGTATCGAGCCGATGGATCAGTGGTGCTCGTCCACCTTGGCGTGGGCCTGGGGCTTAGCCGCAGGCTTGCTCGTGGTCGGCGCCGTGGTGCGAGCCGCGGTGGTGGTGGGCTGCGGGCGGCTGTTCAGCACAGTCGGCTCGGGCGCTGTCGTTGTCGCGACCGGGGTCTCGCGCGCCTCTCGGGCGCGAACGAGGATGCTCTCCTCGTTGGGGTGCTGACCGAGCCACTCAACGCGGCCAGACTCAAGGTTGTAGACCGCGCCCACGACGCGGATCGAGCCGCTCTCGGTCGCCTCCGCGATGATGGGGCTGGAGGCGATAAGGTCAGAGATCGAACGCATGACATTCGCGCGAACCGCAAGGTCGATCAGCGCGTCGCCGCTCGCGTCCGGCGATCCGGTGCGGGCCTCAAAGACGGCGGGAAAGATGGGCGCGAGCATCGCGCCGATATTGCCGTGGGCCTCGCCGCCGCCGGCCGCGGCCTTGACCGCGCCGCAGGACGAGTGGCCGAGAACGACGAGCAGAGGTGAGCCAAGATGCTCGACGGCGTACTCGATGGAACCGGCCTGGAACGGGCCGCTGGTGTTGCCGGCAACGCGGATGGTGAAGACATCGCCGACGCCTCGATCAAAGACCCGCTCGACGGGCAGTCGCGAGTCAGCGCACGCAAGGACGATCGCGAAGGGCGACTGTCCGATAGCCGTGTCGTGCACGCGCGTGGTGTCGGCGTTGCGGTGCTCGCACATGTTGCTGGAGAATCGCACGTTTCCCGCCATCAACAGGTCGAGCGCATCGGTCGGCGTGTAGGCGGTCGCCGAAGGAGGCGTGGCGAGCGCAGCGAGAGGCGAACCTGCAACGGCGATCGCGATGAGTGAGAGGCGGAGGGAACCGTGCATGCGAGCTCTCCTTGGAGCATGTATGTGTTGACTGCGACCCCGTCGAGTTGGGGTGCGATGGACTGACTGATCGGGTGAACGGAAGGTCCGATGCTGGTCAATAAAGAGTTATCGCCGAGGTAAGGAAGCAGCACTCGACCTCGGGGAAACCCGGGGAAAGCGTCGGTGCCCACGCAACATCTCTCGTGGGCCAGAATTGTCGCCAAACTGGGGGGAAGCGATCGCCGATCGGTCCTCGGGGTGTTGCAGCCCCAAGGGAGCGACGGATGCGAACTCTCGAAGGTGATATCACCACTCTGATCACGGGCGATGCCTGCGGCCCGGCGGGCGCAGCGCCCAGCGCGATCAGCGCGGCTTCGGTGGAAGGTGTGGTCGGGTTCTTCACAAACAGCGGCTCCTACATGCCGCGAATCGAGTGCATCCGAAACGAGGCCGGAGAGCCCGATTGGCCCTGGATCATCGTGCTGGTGGCGTTGACCGGTGGGGTGATCTTCGCATACATGCGGATCTTCGCGTTCTGGCTGCGCGGATACCTGCGCGAGGCGCCCCAGGATCGCAACCGAAAGCTCATGGATCTGGCAAACATCTTCTTGTGGTGCGCGATCTGCGGCTACGTGATGTCGCTGGTCATGTTCGTGTGGCCGGCGTACCGACTCCTGGCGGTGTTCCTGTTCGTGCTCAACGTCTGGTGCTGGCGATTCACCAGGAACCTCGGCGATCTCACAGTCTCGTTCTCCGCCAGACGCCTCGCGCGGGAACTCGCGGAGTCGATCGCGGCAAGGAACTCCGAGCTGGAAAGACAGGTCGAAGAGCGGACGAGAGAACTGGAGTCCGCCCGCCGTGAGGCGATCGGAGCCAACCAGGCAAAGTCGCGATTCCTTGCGATGATGAGCCACGAGATCCGCACGCCGATGACCGCGATCCTCGGATTCGCGGAGCTGCTGGGCGCTCCCGAGGCGACCCAGGCGCAGCGGACCGAGTGCGCACGCACCATCAACCGACACGGTGAGCATCTTCTCGCTGTCATCAACGACATCCTCGACCTCTCGAAGATGGAGGCCGGACGACTCGACGTGGAGCGGGTCTGCTGCTCGCCACTGACCTGCGTGTCGGATGTGATCGACCTCTATCGCGGGCGAGCGACGGAGCGCGGCATCACGCTCGAACTCGTGCAGGAGTCTCCCATCCCCGAGCGGATCCAGACCGATCCCACCAGACTGCGACAGGCGGTCATGAATCTGGTCTCCAACGCCGTGAAGTTCACCGAGCGCGGCAGCGTCCGCGTGGCCCTCTCGATCGAACGCGACGAGCGGAGCGATCGCGACATGGTCATCATCAGGGTGTCGGATACGGGCGTCGGCATCAGCGAGGACCAGATCGCTCGGCTCTTCGAGCCGTTCATGCAGGCGGATCAGTCCACCACACGCCGGTTCGGTGGAACGGGCCTCGGCCTCACGATCACCCGGCGGCTCTCGGAACTGCTCGGGGGCGACGTGTCCGTGCGGAGCGCCGTCGGCGAGGGGGCCACGTTCACGCTCCGGGTCGATCCCGGCGACGTCTCCGCGTGCGTGATGGTCACGACCGACGAATCGCGATCGATGATGCGGGCTCCGACAGACGCCGCCCCGCCACGCAGGCCGACACTCTCCGGACGCGTGCTCTTCGCGGACGATGCGCCCGACAATCAGCGGCTCTTCGGCCATCTTCTCACGCGCGCGGGTCTGGTCGTGGATGTCGTGGCCGACGGGAGCGCGGCCGTGGCCCGAGCGATGGACGCGTGGAGGCACTGTCGCGCGTACGACGTGATCATCCTCGACGTCCAGATGCCGGAGCTCGACGGCGCGAGTGCCGTCCGCGCGCTCCGAGTGGCCGGATACGATGGGCTGGTGATCGCGCTGAGCGCCGACGCGATGGAAGAGGCGCGCCGAATCGGCATCGAGGCCGGGTTCGATGAGTACCTCACCAAACCCATCGCCGGCAGCGTGCTCATCGAGACTCTCCGGGCGATCATGCAGCGCCGCACGATGATCGTCTGAACGCGCCGAGCCGACTCACACCGTGCCGTACATGCGGTCGCCGGCGTCGCCAAGGCCCGGAAGAATGAACCCGCGCTCGTTGAGCTGCCGATCCAGTGCCGCAGCATAAATACGAACGTCCGGGTGCGCCGCAGCAAGGCTGGAGACGCCCTCGGGCGCCGCAACCAGGCAGATCATCCGGAGATCCCGCGCGCCCGCCTCCTTCAGCAGCGTGATCGCCTGGATCGCGCTGCCACCCGTCGCGAGCATCGGATCCACGAGCACGACCGGGCCGGCATCAAGATCTCGCGGGAGCTTGCGGAGGTACACAACGGGCTTGAGCGTCTGTTCGTCGCGGCTCAGGCCGAGGTGACCGACCCTTGCCTCCGGCATCATCTCCAGGATGCCCTCGGCCATGCAGAGGCCGGCGCGGAGAACCGGCACAACAGTGATCGTCGCCGTGATCCGGTGCGCGTCGATGCGCTCGAGCGGGGTCTGCACCTGCACCACGCTCGTCGGGAACGACCGTGTGACCTCAAAGACCATCAGCCCGGCGATCTGATAGAGGAGAGCGCGGAAAGGGCGATGGCTCGTCGCCACGTCCCGCAGATAGGCCATCTTGTGCTGGATAAGCGGATGGTCGAAGACGACAAGGTGGGGATGGGCGTCTTCGGGTGCTGCCATGGATCAGCCGCCGGACTTCGGTCGACCGGACTTCGCGGCTCGCGTCGCCGCAGTCACCCGCGACAGCGGACCCTTCACCTTCGCAGGCACCACAGGCGCGGGCGGCTCGATGCCGTCGAGGTGCTCGAGTAGCTCCTCGACATCCACGCAGGCGAGCGCCGCCGGCACCCGATCGCTCGCAAGGTCCACCACGTCCTGCTTGCCTCCGATGAAGAAAAGCTTGACGTTCATCAGCTTCTTGGTCGTCGCGAAATAGTCCGCGATCTCGCGCCCATTGGCTGGCAGCCGTTCGAGCGAGATCACGAGGGCCTCGGGGATCGCACTGAAGTCGAGCTTCGCCTTCGAGTCCGAATGGATGCGGACATCGTGGCCGTTCTTCTCAAGAGCCCTCGCCGTCGGGCGGGCTTCCTGCTCGTGCCAGTGGATATAGACGATGCTGGCCATGTGCTACCTCGGGGTCAGAATCATAGAGGGATTGCGCGTCCGGTTCGACCCGCAGAGCGCGCGATGATCTCCTGGGTGCGCGGGGCGCACCCCTTGAGGACTCACTCCAAACGGTGGAAGCTGGGGATCTAGGATTCGAACCTAGACTAACTGAGCCAGAGTCAGTCGTGCTACCGTTACACCAATCCCCAATCGACGCGGCCGGCCGCCGCGGTCAAGCGGAAGTGTACGCGGGCTGGCCCGAGGGGCAAAGGGGACGCTCGGGGTTGCGCGAGTGCGTCGGTCGCGTGCCGCTCGCTCCAGTGCCGCGTCGGGACCAGATCAATCGAGTGATGCGCCAGACCGGGACGGCCAATGGTGCGTCCCAGGGCGGTTACACCGAATCAACCACCGAAACGGATCGTCTTGCGCCGCATTGACTTGCGCCACGCGATCGCACGTCCGCGAAAGTTATCAGATCCCCATCAGCCCTCGCGCTCGACACGCTCGATCGCCTTGAGCACGTCCGTGCAGATCGGGAACAGCCGATCAAGCTGCGTGAGCTTGAAGAGGAACTGCACGTTCCGGTGGGTATTGACCAGAGCGATGCGGCCCCCGATCTTGTGGAGCTGCGTGAGCAACGCGACCAGAGAGCCGATCGCGCCGGAGTCCATGTACTCGACGTTCTGAAGGTCCAGCACCAGGTGGCGAGGCCGTGCGGTCGAGCCGGGAACCGAGCCGGGAACGAGCACGTCGCCCCTGAAACGAGCCGCGAGCTCTTCAACGAGGCGTTCGGCATCCGGCCCTGAGAGCGTCTGGATCACGACGGTCGCGATGAGCGCCTGTCCCAGCGTCTGGTACTGCGCGAGCTCGCAGTTTGGCGCAAGGTGGCCGAGATCGTCGGCCTTGCGCAGAGCGCGCAGCGTGTCATCGGACAGCACCGGTGAGTTGTGCATGTCGCGGGCCTTGGACCTGGATCCGAAGAACTTGCCGAGCACGGGGACCCCTCCTTCGGATCATCGCGCCTCCCCAATTGTGCCGCGCCCAACAGGGCCGGGATGAGATCAGGTGCCCCAGCGACGGGTGCTGCTGTCGGTCGGTGTGGGACGGACAAGCGGCTTGGCCCGTCCGAATCCACTCTTCGAGGTCTCGGGTGTCGTCGTCCCCGCGCCGATCGTGAGCGGCGCGGTCGCGGCCGGCGCGCCGATCGGCGCCGTGGGCGGGTGCGGGATCGACCGGGCCTCGGACCCCTTCGCCGCCCCCTCGGGCTGCGGCGTGCCAGCTCCGATCAATGGGCCGTCGGAGGGCGACTTGCCGAGTCGCTTGTCGCGTGCCTCCTCGATCGAACGATCCATTCGATTGAGAAGGTTCTTGACCTTGTTGAATGCCTGCCCGTCGGTTCCCATGCGGTTTCTCCTGCCGGGGCATGCATCGGCATGGTTCGCGGGCCTCTGCGGGATTCGTGACGACCGGATGGGCAAGCGCGAGAATGCATGCCGATCGTGCGGATTGAGCCGAGCGTGAAGGGTCCGAATCACCTCTAAACCCCCAAGGGTGCAGGGATTGCGGGCTCCCCGCCTCATTCTCGCCCCGCCCGCGCGTCCCGCGTCCGGAGCCCCTTCCTGGGTTGTACGATGCCCTCATGAGCAGCAAGTCCAAGCACGGTTCGGGCAAGTCGTTGCAATCACACTCCGGTGCCGGCACCGCCCAGCAGTGTGGCTTCGGCGGGCTCCGTGGGGCGGTCGAAGCCCGAGAACTCTTCTGGAACAACGTGATCCGCGACATCCTGGTGTCGCTCTCCGTCATGAAGATGCAGCACGACGAGGCGATCCGGGCCGCTCAAGACGAGGAGAGCGTCCGAGCCCAAACGGCCGTCGACGGCTCCGGAGCGGTGATCACCGGCCCGATGGGTGGCTCTGTCTCCGAGCAGCTCGTGGTGGGGTCGGAGATCGCCGAGCCGCCCGACGACCCGGAAAGCAACCCGGAAGACGACCCCATCGAGGCGATGATGGCCGGCGCGGAAGACGTCGATGCCCAGGCGGAGAACGAGGGGATCGAGCTCTCCGGGATCCCTCCCTTCGACGGGCGGATGGCAGTGATCACGCAGCTCGGCGTCCGGATCGCGATCGCCGATGTCTACCCCTTGTTCGCGTGTAGCATCGGGGAGACAGCCGTCGAGCGCGCCCTCTCCGAGGATGTGCAGTGCTCGGTCTTCCAGATCCGAACGCCACAGGGCGAGGTCTTCACGCTTCCCGTGCACGAGATCCGCGCGTTCCACTCCTTGTCGGGCGAGCTCATGCGCCAGATCGCGGCGGCGTCCTCACGCGAAGACAGCGACGGACTCAAGACCACCGTCCCCTTCGGCTTCGGGGCGTACACGTCGCTCGCCAAGGCGGCTGAGGTCAAGAGCGAACCGCAGACTGAGTGAACGCGTTGCGTACTCCAGGGTGTCACCAACCACGGTTCACCGAAGCGGATCGAATCAGCAGAGCAGGTATGAATGAAACGACCCCCGATCCGGATGGGTCGGGGGTCGTCGTATCGATCGTGTTGCCGGTGAGACAAGGGCGATCAGGAGAGCGCGTCAGCTCAGCCCGCCCTTGAACCCCTTCTTGCCGAACTTCTCGCGGAGGCGACGCAGCTCGGGCGTCTCCTTCAGGATCTCCTCGGCCGTGCGCCCAGGAGTCTTGTCGCGCCCGCCGCGTCCACGTCCGCCCGGCCCGCCACCCGGTCCACCCGCCGGAGCTTCCGGCGCGGCCTTCAGGGCCTTGACCGAGAGCGAGATCTTGCGCGTGCCCGGATCGACCTTCAGGACCTTGACCTTGACGATCTCGTCCTGCTTCAGCACATCGCTGGCGTGCCCGATCCGCCGGTGCTCGATCTCGGAGATGTGCACCAGCCCCTCGACACCCTTCGCCACCTCGACGAACGCGCCGAACTCCGCGAAACGCACCACACGCCCGTTCAGTTCCGCGCCCTCGACGATCTCGCTGATCGCAGCCTGGAAGGGATCCTCCGAGAGCTGCTTGAGGCCGAGCGAGATGCGGTTGTTCTCCAGATCGACCTTGAGCACCTGCACGCGGACGGGCTGCCCCTCGGTGATGTGCTTGGCAATGGCCTTCTCGCCCATGAGCATGCCGCGCTCGTGCGTGATGTCGGAGGCGTGCAGCAGCCCGTCGAGCCCGCCGAGATCGACGAACGCGCCGTAGGGCATGATCTTCCGGACGACCCCGTCAACGACCTGTCCCTCGGCGAGGGTGGTCTTGAGCTTCTCGGCCTTTTCCTTGCGCTCGACGGCGAGGAGATCGCGCCGAGAGAGGATGACGTTGCCCTTGCCGCGCCGATCGACGCGTTGGACCTGGCAGGTGAACTTCTGCCCGATGTACACGGACAGGTCTTCGATGCGATCGAGCGAGACCTGCGAGGCGGGCATGAAGGCGGTGTGGCCCCCGGTGAGCTCCATCTCGAGACCACCCTTGTTGACGCCGGTGACGCGGGCCTCGACGTTCTGGCCGATCTCCAGCTCCTCCCACGCGGCCTTCTGGACCGCGCCGGGCTTGGAACAGATGAGAACGCCGTCCTTGGGGTCGCGTCGGACGACGATGACCTCAAGCTCATCGCCGACCTTGGGGGTCTCTGCCTCGGCGTATTGGGCGCGATCAACCAGGCCGATCTGCTTCGGTCCGAATTCGATGAAGATATCGGTGGGTCCGACGGAGACGACCTTTCCAGCGCGATGCTCGCGTCCGGACTGCACGACGCGCGGGCCTCGGATCGGCGCGGGTCCTGCGGGCCGCGGGGTGGGCTTGGGCGCACCGGGCTTGCTCGATTCGACGCCGAGATCGGCCATCGCGGCGTCGAGCTCGGCCTGAACCTCCACAGAGAGTTCGGCCGATTCGGGGCGCGGGGTGGGTGCGGGCGCGACGGACTTCACGTCTTCGTTTGTGGGAGCCATAAGTTTCGATGGGTGAGGGTGATCGATCTTCTCTCGAACAGGGGGATCTGGCGTCGTGCCTCCCGAAGCGTCCGTGCGGCGGCAGGGAGTTTACACGGTCCGGAGGCCCGAGCCAATCGTCATTCCGAGAGGGGCTTCTCGGGTGGAGCGGGCGGCTTCGGGGCCCCCGCTTGCTCGTCGAGCGGACGCCCGAAGAGGAGCTCGATGAACGGGCGATCGGCGGTCTTGCAGAGCACATAGGCGTGATCGCCGGCGCCGAGCGTGGTATCGCCGCGCGGCGCGATCATGAATTCACCCCTGACGACGAGCACGACCGCCGCGTTGGGGGGGAAGGCGACCTGCGCGAGCCTGGCGTCGCAGACGGCGAGCGATCGATCGATATGAAAGGCGAGGAGTTCGCTGTCGAGCGACTTGCGTGCGTTGATCTCCAGAACGGCGAGCGGCGCGGGCGCCTCGGGACCGTCGAGTCCGAGGCGGCGTGTGACGGCGCGGACCGTCGCCCCCGGAACGATGGCGTTCACGACGACAATGAAGAACACGATGTTGAAGACGCGCTCGGCGCCGGGCACGCCCTCGAGCATCGGATATGTGGCCAGCACGATCGGGACCGCGCCGCGAAGGCCGACCCAGCCGATATATCCGACCTCGCGCGCAGTCGTGCGGAGCGGAAAGAGACAGAGCGCGACGGCAAGGGGACGGGCGACGAACGCGAGGAAGAGCCCGAGCACCAGACCCTCGACCCAGACCTCCGAGAGTTGGGAGGGGAAGACGAGGAGGCCGAGCATCCCGAACATGCCGATCTGGCTCAGCCATGCGATGGCGTCGTGAACGCGGGCGAGCCCGGAGCGGTAGGGGAGAGGGCCATTCCCGAGCACCACGCCGGTGACGTACACGGCCAGGAAGCCCGAGCCGGAGCAGAGCGTTGAGCCGCCGAAGGCGAGCAGCGCGAGGGCGAGCGTGAGGACCGGATAGAGGCCGACGGTGCTGAGGCGCACACGCGCGAGGAACCAGCGCCCGGCGAGCCCGAAGCCCACACCAAGCGCCAGCCCGATCACCAGTTGCAGCGGCACGTCGATGCCGAGCCGCCACCAGGAGACAGCGCCCGATGAGCCCACAGAGAGAAACGCCTGCACAAGCGTGGCGGTGAGCAGCACGGCCATGGGATCGTTGATGCCGGATTCGAGCTCAAGCGTCGCGCCCACGCGACCCTTCAGTCGCAGACGTCCCCCACGCAGGACCGCGAAGACCGTCGCGGCGTCCGTCGACGAGACGACGGCACCGAGCAGAAGCGCCTCCGGCCACGGCAGGCCGATCAGCCGAGCGCATAGCGCAACCAGCCCCGCCGTCGCCGCGACGCCCACCGTCGCCAGCAGCCCCGCCGGCAGCACCGCCCTCCTGATCACGGAAACCGACGTGTTGAGTCCGCCGTCGAAGAGGATCAGCGCGAGCGCAAGCGTGCCGAAGCGATACGCCAGGGCGTGGTTGTCAAAGGGAATGCCGCCGATGCCCTCCGAGCCGGCAAGCATGCCCAGGACGAGGAAGAGGAGGACGACGGGGATGCCGAGGCGTTCGAGCGGACGCCCGAACGCGACGCTGAAAGCGAGGATCGCGCCGAACGCCACCATGACGATGGCTGAAGCGACGGGCTCGCCCGAGGCGAGCGTTGCGGAGGCGTGGATGGGGAGGTGTTGGAGGATCACGACTGGCGGAACAGTAAGGGCGGTGTGCGAGACATCCAGCGCGAAAGAGTACGATGGCGCGTACCAACGCCTCATGGAGAACGCGCATGCCATCGCTCTACGACGACCACATCCCGAAGGGCGCGTCGCCCCAGCACCCCGAGCGGGTGCCCGTCGCGGTGCTTGAGTCGAACGCGCTCGCGAGCCGGGCCGTCGCGAGCGAGATCGCGACGCTGATCCGCGAACGGGCGGCCAAGGGGCGCAGGGCGGTGCTCGGGCTGGCGACGGGCTCGACGCCGGTGGGTGTCTACGACGAACTGGTCCGACTCCACAGGGAAGAGGGCTTGTCGTTCGCGAACGTCGTGACGTTCAATCTCGATGAGTACTGGCCGATGCGGCGCGAAGAGCTGCAGAGCTACCACCGGTTCATGCGCGAACATCTCTTCGACCACGTCGACATCGCGCCCGACAACTGGAATCTTCCCGACGGCGAGCGCCCCCTGGCGGCAGTGGAGCAGTTCTGCCAGCAATATGAGAAGAAGATCGCCGACCTCGGGGGCATCGACATCCAGTTGCTGGGGATCGGAAGGACGGGGCACATCGGGTTCAACGAGCCGGGGTCATCAAGGGACAGCCGCACGAGACTGATCTGGCTGGACCACGTCACGCGGATGGATGCGTCGAGCGACTTCTTCGGCGAGTGGAACGTGCCGCGGCGCGCCGTCACGATGGGTGTGGGGACGATCCTCGGGGCGAGGCGCGTGCTGCTGCTGGCCTTCGGCGAGCATAAGGCGAGGATCGTGCGCCAGGCGGTCGAGGGTCCGATCTCACAGAGCGTGTCGGCATCGTTCTTGCAAGAGCATCCGAGCGCGCAGTACGTGCTCGATCCCGCGTCGGCCGCGGAGCTCACCCGCTTCAAGGCGCCGTGGCTGCTGGGGCCGATCGAGCGATACGGGCTGGCGTGGGATGAAAGGATCACGCGCAAGGCGACGATCTGGCTCGCGCGCGAGCTGAAGAAGCCGGTGCTCAAGCTGACGAACGAGGACTACAACGAGCACGGGCTGCAGGAGCTGCTGGCCAATCGCGTCCAGGAGGGCGCGGGCGGACCGGGCGCATCCCACGGCGGCGCGTACGCGATCAATCTGGAGGTCTTCCGTTCGCTGCACAAGACCATCACCGGGTGGCCGGGGGGCAAGCCGAATCAGCGCGCTGGCGAGGGACCGGGCGACTTCCCGAAGCGCGTGATCGTCTTCAGCCCGCACCCGGACGACGATGTCATCAGCATGGGCGGCACATTCATCCGACTGTGCGAGCAGGGGCACGAGGTGCACGTTGCCTACCAGACCAGCGGCAACATCGCCGTGTGGGATGAGTCCGCCCTGCGTCACGCGGACTTCGTGTCGGAATTCGCCAAGGCCTTTCCGCAGATGGGCGCAGATGTCGCCGAGCGGATCGAGGAATCGGTCGAGACCTTCATCCGCTCGAAGAAGCCGGGCGCGATCGACACGCCGGAGCTCCAGCGGATCAAGGGGCTCATCCGACGGACCGAGGCCCGGGCGGGCGCGCGGTACTCGGGCGTGCGCGAAGAGAACATCCACTTTCTCGATCTGCCGTTCTACGAGACGGGGCGAGTCAAGAAGAAGCCGATCGGCGAAGAAGATCTTGCAATCACGATGGAGTTGCTGAAGCGAGTGAAACCGCAGCAGGTCTACGCCGCGGGAGACCTGTCGGACCCGCACGGGACGCACCGCGTCTGCCTCGACGCGGTGCTGCGCTCGATCGAGCGGCTCCGCGCCGATCCAAAGGAGTCATCGTGGGCGAGCGAGTGCGTGGTGTGGCTCTATCGCGGCGCGTGGCAGGAGTGGGAGCCGGAAGAAATCGAGATGGCCGTGCCGCTGAGCCCCGACGAGGTCGTCCGCAAGCGCATGGCGATCTTCAAACACGAGAGCCAGAAGGACCGGGCCTTGTTTCCGGGGCCGACCGATGTGCGTGAGTTCTGGCAGCGAGCGGAAGACCGCAATCGCGCGACCGCAAAGCTCTATGACATGCTCGGGCTGGCCGAGTACGAGGCGATCGAAGGGTTCGTGAGGTGGAAGGGCTGAGCCGTCACGTTGCGATCTCGGTCAGGTTCTCAAAGTCCCACGCCGTGCCGAAGCTCCAGGTGGAGGAGAATCGCACCGTCTCATCGTGCGGGTTGATGCCGAATGCGCTGATGAGGCCATCGGCGCCGATGCCGACCCGAACGCCCCTTGCCACGCGTCGTTCCGCCGGCGCGCCGAATCCCGAGATGGTGACCCACGGGATCGTGGGCGGGGGGAGCGACAGCGAGACCGTGTGCAGGATCAGCGCGCCGGAGTCCAGCCGTCTGGTTGCGACGTAGAGCGCCGCGCGCGCCGCGTCGTACACCAGGGAGATCTCGTCGTACTGCATCGATGGCGATGTGATGACCGTGGTCGCGGTCCAGCTCGAATCGCCGGGCTTCCATGAGATGAGCGTGAGCTTGCCCGCGCTGTCGATCGCGCTGAAATGGATGCCGTTGCGCCCTGCGCTCGCGCCGTCGAGCCCGGTCCAGAGCGGCCCGACGCCGGCGTTGTCGCTCAGGTTCGACACATACCAGCGGCCGGCGGTGAGGGTGGTCCAAACGGTGACAAGATCGCCGTTGGTGTCGATGCCGGCGATGTTCAGCCCGCCCCACGACGTGCCGACCGCCACGATCGAGCCGATGAAGTCCGGTGTCGCGAGTCCGCGCCATTCCAAATGGTTCTCTGTGATGTTCCACTCGCGCCATGTCGCAGAAGGTCCAGAAGGGAGGACATATCGGACCAGATCTCCGTCTTCGGTGAGGCCGATGATGTTCCGGCTTCCACCCGGACCGATGGTCGTCGCGAGTTCGGAGCGCATGACCGTGCCGGTGCCGAGCGATTCGGCGGGCACCTCGTAGCTCCATGCTCCATTCGCCAGTTCGCTATAGATTGTCAGGCCCCGGTCCGTCGCCGCCGCCGCTCGCGCGAGATCCGTCCGCTCGTCGAACCACGCAACGAGATCGCCCGTCGCGCTCGGGCCGCCGGACTCGGCGGCGACGTCCGCGACAGTCCAGGATGCGCCCTCGCGATCCACGAACACAAGGCCCTGGCCCTCCGGACCCACGGAGGGAACGATGAGCCCCGAGGAGAGACAGACGCGTGCCTCAAGCGACTCGAACGCGAAGAGAGGTGGAGCTGCGGACTGACGTGTGCGCGGCATAACTCGTTGCCCGGCGAGCTTGGCTGTTGATGGCACGGTTCGCTTCTCTGCCTGCACGCGGACCCTCTCGGATCGGTGCGCTGCCCCTGAACCCCGCACCATGACGGTATCAGCGGGGAGCGAGGTCCGCAACGTCTTGGTGTGCAAGCAAAGGGGAGGCCGTGCGATCAGAACCCGTCCGCGTCGCGGTACGCCTGGATGACGGCGAGCTCGCCTTCATTGCCGCCCTTGGAGTTGCCGTGCTCCATGCCGAGGATGAACTCTCGCTTCGACTCCGCGGCTTTGCGTGCGATGTGGCCGAAGACATTCCGGTAGTTGATCTCGCCGGTGCCGGGCTCGTTGCGCCCGGGGTTGTCGCCGATCTGGAAGTACGCGACCTCGTCCCACGTCCGGTTGATGTTGTCGATCAGGTTGCCCTCGGTCGCCTGCTGGTGGTACATGTCGAAGAGGATCTTGCAACAGGGGTGATCGACGGCCTTCATGATCGCGAACGCCTGATCGCTGTAACGCAGAAAGAGACGCGGATGGTCGCGCCAGTTCAGCGGCTCGTTGACCATGACCAGCCCGTACTCGGCGCAGACGTCGCTGGCTCGCTTCAGAGCCTCGACGACGTTGGCGGTCTGGATGCCGACCGGGATGTTCTCGGCGACGGTGCCGGGGACGATGGTGCAGGTCTTGGTGTTGATTCGCTTGGCGACCTCGACGCTCGACTTCACGTCGGCGACAAACTTGTCGAGGTGCTCCTTCTTGCCCGTGGTGAGCGTCGCGTTCCGCCAGTCGATGTCGGCTGCGACGAAGATGCCCATCTTGATGCCGCGCTCGGCCATGACCTTTGCGGCGTTCTCCTGGAACTCGACGCTCCGGCCCTTCATGCCGTTGTCCTCCCACGCCCAGAAGCCCTGATCCGCAGCGAAGCGGAGTTGGTCCAGGTCATCGGCGGCGTGGTTTGAGAACATGCCGAAGTGCGGGGCGTAGGCGAGCCGGAACTTGGCCTGGTTGGCGGCAGAGGACATGGCGCGGGCCTCTCTGGTTGTTGCGGTTGCGCCGGCGGCTGCGGCGGCGAGCGTGGTGCCCATGAACGTGCGGCGGTCGATCATCGTGGTGCTCCTGAGCGGGCGGGCGAGGGTACAGCATAACCGCTGGCGGGAATCGAAGAGAGCGGCGTTGATCTGGAGCGATTGGAGTCGGTGGATCGCGGAAGCCCCATACCCTTGACCATGGGATACACGGGAGCGGATGGATTGATTCTGATCGGCGGGGGCGGGCACGCGTTGGTTGTGGCGGAAGCCGCGGCGATGGCGGGGCGGCCGATCCGTGGCTTTCTTGACGACGACGGCGCGGCCGCGCTCGGGACGACCGAGGGGATCCTGACGGCGCCGGGATCGCCGGTGCTGACCATCGAGCGGCTCGGTGGGATGGCGGACGCGTCGAGACTGGAGCGGTTCGGCCGGTGCGAGGTGATCCTCGCGATCGGCGACCTGCGGGCGCGGCGGGAACTGATCGGGTTTCTCGGCGAGGCGGGGGGGCTTCCGACGGGCGTGAAGATCGCGACGATCATCCATCCGCGCGCGATCGTGTCGCCGAGTGCGATGATCGAGCCGGGCGTGTTCATCGGGCCGGGGGCGGTGGTCCACACGCGTGCCAGGATCGGGGCGCACGCGATCATTAACTCGTGCGCGATCGTCGAGCACGAGTGCGAGATCGGTGAGAACACGCACGTCGCGCCCGGGGCGGCAATGGGCGGGCGGGTCAGGATTCAGACGGATGTGCTGGTCGGGATCGGATCGAGGATCCTGCCGAACCTGGAGATCGGGCGGGGATCAACGATCGGGGCCGGCGCTGTCGTCACGCGGAAGATCGGCGGGCTTCAGACTGTCATCGGCTTTCCCGTCGGACGCCGGGATACCGACTGAGTCGGGTTGCGGCGCGGGTGCGGGTCCGAGTTGGTCGCGCAGGGCGTGGGCTCGATCGATCATGCCGCTCTCGAACTGATCTTTCGGCATGGTGGACGCGAGCGCCGGCGACAGTTCAAAGTGCCACTTGATGGTGCTTTTGGCGCCGGGGACGGCTTCGGCGATGAGGTCCGGGCCGGGGAAGTCCCACCATGGCGTGCTGGCATCGCCGACGGTCTGGAGCGTGTCGTAGCCGTCGAGCTCGAGGCGCACGTCGTACTTGCCGTAGTGCTTGAAGTTCGCCTCGGTCGGTGTGCGGCCGACCTCGACATCGTTGACCCAGACGAGTGCGCCGGTGGGCTCGGAGGTGATGGAGATGCGGCGTTCGACGCAGCCGGTGAGGAGAGGCACGAAGGCACAAAGGCACAGAGAAGAAAGCGAACAGCGAACAGCGAACAGCGATCTGCTACACCGACTTGTCGAAGCGTTGTGTGTCATCTGGCGCTCGCTTGGTTCATTCCATTGCCCATTCCACGCCCTCCCTTACGGTCGGGCTGCTTGTACCTACTCCACGGCGACGGGGGAGGCGTTGTGATCGACGGGGTCGTCGAATTCGTCGCCCCGGAAGAGGGAGCCGAGGTAGACGCGCTTGACGGTTTCGTTGTTGATGAGCTCGCGGGGTGCGCCCTCGGCGAACTTCTTGCCGCTGTCGATGATGTAGGCGCGGTCGCAGACGCGGAGGGTCTGCTGGACGTTGTGGTCGGTGATGAGGAAGGCGATGCCGGTGGAGGCGAGTCGTCGGATCTCGGCCTGGAGGTCTTCGACGGCGATGGGGTCTACGCCGCTGAAGGGCTCGTCGAGGAGAATGAGGCGCGGGTTGGTGACGAGGGCGCGGGCGATCTCGAGCTTGCGACGCTCGCCGCCGGAGCAGGTTCGAGCGGCGTGCCTGGCCTTGTGGGTGAGCCCGAACTGGGCGAGGAGTTCCGAGGCGCGGCGCTTGCGTGCGGCGCGTCCGAGGGAGAGGGTCTCGAGGATGGCGAGGAGGTTCTGCTCGCAGGTGAGGCGCTGGAAGACGCTGGGTTCCTGGGAGAGGTAGCCCATGCCGAGGCGTGCGCGCCGGTACATGGGGAGGTAGGTGATGTCCTTGCCGTCGAACCAGACCTGGCCGTCGTCGGCCTCGATCATGCCGATGGTCATGCGGAAGGAGGTCGTCTTGCCCGCGCCGTTGCGCCCGAGGAGGCCGACGATCTCCGCCTTGCCGACGTGGAACGAGACACCGGCGACGACCTCGCGGCCGGCGTAAGACTTTCGCAGGTTCTGGGCGTCAAGGAGGGGCATCGGGACGGGATGGTAGGTGGCGATGTCCCGAGTTTGTGCCAGCGCCGGGGCGCGCTATGTGGTGTCGTCGGGGGTGGCGAGAGCGAGGGCGGGGTCGGGCGGGTGGGAGAAGAAGGATGCGGCGTCGAAGTTGGGATCGTCGAGGTCGGAGACGTCGATCCCGAGTGAGGCGGCGAGGGCTTCCAGGTGTGCGGTGAGTTCCTCGAGTGAGAGGGGCGCTCCAGCGGCGAGGGGAGCGGCATGACGCTCAGGGGGAGAGGTTTGGAACGCGGGGGACGCGGAGGGCCTCGGAGATGATGGGGCGGGAGTCGTGGAGATGGACGATGGGGAGTGGGCCGTGGGCAAGGGAGTGGTCGCTCGTGGAGAAGGCGAGGCGTTGTGCGGCGCGGGTTCCGGCTCGCGCCCCAGCGGCTCAGCGGTAACTCGCGGCACGCGCGCGGTCGGCGCTTCGGCGGCGCGCGTCGCGCGGAGTGTGTTGCGTGCGGCGGCGATGTCGGCGTCTGTGAGCGGTGTGAGGCGAGAGAAGCGGTAGAGGAGCCACGCGGCCTTGCGAGCATGGATGGAAGCACGCAGGTAGCCCGGGTCGAGGGGATCGGCGGGGCGCGGGGTTGCGTTGAAGGTTTCGAGCGTCTTGACGGTGGTGTGAACGGCGTGGGAGAGATTGAGCGCGCCGACGTAGCGGACGTGCGAGTAGGCCGCGGATTCGTGGAGGGCCATGTGCTCGCGGGTGGAGGGGAGCGCGAGCCAGGCGAGAAGGGTGTCGAGTGTGAGGCCGTGCTTCTCGGCGACGGATGCGAGGGAGTGGTGGGGGGAGGCGAGGTCACTCAGCAGTGACAGAGTGACGGAGTGACCGAGTGATGCAGAAGAGGGCCATGGGGAAGATGGATCGCCGCTCTGGAGAGCGGGGTTGGAGGGGGAAGTTGTCGCGGCGGGAGCGACCATGCGACGACGGTACAGGATGGCGCGGCGGAATCAAGCGCGATGTTGCGGGAGGAGGCGTTGTCACTGACAACAGTCTGTCAGTGAGAGAGAGTCAAGGAGGGAGGGACGGGAAATAGCAGATCGCAGAGGGCCAGAGGGCAGACAAACGGAGGGGGTGTTGAGCACGTGGTGGGAAGGGGAGGCGGAGGTTGGATGCGGCGCAGAGGGGCGAGCCCCTCTGCAACTCCCCGAGGAAGCTTCAGTCGCTGACCACGCGTTGAAACGCGTGGCAACGATCCGTGCGGCGAAGCGGCGAAGAGACGTCGCCTCCGGCGACTCGAAGGCGTTTGAAGGATGCGCTGCGCGGCGTGATGTCTCCCAGGGCGTCGTTCGTGGCTTTGCCACTCACTTGCCCTGGGCTTTGGCTAGGGCGGCCCGTTGGGCCTTCAAGGCGGCGTCGCCTCTTGCAACCATCGCTCGCCCGCTTCGCGGGCTTGCAGAGGAAGAGACGTGACGATTGCCTTTCGAAGGACAGAATGGTCCGCCCAAGGGGCGGGGAGGAGAAGAAGAGAGTGGGTGGGTCGCTGACCACGCGATGAAACGCGTGGCAACGATCCGTGCGGCGAAGCGGCGAAGAGACGTCGCCTCCGGCGACTCGAAGGCGTTTAAAGGAAGCGCTGCGCGGCGTGATGTCTCCCAGGGCGTCGTTCGTGGCTTCGCCACTCACTTGCCCTGGGCTTTGGCTAGGGCGGCCCGTTGGGCCTTCAAGGCGGCGTCGCCTTTGGCGACTGAAACGCTTCTTAGGGAAGGGCTTCGCGGCCGCTTCCAGTCGTTCGTGCACCGATGCGGCGAAGAGCACCGAGGCTGGCCCCAAAGCGGGCCAGCCTCGGTGGAACGGCGCAGGGTGAGTGTCAGTGCCATCAGCCGTTTTGCGTCGGCGGCAGTTGCCGCGCATCGATTACTTGTCGCAGCACGGCGAAGCGGGCATCAACATCACGCTGGTGGGGTGAGTCCATCAAGTCCTCGGGTCACTCACGCTCCTTCCGCTTGTTGAGTCGATCCCATGCATCCAAGCGCCGACCCATCCTATTGGTCTGACGCTCTCCCCTTGCTAGTTCCGCATTGAACTGCTCGACGATCTCGGCCGAAGGCTGGCATCGCTCCGTGCGGAAGCCGACCCACTCCGGAAAGAGTTGCTTGGCCACTTCCCACTCTTCGCCAAACGCAGAGTCGATGCCGCAGATCATGCACGTGCGGTGACGGATCACCGCGCGGAGCGCCCAAACAGCCCTGGTGACCGGTGGAATCTCGTCTGACGACCACACGCCACCCGACAGGAGTTCGTATGAAAACGTCGCGTTCGGATCCACCGTGCACATCGCCCGACAGGCGGGCGCGGCTTCTTCCAGCATCTCGCGAATCCGTTCGGACTTGGACCCTTGCATCGGTTGGCCCTCCGATCATTGAGACTACCACGAGACAGTCCAAGAACAAGATCACCCGCGCCGCCCTCCGGCGTGGGGGGCGCTCGGGGCTCTTTTGAGACCCTTCAGAACGCCCTCCCTCACGGTCGGGCTGCTTGCTCACGTATCTTGATCACTGGCCAACCCGCATGCGAGGCGTTGTCCCCTGCGCGGCGTGTGCGAGCGCGGGCACGCTCACTCGTGGCGGAGGGCCTCGATCGGGTCGAGACGTGCGGCCTTGATCGCCGGGAACATGCCGAAGATGACGCCGGTTGCGCCGGAGAAGGCGACGGCGACGATGATCGCCCAGGGTGGGACGGTGGCGCGTTCCATGGCGTCGGGGCTTGAGAGCCGGAGGCCCAGGGTTGCGGCCTGTCCGAGCGCGACGCCGACGAGTCCTCCGACGAGGCAGAGGACGACGGCTTCGACCAGGAACTGGTTGAGGATGATGGCGGGGCGTGCGCCGACGGCCTTGCGCAGGCCGATCTCGCGGGTGCGTTCGGAGACGGAGACGAGCATGATGTTCATGATGCCGATGCCGCCGACGAGGAGGGCGATGGAGACGACGCCTCCGGCGATGGCGGTGATTCCGGCGGCCATTTTGTTGAACTGGTCGATGATGCTCTGGAGGACCTCGATGCGGAAGGTGTCTTCTTCTTCGGGCCCGAGGCCGCGGGCTTTGCGGAGGACGAAGCGGACTTCCTCCTTGCCCTCGTCGGCCATCTTTGGATCGCGGAGCTGCGCGATGCAGTCGATCCAGTTGTACGGGTTCATCTGATAGGAGGTCTCGAAGGGGATGTAGATCTCGGACTGGGAGTCTCCGCCTCCGAACATGGGGGAGGTCTCTTTGGTCTCGACGATGCCGACGATGAGGAAGCGGCGTCCCTTGATGTCGATGAAGCGTCCGACGGAGTCGGTGGGGAGTTCGAGCTCTTCGATCGCTTTGTCGTTGATGAGGCAGACCTGGCGGCGTTCGTCCATGTCGATGCGGAAGAAGGGGCGGCCGCGTGAGACGAGGCGGTTTTCGATCTCGTGCCATTCGGGCCAGATGCCGGTGACGAGTGCGCCCTTCTGGGTGACGCGTCCGGCGGTGACGTCGTAGCGTGCGTCGGCGGTCGGGGTGACGAGTTCGATGGCGTCGGCGTGTTCCTGGAGCAGGCCGATCTCGTCGAGGGAGATGCGGACGTCGCTCCATGAGATGGTGGTGCGCTGTTCGCGGGGGACCCAGCCCCAGATGAACATTTTCTTTGCGCCGAAGGTCTCGAACTCTTTGAGGACGAAGCCGCGCAGGCCGGACATCGCGCCGACGACGGCGATGACGGCGGCGACGCCGATGATGATGCCGAGGGTGGTGAGGATCGCCCGCATCTTGTTGGCCCAGATCTGGCCGAGTGCGAGGACGACGGTCTGGAAGAGGACGCGGAAGAAGATCATGCCGAGGCCTCCACGGCGGATTGGGCCTTGCCTTGGGCCTCGGATGCGGCGAGGGCGCGGGTGGCGGCGGCGGCGCTCTTGACCCATTCGGTGTGGATGGGGTCTCTTTCGGTCGGGTGATCGGAGAGGATGCGTCCGTCGCGGAGGCGGACGATGCGCTGGGCGTGGCCGGCGACGTCTTCTTCGTGGGTGACGATGACGATGGTCTGTCCCTCGTCGTGGAGCTGCTGGAAGAGCGAGATGATCTCGGCGGTGGTGGCGGAGTCGAGGTTGCCGGTGGGCTCATCGGCGAGGAGGATGGAGGGCTCGTTGACGAGGGCGCGGGCGATGGCGACGCGCTGGCGCTGGCCTCCGGAGAGCTGGTTGGGCTTGTGCTTCATGCGATCGGCGAGTCCGACGCGTTCCAGGGCGCGCTTGGCGAGGCGGCGGGCGGAGAGCCAGTTGCGAGAGGAGTAGATGAGGGGGAGCATGACGTTCTTGAGCGCGCTCTGGCGGGGGAGGAGCTCGAAGGACTGGAAGACGAAGCCGATCTCACGATTGCGGACGGAGGCGAGGGCGCCGGCGTTCATCTTGTGGGTGGGCTTCTTGTTGAGGATGTAGGCACCGCGGGTGGGGCGGTCGAGGCATCCGAGGACGTTCATGAGCGTGCTCTTGCCGGAGCCGGAGGTGCCCATGATGGCGACGAACTCGTTCTTGTTGATGGTGAGATCGATGCCGCGGAGCGCGTGGACGCGTTCGACGCCGATCTTGTAGATCTTCTCGAGTTTCTTGATCTCGATGGTCATGTGGGTTGGCTGGTCCTGGGGGAGATCAGAAGCCGCCCGAGGCGGGCGCGGCGGCTTCCTCGGTCTTCTTTGCCTCTGTCGTGGCGGGCTCGTCCGCTGTTGCGGCCTGGGTCTCAGTGGAGGCGTTTGCGGGTGTCTTGTCTGTTGCCGGCGGGACGGTCTTGCCGTTGGCTTTGGCGAGTCGATCCTGCTCGCGCTTGGCGGCGGCCTCGTCGGCGTCGACGATGAGGATGTCGTTCTTGAGGGCGGTGAGTTCGCGGAAGGGGCCGGCGACGACGCGATCGGTAGGATCGAGTCCGGCGAGGATAACGGTGTGGGTGAGATCGCTGGGCCCGATGGAGACGGGCTTGGCGAGGGCTTTGCCGCCGTTGTCGACGAAGACGATGCGGGCGAAGACCTTTGAGGTGTCGATGATGGAGCTTGAGTCTGAGACTTCCTTGGGGAGTTCGTCGACGCGGCGGTCGAGGACTGCCTGGCTCGGGATTTTGAGGACGCCATCGAAGATCTCGACTTCGATCTCTGTGTTGGCGGTGAGCCCGGAGAGGAGGGTCGTGCCCTCTGGGACGTCGACGCGGATCTCGACTTCGAAGAAGCCGGTGCCGTCGGCCTGGTTGACCTCGCGTTTGAGATTGATGCGTCCGACGGTGCCGGTGAGCTCGCCGTCGGGGTCGTATGGGGTGTAGATGCGGGCCTTCTGGCCGGGCTTGACCGGCTTGATGTTGGTTTCGTCGACCTGCGCTTTGAGGAGCATGCGAGAGAGGTCGGCGATCTCCATGATGATGGAGCCGGGCGTGTTGAGCGTGCCGACGACGACGAGCTCGCCGACTTCGGCGTTGAGCGTTGTCATGACGCCGTCGATGGGCGAGATCATCACGGTGTTATCGAGGTCTTTCTGGGCCGCGACGACGTCGGCTTCGGAACTCATGATCTCCGCGTCGAGCGTGTCGCGCGAGGAGAGCGATTGGAGGTAGGTTGCCTCGGCGCGTTCGAGGTCGCTCTTTGGGGTGTCGCCGGAGTCGAAGAGTTCTTTGGCTCGTCCGAACTCGGCCTGGGCGCGCATGAGCTCGGCCTTGACGCCTCCGATGCGGGCCTTGGTCGCTGCGAGGCGTGCCATCGCGGAATCGACGCGGGCCTTGAGATCGACGGAGTCGAGGCGGCAGACGACGTCGCCGGCCTTGACGTGGTCGCCTGCACGGAAGGGGAGGGCGGTGATGCGGGCCGAGACCTGGGCGCTGATCTTGACGTTGGTTTCCGGCTCGATGACGCCGGGCGCGCTCACGGTCTTGATCAGCAGTCCCCGTTCAACTGCGACCAGCCGGACCTCTTTGGCCTTGGTGCCGGGTTTGAAGGACTGCATCAACTCCTTGCCTTTGGCGGAGTTGATGAAGAAGTACCCGCCGACGGAAACAGCGGTGACAAAGAGAACCAGGGCGACGCCCAGTCCGATCAGCCATTTGAGCACGAGCACCTCCGAAACGTGAATCCGCGTCGCCGATCGGGACGTTCTGTTGCTGTACCGGCGACCGAGAGCGGACTTTGTCCGAATTCGACCCCCGGTCTTTCAGATCCGAGAGGACACGGAACCCTATGCGCGAAGGCACAGCGAGCCCGGATGGGCATACCGCTATGGGGTGGACTCCGGTGCAATGGGGTTGCTGGGAGGCGACATCAGTTTGATTGCGAGGCGTTCGGACGCGGGTTGAGATGCCCCATCGGGACGTCCGGAGCGAGAGAAAGCTGGACGAGGGCGGAGAGCGAGGTCGCTTGTGTGCGCCGCATTACGGGCGCGGACCGACTCTCTTCATCGGAGGGGGGCCCCAGTTGTTCGGGCCCCTCTTCCATTTCGTGGAATGCTGGCGTTTGTGACGCGCGGGCCGGCCGGGGGGCGGGTCGCCCGTTACGGTCACTTGGCTTCGATCGGGATGGCATCCGGGGTGCGAGTTGCCGACTTGGTGGACACCGGGATGATCGACCTTCTGGCATCATCGAGCACGGCACGAGCCCAGACGAGGCAGCCCTCTGAGGTGTCGTGGGAGACGGAGTTGCTGCGCCAGCCGCGTGCGAGCTGGTCCTCGAAGTTGCCGAGCGCGACCATGCCTCGCGCGAGGTATGGGACGCCACTGGCGGCGGCGTTGGATTCCATCCAGGCGTACCACGCGCCGAAGTTCTGATTTGAGAGCGAGTTGGGTGAGTTGACGGTCGTCGATCGGCCGTGGGTGTGGTCGGCGATCCAGACGACTTCGGTCGCGGGGCCGATGTTGTCGCGGACGAAGGTGGTCATTGTGCCCATGACCGAGGGGAGGGAGCTCTGCTGCGCCGGAACCAGGGCGACGCAGTCCGGATCCATGAGGCGCAGGAATTCGGTGAATGGTGACTTGCCGTCCGAGGGTCTGACGGTCATGAATGCGTTCGCGAGGTGATCGGAGTAGCCGTGGCCGGACCAACCGCTCGAGCCGATGACAAATCCGGCGCCCGCGGCCTGCCACTCCTCCGACAGCAGGCACAGCGGGGCACCGGACTCACGTGCGACGAGGCGGAAGCCCTGCCAGGGCTCTGTGCTCCATGGCTCGTCGCCCAAGCATGACGCATCGATCCAGAGCAGTTGCCATGGTCCGATGCGGACTTGCGCTCCGGGTGCAGGGGCGAGCGTCGGATCGAGCCAGTGCTCGAGTGTCAGGCGCGTGTTCCCGGCGATCTCCTCGATCGATTCGATCACGGATGCGTCGAGCGTTGTCAGTGAGGAGCCGATCGAGATCGCGTCTCCTGGCTCGATGTTGTGGCCGGCGCCCGCGATCGTGATGAACCTGCTTGCGGACGCGGTCGAGACAACGGTGCCGACGAGTCTTGTGGTATCGAGCGAGACCCACTCTCCGGTGGAGCGGACGATCGCGCCTGGATCGCTCTGCGAGAACGCGCTCGAGCGCAGCTCGACTTTCGCGTCGCTTGAGCCCGGATACGCCAGCACCATCGCGCGGTAGCGTCGGGCCCGGTCGAAGAGGTATCGAGAGCCGGGCACCTGTCGCGTCAGCGTCTGATAGAAGCCCGAGGCGTTGATGACAACGCCTGCGCCGGGTCCGCCGGTCCAGCGGCCGGAACCGAGCGAGGAGCCGGCGAGTTGTGATCCATACCCGAAGCGTCGGAGCGCTCGCGACGAGACGGTGTTTCCCGCGCCGGAGGTGGCGCGCGTGACCCTGGCGTAGTCCATCCCGAGTTCGGCGTTGTCGGCGTTGACTGTCGGCTTGACGGCGGTGCAGCCGGAGACCAGATCGAGGGCGGCGAGCGTCAGGCCGCCTCCCCAGTGCTGCGGCCACGCGCCGACGTCGGATCGGATGTCGGTGGAGTATCGCACGCCTCGGGAGTTTGAGAGCACGAGGAGGCGTCGGACGTCGGTCACGCTCCCTCCGGCCAATCGGCGGAAGGTTTCCGATGTGCCGCGAACCGAGCGTCCGGTCGTGCCGGTGAATGAGGGCGTGCCGAGCGGAAAGAACGCGTCGACGCCGCAGATTCGCCATGCTCCGGAGACGGTGGTTCGGGTCGAGTGCACATCGAGCCAGCTCGCGTCGGTGCGAGCGGTGTCGAGGATGACACAATTGGAAGGGGTGAGCATGTGGTTGGATGAGAACTCCTGGGGCAGTCCCTGCTCGGGCGCGCCGAGGTCCTGGTCGAAGAGGTGGGAGGCGTAGACGTTGAAGATGCCCCAGCGGGCTCCGGCGATCGAGTTCCAGTTTCCTCCGGAGCGGTTGAGCAGGCCGCCGGCGGAGCGAGAGCTCCAGAGCGCGGTTGCGTCCGCGGCGCTTGCTACGTGGCTGCGGACGACGAGCGGTCCGTATTCGCCGGTCATGCCCTGATCGAAGGCGCCGGCGAAGGTTGGACGCCCGATGCGTACGCGATCGAAGGCGGCGATCTGGGCGACGCTCGGGTTGTAGACCGTGCTCCCTCCATCGTAGAGTTGGCCGGTGGAGCTCACGGCAATGACGCCGACGGCGGCGTGGCTCGCGCTGACCCAGTCGTGCCAGACGATGGCGAGCGTCCAGCTCGCGAAGTCGGTTGAGATCGGTCGGGAGTCGCCCGCGCTCGATTGGGTGGAACGGGAGGCCACGGTCGTGCCGGAAGAATCAAAGAGCTCGACTCTTACATCGCGACCGGCGTTGTCGGTGGTGATGTGCAGCGAGGAGCGTGAGGGTGAGCTCGCTGCGGAGAGCTGGAGGATTGATCGATCCTCGGTCAGCGCGGCCGGCTTGATCCACATGGCAACGCACCAGTCGGCGCCGGAGGAGATGGTTGAAGGAAGCGAAGACGGGGCAAGGCACGCGTACTGGACGTACGCGGCCGGAGCATCGGCGGCACCTGGCATGAAATGTCCTCCCAAAGCAGCATCGAACAAGTGGACAAGGCAGCAGCATCGAACACACGAGACAGCAGTCGCAGGGCAGACATTACTCGAACGTCTGGAGGCGGTGCAAGAACCAACCCCCCAAGAAAACTCAGAAAAGTGCGGTGCTGGCTCTTGACAGCCACTTGATTGATCGATCAAATATGGTTGATTGAACGATCAATCAGGCGATACTCCCGAATGGGAGATCGGCCTGAGAAAGGGAATGAGCCATGGCACCGGCCGAGACCCGCCGCAGGATTCTGGAGGTTGCGTTCCGGCTCTTCCATGAGCAGGGGTACCACGCGACGGGGATTGCGACGATCCTGCGCGAGGCGAATGTGAACAGCGGCTCGCTGTATCACTTCTTCAGCAGCAAGGAGGACCTGCTCGTCGGCGTGCTTGAGTATGCGCTGGAGGAACTGGACCCGCAGGTGATGGCGCGGGTGCGCGAGCGGACGGCCGACCCGATCGAGCGGATCTTCGCGTTGCTCGATCAGTACCGATCGATGATGGTGTTCTTCGGATGCCGCATGGGCTGCCCGATGGGCAACCTCGCGCTCGAGGTGGCGGACGATCTTCCCGAGGCGAGGCGGCTGATCCATCAGAACTTCGTGAACTGGACGCGGCACATCAAGGGGTGGCTGGACGAGGCGGCGGATCGCCTGCCGGCGCGGCTCGATCGCGAGCAGCTGGCGAACTTTGTGCTGACCGTGATGGAGGGGGGGATCATGCAGTCGCGGGCATCGGGGGACCTTGCGCCGTACGACGACTCGGTTGCGCAGTTTCGCAACTACTTCGACTCGCTGTTGACGCTCGCGGATATCGAGAGCGGCAGGCCTATCGGCACCAATCGCGTCCCTGTCTTTGCATCCGAAGATGCCAAGTAGTCGGTTGCGCGCCTGCGGCCATGCTTCGGAGGCGGGGACGCATCGCGGGCACACTCTTTCGTGGAGGTCTCATGCACATTGAACTTGGATCGACCAACTGGCTTGCGGTGCTCGTGGCGGCGTTTGCGACGTTCTTGATCGGCGGGGCGTGGTACACCGTTCTCTTTGGCAAGCTGTGGCAGCGGATGAACGGGTACTCGGGCGAGATGCTCGCGGAGATGCAGAGGCGTCGGCCGCCGCCGGTCTTCTTCGGGACCATGATCGCGTGCTACTTGGTGGTGTCGCTGGTGATGGCGATTCTGGTGGGGGCTTTCGAGACATCAACGGCGATGGGGGGCGCGATGCTTGGGCTTGTGGTGTTCGTGCTCGTGGGCGCAGTCGAGGTGACGGGGCAGGTGTCGAAGGACAAGCCGATGAAGGCCATGCTGATCGATCTGGCGTATCAGGCGATCTACATGCCGATGACGGGGGCGATTCTGGGGGCCTGGCGATGAACCGGCCATCGGAACGTCCGCGGGCAGGGTTCTTCATCGCGGGGTGCGTGGTCCTGATTCTCATGTCGCTTGCTCATCTTGCGGCGCAGTTCCAGGAGGGGGCGCCGCGCGACGCGACAGAGCAGCAGCTTCTCGACCTCATGACCACGTACCGGATGGACCTTGTCGGCACGCCGCGCTCGATGATGGAGGTCACGAGGGGATTCACCTTGTTCTTTGGCATTGCATCGTGTGGGATGGCGGGTGCGGGGCTCGCGCTTGCGACCGGTTCGGTGCGTGACGCTCGCGTGCTCCGACGCGTCTCGGTCGCGTATGTCGCCACGCTCGGCGCGGCGCTCGCGAACTCTCTGGTCCATTGGTTCATCATTCCGACCGTGTTCCTTGGCGGGGCAATGGTGTTGTTCGCGGCTTCGGCGGTGATTGAGGGGCGCGGGGCGGGGCGTGCACGTAATGACTTAGCGCTGCGCTGAGGTGCGGCGGCTTCCACGGCATCGAAGGAGTGAACCATGTCGTTCTCGATTGGCGTTGTCCGGATTCTTGTTCTGACCGCATCGCTGGTTGCGGCACTGGGGTCCGCGCGGGCGCAGGAGGGCGCGGTTGAGCCGCGTGCGGGCGAGCAGACGCAGGTCGGTGGGCGGACGCTGACGCACTCGGCGATCATCCACATGCCGGCGCATGAGTTGTTCGCGCACTTTACGACGGCGGAGGGGATCGTGAAGGCGTGGGGCGTGGCGCAGGCGCGAGTGGACTTTCGGGTGGGGGGTCAGATCCGGACGGCGTACAAGGCGGATGCGGATCTTGATGCGCCGACATCGATTGTGAACACGATTCTTGCGTTCGAGCCAGATCGGATGATCTCGATCAAGGCGACGGCACCGGAGGGCGCGCCGGAGTGGCTGCAACTGGCCTGCCGCGACGCGTTCAGTGTGATTGCGTTCGAGCCGGTGTCGCCCGAGGCGACGCGTCTGACGATCACAGGCGTCGGCTACGGCGAGGGCGAGGTGTGGGATCAGGCGTACGCGTTCTTTGACAAGGGGAACCAGTGGACGCTGGATCAGATGAAGCAGAAGCTGGGGCCGGGTGAGGAGGGCGGTGCGGCACGCGTGATGGAGCTGCTGCGCACCTTCGAGGGGGACTGGGTGTTTGAGACGACAGGTCCGGATGGAAAGGCGTTTCTGGGTCGGACGCGGTTTGATGCGATCGTGGATGGGACGTGGATCGGTGCGGACGGTTGGCTGGGGAACGACGAGGGGATGTCGCCTCATGCGCACTGGGTCGCGGGCGTGAATCCGGCGACGGGGATGGTGGAGTACACGAACTACTTTGAGAAGGGGCACATCGGGACGGGGCACATCGAGATGGTTGCGCCGAACACGCTGGGGTTTGAGATGGTGGTGCACAGCGCGGGGGGCACGGGGGCGGCGGGGCCTCAGAAGATGTACATCGAGTTTGAGAAAGCGTCTGATGATGCGTTTGTGTCGCGGATGTACTCGGGGATCGATCGGCGGACGGAGGGCGTGAAGCCGATGATGGAACTGGCGTACAAGCGGGTCGCCGTCGTGCCGGAGAGGTACCTGAAGATGAAGGGTGAGCAGAAGCATGCATCGGTTGATGCGGCGCTGGCGCCGGTGGTGGTGCGGGCGGTGGTCGATGCGCCTATCGGTGAAGTCTGGAAGGCGTGGTCGACGAGCGAGGGCTTGTCGGCGGCGCTGGGCGGGACGGCGACGCGCGTGGAGTGCCGCGTGGGTGGGGCGTTTGAGATTCTGTGGAACGATCAGGCGCCGGAGGGTGAGCGTGGGAGCGAGGGGTGCACGGTGCTGTCGTATGTGCCCGAGCGGATGATCTCGTTCACGTGGAACGCGCCGCCTCAGTTTGCGCACGCGCGCCAGCGGCACTCGCACGTGGTGGTTGAGTTGCGTGCGGCGGGGGGTGCGGTGGGGGAGGGATCAACGGAGATCACGCTGACGAATCTGGGGTTTGATGCGCTGGCGGCGGAGTTTCCGGAGCACGCGGAGGAGTACCGGCAGGTGCGGGCGTACTTCGCTCAGGCGTGGCCGAAGGTGCTGGGGTGGATGGGGGAGCACTTCGAGAAGAAGTGATGGCCGCCGTTGTTCCGCCCGATGCGACGGATGAGCGTGCGCGGGAAGAACGGGCAAGACGGAGGCGCAATCGAGAGCCGGGGCCGTCCGGCCCGCTCCACCAAGGAAGCCGCTGCGCGGCGGGGACTATCCCAGGGCGTCGGTCGTGCCTTTGGCACTCCCTTGCCCTGGGCTTTGGCTGGGGCGGCCCGTTGGGCCTCAAGAGCATCGGGGTCGACCCGAGCGGGCCAACGTGCGGTGGCACAGCGCAAACAGGAGATGCGCTACTTGCCGGGGGTGGTTCGTACGATTATGCCCGATGACTGTACCCGATCTTGTTGACGAGGCGATCTCTCGCGTGCCAGCCACGCGCGATGTTCGTCGTCGTGTCGGGCGCGAAAAGTGGAAGTCACGCGCGTTTATGATCGCGTGGACGTCTTTCGCGCTGTTCATGGCGAGCGTCTTGCCCTATGCCCTGATCACAGGGAAGCCGACGCGCGTGAGCGGCACGACGGTGCGCACCTTGGCCGACGTCAACGTAGAGGTCGTCGTCTATCAGTGCGCCATGATGCTGCTTGTCGGTTTCGGTGTGTTCGGGCTGCGTGTAACGTGGCGACAGACCCGCAGGGCTTCGGAACTGCTTTCCGGGGAGAGCGAGCGAGAGTGGGTCCTTCGCGCCAACGACCATGAGCGGACGCTGATCGTGAGCGGCTTCGGCGTCGCGGACAGGGTGCGTCAGATCACGATTCTCACGCAAGCACCCGCCTTCAGAACGGTCGTCGTCGCGCTTCCGACGGTGGAAGCGAGGATCATGCTCGACGGGGCGTTTCTCACCGAAGAAGAATCGAAGAACGTCGAATGGGATGACAACCTGAAGAATGGCTTTCGGGTGGAGATCGCGCCGGGGCGGGAACCCACGGTCGCGGCGCGGGTTGCTCGGGCAAAGGCCGCGCAGCCGGGTTCCGAGTATCAGTTGACGATTCGCCTCTTCGGAGACTCGAATCCGCCTCAGGAACTCTTGATGTCGTGGAAGGACACCGCCGTGTTCAACGGACTCACCCCATCCTGACCGACGCGACGGTGACGTCGTCGGCGAGGGATGCGCCGGCGGCGAAGCTGACGACGGAGCTGAAGAGCGACTCGACGTCGCGGGCGGGTCCGTCTGTTTCGGCGAGAGCGCCGACAATGCGGTCCAGGCCGAACTGCTCGCCCTGCGGATCGGTCTGCTCGTAGACGCCGTCGCTATAAAGGATGAGGCGCGAGCCGGGGGGGAGCTCGAGGACTTCGTTCTCGTAGACGGCTTCTTCGTCGATGCCCAGGAGCATGCCGCCCTTGGCCTCGACGGAGCAGGGGGGGCCATCGGCGGGGCGTACGAGCCAGTGGCCGTGGCCCGCATCGACGAAGGTGACTGTGCCCGCCGCGGGATCGATGACGCCTATCCAGAGGGAGATGAAGCGGCCCTCGCCGGAGCGCGCGGCGATGTGCGGGTTGGTGAGGCGCACGGCCATGGCGGGATCGCCGGTCTGCTGGAGGGCGAGGCGGAGGTGCGTTTGCGCCGAGGTCATGAGGATGGCGGCGCCGACGCCCTTGCCGGAGACGTCGCCGAGGAAGACGCCGACGCGTCCGTCCTTGAGCGGGACGACGTCGTAGAGATCGCCCGCGACGTAGCGGCCGGGGCGCATGACGACGGCGTAGCTGACGCTGCCGATGGTGCCGGAGGAGGGGGGCATCAGGAGCTGCTGGGCCTTGCGGGCGGCGTTGAGGTCGCTCTCCAATGTCTGCTGGCGCTTTTCAAGGTCGAGGCGTTTGAGATTGGAGAGGGCCAGGCCCGTGAGCCGGGCGACGGCCTGCGCGAAGGCGGCGGCGTCGGAGGAGACGCCCTGCTCCTGCCTGCGCGCGTCGAGGTAGAGGTACGCGGCGACGGTGGGGCCGACGAGGACGGGCGCGCAGAGGGCCGAGTGGATGCCGAGGTCCATGATGCTCTGGCCGTAGTTGGCGACGGACTCGCCGGAGAGGCGGACGATCTGTCCGGCGGAGGCGGCGCGGATGAGCGACTGGCTGAACATCATCGCGCCGGCGGTGTCGCCGCCTGAGATGTGGGCGATGACCTCGACTTCGTCGGAGGGCATCTGGCGGATCATTGCGGCGCGGCCGAAGCCGGTGCCTCGCGTGACGACGTCGATGACGGTGCGTGCGAGGGATTTCTCATCCTGCGCGGTGTTGATGGAGGCGGCGCACTCGATCAGGAGCTCGAGGCGCTGCTGCGCGAGGGAGCGGAGTTCCTGCTGGGGGACGGCCTGCACGCGCATCGATGTTGATGCGATGTCGTTGGTGGTGTGGATGCCGGTGCTGAGCGGCTCGCCGAGACGGATGCGGAATGTCCAGGGACCGAGGCGGAGGAGGTCGCCCTCCTGCACGCTGGTCGGCTGCTCGGCGACGAGGGCGATGCCGTTGAGGTAGGTGCCGTGGCGGCTGGCGAGGTCGGTGATGAGCCAGGTGCCGGCGCGGACGCTGAGCATGCAGTGTCGGCGCGAGATGGTCTGGTCGGTCAGTTGCACCTCGGACTGCGACGAGCGGCCGATGACGGTCGGGCGATCGGTAGGCGCAACGATGGTCGGGGCCTGAGGGCCGGCGAGCGGCTCCAGACTCATGGGCGGCAGATACGAACTCTGTGTGTGGTCGGCCATGAAGCGGAGGGAACGGGCGGTGCGGCACCAGACGCACCTTTGTATCAGGATAGTGCCTCGGAGGGGGCGGTGCTTGTGGATCTGGCCGCGGCCCGGGCCGGGCTCGCGGCGGCCTGGGGGGTCAGACCATGCCTTCGAAGTGGTGGATCTTGTAGATCTTGGCGGTCGGGTCGTACTGCACGCCGTAGCGGAATCGGGATGGGCCTCTCTTTTTGGCCCGGGCGCGGTCCGTGTTCTCCATGAACATGTAGTGGTCCTTGGTCTCGGAGATCGCGCCGGCGTTGGCGGCGTATGTGCCGTCCCGGTTGAGGCCGAAGACCTCGCCCCAGAGGATCTTCATGTACTCACCGTCGATGTAGACCATGGTGCTGGTGCTGACGTCGCGCTGGTGGGCCTTGACGTTGGCGCGCTTGGCGGCGCCGGGGCCGGAGTCTTCGTGCGCGTAGATGTGGTCCTTGATGAACTTGTCGGTGCAGAACTGGCGGAGTGTCGCCGGTCTCATCGGGTGGTCTCCTTGGGTGGCTGGGGATCGGCGGCGCGTCGGATCGACCCCCGGGGCGGCCTATTGCCTGCGCGTCAGAACGAAGTCGATCGATCCCTCGGGCGTGTCGCCGACGAAGGAGGTCCAGTGTGCGACGAGCGTGTCCGGGCCGGTGCGGGTCAGGGTGAGCCCGCCCATGTACTTCTGGTCCGCGCTGGTGAGGTTGGAGACGCCGTCACGCTCGAAGGTGAGGATCATGGGATCGGGCCCGGCCGTCGCGCGCATGCGCGGCTGGTTGCCCGCGGCGCAGTAGTGCGTGACGACCAGTGACGACCCGTCCATGTGGTAGACGTTAGTCATCTCGTGGGTCTGGCCGGGGAACATGACCTCACGCACCACGGATCCGTTGGAGGAGACCGTGAAGACCGAGGCGACCTGCTCCACGCCGCCCTCGTCGGTCATGGTCCACTCTCCCTCGAGGGACTTCACAGGGTCGAGCAGGGCGGCACGCTGCTCGCTTGTCGCGGGGGTGACGACCTGTCGCGTATTCGTGGCGCACGAGGCGAGGATCGCGAGCGGCGAGAGCAGCGCGAGCGTCGCGAGACGGTGGAGTGTGGGATTCATGGTTGGGCCTCCAATCGATCACAGCATACCACATAGGACGTGCTGGACGCACCACACGGTATGGCCTGAATCGGGCCGGATCGGACGGGACTGCGGTCCCCGCCCCGATCACGCGGGATCGCAGTCGTTGATGCGGTCGATCAGCTTGCGGATCAGGCCGTAGTGGTAGCGTGTGTGCGTGAAGCAGAGGCGGGGGAGATCGCGATGGTCGTCTTCCTGCTCCAGCGCGCCGCGCTGCTCGATCGTGCCGCTCTTGATGAGCTTCGCGAACTCGTCGCTGAGCCTGGTCACGTCGGCCTCTTTGAGCGGGCGATGGAGGCGGATGACGAGCGTGTCGCGGACGTAGCGGGATGAGTGGTAGTTGCGGTAGAAGCGGAGGATGTGGCGGACCGCGTCCTCGGGGTCCTTGGCAAGGTAGTAGAGGTTCTCGTCCTCGGGGCTGATGAGCTTCTTCGGGATGAGCGTCTCGCGCACGAAGCGGAGGAAAGAGGGCCAGTAGTCGTTGCCCTGGCCCTCGACGAGCACGATCGGGATCATCGAGGCCTTGCCCGTCTGGACGAGCGTGAGCGTCTCGTAGGCCTCGTCCATGGTGCCGAAGCCGCCGGGGAAGCAGGCGACGGCTTCCGCCTGCGAGAGGAACATGAGCTTGCGGGTGAAGAAGTACCTGAAGTGGATGAGCTTCTCATCGCCGGCGATGACGGTGTTGGCCGTGGTCTCAAAGGGGAGGCGGATGGCGACGCCGAAGGAGGCCTCTCGCCCGGGGCCCTCGTGTCCGGCCTTCATGATGCCGTCGCCCGCGCCGGTGATGGCCATCCATCCGGCGTCGGCCATGAGCTTTCCGAAGTCGTGGGCGGCGGTGTAGTCCGGGTGGTCTGCGGGTGTGCGGGCTGAGCCGAAGATGGTGACCTTGTGGGGCGCGGCGTACTGCGCGAAGATGCGGTAGGCGTAGCGGAGTTCCTTCAGGGAGGCGGTCATGAGCTTGAGCTCGCCCGTGTCGCGCTTGTCCGGGATGAGCTTGAGGCCCGTGGTCAAGAGGTCCTTGACGAGGCGGCCGTCCATGGTGGCGGGGTTGCCCCCGACGGAGGCGATGAGTTCGTCGAGCTTGGCGGCGATCTCGGGTGAGTCGGCGCGCTGGTGGGCGGGCTGCTCGGGGAGAAGGCCCTCGCCCCGGGGCGTGGTGGTCTGGGTGGGGTCGAGTTCGACGCGGTTGGGTTCTTTGGACATGGGGTGAAGGATAGGGAGGAAGCCGCCCGGGCCCCGAACCGCAGGGTCTTGGTCTGTCGTACTTGATCGGGGTAGCGATCCGTTGGTAGATTGCTCTCGGGAGGTCTGACATGCTGAGCGCTCGGCGGCTGGTGGCTTATGCCCTCATTGCTTTAGGTGCTCTTGCGCTCCCGGCGGGGCGATCGTGGAGCGACCCCCCGACGCCGGAGTTCACGGCTTGGTGGAACAGCCTGCTCGACGGCGGGTTCGAGGGCCCGAACACCGACGGCGTGATGCTGGACTACACGACGACTGATGCGAGCCCTGTGCCGACTCAGGCCCAGGTCGATGCGCTCAGAGAGCAGATCAAGGACCTGATCTCACATCCGCGGCACGCGGAGCTGGCGCAGATGGAGTATCGCAGGAACAATCCTCCGGGATGGGCGCGTGTCCGTATCTGGCGGATGGGTGATGCGTGGCGGTACAGTACCGATCCCTCCGACTCCGCTGGGTTTGGCTACATCGATAAGGTCTGGACGGAGAAAGGCGGCTGGCAACTGACCGCTATCAATCTCGTCGCAGGAGACGCGGACTCGATTCGAAACTCTGAGGGTCATCGGATCGACGTGACGGCGAGCTCGATCGCGCATGATGTTTCGCTGTTCTTCGGCGCGCAACTTGGAGCGAGCATCGATGCCACGTATCCGCCCCCCACTGTCACCGACGGCAAGTGGACGCTGCTGAAGCGAGTTGAACGTCAGGATGGGTCCGTCAGCACACTCCGCGCGGCGGGAACGTGGGATCAGGCATCGTCGACGGGAACGGTCGATCGTGTCGACCGCGAGACCCAGCGAGAGGGGCGCGTTTCCAGTGAACGGCTCGACCTCTCCGAGTGGAAACAGATGGAGTATCTCCGCGCGCCCATCGCAACCAGCATCCTTCTGTCACGCGATGGTGTTGCACGTACCCGATATCAGCTCAATGCGACCGCCGCGTTCACAAAGGCGGAGTTCGAGGAACTGACACGAGAGCCGAAGCCGACCTCCATCGATCCGATCCGTGGCAAGATGACGTACACAAGCGTGAACGATCTGCGAAAGGGAACTGGGGAGATTCCATTGGCAGACGAATCATCTGCTACGCCGCTGGCCGGCTCGGGCGTTTCCACGCGATCTTTCCCCTGGCGGCCCGTCGGCTGGGGGGCGCTTGGGTTGTGCGTGATCGCGCTCGTGGCCCACCGCATCTTTCGCCGGGGAGGATGACATGCGTCACTCGACCCCGCGTGCCTCCGCTCGTCGCGCAGTCGCGCTGATTGAGGTCGTGCTTGTGATCGCGATCATCGCGATTCTGATCCTTCAGTTGAGTCCGCTGGCCTCGAGCCTTCGCGACCGAGCCCGGACCGCGGCCAATCTGTCGAACCTTCGCCAGCACATCGCGGTGATGTCGTCGTACACCACGGATTACAAGGGTCTCTTTCCGTATCTCGCGGAGCCCACCGCGACGTGGAGCGTGATCCGCTGCGAATCCGCCGGGGTCGCGATCGAAGCGCCGTACTTCATGGCAACGCGTTACTGGAACGTCGGGCTCGCCGACCAGTACTACAGCGGAGCATGGCGGTCCCGTGCCTTCAGCGGCCCGTGGACGAAGGGCCTCACCACGTCCACATCCTACGAGATGTCGTGCGCTCTGATCACCGACCCGAAGTTCTACAACATGGAGACGAGGATGATGCCGCCGGCGCAGCTCCGGCCCGTCAGGATCGACGAGGCGGTCTATCCCTCCAAGAAATCGATGCTGACGGCGCGGCGCGCCGTGAACTACGACAACCCGCGGGATCGAGACGAATACGACACCATCAATCGCCTCGGTGGAGATGCAGGGTTCATCGATGGGCACGCGGCTTCCGTTCGAGCCGCCGACACGCTGCCGCGGAGTTGGTCAGGAAGCGCGGATGGTCCATGGCTCGGCGGTCATCACGGTTACGCGCTCCCGATGTCTCATCCTGACGATGGCATCCGCGGACGCGACGTGCGGTAAACCTCAATCCACCTTCGCCATTGGTGCGGAGAGCGACAGCATCCGATCAACGGCGAGGAGCGCGGCGGAGCGCACCTCGGGATGCACGCGCACGGCGTTGACGACCTTGGGCGCGCCGTCCTTGCTGAGCGCGCCGGCGAGGTTGTCCAGCACCCAGAGCACATGCGGCTGGTCGATGCGGTACATCGTGGTGCAGAGGCACTGGCAGTCGGAGAGGATGCGGGCGTGGACTCCTCGTTCGGCGGCTTCGCGGGCCAGGCGGCTGACGAGGTGGACCTCGGTGCCGATCGCCCAGCGTGAGCCGGGCTTCGCGGCCCGGATCGTCTTGATGATGAACTCGGTTGAGCCCGCGAGGTCGGACTTGTCGACGACCTCCTTGCAGCACTCGGGGTGGACGAGGATCTTCATCGGCTCTTCGCCGGGCGCGAGGGACTCGTTTGCTCTCCGGATCTCGTCGCAGTGCTCGGGGCGGAAGAGCTTGTGAACCGAGCAGTGTCCCGCCCAGAGGATCACCCTCGCGCGCGCGACCTGATCGGCGGTTGAGCCGCCGAGGGGCTCGCCGCGCCTTACCAATCTCGGGTCGTAGAGGCAGGTTTCGGTGGCGACATCAAGCCCGTACGCCGCCGCCGTGTTCCGCCCGAGGTGCTGGTCGGGGAGGAAGAGGACTTTGATTTCCTCGCCTTCTGCGGCGGGGATCGTGCCGCCGGCCATGGCCCAGTCGAAGACCTGCCTGGCGTTGCTGCTGGTGCAGCACGCGCCGCCGTTGGCGCCGACGAAGGCCTTCACGGCGGCGGTGGAGTTGACGTAGGTGATCGGGATGATGCGGCCGTTCCACGAGCCGCCGTTCTGTTCGTTCAGCGTCTTGTTCAGCATCTCCCAGGCGTCGGTGGCGTCTTCGTAGGCGGCCATATCGGCCATGGAGCAACCAGCGGACATATCGGGGAGGATGACATCGATGTGCTCGGGGGTGAGCATGTCGGCGGTTTCGGCCATGAAGTGGACGCCGCAGAAGATGACCCACTTGACGGGTCGTTCGACGGCGACCCTGGCGGCGAGTTGTGAGAGTTTGAGGGAGTCGCCGGTGTAGTCGGCATGGCGGATGATCTGGTCGGTCTGGTAGTGGTGGCCGAGGATGACGAGCGACTCGCCAAGCTCTGCGCGGCGTTCGGTGATGAGGCGGGCGGCCTCGTCTTCGGGCATCTTGATGTATCGCTCGGGGAGCGAGGGTTGCCAGAGCACCACAATCCTCCTTCGCCCGGCCCAATGGGGCGAGAACGCTCGATCAACGCAATCCGAGTCCGCGCAGGCACTTGGCCGCAGAGACTTGGATGCGTGATCGTAGGAATGGATGCGTGCGGTCGGAAACGTCTTAGGCGGCGCGGCGGGCGGCAACGACGGGTTCGGCGATGCGCTCGATGGCGATGGTCTGCTGCCCTTCGAACGCGGGAAAGACGCGCGCGATGCGCGCCTCGGACATCGACGACTCGTCGATGACGGCCTGGCCGCGCCATGCGACGCCGATGCGGACCGTGTCCCCTTCGTGGAGTTCAATGGGGGTGCGGAGGGCAACGAGCAGGCCACCGAGGGAGACATCGCGGGTCGCGCCGGGGATGGCGCGGCCGGACTTGGCTTCGATGATCTTGCAGGGGGCCTCGATCTTGTGGCGGATGTGGCGGCGGCGGTTGTTGGCGGATGGGGAGGGAGTTCCGATCGGTGGCATGTGCGTGCTCCTTCGTGGGTTGCGCGGGATGTGGTGCGCGTGAACGGTGGGGTCGTGCGTGCCTGGGCATCCTGCCGACTCGTTCTCTCACACTCCGGAGGCCGGGCGGGGTCCTCCCGCGGCGGCTGGGCCCGAACTGGTCGATGTTCGGGGGGCTGGTCCATGTGGTTATCGGGGGCGTGCGGGCGGCACTTTCGTCAAACTCGGATTCTGCCGATAACAAGGCCGGGTCGGTTTGGCCGAGGCGGACGGGCCTGGCGCGGATCGGATCCCACCGGTGGAGCGGCGCATGACAGAGCGAAAGGTGCCCGAGTTCTCGATCCTGATTCCCACGCGCGCGAGGCCGGGGAAACTCCGAGCGTGTGTGAAGGGCCTGCTTGCCCAGGATGCGCCGGCGGGCTCGTTTGAGGTCCTGATCGGCGTGGATGGGGGGACATCGGGGGAGGCGGAGCATGTCGATGCGGCGATCGATGCGCACGTGAAGCGGGAGGGCGGGGCGCGGGGAGCGTTCCGTGTCTTTGAGATGGAGCAGCGAGGCCCGGCGGCGACGCGGAACGGGCTGCTGGCGCATGCGCGGGGGGCGCACGTGCTCCTGCTGAATGACGATGTGGTGCCCGAGCCCGCGTGCGTGCGGACGCACATGGAGGCGCAGCGCGAGCTGGGCGCGAAGGGACGGACCGCGATGGTGCTGGGAGCCGCGCCGTGGCGGGTGCACGAGACGGACCGGCTCTTTGACCGGCTGATCCGCGAGACGTCGATGGTGTTTTTCTACGATCAGATGGTCGGCCCGGCGGCGACGGATCTCGATCACGACTGGGGCTTTCGGCACGCGTGGACGCTGAACCTGTCGATGCCGACAGCGGCGCTGCGCGAGGCGGGCGGGTTCGACGCGTCGCTACCGGCAGCGTGCTTTGAGGACCTGGAGTGCGCGTGGCGGGTGAGTCGGAGGTTCGGGGCCCCGGTGCTGTATCGCCCGGACGCGGTCGTGCTGCACGACCATCGGTATGAGCCCCTCGACTATCTGGAACGCGAGGTTCGGCTCGGGCATGACGCGTTCCTGCTGGCGCACGGGGCGGCGGAGTGTGCGATGGAGATCTTCAAGCGTGATGTCGCGGGCGCGGCGGAGATCGCGACGTGCGCGAAGGATGTGGAGCGGGACGGGCCGCACGCGCGCGGGCTGGCGCGGTCGTTCCTTGCGCTGGCGGATGCGCCCGCGGGGCTGGTGCGCGAGCGGTCGACGGCGACGAGCGGGATCGGCGCGATCTACCAGCACCATCTGCCTCTGAAGCGGTGGCTGTGGAAGGTGGGTGTGGTTGCGGCGGCGGAGGGGCGTCCGATCGGGACGGTCGACGTGCAGGAATCGCTCGGTCTGCCCCGCACGGCGAACCGGGCCGCGATGGTTCCTTCGGCGGCGTGATGAGGCGTGCCCGCGAGCTTCGGCACCCGTCGATGTGGACTCGGGCATGGCGGGTGGGCCGGGATCGATCTACGCTTGGGGCCTTATGGCAATTTCACTCGACACATTCCAGGCGGGCCAGCGGGTCCGCGTCACGCAGCAGGTTCCGCGCCAGCTCGGCACCCACACGATCACGGTTGAGGGGACGGTGCAGCGGTTCGGGCAGGCGACGACGGGGTCGTGGTTCGCGCACAGCAAGGACAACAAGCTGTGGCTGGACCGGCTGGAGCTGAAGAAGGATGACGGCGAGATCGTGGTGGTGAACCTCGATCGGTACAGCCGCGTCGAAGTGGTGGGGTAAGTGGGGCGGGGCTCACGGTGTCGGTGTACAGCCCAATTGAATCGAGCCCGCGAGCGTTCGCGGGCTCAATTGTTGTATTGCTCGAGTCTGAGGGAGTGGGCTCAGGTCCCGACGGGCGCGGGTTGCGGCTTCGGGGCCTTGGCGGCTGTGGCCTTGCCGGCGGCGGTGACCTCGACCATGGGGGGCTCGCTCTCGAGCCGGTCGCGCATCAGGCGGCCACCCTTGAACTTCACGCTCCGCTTGGGCGGGACGCTGACGCGTTGGAGGGTCTTGGGATTCTGGGCCGTGCGAGCGGCCCGAGACTTGACCTCGAAGACGCCGAAATCACGGAACTCGAGCCGGTTGCCAGCGGCGAGCTCTTCGGTGATCTGGTCCAGGAACATCTGCACGACGTCCTTGACCGTTGAGCGGCGTTCGCCGGACTTCTCGGAGATCCGGTCGATGAGGTCTTTTTTCGTGATCGTGGCCATGCCAGAGGATCCCGTGACAGGGGGTGCGAGAGGTCCGGAGGATTCGATCGGTCGGCGACGATGTTGCTCCACCTCGCCCTGTGGCGACCATTAGCGGCGCTGGCGGCGATCCGTGCCTGCCCATCGAGACGACCGAGTGGTGAGAACAACCCACGCGAGTCCGGCGCGTCCTCCCGTGCCGGACCCGGCAAGTATCGCACACTTGCAAGTGCCGGTCAACGCCAAACTTGGATCGGATGTGCGAGTTGAAAAATGGTGCATTCCGGACTCGTCGGGCTTGACACGGGGAGGCATGGCCGGTCCGAAAATCAGAGTGGGCACGGGGTCGAGGCGATGAACGGCGAGGAATCAGAAGCGGATGAGCATGCCGCCGAAGACGCCGGCCATGCCGCCGCTCCAGCGGAATTCTTCGGTGCCGTCGCCGTCTTCGAGCGTGAAGGCGAGCTGCTGGTAGCCGAGCTGGATGCCGACGTTTTCCCAGGGGCGCCAGTGGAATGCGGCGATGATGTCCCATGAGAACGAGGTGTTGTCGCCTGCGGGGAGATAGCCGAACGCGGTGGTGACATCGAAGCCGAAGTTCTCCCAGAGCGTGAACTCGGCGCGTGCGCCGAGCACGGGCTGGGCCCAGAGATTGTGCTCGCTCTGCGTGCCGGAGGGTGAGGAGATCTCGAAGTCGACGTCGAAGAAGCGGACGCCGCCGATGATGTCGATGCCGGCTGCGGCGCCGACGATGCCTTTCGAGTTTGTGTCGGTCTGGTCTTCGTAGACGCGGTAGGAGGCGACGGCCTCGAGCGTCCAGAAGTCGAGCGAGGACTCGGTGCGATCGCCGCTGGAGATGGCGAGATCGCCGAACTGGAAGGAGTCCTTGGCGACTTCGGTGCGATCGTCGAGCGAGTACCAGAAGCCGGAGAGAGAGATGCGCCACTTGTCGCGGCGGAAGTGGATCTCTCCGAACGGGGACATGCGGGGGTCGTCGAGGTTGAGGTCGTCGACGGAGACTTCCTTTGACTTCAAGCCGGAGCTGTTGGGGAGCTTGAGGTCGCCGGCGGGCGCGACGTAGTGAACGAGCGGCTCGAACTGGAGCGTCCAGCCGTTGATGAGCGGCGCGGGGTCTGATGAGATCGGCTCGACGGCGTTGGCGCTCTCTTGCGCGTGGGCGGCGGGCGCGAGCGCGCCGAGCGGAGAGAGCGTGAGGGCGAGAAGGAATCGGCGTGCGGATCGGGCGTGCATGCTTGGCTCCAGCGGCGGGTGGACTCGTGCCGAAGGTACGTCCGGGGAGATCCGGTTCCGGACCGACAACGCCCCAAGGATAAGGTGCGAGAGGAGCCGACGCGTGAGCGAGCGAAAGGGCGAGACTGGGAGCGATGGTGCGACGCCGACGGGGAAGGTCCGCCTCGGGGGCGTGGATGTGGCGCCGAGCGCGTTGAGATTCAGTTTCGTGGCGAGTTCCGGCCCCGGCGGGCAGAACGTCAACAAGAGGCGGACGCGTGCGGAGCTGCGGGTGTTCGTGGCGGAGCTGGGGCTGGATGGCGCGGCGACGGCGCGGCTTGTGCAGATGTCCGGGCCGATGGGTGCGGGGCTGGTGACCGAGGCGGGGGAGTTGATCATCGAGTGCGATGAGCATCGCTCGCAGGGGAGAAACAAGGATGAGGCGCTGGAGCGATTGGAGCGGCTGATCCGCGCGGCGGTCGCGAGGCCGAAGGTGCGGAAGCCGACGAAACCGAGCAAGGGGGCGAAGCGGAGGCGGCTGGAGGAGAAGAAGCGGAGGGGCGATGTGAAGAAGAGAAGGAGTAGTGGTGGGGAGGAGTAGGGTGTGGGCGCGCTGATCGCGAAGGGGAAGAAGAGCGGGAAGCGTGAGGAACCACGGAGTCCGCGGAGAGCGCGGAGGGACGCGGCGGGGAGGGTGTCAAGCGGGGTGGCGGGAGCCGGCGGCACGCGACACGCGGCGGCGGGGCAGAGCGAAGAGACAGAGCGCGGCGAGGGGGCCCGGCGCGGGGACGAGGTTCTGAACGAGGATGCCGCCGCCGCTGGGGTCGTAGGCGTAGCCGATGAGTTTCCAGTCGACCTCGGTCACGCGCTCGATCTGCATGTAGCCGAAGATCGAGAAATCGGAAGTGGCGTAGCCGACGTAGGCCATGTCGCCGGGCTGCGTGAAGTCGTTGAGGTTGAAATCGGAGAACGGACTTGTG
>CAUJHH010000041.1 GCA_963204725.1 Planctomycetota bacterium
GAGGCGCGCGAGGCGGTAGAGCATCCACGCGGCTTTGCGGGCGCGGTCGGAGGCGCGGATGTAGTCGATGTCGGCGAGGCGCGCGGGGTCGGACTCGATCGACTTTGAGAGGGTGAGGAAGTCTTCCATCACCTGGAGGAGTGTCCTGGCGACGGTGTTGAGGTTGAGCGTCGAGACGAGACGGATGCGGACGCAGCCGGCGGACTCGGTGGCGGCGATGCGGGCGCGCGTGTCGGGCTCCATGACGAGGAGCGTGAGTTCATCGACGGTGAGGTTGTGCCTGGCGGCGACGGCGGCGAAGGAGAGATCGGGGGAGGCGAGATCGGTGAGGAGTGAGGCAGTGACGGAGTGGCTGAGTGACGGAGTTGGAGATAATGGGGAAGAGGCGGTCGGCAATGTGGAGGAGGGGGAATCACCGCTCTGGAGAGCGGCGCCACCAAGGGGAGTTGTCGCGGAGGGAGCGACCATGCATCGACGATACATGGCGGCGCGGCGGCGGCAAGGGGGTGGCGCGCCGAATCGGGGCGTGCGCGTGCAGATTGTGCCCTCTCACTGACAGACAGTTGTCAGTGAGGGAGCGGGGTGTCCGGAATTGGAGGGTCGAGAGCGGGCGGGGAGGGCTGGCGGGGCGCGGTCAGGGGGATGAGAGGGCGCGGCCCGGCGAGTCGTTGAAGTAGACCGGCGGGCGGTCGGGGATGTCGCGCGGCACGATGTCTTCCGGCGGCTCGCCGGGGGCCCAGTCGACTCTGGATGCGCCGAGGAGGGTGCCGGTTGCGAAGGCGAGGTCGATCTGCGCGACCTGGTAGTCCACCACTGCCCGGATCTCTGCGAGCTGCGAGTCCGCCAGGCGCGTCGAGGCATCGAGCACGTCGTTGCTGGTCGAGTTGCCGACTCCGAAGGCGCGCTGCTCGGCGTCGAGGGCGCGCTGGTTCAGGATCACGGATTGGCGAGCGGCCATGATGCGCTGCCACCCGGCGTTGATCTCGTCGACGGCGTTGAGCACCTCTTGCGTGATCGCGGCTTTGCGGGCCTCGCGGGTGGCGAGGCGTTGCAGGCGTGTGAGGAGCGCGCGGCGGACCTGGCTCTTGGCGGCCTCGTTGCCGATGGGGATCTCGCCTCGGAGGCCGAGTTCCCAGTCCTCGAAGTTGTTCTCTCGCGCGACGCGTGTGCTGGAGTTGAAGGTGTCGCCGAGGCCGTTGACGCGGTAGGTGTAGTCGAGCGTGAGGAGGGGGAGGGACTGGTTCTTGGCGAAGTCGATCTGCGAGAGGTCGGACGCGAGCTGGAGCTCGAGCTCGAGCATCTCCATGCGCTGGTCCATCGCGGCGACGGCGAGCGAGGGCCCGTCGAGCGTGTAGAGCACGGGATCGGGGGGCGAGGCGGGGATGACCATGGTCGTGGTGTCCTGCTCGAGCCCCTCGAGGTTGAGCACGCGCTTGAGATCGCGCTGCGTGGTGAGGACGGTGTTCTGGGCGGTGATGATGGACTCGAGGCGGCTGGAGAGCCCGGCCTGGGCGCGGACGACCTCGATCTCGGCCAGGCGGCCGGCGTTGACGGATCGCTGCGCGGTGTCGAGCTGTGCCTGGGCGAGCTCGAACTGTTGCTGGGCGACCTCGAGGGCCTGGCGCGCGGCGAAGAGGCGCCAGTAGGCGCGATCGACGCCGGCGAGCTGGCGGATGACCTCGAGCTTGGTCTGGGCCTCGGAGATCTGCCGGTTGTAGGAGGCGATGCGGAGGGCGTTGGTGTTGGCGCGTCGGCCTGCGCCGCGGAGGAGCTGCTGCGAGAGCCCGATCTGGAAGTCGGTGGTGTAGGCGGGGTTGAGGGTTGTGAAGGGGTTGTCGTTCTCGTTGCGGGTCATGGGGACGCCGACGACGAGCGAGCCGCCGGTGCGCATGGGGATCGTGACTTCGGGGACGAAGGTGTCGAACTTCTGCTGTGCGCTGGTGAGGGAGGAGGAGGTGGCGGAGTCGAGGTCGTTGTGGCGATAGGTCGCGCCGAGGGTGGATTCCCACGCGGCCTCTTCCTGGCTGACGTTCGTCGCGGCGATCTCCGGGTTGACGAGCGCGACGCGGAGGTCGAGGTTCCGCTCGAGCGCGGCGGCGCGGCACTCTTCGAGCGAGAGCTGGGCGGACTCGAGCCCGTCGAAGCGGGTGCGGATGCGGTTGGCGCCGGCCATCATCTCTTCGCCGGTCTGGGGGGGCGTGGCGGGATGGCCCATCGCCTCGATGCCGGAGGGCTCGATCTTGCGGAGGCGCTCCACGGGCGTGAGCTTGCCGTAGTCACCGGGGGCGTTGGCGAAGGGGTTGCCCTGGCAGCCGCCGGAGAGAGCGACGAGGGCGACCAGCGCGAGGCGACCGGTGCGGCGTGTGGCGAGGGGAGGGTCTGCGGCGCGGAGGGGTCCACGAGGGGTGTTGGTCATGGGCTCGATTGTTCGGGGGTTCGGGGCGCGGAGAGAGGGGTGACGGGGCGATTCAGAAGAATCGCATGGTCATTGGATACCGGAAGAACTCGCCCCGGTGTGCGGCCTGCGCGGCGAGCACCGTGCCGACGATGCCGAGCGCGAGCAGGCCGAGCCCCCCGACGACCGCGCCGACGCCGAGCGTGAGGAATCCGATGGGGATGAGCATGAGTCCGTAGAGGAAGAGGGAGAGCTGGAAGCGGACGGCCTCGAGGCCGTGGTCGTCGAGGAAGGGGGAGTCCTTGCGGCGGATGGCCCACATGATGAGAGCGGGGAAGACGGGCATGCCTGCGAAGATTGCGAGCGCGGCGGTGAGGTGGGTGAACATCGCGTACGTGCGTTCGCCCTCGGCGGCGTCGGGATCCACGACGCGATCGGTGTGAGCGCCGTTGGCGCGGGACCAGTCGAAGCCGGATGCGGCGCTGAATGGGTTGCGTGCCACGTGCTCCATGCTAGAAACCTCCGGGGGTGCGGGCGGCGCGGGGCCCGACGCCATCGCTTGTTTGGTAAGCGGGTGGTTCGGCTTTCATGCCAAGCGGCGGGGTGCAAAAACAAACGTCGCCGGAGGTGAATCCGGCGACGCAAGGTGGTGTGGCCAGACAAGGTGTGAGTGGCGAATCTCGCCCGGCCACGCGAAAGTGGACTCTTTGGCCGCCGTCCCTGTGCTCGCTGGGTGCGAAGGGGATCATGCGATCTCGGCGGTTTGGCCTCCGGACATTCTGGACATGACGAGCAGGATCGTGCCGCCGACGCCACCGACGAGGATGGTGCCGAGGAAGAGACGGATGACGACACCCTTGAGAGAGATGCTCGACCTGCGTGAGGTCTGCACGGCGTCGAGGCGGGTGAGGGTTGAGAGGCTGACGGATGGGGCCATCTCGGGGTTGAAGCCGGCGCCTGCGATGCTGATGGTGGCGTGGGTATCGAGCGGGTCGGTCGGGGCGATGACCGAGCCGGACGAGGAGTTGGCGGCGGTATCGGTGAGTGAACCGACCCCGGCGTCGAGGACGGAATCAGCGGCGCGGACGACCGTGCTGACGCGAGAGGCCTCGACGGGAATGGCGCGGACCGAGACGTTTTCCTGGTCCTGCGCGAGCGCGGTGGAGGCACTCACCATCGCGATGGCCAACGTGTACAGCGTGCGGAATCGATATTTCATACGGCGGCCACCCCTCTATCAAGCCGTCAGTCGAGGCAAAGACAATCCGTTCGGGCGCGGTTCGTGCTCCGGCGCAAACGTCTCAGTATCTGGAAAGGTGCGCCCTAGAACCAAAAAGACCAGCAAACTACTAGAGAAAACCTGCTTGCGATGGCCGGAGCGCAAAAAAGTTGAACGAAGTGCGCCATTCGACTGGAGCGGATCGTGCGCGCGACGGCGTACAGAGGCCGACCTGGCTGAGCCGGGATCAGTGCCCGAAGAGGTTTTTCTCGCCGAACATGCCTTGAGCCTCGAAGTAGGAGAGGGCGTCGGCGACGGAGGCGAAGATCTTGGTGCAGGTCTCGGTGATGAAGGGGGAGGGGTTCTTCTTGGGCTTCCAGACGACGTAGACCTCTTTGCCGTGCTCGAAGGCGTGCTGGAGCTCGCGCTCGACGCCGCTGGAGAGACCTGGGATGTCCTTGCCTCCTGCGCCCGGAAGTTCGGGGACGTAGCTGACGATCATGTCGGCCTGGTCGATGAGCTTGAAGTCACGCATGTAGATCTGTCCGTCGATGTCGCCGGCGATGTCGAGGACTTCACGGACGCGGACGCGGATGGGGTCCTTGGAGGCCCTGGTGCCGCCGAAGGCGTGCGGCTCGACGTCGATGAACTCCTGTCCTGTGCGGGCGGCGAGGATGGCGCGGTCGAGGAGGAGTTTCTCGTCGACATCGCCGGGGTCGAAGGTGATGAAGTGCTTGGCGAGCTCTGCGCGGAAGGCGTCGATCTCGGCGAGGACGTCGGGCATGTCGACCACGTGGCTCATGGGGAAGGATGGGTAGACCTTCTTCATGCCTGGGCGGCAGACGAGGCGGAAGGCGGTGCGAGTGGTGGGCTCGTGGCGGCCACGGCTGACGATGTAGAAGCGTGAGCCGGGGATGGCCTGGCTCATGAGTTCGGTCGCGAGGATCTCTTCTTCGCGCCAGACCATGCAATCCTTGAGCGTGGCGTCGACGACGTGGTCGGTGTGCAGGCGATGGTGGACAACCTCGATGTTGTCGACGAGGCAGATGAAGACATCGGGATTGAGCAGGCGGATCTGATCAAAGTCGAACGCGCTGAAGAGGCCGTGGCGCCAGCGGAACGTGGCGTGGGTGTTGACGATGAGGTTGGGGAGGCTGCGGCTCGCGGAGATGATGTCCTTGAACGCGGCGCGGCGGAGGGAATTGAGGCGTGACCAGGGGAGATCGAGGATCTTGCCGGCGGGAACGTCGAGTGCCTCGCGGTACATCATGTCGCCGACGTGGAAATTGGTGATCGTCTCGCCCTGCTGGCCGGCGAACGCGCGGACCTGCTCCAGGTAGGGCTTCTTCTCGACACCGATCTGTCCGGTCACGATCACGCGCATGGTCGTTGCCTCCGGCGTCGACGATCCGGCTCGCGGGGCGATGTCGGGTGCGTCGAGGGGAGGAGAGTTTAGCCCCCAGCGCGGGGTCTCCTCGCCGGCGTGGCACCGGGGGCCGCCCGCGCTCAGATCGACTGTGTCACTCGTTGGCGGCTTCGGCGGCTTCGGAGCGTTCGCTTTCTGCGTCGGCGTCCTGATCCTGGGATGCGCTGGGCCTCTCCGATCGGACCCGGATCTTTGAGACTCGGGTTGGCTCGGCCTCGATGATCTCGACTCTGATGTCGGCGAGGGTCACGCGCTCTCCCTTGGTGGGGATGCGTCCGAGCCCGACGGTGACAAAGCCGCCGACGGTGTCGTAGTCCTCGGACTCCGGGAACTCGACGCCGATCGGGGCGAGGTGGTCGTTGGCATCGTCGATGTAGGTGCGGGCGTCGATGTCGGCGGAGCGTGCGTCCGGGTCGATGGTCGGCGCCTCGGGACCGTCGAGGCCGACCTCGTACTCGTCCTGGATCTCGCCGAAGACTTCCTCGATGATGTCCTCGATAGTGACGAGGCCGGCCGTGCCGCCGAACTCGTCGGCGACGATCGCGATGTGGACGCGCTTGGCGAGGAGCTCGCGGAGGAGCTCGTGGACGGTCTTGGTTTCGGGGACGAAGATGGCCGGGCGGAGGATGTCGCGCATGTTGAAGGCGTGATGGGGCGGGTGTTCGCCGGCGAGCCAACGCATGAGATCTTTGACGTAGAAGACGCCGGCGATGTGGTCGAGGTCGTCCTCGTAGACCGGGATGCGGCTGTGGCCGATCTCGCGAACGGTGCGGATCAGGTCACCGACGTGCGCCGTGATGTCGATCGCTTCGATCTCGGTGCGCGGGGTCATGATCTGCTCGACGGTGGTTGAGCGGAACTCGACGACGGCCTCGATCATGTCGCGGGCGGACTCATCGATCTGGCCCTCGCGCTGGACCTCGTCGACGACGGAGAGGAGTTCTTCCTGCGCGGTCTCGGCGTCGTCTGCGTCTGTCCTTCCGCTGAGGCGGCGGACGACTTCGTCGATGAACGACGCAACACTGCGGACGGGCCACATGACGGTATAGATCACGCGTATGGGGCGGGCCATGGCGAGGACCGTGGCCTCGGGGATGTGGTTGGCGACGCTCTGGGGGATCACCGCGCCGAAGATGAGGATCGCGAGCGCTGAGAGCACAACGCCGAGGGCGGGGAGGAGGAGCCCCGGCGCGACTGGCGCCGCGGCATCCGGGGACGCGGAGCGGGTGATGAGCCAGAGGACACCGGCGACGGCAACGACAAGGTTGCAGAGGATGCGCGGGAGGAGGATCGAGTTCGCGTGCCCACCCATGTCTTCCAGGATGTGTCGAACACGAAGGATGACCGCGGGGGCGCGTCGCTCCTCGGCGAGTTCTTCCAGGCGCGAGCGGGAGAGATCGCGGAGGCAGAGATAGATCGTCGAGAGCAGGCCGCCCAGGACGGTTGAGAGGACCGCGACCCAGAACCATGCGATGGGCGTCATGACGCGGGCTCCTCTGAGCGCGGCGTCGAGAAGACCGGTCCGATTCCGGCGGCGGAGAGGATCCGATCTTCACGCTCGTGCATGGCGTGGTAGGCCTCGTCGTCGTGGTCGTCGTGGCCCAAGGTGTGCAAGATGCCGTGGAGCAGGTAGAGCGTCAGTTCGTGCTCGATGGCGATGGAGCGGGCGTTGGCCTGCCGGGCTGCCTCGTCGATGCAGAGCACGATGTCGACGTCGAGCGGATCGGTCGGGCTTTCGCGGAGGTCGAAGGTCAGCACGTCCGTGGTGCCGGCGATCCTGGAGTGGCGTTCGTGGAGTGCGGCCATCTCTTTGTCGCGAACGAGCCGCGCACGAACCTCGCCCTGGATCGGGGTTTCGGCTTCGAGCGCGATGAGTGTGCGGTCCACCAGCGGACGCATGGCGTTCACGAACTGGGTGTCGGAATTGCTCGAGGCGGCCAGATCGAGGCAGACCGAACCCTTGCGGGTACTTGGAGGTCGGTCGTCTGCATCGTTCATGGCGATTCCAAACCCTGCACTGGTGACTCGTACATTATACGAACAGAGAAATCCTGATGGATTCAGTGTAGAGCATGTGTCGGGTGTCCGCCAGAACGACCAGAGATCGCCCGCCTGGATTTGGCTCGAAAGACGGCCGATGTTCGACGTACGCAAGTTATTTGGGCATCAATATTTGCGCAATCCGAAGCGAGTGTCTTCAACCGAGACGCTTCACCAGCTCAATCAAGGGAATGTCGGGGTGCTGCGACCCGTCATCGAGACTCTTGAGCGTGGCGTGGGTCGAAGATTCAACGATGACTGCAAAGCGGGCGGCGCAGGAGGCGGCGTCCTTCAGGAGCTTGCCGATGTTGCCGGTGGCCTTGTAAGAGTGGCGGGCGTGGAGTCCGGCGGCACGGAGGGCCGCGACGACGGGCGCGATCTGGGCGGAGGCCTCTGGGGTGCCGTTGGAGATGACGAAGGCATCTGGGCGCGAGCCGGTTCTGGCGATGAGCGCCGGGCCGGATGGCATCAGGCCTCGGTCTTCGAGCACGAGAGAGAGGACGACGTCGCCCATTCCGAAACCGACTGCGGGGGTGGAGGGTCCGCCGAAGAGTTCAACGAGGCCGTCGTAGCGGCCGCCTCCTGCGATGGCGCGTTCCTTGCCGCCCGCTTCGTGGACCTCGAAGACCATGCCCGTGTAGTAGGCGAGTCCACGGACGATTGAGAGGTCGAAGTCGATCCAGTCGAGAACGCCGGCGGAGGTGAGGGCCTTGACGAGGGGCGCGACCGCTTCAGAGAAGAACGTGAGGTCGAGCACGTCGTCGTTCGGCGCACCGGGTGCGGTGTCGACGGTGACGCGGATCAGCCCCTTCTGGAAGATCTCGGCCTGCTGCATGGTGAAGCCGAAAGCGGCGAGCTTGGCGGCGAATTCTTCGGGCTTCAGCTTTCCTTTGGCATCGAGCAGCGAGAAGAGCTCGACGTGACGCGATGGATCGATATTGCGGCTGGAGAGCCAGAGGGAGAGGGCGTGGCGGTGGTTGACCTTGACGCGGATGTCGCTCGAGGTCAGCCCGAGTTCGCGGAGGAAGCCGATGCAGCAGGAGATGACCTCGGCATCGGCGCGGGCGCGGGCGGTGAGTCTGGCCTCTTCCGGGGCGTCGTCTGGGACATCCAGGCCGAGGAAGTCCGCGTTCCACTGGAGGAACTCGCGGAGGCGGCCACGCTGGGGGCGCTCGGCACGGAAGAAGGGCCCGGCCATGAACCACTTTGTGGGGCGCGGGAGTTGCTTGGCCTGTGCGGCGTACATGCGGGCGAGTGTGGGTGTGAACTCGGGGCGGAGCGCGTAGTCATCGTCGCCACCGGCGCGGCGGAAGGAGAAGAGCTCGGAGATGATGCCCTCGCCGGACTTCACGGTGTAGAGATCGAGTTGCTCGAAGGTGGGCCCGTCGATCTCGTCGAAGCCGAAGCGGACGGAAGCGGACCGCCACGCCTCGGTGATGAATCGGCGCTTGGCGGCATCGGCCGGGTAGAGGTCGCGGGTGCCCTTCGGGGCCTGGAAGGACGCGCGGGGCTTTGGCTGGGTGTCGGACATGGGGAGCAAGGGTAGCGCGCGGGGTGGTATGCTCGGAAGAGCGGGAATCGGACGCCTGGGGTCAAGTCCCGCGACCGATCGAGACATTGGTTCGTATGTGGATGGTCGGAGATTGGGACGAGGGGGGATGGAGGCGCGGCGTGTCGAAGGAGCGGCCACACATCGGAGGGATCGTGACGATCGCGGCGATCGCGGGCATGGTCGCGGCGGTCTGGACGGTGATCACGTACACGCCTCCGAAGGATGTGCTGGAGGCGCAGCTTGAGCGGCTGGGCCGACAGGAGCGGGCCCGCGCGCAGGCGGATCGCGTGGGCGGCTTTGAACGCGCTGAGGCCCGGATCCGCGATCTGTGGTCGCGCGGGCAGACGGGCGAAGCCCTCGAGATCGCCAGGTCCTGGAGCAAGGGGAACCGCGAGGACGTGGTCGCGGGGTACTGGCGGGTCGCGTTGCTGACGAGCGTGGGTGATCTCGATTCGGCGCGGCTGGCGGCGGAGAGACGGATCGATCGGGCAGTCGCGGAAACAGACGCTCGCCCGAACGATGCCGAGGCGTGGTACCACCGGGGGTGGTTCGAGCGTGCGCTCGGGCGAGAACTCGATGCGTCGGCGTCGTTCGACACTGCGGCTGAGTTGCTGGCGGCGCGGCGTCCGTCGCGGATGGGCGACCATGTGTGGCAATACAACATCGCGTGCTACGAGTCGCTGCGGGGCAATGTGGCGAGCGGCCTGGAAGCGCTGGATCGCGCGACGGAACTCGGGTGGAACGATGGCGCCTGGATGCGTGTCGACCCGGACCTCGCCTCTGTGCGGATGGATGCGCGGTTCAACGAGATCGCGGCGCGTATGGATCGGGGACCGGACTGATCGCACGCTCATCGGTGCGGCCGGGGGTCAGTGATCGGGCGAGGTCGCTGCCGGGACTGGCGATGCGAGCCGCTCGAGCACGATCGGGATGGCGGGGGGCACCCGCTCGGGCGCGTCTGGGTGGATCGCCCGGCGAATCGACTCGATCGGACGAACGGTCGCGATCATGTCGCGATGGTTCGAGCGAACGACGGCTGTGTCCTCGATGGGTCGGGCGCGGGCGGACGACTCGGGAACGACACCGTCGCCGACTTCCAGAGATGCGCGGCGGATGGCGGCCGCGATCGCTTCGATCTCGGCATCGCCGGCGACCCTTCGGAGGATCCATGATTCGGTGAGTTCGGAGAGATCCGGGGGCGCGATGTCGGCCATTCGCGCGATGATCGCTGTCGAGGCAATACCGGCCGGGAGCTCGCGATCGGCGAGTGCGACGAGATAAGGGGAGCCGGGCATGAGGTCGTCGCCCGCCTCACCATTGCCGTCGCTCGACCAGTCGAGCAGCGCGTTGAGATCACGCCGATCTGAGTCAATCCAGCGTTCGACGCGATCGCGGACTTCGGCGAGAGCGCGGAGGCGTGCGAAGGGGCTGCCGCCGAAGGGCGTGCCGAGCGTGATGTAGCGATCGATGTGCGGCCAGGCGGCTCGCGCGTCATGGAAGGCCGGACGGGAGAGCACGTCGAGCGCGATGAGCCCGCCCATTGAGTGGCAGACGAGATCGACGTGCTCGCATCCGGCGGCACGGAGGTCGGTGAGCGCGTCGGCGAGAAGGTCGGCAGAGAGCGCGGCGGGCTGATCGTTGGGGTAGTCGAAACGGGCGACGTTGTGGCCGGCGTGCTGGATCGCGGGGATCAACTGGTCCCAGATATTGCCGGGTTCGTCGAGTCCATGAACAACGAGCACCACGCGTGGTGTGGCGTGCGGTGTCTCTCCGGTCTTGGTGCTGATGCGCGACTCGGCGCCGTCGGGAGCGACGAGGAAGAGGCCGTTCGGGCGAGAGGGCGTCGCATCAGCGGTGCCGAAGGCGTCACCGAGGAGTGCGCTGAGCTGATGCTCGGCCTCGTCGGCGGCTCGGAGGAGGCGTTCACGCCACGCGGAGACGGAATCCAAGCGGGTCGGCGTAGGAGGCGCGGCACTCGCGGCGACAGCGATCGCGAGGAGGAGGACGGGCGTGATGTGGGAGGGTTTCAGGAGTCTGTTGGTCATGGCCGGTTCTCGATCATCTGATCGAGAAGTTGGGATTCGGCGGTCTTGTATTGCTCAAACGCGTTCTTGAGCTCGCCGAGCAGGGACTGGAGGAGGGCCTGACGCGCCGCGTCCGGGGTTTGACCGGTGGGCGTGATGCTCATGGTTTCGAGCGTCTCGCTGGCGGCGCGGAGATCGCTGACGGCATCGGCGTAGGCGCGGGCGGCGTCGTAGACGAGCTGCTGCTCGAGTTCCTTGGTGGATGGGCGGATCAGGGCACGCCATGGCTGGGCGCGGAGCTCGGTCGTGAGGAGCTTGAGCTGGTCGGAGGCGAGGCGACCGTTGGCGAACATGCGCCGGATGTTGGGGGTTTCCTGGCGGGCGAGTGTGTCGAGGTTTCGGACGGTGTCGCCGAAGGAGTCGATGGAGGACTTGGCCTTCGCGAAGGCCTCATCGAGATCGGTGAGTGAGCGCTCACGCACGTGCTTGGTGGTCGCGGCGACGTCGTCGATGATGGTGTTGATTTTGGGAGCGTTGGCGTCGATCAGATCGCTGACGGTCTTTGCGGACGCCTGCACATCGCCGATCACGAGATCGGCCTTGTCCATGAGGGCCGGAAACTTCGCACTCGACTGCTCGCTGTTGGCGAGGATGGTGTCGAACTGCTCTCGCCACTTGGGCAGGTTTGCTCGCGTGTCGGCGGTCATGGTGCGGACGTTCTCGATCGTCTCGCCGACCTTTTCCATGTTGGGTTTGATGTGCGGACCGATCTCATCGACGATGGCCGTGGTCTTGTTGGTGAGTTCCTCGAATTTGGTGAAGAGGCCGGCGAAGCCCTCCGGTGGGAGACCGGCCTGCGCCATGAGCGCGGAGGCTGTCCGCCCCTGGACCCATTCGCCGGGTTCGAGCCGGGGCGTGCCGCCCTGGATGGGCGCGACGTCGGGCGTGCCGACACCGGCGATGTTGATGCTGGAAAGCGCGCCGAGGATCGGTCGCTCGATGTAGACGAGCGCGTTCTCGTAGATCACGATGCTGGCGCGAAGACGAGCAATGACCCGGATGCCAGACGGAACGCCCGATCCCGGGACGTCTTCGATGAACGTGACCTCGGTGACACGTCCGACTTTCTGGCCACCGACGGAGACGAACGAGCCGGGCTCGATGCCGGGCGCACCCTGGCGGAGGGGGAATCGGAACTCATACGAGGTGGTGCTGGAAAAATCCGCGTCCGAGAGCATGAAGCTGATGAAGACGGCGAGGAAGACGGAGCCGACGAGAAACGTGCCGGCGAGAACGCTGTTGAAGGTCTTCTTGCGTGCCATCGTGCCCTCGGAGGAACTGAGCGAATCGGAGGATCATTGAACGCGGATGCGGCCGGAATCGGAGCCGAAGAGCGCGGTCGCGAGGCCCTGACCGGACTCGCGATTCGTGAACGGCCCCTCGGCCTCGCCGCGGAGGAACTGCCGGATGAGCTGCTCGTCGGTTGTGAGTGTCTCGGCGTGGTCGCGCGGGAGGTCGCGGAGTCGCTCGTACCACGCTCGCGTCTCGACCTTCAGGATGCGTCCCTTGTCGAGCATCGCCATGCGGTCGGCGATCGCGAACGCGGAGTCCATCTCGTGGGTCACGACGATCGAGGTGACGCCAAGGTGCTTGGACATCGCGATGATGAGCTGGTCGATCTGGGCACTCGTGACGGGATCGAGGCCGGCGGAGGGCTCGTCGTAGAAGAGGACACGCGGGTCGAGCGCGAGAGCGCGGGCGAGGCCGGCCCGCTTCTTCATGCCGCCGGAGAGCATGCCGGGGAGCTTCTCGGCGTGCTCGCGGAGCCCGACGAGTTCGAGCTTGATCTTGACCTGGATGTCGATGATCTCTGGATCGAGGTCGGTGTGCTCCATGAGCGGAAGGGCGACGTTCTCCGCGACGGTCATGGAATTGAAAAGGGCACCCGACTGGAAGAGGATGCCGAACTTCTTCCGGACCTCGTTCATTCCGCCCTCGTCGAGATCGCAGAGGTTCTGTCCGAAGATCCAGATCTCGCCCTCGTCGGGGATGAGGGAGCCGATCATGAGGCGGAGGGTCGTTGACTTGCCGGAGCCGGACCCCCCCATGATGACCATGGTCTCGCCTGGGTAGATCTCAAGATCGAAATCGTGCAGCACGACCTGGTCGCCGAAGCGTTTGGTCATCTTGCGGCACGAGATGATGGGCTCGGGACCTGGCACGGAGAGACTATACGGATTCTCGCAGCCTCGGGGGCGACGCGAACGGCTGGGGCGAGAGGATCAGTCGCCGCCATCTTCGGATTCGCCATCCGATTCGGGATCGGCGTCGGGCGCGTCGGGCGGGGGCAGGGACGGATCGGGAGTGGGCGCGGGGAGAGTCGTGCCATAGGGAACGAGCACGATCTCGGCTCCGCTCGACGTCAGAATGATGATGTTGTCGATCGGGATCTGCCCGCCGCCGGCTGTGCCGCCCTGCTGGTTGATGGGGATGATGGCCATGGCCCAGCCCTTTTCGAACTGCATCGGGATGGGCATGGCGTTGCTGTAGTTGCCCATTGGATTGGCGTTTCCGCCCTGGCCCATGGCGCCGAAGACCGCGCCGTACTGCTCGATGAGTTCGCCGAGTGAATCCGGGCCGCGCTTGTACGCTCCGAGCTCCGCGCTCACGGCATCGTTGAATGCGGCGACCGCTTCTGGTGTGACACGTGCGGCGGCGGAGGACGAGAGCCCGGCGCGCACGGCGTCGACGTCGTTGGCCTCGGCTGCGGTGAGCATGGTGCCAACGGCCGGAGCGACCTGCTTGGTCATCATGTTCAGCACGAAGCCGCCCGCGCCGACGCATCCGCCCCAGATGAGCGAGAAGACGATGCCCAGGATGATGCCGGTGACGGCGAGGCCGGTGCCGCTGACCCTGCCGCGCGAGGCCTTGATCCCGAAGAGGGCGATCACGCCGAGGAAGACTGCGAGGATGCCGAAGAATGGGACGCAGACGATGCCGAGGATGAGGGAGAGCACGGCGAGGACGCTGGTGCGCTCTGGGACAACGGCCTCGGGAAGGTCGTAGGGATTCGAGAACGGGTTCTGGCTCATGACAAGAGACTATCTCTTGGAGAGCCCGGAAGCGAGTTTCACGTCAAGGTGATCGATCACGCGCGGGCGGAGGTCATGGAGCGTTTCAGCACCGTCACGGCATCGGCGGCGACGGACGCGGCCATGGCGAGGTCCTGCTCGGTGGTCTCGCGGCAGAGCGAGAAGCGGATGGTGCCGTGGGCAACGAGGGGAGGGATTCCCATCGCGATGAGCACCGGAGACGCCTCGAGCGAGCCGGATGAGCAGGCGGAGCCGGCCGACGCGCAAACTCCGCGCTCGGAGAGAAGCAGGAGCATGGCCTCGGCCTCGAGGGCGGGGAAGCCGATCGAGGCGGTATTCCACATCCGATGCGCGGGATCGCGCGGCTTATTGATGACCGCTTCGGGGACGCGCTCGAGCACCATGCGCTCGAATCGGTCGCGGAGCGCGGCGAGCACGGCACGTCGAGAGGGATCGGCAAGGAACTCGGTCGCTTCTCGGGCGGCGGCGCCCGTGCCGAGAATCCCCGGGACGTTCTCCGTGCCGCCTCGGCGGCCGAGTTCCTGCGAACCGAAAATGATCGGGCGGAGACGGGTTCCGGGGCGTGTCCAGACGACCCCGACGCCCTTGGGCCCGTGGAATTTATGAGGGGAGAACGTGAGCACGTCGACCGTGGTCCACGCGGGCGTGCTTGGCGCGGCGCTGCCGGGCTGGCCGGGCGCGGTGCCGACGTTGGTGGGCATCTTGCCGACCCATTGGGTTGCGTCGCAGTGGAAGACTGCGCCTGCGGCGCGAGCGATCTGTGACAGTTCCTCAACGGGCTGGATCACGCCGGTCTCGTTGTTGCACCACTGGACGGTGACCACCGCGACGCGATCGGTGATGAGATCGCGGGCGGCGGCGAGGTCCACGCGGCCATCGGCGTCCAGCGGGAGGATGATCCGCTCGGCACGGTCGCGCTCGGTGAGATCGTCGAGCAGTTCTCGGACGGCGTTGTGCTCGACGGCTGTGGAGACAACGGCGCGGCGGGTGGTCTGCCTCAGGGCGCCGACGACGGCGGCAACGATGGACTCGGTGCCGCTGCCGGTGAAGGTGACCTCACGCGGGCGGGCGCCGATGAGCGTGGCGACGGACTTGCGGGCGAGGTCCATGGCCTGCCTCGCGGCCTGGCCGGGGCGATGGATGCTGGATGGATTGTGCCAGCACTCGCGGAGCCCTCGGGTCATCTCGGCGATGACGGCGGGGCTCGGGGCCGTGGTCGCGTTGTTGTCCAGATAAATCACGTCAGGAGTTTATCGAGAGGGAGCGTGCTGGAACAGGTCGAACGCCGGGAACGGCGACGGGGTCGTGACGGGCGTCCGAGAACGATCAGGTGTGCGGCCGGGCGTGCTCTTGCGGCTCGGCTCGCTTCCGATCGACGATCTTTCCTTCGACGGTCAGGGTCGTGCGCCGACCGGCGCGCCGCTTTCGCCCGAATCGGGGCAGGAATCGGCGACCGAGGTAGAGCGCGGCGAGGATCGCGATGCCGGTCGCGACGTAGAACTGCCAGTCGTGGGTCGGAAAGGTCATCGTCGCGGTTCCGCGCCGAGGCGCGTCAAGAGAGACCGAACATCGTGAGCATCTTGTAGGTGATCCATGCGGCGAGGTACGCCACGCCGCACATCCAGAGTAGCTGCACAACGGCCCACTTGATGGATCCGGACTCCTTGGCTGTCACGGCAAGGGTTGGCAGGCACTGCATGGCGAGCACGTAGTAGACAAGCAAGGACCAGCAGACGGCGCGCGTGAAGATCGGCGTGACGCCGTCGTCGCGGGTCGCGGCGCCGAGCCGATTCAGGACGCTCTGGTCTTCGGTGTCGTCGGCTCCGGTGAGCATCACGGCCATCGTGGAGACAAAGACCTCTCGTGCCGCGAAGCTGGTGACGATGCCGACGGAGAGCTGCCAATCGAAGCCGAGCGGACGCAGCACGGGCTCGATGGTGCGGCCCAATCTTCCGGCAAAGGACATCTTTGTGGCGTGGTTGGCCTCGATGCGGTCGGCTTCCTGATTGAGAGACTGGGCCGATTGGCTTGGTTCGGTTGCGGTGCCGGGCTCCTGAGGGATGGTCTGTGCCACGAGGGCCTGGGCCTGCGCCCGGAGTTCCAGTGCGCGTTGCGGGGGCGGGACCACCGGGTAGCTGCTGAGCCACCAGAGCACGATCGAGATGGCGAGGATGTTTGTGCCCGCCTGCTTCAGGAAGATGAGGCCACGGTCGAGTGTGGTGAGCAGGGCTGTGGCAAGCGAGGGGAGCTTGTAGCTCGGGAGTTCCAGCGCCATCGGACGGCTCTTTCCCTTGAGGATGGTGCGTCGCGCGATGAGCGAGCTGAAGAGCGCGGCGACGATGCCGAGCGCGTAGCAGCCGGTGAACGCGACCGCGCCCATGGCGGGTCGGTCACGGAAAAGGATCGTGGTCAGCAGGACGTAGACCGGGATGCGTGCCGAGCACGTCATGAAGGGCGCGACGAGGATCGTGGCGAGCCGATCGCGCCGATCCGGGACGGCGCGGGCGGACATGATGCCGGGAAGGGCGCAAGCGTGGCTCGAGAGCAGGGGCACAAACGAGTGGCCGGAGAGACCGAAGGGCCTCAGCACGCGGTCCATCACGAATGCGGCGCGTGCGAGGTAGCCGGTGTCTTCCAGCAGCGAGATGATGAAGAAGAGCAGGCAGATCTGCGGCACGAAGATGACGGTCGCCCCGACCCCTCCCACCACGCCTCCTGCGAGGAGGTCCGCGAGCACTCCCGCGGGCAGCACGACACGCACCGCTTCGGCGAGCCGTCCGAAGACGCCGTCGATGAGATCCATGGGGTAGGAAGCGAGCTTGAAGATGACGTAGAAAAGGCCGGTCATCACGAGCGCGAAGGTGAGCACGCCCAAGACCGGGTGCGTGAAGGCCTTGTCGAGCCGATCTGTGAGGGTGTCCGTGTCCGCACGTTCGTCCCCGAGAGCGACAGCGGCAAAGACGTCGTCGGCCCAGTGCTCAAGAGCGTGGGCGTCGCCGGGGGGCGTGCGGTTGGGGATGGGCGCGTGGGTGAGCGAATCACGGAGGGCTTCCACGCCCTCGCCGGTGCGTGCGCTGCAGACGACGACTGTGCAACCGAGGATGTCGGCGAGTTTGGCCTCGTCCGCGTGCACGCCGCGGCGGCGGGCGAGGTCGACCATGTTGATTGCAACCACGGTGGGCAGTCGCCTGCGGAGCGCCTCGCCGACAAGGACGAGGCCGCGGCCGAGATCGGTGGCGTCGATGACGACGCAGATCGCGTCGGGAGGCTCGACACGCTCGCCACGCGGCGCGACGTCGCCCGCGAGCACGCCGCGGCAGAGCGCGGCCTCGGTCATCTGGAGTTCGATCGAGTAGATACCGGGAAGATCGATGAGTTCGATCGAGTCGGCGCGGACTTTCTCGTCGCGCACGAGGCCGATGCGGACCTCCTGTGTCGTGCCGGGGAAGTTGCTCGTCTTCTGGCGCGTGGCGCAGAGACGGTTGAAGAGCGTGGTCTTACCGGTGTTCGGGTTGCCGAGCAGCGCGACACGCTTCGGGCCCGGAGGCGCGGCCATCGGAGCGGGGACGTCGTGGCCGGGAACGATCGGCATTGATCACACCGGTCCTATGTGGACGTGCTGCGCGATCGCTCGCGCCAGGCCGATGCGGCTGCACGCGCCGCCCGTCCGGCGGACTTCGATGATCCATGGCTCGCCGGCCTGGCAGAGGCGCACTCGGGCGTTTGGGCGCAGCCCCATGGCGCGGAGCAGGGCCTCGTCGTCGGATCCGAGCGTTGTGCGGGTCACAAGGCCGATCTGGCCGATCTCGAGTTTTGTGAGAGGAGACTCCGAAGGGACGGAGCGGCCTGGCCCGTCGCACGCGCAGCGATCGTGTGAGCACGCGCACGTTCCGACGGAGGCGACTGGGGCCTGACCCGCCTTGCTCTTGATTGGCACCACATCGCTCACACGAGTACTCCGCACGGGGCGCGAACGAGAGCCCAGCACACGCCCGAAGCGTACGGAGATTGAGACTGAATCTCAATCAACTGACCGCGGTTCTTCGCGAGCGATCCCCGTGTGGGGCTGCGTTGCGCGTTCTCCACTCCTATTGCCTCGAACTGCGGTCGATGCCTGGCCCTTGCTGGCCGGGCGCGAGTTCGAGATCCGGGCGAGCGGTGTAGGCGGCATCCAGCAACAGCGGTCGATCGCGCGGTGTGACCTCATAGAGCACGAATCGGCCAATCTTGCGCCGGAACATGTGCAGCGTCGGGTCAGTGAGGGCCGGATCTTCCAGGGCCCGATCGTCGCGAGAGCGGTCGACCAGGAGCAAGATCCGCTCCTTGCCGTGTTCGACAAGCAAGGAGAGCGTGAGATCGCTGAGCACGCCGTTGGCGTAGCCCCAGCCGACGAGGGTCAGGCCGGGGACGGGTTCGAAGAGCAGGCCGCGGCCGAATCGTTCGCGGGTGTACGAGAGCATCTGGGCGTCGTCTTCACAGACCCAGGCGGGCTCGAAGCCCCGTTCGATCGTGGTGCGGTAGATCTCGATCGGTTCTCTGGTTGCGCTCGCGAATGAGCCGGAGGCGCCGACTTGGATCCGGTATGCGATGCCGATCGCCGCGACGATGACGAGCGCGGCTGCGATGGTGCCGATGAGTTTCCATCGCCGGCGATTCGAGTCGCTGCTCGAGGCGTTCTCGCGATTGCCTCGGATGGAGAACGCCGCGCCTGGGTGCAGCATCGCGTCCAGACGATCGGCGATGCGCCGATCGAGTTCGACCGAGGAACGGAGCGACGCATCGCTCGCGAGCGCGGACTCGAACTCCCGGAGTTCGTCGCCCTCGAGCAAGCCATCGAGGTAGCGGGCAATGAGCGTGTCTCTCGGCGTGGGCTCGCTCATGGCCGATCCCCCTTCTCAAGATGACGGCGCATGGAGGTTCTGGCGCGATGGACGTGGCTCATCGCTGTGCCCTCCGGGATGGAGAGCATGGACGCGATGTCGCGATAGGAGAGTCCTTCAAGCACCCTGAGGAGGAGACAGACACGGGCCTGCTCGGGGAGAGCCCGGAGCGCCCCGAGGACACGATCATCGAACGCGCCTCGGTCCTGACTGAGGACTCCGTCTGCGTCGATCGGCGACTCGTGTTCGACGGGCGATTCGTGTGTATCCGCGGCGTAGTGCTCATGGTGAGAAGACCGGCGGTGGACCTTTCGTGCCGCATTGAGCGCGACATATCGGACGATCTGGGCCATCCACGCGTCGAACGACGTGACGGGGTCGAACTCATCGAGCTTTCCCAGTGCGATCAGCGCGGCCTCCTGCAGCACGTCATCGGCGTGTTCGCGACGTCCCAGGATCGAAACCGCAACCCACCACAGCTTCCGGCGAGAACCGGAGAAGCGCACGCCAAACCCCTCGCGATCGAGGCGCGATGCAACGATTCCGGCAGGCACGTTGGCACCTGCCTCGGCGGTCCGAGAGACCTGGGGCATGCTTCAGTATCCTAACGTCGCGAGTTGCACTGCTTCTTGCAGGATCCTGCGAGGAATCTCACGAACCGGTGTTGCCGCTCGCGCCTCCGGCCAGCGCGTCGTTGGTCGGGAACCGCTTCAGAGCGGCCAGGAGCTGCTCAACCTGGACATGTGGAGGCATGGAGAGCATGCGACGACGGAGGGCGGTTGTCGTCTTGTACTCAAGGTCCGGCATGAGCAGGTGCTCTTTGCGCGTGCCGCTCGCTGCGAGGTTGATCGCCGGGAAGAGCCGACGTTCGGAGATCTTCCGATCGAGGATGAGCTCCATGTTTCCGGTGCCCTTGAACTCCTCGAAGATGACTTGGTCGCCTTGCGAGCCGGTGTCGACGAGGCAAGAGGCGAGAATGGTGAGGGAGCCGGCCTCTTCGGTGTTGCGGGCGGAGCCGAAGATCTGCTTGGGGAGTTCGAGGGCCTTGGAGTCGATGCCGCCGGACATGGTGCGGCCGCTTGAGGCGTACTTGTTTGAGCGGTTGAAAGATCGGGCGAGGCGTGTGAGCGAGTCCATGACGACTACGACATGGCGACCTGCCTCGACCATGCGCCGGCAGCGTTCCATGCAGAAGAGACTGATCCCGATGTGGCGGGAGATGTCGTGGTCGTTGCTCGAAGCGAGGACCGAGGCGCGGCGTCCGTCGACGCCCTCAATGGAGGCGAAGGTGCGTCGGAAGTCCGTGACTTCCTCGGGGCGTTCGTCGACGAGAAGGACGATGAGGTCGACATCCGGATGGTTGCGGAGCACGCCGATTGAGATGTCCTTGAGCAGCGTGGTCTTCCCGGCTTTGGGCGGGGAGACGATGAGGCCGCGTTGGCCGCGCCCGATGGGACAGAAGAGATCGATGAGTCGGCAAGACGGAGGGCAACCGGGGTATTCAAGCGTGAGTCGGGGCTGGGGATCGATCGAGGTCAGTTCCTCGAATGGTTTGGAGGAGAGGAGCGCGTCGGGCGGGCCGCCCTCGACGGAGGTCACGGTCTGGACGGTCGCGCGGAGGGCACGGGGACCGGGGCGGCCGCGCCGGCGCTTGGAGCGGGTGAACTCGACATCCGCCGTGAGGCGGAGTCCGGAGCGCAGCTTGAGGCGCTCGATAATCGGCAGGGGGACGACGGGATCTTCGGGCGACTCGATTGGTCCGAAGTCTGACTGCTGGCGCAGGCGACCATCGCCGCCTCTGGGCCAATCGAGAATGCCGGTCACTGTTTCCATGGAGAGACGATCCGCCGGGTCCGAGTGGCCCGGTTGGGGTGATCGATCTTGGGTGGCGGACGGCGCAGGCCGGCCCCTGGGCGGCACGTCAGTTCGAACGCGCCTTCCTCAACATGGAACAGTATCGACCAGTCGGTAGGGTGTTGTCAAGTTGCTGACATCGATCGAACGCAGTCTGTATCATGTGCGTAGCAGGTGCGGCATGGACCAGGAAACGCTCCGCTACGATCCCGAATCCCAGGTGGAGGCCAAACCAACCGGCCCCTTGGGGTCTGAGCGCACTCGACGAATGGAAATCCTCAAGGGAATCCCGGTCTCGCAGGGAATCGTCATCGGGCGCGTGTACGTTCTCGACGCCGATACGCGGCATATTGGGCGCCATCACATTCGGCGGGATGCGATCGAAGCCGAGTTGAATCGGCTTGATGTGGCGTTGAAGCAGGCTCGCGAGGAGCTCGCGGGCGTCTTCAAGGATGCTGAGTCGGTGATGGGTGAGGAGGCGGCCAAGGTCTTCCTCTTTCACCAAGGGATGCTGGGGGACAAATCGCTTATCGGACCCATTCGGTTGATGATCGATGCCGAATCGGTGTCGGCCGAGTACGCCGTGAGCCATGTTCTGGGTGAGTGGTCGGAGCGCTTCGGGCGGATGCCCGATCTGGCGTTCCGTTCGAAAGTGAACGACCTGGAGGACCTTCAGGAGCGGATCCTGACGCACCTGACCGGCGAGCGGCGCTGCCAACTGGCTCAGGTCCCGGCGGGCACGGTCGTGGTTGCGCGTGATCTCACGCCGACACAGGCGACCTCATTCGATCGCACGCGAGTGCTCGCTTTCGCCACCGATCTCGGCGGCAAGACGAGCCACACGGCGATCGTTGCCCGCGCGCTCGGAACGCCGGCGGTGGTCGGGTGCCAGACGCTGACCCGCTTGGCGACCGACGGTTCGACGATCATCATCGACGGCGAGCGCGGCGTTGTGGTGCTGGATCCCAATGAAGAGACGCTCGACGACTACAGGGCCGCGATCAAGAAGCGGCAGCAGACGCGGGTCACTGTCGGAGATGATGCACGGCTGCCCGCGCTCACGCTTGACAAGGTGCACGTGCAGGTGCTCGGGAACATCGAGTTTTCCGACGAGATCCCGTCGCTGCTGGAGCAGGGCGGAGAGGGCGTGGGGCTCTATCGAACCGAGTTCCTCTATCTGACGAGCTCGACAGAGCCGACCGAAGAAGACCACTTCACTGCGTACGCACGCTGCGTGAAGCTGCTGAACGGCCGGCCCCTGGTGATTCGTACGGTCGACCTCGGCGCGGACAAGTACACGCAGGAGCGGACCGATGTGCCGGAGCGTAACCCGTTCCTCGGGCTGAGATCGATCCGGTATTGCCTGCGTTCGATCCCCATGTTCAAGACGCAGCTGCGCGCCATCCTGCGAGCGTCGGCGCTCGGCCCGATCAAGGTGATGTTCCCGCTCATCACGACGACCAACGAGCTTCGCCACGCCAAGCTCGTGGTTCATGATGTGATGGAGGATCTGGAGGAGGAAGGGATCCCGTTCGATCGAAACGTCAAGATCGGCATGATGGTCGAGGTGCCGGCGGCGGCTCTCATGGCCGACACCTTCGCCCGTGAGGTGGATTTCTTCTCGATCGGGACAAATGACCTCATCCAGTACACGCTGGCAGTCGATCGCACCAACGAGCGGGTCGCGGGGATGTATAACCCTCTCAATCCCGCGGTGTTGCGTCTGATCCGGGACACCGTGCGTGCAGCGCGGCGGCACGAGATTGATGTCTCATTGTGCGGTGAGGCCGGCGGCGACCTCGAGATTGCCCTTTTGCTCATCGGCATGGGGTTGCGTACTCTCTCCGTAACCGGTTCTGCGGTGGCGCCCCTCAAGCGTCTGATTCGTGGGGTCTCTCTGACCCAGTGCGAGCGGCTGGCCCGAAAGGTCTTTTCGTTCGATTCCGATGTCCAGGTCGCGGCATACCTCCGCGACCGGGCTCGAAAGATTGTTCCTGAGGCCTTCGACGGGCGTTCCGTCGATGACGCGGAACCAGGTTCGGGATCGGATCCCGCCTGAACGCAGCCAACGGAAAGAAACACGGTCTCGGCGCCGCGACGCGCGTCGGACCTGTCGAGCGGGCCTCCCCGCGCTCGCGCCCCCACCCCTGACGGGACGAGGACGCTGCGAGCATGGGGCGATCGAGTGCCGACGAATCGCGGACGAGAGCGTGAAGCGCTCCCCGGGATCCGTGGGACCCCGGGGGTCGTGCGAGCACGGCCTGTCCACTGGATGGATCCTCCGCGAGACGGCGCCCGCCGCACAGTGTGCGAGCGAGAGCGCAGTGTCCCCAAACAGCGAGATCATCAGGAACCGTCCGAGCGAGTGGCATGAAGCCGCGCGTTCCGGGCACGACGCCTGCGATTTGTACTGACCGGACGATGCGCCGCTCGCCAGAGGAAAGGTGAACGGATGCCCGATTCAAAGATGCTGATCAACTACGTCCCCGGCGAGGAATGCCGGGTTGCGATTGTTGAGGATGGCAAGCTGGAGGAGTTCTACGCGGAGCGCATGAGCGCAGTGAGCCGCGTGGGCAATATCTATGTCGGACGCGTGACGAATGTCGAACCGGCGATCCAAGCCGCGTTCGTGGACTTTGGCGTGGGGGAGAACGGATTCCTGCACGTCTCGGACCTGCACCCCCGCTACTTCCCCGGCGAGGATTCCGAAACGACCGAGAGGGTCGGAAAGAAGACGCCGCGGCGCGAGCGTCCGCCGATCCAGGCGGCTCTCAAGAAGGGGATGGAGATCGCGGTCCAGGTGATCAAGGAGGGAGTCGGCACGAAGGGGCCGACGCTAACCTCGTACCTGTCGATCCCGGGTCGCTTCCTTGTGATGATGCCCCAGATGGACAAGGTGGGCGTCTCGCGGAAGGTCGAGGACGAGGACAAGCGCATGAAGATGCGTGAGATTCTCGACCAGCTCGAGCTGCCCGAGGGCTTCGGTTTCATCGTTCGCACCGCCGGCATGGAGCGGACGAAGGCCGAGCTGAAGCGTGATCTTGCGTATCTGGCCCGTCTGTGGAAGGACATGGAGCGTCGTCGCGCGACGGGCAACCGGCCCCGCCTCCTCTATTCCGAGAGCGATCTGCTGGTCCGTTGCCTGCGCGATCTGCACACCACGGAGATGACCGAGGTCATCATCGACAACGAGCTCGCGCTCAAGCGAGCGAGCCAGTTCCTGAAGATCGTTGCCCCGCGCGGCGGCGCGAAGCTGAAGCGATACGGCGGCAAGACCCCGATCTATCACGCCTTCGGTGTCGAGCAGCAGATCGCCATGATGCACTCACGCGAGGTGCCCCTGCCCTCGGGCGGACGGCTGGTGATTGACGAGACCGAGGCGTTGATCGCGATCGATGTGAACTCGGGCAAGATGCGCGACGCACGCGATGCGGAGACCAACGCCTATCGAGCGAATCTCGAGGCGATCGATGAGATCTGCCGTCAGATCCGGCTGCGCGATGTGGGCGGGCTGATCATCAACGACCTCATTGACATGCGCGACCTGAAGCGGCGTCGCGACATCGAGGGGCGGATCAAGGATCGACTGAAGCGAGACCGCGCCCGCACCACGGTGCTCCAGATCAGCGCGTTCGGCATCCTGGAGATGACGCGTCAGCGCAACCGAGCCAGCCACGAGAGCCAGCACTTTGCCGAGTGCCCCACGTGCCACGGACGAGGGCTGATCCAGCGTCCGGGTTCGGTCGCTGCGGATGCGCTGCGCGAGCTGGCCGCGATGCTGGATCACGATCGCGTCTACAAGATTGAGATGGTGGTCAGCCCTCGCGTCGCCGGGGAGTTGCTCTCCGCGCGTCGGCGCGCACTCTCTCGAGTCGAACGCACGAGCGGGAAGCACGTTGAGGTTCGCGTGAGCGACGCCGTGCCGCTCGATCGCGTGACGTTCTATGCGTACGACGCGGATGGCGCGGACGTCGAAGTCGGCTCGCTCCACCACGTGAAGAAGAACCCGCAGATCGAAGACTGGCTGGACGAATCGCCGATCGCGGGCGAACTCGACGTCTGGGACGAGGAATCGGAGAAGGCCGACGAGCCCATCGAAGAGGACTACGAGCCGACGGCGATGGAGTTGGAGGGGCCGGGTTCGGGCATCGAATCGTCGGATCCCGCTCCGGCGGCCGGCACGGCCGAAGATGGCGAGCGGCGTGGAAAGCGCCGACGCCGACGCGGAGGCCGAGGACGTGGGCGCGACGACGAGAGTCCTGCCGAGCGGGGGCCCGCTCGCAACGCGGCACCACAAGGCGACAAGCAGCGCGAGGTGAAGCCCGCCGCGAAGCGATCCCCGGACGAGGGCGATGGGGCGTCTGAGGGCGGCGACACGCCGAGAGAAGGCAGCAACGAGCACGAGAACGGCCAGGGTGAACAGGGCGAGGGCGGGGTTCGCAAGCGTCGCCGGCGCCGCCGGCGCGGCGGCAGGGGACGCGGGCTCGAGTCACAAGGTGTCGATGGCGAAGCCCCGCAGCCGGAGAGTGCCGGCGCAGAATCGGGCGCGGATGGATCGGAGAACGACTCCGAGCATGAGCGTGGCGATGATGCTGAGACGAACGGCAACGCGGCAAACGCCGACGGACCCGACTCCAATGGTGAATCGGGTGAGGGTGGCACACGCAAGCGTCGACGCAGGCGTCGGCGTGGCGGGCGCGGACGCGGGAAGGAGGGCTCCGAGGGTGCGGCCGACTCGGATTCACCTGCCCCGGCAACGAGCGAGCGGAAATCACCCCCTCCTCCTGCTGAAGCCACGAAAGCGGGCGGCGGAGCTCCGAGCGGATCGAGCGGCGGGAAGCCACGCACGCTCTATGCCACGCGGCGCAAGCTCTCACCGAGCGAGCGCCGCGCCCTTGGCCCGGAGTAAACCGAAGCGATGACGCGACCACGCTCGAACCCGAGAGATGCACACGCGCCGGCGAGCGTGCGCCGAGTCATTGTGCTCGGTTCAACGGGATCGGTCGGAACACAGACGCTCGAGGTGATCTCGCATCTCAATGGGCTGAACGATCGCGGAACGAGCCCGACTCGCTTCCGGGTCGTTGGCCTGGCGGCGGGGCGCAACGCCGGGCTTCTGGCCGAGCAGGCGCAGCGATTCGATGTGCGTGATGTCGCGCTGACTGATCCGAGTTGCGCCGGCGACACACCCTCGCTCTCGGCCGATTTGCGGACACGCCTCGGAGCGGACGCGCCGCTCTCGCTCATTCGAGAGGTCGAGTGCGACCTCGTCGTTGCTGCGATCGTCGGCGTTGCGGGGCTGCCCGCGACGCTCGAGGCGATTCGGCGCGGGAGGGATGTCGCGCTGGCGAACAAGGAGGCCCTTGTCGCGGCGGGTGGGCTTGTGATCCCTGAGGCGATCGCCCGGGGCGCGCACATCTTGCCGGTGGATAGCGAGCACGCGGCTCTCTGGCAGTGCCTCTCCACGGTCGCAGGAATAGGGACATGCCCTCCTCTGCCGCTCCCGGAGAGCGTCCTGCGTGTTGTGCTCACCGCTTCTGGCGGCCCGTTCCGCGATGTTCCGCTGCGCGTCATGCGCGAGGCGACGCCAGATATGGCGCTCAGGCACCCGACGTGGAAGATGGGCGACAAAGTCACCATCGACAGCGCTTCGATGATGAACAAGGGACTCGAGTTGATCGAGGCCCACTGGCTCTTCGGCGTGCCGGCGTCGAAGCTCAGCGCCATCATCCATCCCCAGTCGGTCGTCCACGCGATGGCAGAACTCGCGGACGGCTCGATGGTGACCCAGATGGCGTCACCGGACATGCGCCTGCCGATCCAGCAGGCCCTGTCGCATCCCGACCGAATCGAAGGGGCGGCACGACGGCTCGACCTGGCCTCACTTTCTCGTCTGGACTTTGAGGCCCCGGACCCCGAGCGGTTTCCCGCGCTTGGGCTTGCGCTCCGCGCGATCGAGGCCGGCGGAACCGCGGGCGCGATCCTCAACGCGGCGAACGAGGTCGCTGTTGAGGCGTTTCTGGCGCGTCGGATCTCATTCGCCAGCATCCCGTTGCTGGTCGAGGCCGCGATAGACGGGATCGCGATCAGGCCAATCGGCTCGCTCGGGGACGTCATGGATGCCGATGCGGAGGCGCGTCGATTCGTCGTTGCGAGACTCGACACACATCGGGACGCCACACCACGCCCGGCGTCGCACGCTCGGAGCTAACCTCCATCTCATGTCGCAGATCAAGGCCATGTTCGAGAGGGCGACGCTGCTCTACAGATCGGGACAGCGGACCGAGGCGATCGCGCTCATGGAGAAGCTCGCGAGGCGTGAGCCGAACCATCCGACGATATCGAGCGCACTGGCCACGATGCTCGCGGACGCGGGACAATTCGATCGCGCGCTGTACTACGCGGAGGTCGCCGCGTCGGGCGCACCCAAGGTGGCGCAGTCGCACCAGCTCGTCGCCACAGTCCTTGCGGCACTGGACCGGCTCCCGGAAGCCGAGCGAGCCGCGAGAAAGGCGCTCGCCCTCGATCCGGGAGCGTTTGGCGCGCTCAACACGCTCGGGATCATCCTCGCGCAAACGGCGCGTCGAGCCGAGGGGGCCGAGTGCTTTGAGCGCGCCCTCGCGCTGTACCCCGATCGCCATGAAGCAGCCGCCAACTACGCCCGCCTGCTCGTCGAGCTCGGGCGAGCAGAGGATGCGGTTCGAGTGGCGGATCGAGCGGTTCAGGCGAATCCCGGAGATCTGGCGATCGCATCGGCACGCGCGTTCATCATGAACTATCCATCGAATGCTGATCCGCATGAGGTCTTCTTGCAGCACGCCGCGTTCGGACGCTCGATCGCTGCGGCGGTCGCTCCGCTCGCCACCGCGCTCGGACCTGTGAGGAGTGCGGCGTCTTGCACCGATCGGCCACTGGTGCTCGGCTACCTCTCGTCTGACTTTCGAACACACTCGGTCGTCCACTTTGTAGAGCATCTGCTCGAACGTCACGATCGCTCGCGTTTCCGTGTGCATGTGTACCACACGTACGCCCGTTGCGACGAGCTGACGGCGCGGTGCAAGCAGCATGCGGATCTCTTCCGGCACGTGCACGGACTCGACGATCTGTCGCTGGCTCGCTGCATACGAGAGGACGGGGTCGATGTGCTGATCGACCTCAACGGGCTCTCGGCGCACCATCGCGCTGGCGTGCTGGCGCTTCGCGCGTCGCCGGTGCAGCTCTCCTACTGCGGGTACTGCAATACCACCGGGCTGGTAGAGGTCGACGCGCGAGTCGTCGATCCCGTCACCGATCCCTTCGGCCCTGCCTCCGACGAACTGGCGGTTGAGGGCCTGCATCGTCTCGATCGGTGCTTTCTTGCGTATCGGCCGCCGGAGAATGCGCCCGAGCCGAGACTTGAAGCCGATGGAGCGGCTACGGGCGAGATCTGGTTCGGATCGTTCAATGCGCCGGCAAAGATCAGCGAGCGGACGATGGACATGTGGAGTGCGATCCTGCGATCAGATGAGCGAGCTCGCCAACTCATCAAGGGCGTCGGTCTGGAGCACGAGGCGGCGAGGTCATCGATCTTGCAGCGGTTCGCCGCACGAGGCATCGACGTCGCAAGGGTTCGGATGCTTGGACCTACCGCATCGACGTCCGAGCACCTCGCGCTGTACGCGCGGATCCACGTCGCCCTCGACACGACACCGTACTCAGGAACGACCACGACGTGCGAGGCACTCTGGATGGGCGTGCCCGTTGTCACGCTGCGGGGGGCGGTGCACGCGGCGCGCGTGGGTGCGTCGCTGCTCGAGTGCGTGGGCCATCCGGAGTGGATCGCCGAATCGCCCGATTCGTATGCCGAGATCGCCCTCGCGCTCGGGCGTAACCCCGGATTGATTGGCTCGCTGCGGTCAACGCTCCGCGCGGAGGTGGAGCGATCGCCGCTGCGCGATGAGTCGGCGCACGCGCGAGCCATGGAGCTCGCGTACTCGTCGCTGTGGCAGAGGCGCGTCGGCGACCGATGAAGCGTCGGAAGGGGCACTGCTTGCCGAGAGCGCAGATCACACTCCAGAGCGTCCAGTCCCTTCTCGCAGCCGACAGACGCGAGGAAGCCGCAATCGCGCTGCAGCAGTTGCTGCGTCGGGAGCCCCACGCACCGGGGGCCCGGCTGCTCGCGGCGCAGCTGGCCTCGGCCGACGGTGACCACGAACGCGCGATCGTGCACGCGCAGGCGGCTCTCACGGGCTCGTCGGACGATCTTCGGGCGACGCGTCTGCTCGCGACGTCGCTCGCGGCTCTCGACAGGCACGCGGAAGCGATCGCCGTCTACGAGCGGATGCTCGGGGCGGACCCATCGAATGAGAAGGTGATGATGTCGCTCTCTGGCGTCTACCTGCGCGCGGATCGGCTCGCCGATGCCGAGGCGATCATGGAACGCGCCGCTCGGACTCGCGGCGAGGTCCGCGAGGTCTGGCATGAGTACGCCGTGCTGTTCCTGTGCACGGGCCGCGCCTCTGAGGCGATGGCGATTCTGGATCGCGCGGCGATCAGGTTCCCCGAAGCGTCGGACATCGCGGTGACACAGGCATCTGTGTCCAATTACGTGCCGGAGATCGACCCACAGCGTGTCCGCGCGGTGCACGCCCGCGCCGCACGCCTGCTGGAGCCGGAGCTTGCGCCGATCACCCACGCGAACACGCGCGATCCCGATCGCGCGCTCACCGTCGGCTTCGTTTCGGGCGACTTCCACAACCACTCGATCTCGTACTTCCTGCTGCCGATTCTGGAGAATCTTGGCCGCGAGCGCTTCCGGCCCGAGCTTTTCTGGACGGGTCGCTCGCGCGATTCGACGACGGAACGATTCGAGTCGCTCGCACCTCTGCACGCGTGCAGAGGACGGCTCGCCCGGGAGGTTGCATCCGAGATCCGGCAGCGCGGCGTGGACGTGCTGATCGATCTCTCCGGCTACACGATGGACCACGGGCTTCAGGTCTTCGCGCTGCGACCGGCGCCGGTGCAGCTCAGCGCGATCGGGTATCCCGCGTCGACGGGGCTCAACGGGATCGACGCACGCATCGCGGACACGATCACAGATCCACCAGACCAGAACGAGCACGATCGAGTTCTTCGTCTCGACCCGTGCTTCCTGTGCTACCAGCCGCCCAAGGACGCGCCCGAGCCGCGCATCGAGGATCCCACCCGCCCCCCGATCTTTGGATCGTTCAATGCCATCCAGAAGCTCAACCCATCGCTGCTTTCGCTGTGGGTCGATCTGCTGAGATCGGTGCCCGACTCTCGTCTGATGCTGAAGGCCGATCTTCGCTTGACGTCGGTTGTCTCGCGGATTCGCGCGACGTTCGAGCGAGCGGGGATCGGCGCGGACCGCCTTGCGTTCTTCAGCAACACGCGCACGCCCCAGGAGGCCCGGTCGCTCTATGAGCAGATCGATGTCGCGCTCGACACGCACCCCTACAACGGCACGACCACGACGTGCGAGTCGATGCTCATGGGCGTTCCGGTGGTGACGCTGAAGGGCCGATCGCATGTGCAGCGCGTCAGCGCCTCGTTGCTCACCGCCGTGGGCCTGCCGGAGCTGATCGCCGAGACACCCGACGAGTACCGGCGGATCGCCCGCGATCTTGTGCTGGACCGGGCGCGTGTGCTCGAGCTCCGGCGGACACTGCGTCCGCGGATGCTCGGTTCGACGCTCTGCGACGCGCGGGGTTACACGGACCGATTCGAGCGTCTGCTCCGAGAGGCGTGGAGGGCCTGGTGTGATGGCGTGGCGCCGACCGGTTCGCGCTAGGGCGCACGAAAGAGGGCTGGCTCCCACGCGAGAGCCAGCCCCGTCTGTGCAACCCAGATTCGCCGGGCTTGATCACCAGCGATCGCCGCCGCGGTCGCCACCTCGGTCGCCGCGGTCGCCGCGTTCGCCGCCGCCTCTCCGACCGCCACCGCCACCGCCACCGCCATACCCACCACCGCCTCCACCGCCACCGTAGCCTCCACCACCGCCACCGCCATAACCGCCGCCTCCACCGCCGCCGCGCCGGCCACCACCGCCACCGAATCCGCCGCCACCGCCGCCACCGCCGCCCTGTTCGCGCGGCTTTGCCTCATTGACTTTGAGGGGGCGGCCACCGATGTCCTGGCCATTGACGGCCTCGATCGCGGCCCGGGCCTGGTTGTCATCGGCCATTTCGACGAACCCAAATCCGCGCGACCTTCCGGTCTCTCGATCCATGACGATCGAGGCTCGCATGACCTGACCGTGCGGCTCGAACAGGCTCCGCAGCTCCGCCTCGGTCATCGAGAACGACACGTTTCCCACATAGATGTTGACCACGACTCAGTTCCTCGCCCGAGTACCCTCAACCATGAACCGCTCCGCCTTCTCGGGCGTGTTCGGCGCCGGCCCATCCCATTCACTCGCACGATCGGTCGCCAGCTCGGTCGCCAACACGGTCAATACCTCGATGGGGCCGCGAGTGTCGTCGCGCTGAGTCTAGCACAAACCCGCTCGTGAACGCGTGTGTTTCGGCGCCTCTCCGGCGGTTGGTCAAGCAAGACGGGCGGCTCCCCGGTGGGAGCCGCCCCCGCGCAGTCGAACACAACATTGGGCGGTGGGCCCGGACCGCACAGGGCGGG
>CAUJHH010000042.1 GCA_963204725.1 Planctomycetota bacterium
GGGAGTTGGTGGGAAAGGGGGTCTCACTGACAGACGTATGTCAGTGAGAAGTGCAGATTTTGGGGAGGGACGGAGGGGAGGAAGGGCCGAAGGGACGGAGGGGGCGAGCTCGCCGCAGCTTCTGAGGGCGGGAAGGCGGGCGGGGGGGAGCGTTCGATTGGAGCATCTGGTAGCATGGATGGGATAAGGGAGGTGCTGCTATGCCGCCACCGTTTTCGAATCAGGAGTATGTGCTGTCCGGCGCGACGAGCGCGACGCAACTGGTCAACGGGACGCAGAACGTCGTCATTCTGACGAACGGGACACAGGGGTTGGCGGCGCTGAAGCGTCTGGCGAAGGAGAACCACGAGGGATGGAAGATCATCCACGTTGATGCCACGAAGCCCGTTCATGGCGAGACGCTGCACGATGCGGGCGCGGAGGGGGAGGGGGCGATGAACCGTGCCGCGGCGATCAACATGGCGGCGGGCCTCAAGAACGATGCGGGCTCGACAGAGAACACGCTGTTCATCATCAACTGCAAGGCGGGGAGGGTGCGTTCGGTGACGCTGGCGATTCATCTGCGGATGGCGTATCTGAGCGAGAGCGGGGATGCCGCGTATCAGGAAATGGAGTTTGCGACGGAGCCGACGGAGGCGATCGCGGGTCGGATCAAGGCGGGGTTGTAGGGAGTGGTTGTGTGGAGTGAACGGCAGACGAGGTCGGCCCGGAGGATTGACGGAGGGCTGGGCGAGTGTGCCGCGGGTGGGAGGGGTGAGTGGGAGGGATCGCCCGGCGAGTGAGTCGGTGGGTGGGGGAGTCGGGGGCGTTCGCCCCGCTCCACTAAGGAACGCCCTGCGGGCGGGCTGGATACCCAGGGCTCACGCCCCCCCCACTGGGCTGTCGTCTGGCGGCCGGGTGGGCCTCCGGAGCGTCGCCTTTGGCGACGGGGAGCGTTTTAAGGAGGTCGCTGCGCGACACCGGATATCACGGGCTGGCTTGCCGCTTCGCGGCTGCGCTGCGCCACGTGGCTACAGCCCTGCGTCCCGCACGGGACGCTCGGAAGTGAGGCAGCGGGCGAGAGGCGGAAGAGCACCGAGCTTGGCCGATTGGCCATGTTGGAACTCTGCGACTCTGTCGCGCTCCCGCGTTTGTGTTACGCTGTACCGACTATGAGAACATGCATGGAACGCATCGGGTATATGTGGATCTTGGTCGCGATAGGACTTGGTTTCGGGAGCACTCTGAGCGCCTGTACCACGTCATCGGACACAACGGTCGCAGCCGGCGCCAAGCCCATCCAAGCCGGCTCTGCCTACCTCGTTGTGCACGGCGGTAACTCCACCGATGTGGATGGACACATTCAAAGAGCGCTCGTGCGTCACGGCATGCAGGTCTCCATGGGGCTCGCAGAGAACGTGCCGGCGCATGTGGATTATGTGGTCAAGTACGCCGACTTCTGGCGGTGGGACGTCGTGATGTATCTGAGGAAACTGGAGATCATGTTCTACCGGCAGCCAGCGGGCGAACTGATCGCCACGGGCCGATGGAAGAACTCTCCGTTGCACGGGTACCAGAGTGCCGAGAAGGTGGTCGATGAAACCATCGATCAGGTCTTCACCAAACTCGAGGAACAAAGCGGCGCAACTCCGCAGCCGTGAGCCGGAGCGGAAAGGGATTGGATCGCGCCACGTGTTGCGGGAAAGAGCGTCGCCTCCGGCGACTGGGAGCGTTTAATGGAAGTCGCTGCGCGACGGGGTTTCCACGGGTTCCGGTCGCGAAGCGCGACCTCCACCCGTGGCAACATGCGTGAGTCCCTCCGGGACGCGATCCACAGGGCTCACGCCCTGGGCTGTCGTCTGGCGGCCCGGTGGGCCTCAGGAAGAAACCCAGGGACTCAGTCCCTGGGTTCTCGGGTCGGGGGCGGTATCGGGCCGGCTGGAGTGGGGAGGCGATTCTCGTGCTGCTTCGGGGGTGGGCAGCGATAGAGGGCCGCGCCGCGAGTGGCATGGTCGGCGATATAGCGAGCGACTTCGATCTGGTGGTCGCGGTCACGGATGGGATTGCAGTGTGTGCGTGCGGCCCATACGCCGCCTGGCTTCGCGAGTCCCGCCGATGAGAGTGCGCGTGAACACTCCTTCTTCGCGATACCGACCCATCGGCGTGGGTGCTTGTCTGGGAAGCGGGCGAGCAGGTGGAAGTGATGGTCATCGACAGCGCAGATTGCGACTTCGATCGCGTGATGGTGCAACGCACGGATGATGGCGTCGAGCGCGGCCTGGCGCGCTCGGGGCGAGAGTGAGACCTGCTCACCATCCATAAGTCGGCGCGAATGATCGTGCAGCGCGGCGCGATCGGGCTCGGGGAGTGGGATGTCCGCGCCGGGCTGTGGGCGGCCGTTGCGTGTACGCCATGTGCGAGGATCGCCGGGGATCCATGAGCCGTAGGTGTTCCCTGTGATGTGGTACCAGGAGTTCCAGGGCAGCATCTGCAGAGTGTACAGGAGATGAAGGGGCCGGAGAACCCAGGGACTGCAGTCCCTGGGTTCTGGAGCGATATACGGCAGGTGGATGATCGCGAGTCGGGTGCGAAACGAAGAACCCACGGACTGCAGTCCGTGGGTTCTCGAATGAACAGAAGCATGTGGCTCGTCGCGCGAGCGGTGCGTGGATCAATAATCCATATCATCCATCCCGCCCATGCCACCCATGCCGCCGGGGCCACCGCCGCCCGGTCCGCCGCCGGCCTTCTTCTCCTTGATCTCGACGATCGCGGCCTCGGTGGTCAGGAGCAGGGCTGCGACTGAGGCGGCGTTCTGAAGGGCGACGCGCTCGACCTTGGTGGGGACGATGACGCCCATCTTCATCATGTCGCCGTACTCGTGGGTCAGGGCGTTGAAGCCATAGTTGACCACATCGGACTCTTCGACTTTGTTGGCGATGACGGAGCCATCGAGCCCTGCGTTGGCCGCGATCTGCTTGATCGGGGCGGAGAGGGCGCGGTGGATGATGTCGATGCCGGCGCGCTCGTCCTGGTTCTCCGTCTTCTTGCGGAGCTTGTCCAGGACCTTGCGGGCGCGGATGACGGAGACGCCGCCACCGGGGAGGATGCCCTCTTCGACAGCCGCACGAGAGGCGTGGAGCGCGTCCTCGACGCGGGCCTTCTTTTCCTTCATTTCGACTTCGGTGGCCGCGCCGACGTTGATCTGGGCCACGCCGCCCGCGAGCTTGGCGAGGCGCTCTTCGAGCTTCTCGCGGTCGTAGTCGCTGGTGGTGTCGCCGATCTGGTGGCGGAGCTGCTCGATGCGGCCCTTGATGTCGCTGGAGGTGCCGGCGCCCTCGACGATGGTGGTGTTGTCCTTGTCGAGGGTGACCTTCTTGGCGCGGCCGAGGTCGGAGAGTTCGACGGTCTCGAGGTTGAGGCCGAGTTCTTCCATGATCGCCTTGCCGCCGGTGAGGATGGCGATGTCCTCGAGCATGGACTTGCGGCGGTCGCCGAAGCCGGGTGCCTTGACGGCGGCGACCTTGAGGACGCCTCGGAGCTTGTTGACGACGAGGGTTGCGAGGGCTTCGCCTTCGACGTCTTCGGCGATGATGATGAGGGATGCGCCGGCGTCGGCGATCTTGCCGAGGAGGGGGAGGAGGTCCTTGGCGGAGGAGATCTTCTTCTCGTGGATGAGGATGTAGGGCTTGTCGAGGGTGGTCTCCATCGTGGCCGGGTTGGTCACGAAGTGGGGGGAGAGGTAGCCCTTGTCGAACTGCATGCCCTCGACGAGCTCGACCTCGGTCTCGAGGGACTTGCCCTCTTCGACGGTGATGACGCCGTCCTTGCCGACCTTGTCCATGGCGTCGGCGATGATCTTGCCGATCTGCTCATCCTGGTTGGCGGAGCAGGTGCCGACCTGGGCGATCTCCTTGGAGGAGTCCACCTTCTTGGACATCTTGCCAAGCTCGGCGACGACGGCGGAAACGGCGGCGTCGATGCCGCGCTTCACGAGGTTGGGGTTGGCGCCGGCGGTGATGTTCTTGAGGCCCTCGGTGTAGATGGCTTCGGCGTAGATGGTGGCGGTGGTGGTTCCGTCGCCGGCGTCCTTGGAGGCCTTGGTGGCGACTTCCTTGACCATGAGGGCACCCATGTTCTCGAAGGGATCTTCGAGGGTGATTTCCTTCGCGACGGTGACGCCGTCCTTGGTGACGGTGGGTGCGCCGAAGGATTTTTCGAGGACGACGACGCGGCCGGAGGGGCCGAGGGTGACCTTGACGGCGTGGGCGAGTTTCTGCACGCCTCGGAGGATGCGCTCGCGTGCGTCGGTGTTGAAGGCGATCATCTTGGCTGCCATGTAACTGTTCCTTTCGGGAAATCGGATTCACCGCAGAGGCGGTGGTCTGTGTCTCTGCGGTGGGTTCTTTACGCGATGGGTTTCTTGAGTTCGATCTTGATCCATGCGATGCGTTCGGCATCGAGGATGTAGATGGACTTTCCGTCGGTGACCTTGACCAGGTGGTCGGGCTCATCTGGGATGAGCATGGCGTTGTGAAGGGAGAGGCGGGCATCCTGCGGCGCGAAGCCGGTGAAGGCGAGTGTGAGGTCGCGTTCGCCGTTGAGTTCGGAGAGGGCCTGGCGGAGCTGGGTGGGGGTCATTCGGAAGTCCAGTGAGAGTGACACAGTGACGGAGTGACTGAGTGACACAGAGAAGGCAGGGAAGAGGACGCGTTGCAGCAGCGTCACTCTGTCACTGCTTCACCCCGTCACTGCCCTTCAGTCGATGACGGCGAGGACGTCATCTTCGGACATCATGAGGAACTCGGTGCCGCCGAGCTTGATCTCGGTGCCGGCGTAGGAGGTGAAGATCACGCGGTCGCCCTTCTTGACGGTGAGGGGGATGCGTGCGCCGGTCTCGGTGTTGAGCGCGCCATCGCCGACGGCCTGGACGGTGCCGGTCTTGGGCTTGTCCTTGCTGGACTCGGGGAGGAAGATGCCGGTGGCGGTCTTGACCTCGGCATCGTCGCGCTTGACGAGGATCTTGTCGTGGAGGGGGCGGATGGTGGTGTCGGACTTCGAGGTGGACTTGGCCATGTGTAACTCCTTCGGTTCAGTCGATGTGACTTGTGGGGTGTGATGAATGCCTCTTGGTGAGGCGATGGGGAATAGGCGATGGATCAGGCGGGTGGGGGTGTGAGGGGCCAGCGACCGGCGTAGAAGCGTGTGAGAGCGCGGCGGAGGACTTCGAGGAGGAGTTCGAGGTCGCGCGTGCCGCTGGGGCGATCGATGACGGCGAACGCTCCGTGGCGGAGTGCGTCGGAGAGCTCGCGTGAGTCGTCGCGCTGGGAGCGGCCCCGCTTGACGACGACGGTGGGGGGCGGGGCCTGGAGGCGTGAGAGGAGTTCGAGGAGGCGGCTGCCGCCCTCGGTGTTTGATTCGGTGGGCTCCGGCCGTCCGAGTGAGGGAGCGGGCGCGTCGAGCGGGAGTCCGAGATCGACGACGGCGATGTGGATGGGGTAGGACTGGATGAGGTCGGTGGCCTGGCGGCCGGTGCCGGCGCGGAGGGACTGGACACCCATGGGCTCGAGCAGGCGAGGGAGCTGGTCGACCCAGGACTCGGCGCGCCAGCCGGCGTAAGAGAGGAGGAGATTGAGGCGGCCGGGCGTGGCGCCGGGCGCGCAGCCGGATCCCGACCCGGGCTGTCCGGGGTTGGTGGGATCTGGGGAGCGTTGGCGCACCGACATCATCGTGCCAGAGCAATGGCAAAGGGGATGCCGGGGGCGAGGCGTGCGCAGGTTGTTGTATTGCAGTGCTTTATGGCGATCTGACAAGGTGCGGCACGGAATGATGCTGCCAGTGGGTCAAGGGGGCGAGGGTGCGGGTGCCAAGATGGCAGGCGGTGGGGAAAGCGGCGATGCGGCCCATGGGCGCGGCGCCAAATTGGATCGAACGGTGTGTGTGGAAGGGGTTAGGGCGATTAGGATGGGGACATGGACATCATGCTGGGGCTGCTGGCGTTGCTGGGCGTGGTGCTCGCGGGAGCGTGCACATGGTGGGGGATGAGGGCGCAGTCGGCGCGGGGGGAGGCGCTGCGCGAGGGCGCGGCGGCGGCAGCGCGGGCGGCCGAGTTTGAGGCGCAGGTCGGGCGGCTGCGCGAGGAGACAGAGCATCTGCGCTCGCAGGCGATGGTCGCAGGGCAGCGCGCGGCGGCCGAGCTGGCGCACGCGGCAGAGCGGGCGCAGCAGCTTGAGGTGATGCTGGCTCTGCGCGACGGCGAGCTGCGGAGCGCGAATCAGCTGCACAAGCAGGAGATCGAGTCTTCCGAGTCGCAGCACCGCGAGCGGCTCACGGTGATCGAGCGGGAGCGTCATCGGTTTGAGCAGCAGGTGGAGAAGCTCAAGGAGACGTTTCAGTCGCTGGCATCGCAGACGCTCAAGGGGGTGAGCGATGAGCTGCTGAAGCGTGCGAACGAGACGTTCGAGGCGAAGGGGAAGGAGTCGCAGCAGGAACTGGACAAGCGGGCGCAGGCGGTGATGCAGGCGATCAAGCCGGTGTCGGAGACCTTGGGGCGGGCGCAGGAGCAGCTGGCGTCGTTGGAGGCGCGGGTGAACGAGTCTCGGAGCGTGAGCGAGGGGCTGCGGCTGGAGACGCAGAAACTGAGCCGCGCGTTGTCGAGGCCGGAGGTGAGGGGGCGATACGGGGAGATCCAGCTGCGCCGGGTGGCGGAGCTGGCGGGGATGACGAGCTACTGCGATTTTTCGGAGCAGACGAGTTCGAGGGATGGGGAGGGGAACCTGCTGCGTCCGGACATGGTGGTGCGGCTGCCGAATGAGCGTGTGATCGCGGTGGATGCGAAGGCGAATATCGATGCGTATGTGCAGGCCGCGAGCAGCGCGACGCCGGAGGAGGAGGAGACGCACCTCGCGCGGTTCGCCGATCACATCGAGGGGCAGATCAAGAAGCTGTCGGACAAGCGGTACTGGGCGCAGTTCGATGGCGCGCCGGAGTTTGTGGTGATGTTCGTGCCGGGGGATCAGTTCCTGGATGCGGCGTTGTCGCGGAAACCGAACCTCTTGGATACGGCGGCGCAGCTGAACGTGATCATGGCGAGCCCGAGCACGCTGATCGGGCTGCTTCGGGCGGTGGCGGTGGGGTGGCGCGAGCACCGGCTGGCGGAGGATGCGAGCAAGCTGTTTGATCTGGGGCGCGAGTTGCACGATCGCGTGGCGACCGCGCTCGGGTACGCGTCGGACCTTGGCAAGACGATCAACCGCGCCGCGGAGCAGTACAACAAGTTCGCGTCGAGCGTGGAGTCGCGGCTGTTGCCGACGATCCGGAAGTTCGAGGAGAGCGGGGTGAGTTCGGCGAAGTCGGTGGATGCGTTGCCGGAGGTGAGCGTGAGGGCGCGGTTGTTTGAGGGGGAAGTGGGTCGTGAGGCGTGAGTTACGGGGATGAGCTTTCAGTCGCTCCTCGCACTTCGTGCTCGTGCGCGACTTCGAGGCGATCAAAGGATGCGCTGCGCGGGTGACGATGCGTGGGCGGTGAGAGAGGTATGCTGTTGAGGTCGTCGGCGCCGCCGCCTGTTGAAAGCTCGCGGTGTCTCGTCGTGTGGAGGCCTCTCGATGGGTGGGCTCAAGGATGGCGTGGGCCGGTTCGCGAGCGAGTTCGAATCGGGGCTGCTGAATCTGCTCGGGTTCTACCTTGTGGTGGTGACGGCGGCGGTCTGCGCGGTCGGGGGCGCGTTGCTCGCGCAGTGGGCGTGGCCGCGCGTGGCGTGGATAGACACGACGCTGGTTGTTGCTGGGATCGCGATCGGCGGATCGCTCGGCATCCTCGCGATATCTGTGCTGCACGAGCGGTTGCCGGAGGGTGGGAAATCGTGGATCCTGTGGACCGCGCTCTCGCTCATTCCGGGCGCGGGCGTTCTCATCGCGATCGTGGACATCTGCGTCCGGGCCATGAAGCGGTGGTCCCGAAGCGACGACGACTCGGCGCGATCGAAGTCGGAGCGATGACGCGGGGCTGACGCCGAGTCGGCGCCCACTCGCGGGTGCTTTGTGCAATCCTGATTGATCGATGCCGAACAAAGATTCTTCGGCGGTGTCACGTGTGCGTTGCGATGCGGCGATCGTCTGGGGTTCTCACCCCGGAGGGCGCGGGCAGTCGGCACCAGCGCGGCAGAATTCACCTGCCTTTCGCAACCTTTGCAGGGGTTTTTCATCGAACGGTGTTGCGAGATCTCGAACGTGAGGCATATTCGTCGGGCGATCCCGACGCGGATCGAGTGAGAACCAGTTTGAGCCGCCGCGGGTTGTGGAGGGGCGGCTCCGGAGCACGACACATGTTGAGAGTTGATGGTGCGGTGTGTGCCGCGGGCGCTCTGCTCGTGGCTGCGGTGGCGTTTCCTGCATCTGCGCAGTTTGCGATCTCGCGGGTGGGGACGCTGGGCGGGTCGGAGAGTGTGGGGCTTGCGATCAACGATCGCGGCCAGGTTGTCGGTCAGGCGAGTCTTCTCGGGGATGGCTTGGCGCACGCGTATATCTGGGAAGCGGGGGTGATCACGGATCTGGGCTCGCTCGCGCCGGATGCATCGAGCAAGGCGTGGGGGATCAACAACAGCGGTGAGATCGTGGGCGAGAGCCAGATCGCGGGCGGCGTGGGCGCGCACGCGATGTACTGGGGCGAGACCATGATCGACATCAACGAGGACATGGGTGCGCTCGGGTCGCTGGCGTGGGACATCAACGACAACGGCGTCGTGGTGGGACAGGGGAGTCTCGGGCCGGGCTTCTCCAAGGGGTTTGTGTGGTCGCGAGCGAACGGCGGCGAGGCGGCGGGGACGCTGCCGGGGTACATGGGCGGCGCGAACATCGCGATCAACAACCGCAACGATGTCGTCGGTCACAGCTTCTTCTTTGGCGATCCGAGCGTTGCCAATCGCGCGGCGCCGGGCGACCGTGGGTGGGACTCTTATGAGATCGGGCCTTCGGGCTACAACCAGTCGATCGCGCTCGACATCAACGATGCGGGCGTGGCGGTCGGGCTGTCGGGCGGGAGGGAGATCGAGTGGGGATGGCAGGCGTGCATCTTCACGGATGATCGGGAGGCACCGCAGTTTTTGGGGACGCTCGCGGGGTTCGCGGAGAGCGAGGCTAACGCGATCAATGAGTGGGGGATGGTGGTTGGGTTTGCGTACTCACAGGACCCGCTCGAATTGCCGCACGCGTGGGCGTGGGTGGACGGAAAGATGTACGACCTGAACGACTTCATCCCGGCGGGGAGTGAGTTCTCGCTGCTCCTGAACGCGACGGGCGTGAACGAGTTCGGCGACATCGTGGGCACCGGTGTGACGGAAGATGGCCTGTCTGCGGGATTCGTCATCCACGGTTTTGTTCCCGCGCCGGGGACGCTGGCATTGCTGGGTGTGGGCGGGTTGGTCGCGACGCGTCGGCGCCGGTAGGCGGCGGATTCGGAGAATGGATCGGCTTCCGGGGCGTGCGCAGGGGCGCACGCCCCGCTGTCGTCTGTCCGGAACGGCGCGGGACGCGGTCCGGAAGCGGCTGCGAGAAGGGGTGGCTGAGGCCCGGCGAGAGCGGGTTTGTCGGGTCATTGGTCGGATTGTCGCCTATCCTTATGGTCTGTCGGTTGAACGCGGGTGTTGGACGCCCCGGACCGCCTGCCGTCCTTTCCTTTTCGCACACGAAGCCGCTCGAGCGCGATCTCTGCCCTTCCCTCGCACCACCATGGCGGTGCGAACCCCGGCGTGATCGGTCCCGAGTCGTTGGATCCCAGAGTCCGCATGCAACCCTCCTCAGCCAATATCCGCAACGTCGCGATCATCGCCCACGTCGACCACGGCAAGACCACGCTGGTCGACAAGCTCCTGATGCAGTCGGGCAACTTCCGCAAGGAGGAGCTGGAGAAGCTCCAGGGGGGCCAGCACGACCTGATCATGGATTCCAACCCGCTGGAGCGCGAGCGCGGCATCACGATCCTCTCCAAGAACTGCGCTGTGAACTACCACACCGAGTCCGGCGAGGACTTCCGCATCAACATCATCGATACGCCTGGCCACGCGGACTTCGGCGGCGAGGTGGAGCGTGTGCTGCGGATGGCGGACGGGTGTCTGCTCTTGGTGGATGCGTTCGATGGGCCGATGCCGCAGACCAAGTTCGTGCTCGCCAAGGCGCTAGAGGCCGGGCTGAAGCCGGTGGTCGTCATCAACAAGTGCGATCGTCCGGAGGCACGGCCCGACGAGGTGCTTGACGAGGTGTTCGATCTGCTGGTGGACCTCGGCGCGGACGACCACGCGCTCGACTTCCACTGCGTCTACGCCTCCGGGCGCGCGGGGTGGGCGACGACCGATCTCGACGCGCCGGGCACCGACATGCGCCCGATCTTCGAGGCGATCGTCAATCAGGTCCACGCGCCGACCGACGACGTCAGCGCGCCGTCGGCCATGCTCGTGACCACGCTCGACTGGTCGGACTATGTCGGTCGAATCGGCATCGGTCGCGTCTACGGCGGCACGCTCAGCGTTGGTCAGCAGGTCACGGTCATCAAGCGCGACGGCCGGAAGCAGAGCTCACGCATCGGCAAGCTGCTGCGCTTCGAGGGGCTCGGTCGCAAGGAGGTGGAGGAGATTCACGCCGGGGACCTGTGCGCCGTGATCGGGATCGAGGGCGTCGATATCGGCGACACGCTCGCCGATCCCGCCAATGCGGTCGCGCTCCCGCCGGTCACCGTTGACGAGCCGACGATGACGATGACGTTCCGCATCAACGACTCGCCGTTCGCGGGGCAGGACGGTGACTATGTCACCAGCCGCCAGATCCGTGAGCGACTGATGCGGGAATTGGAGACGAACGTTGCGCTGCGTGTGGAGCCGGGGCGCGGATCGGACGAGTTCGTCGTGTCGGGGCGCGGCCTGCTGCACCTTGGCATCCTGCTCGAGACGATGCGTCGCGAGGGGTACGAGCTTTCGGTCGGCAAGCCCGAGGTGATT
>CAUJHH010000043.1 GCA_963204725.1 Planctomycetota bacterium
CGAGCACACCTTCCCAGGGCCGACGCTCACGCCCCCGCTCAATCGCTTCGCGCCCCCCAAGGCCAAACCCTTCGAGCCCTCGCCCGATCTCGAACCCCACATCTTCCAGAAGCTCGCGAATCCCGACTGCTCCCTCACCTATCTCGCCAAGGAACTCGACACCACCGTCGACGCGCTCTCACTCTGGATGGCGCGCCCCGACATCATGGAGAAGTGCCGCACCATCGTCAGCGCGGGCATGATGCAGACCAAGATGGTCGTCTCGACGCGCCTCAACATGTGTGTGAAGGGTCTCATGACCATCGTCGCCTGCGGCGTCAACGTCGACTCCAACACCCCTATGCCCATCTCCTACCACGACCGCAAGCTCCGCGAGTACCAGCGCCACAACGTCATCCGCGCCATCGCGCTCGTCCTCCGCTGCGGCCGCTTCGACCCCTTCGCGCCAACCCGCGCCCCACGCCCTCACAACAACTCCCCCGACAACACGCGCCCACCCCCCGTGCCCATGGCCGGCCCGCGCATCAACGAGACGCTCGACGGCAAGCCCCCGAACTGGACCGCCTACCACGCAGCGATCCGCCAGCACGATGCCGACGTCGCCGCAACCAAGCACGTTCCCCAACCGATCGAATCAGCACACGCCGCCCGTGCTGCTCCCACGCGGAACAACGCGTCCACGACCGACGCCGAACCCGCGTCAACGACAGAGCCCGCGCCCGACGCACGCACCACCCGGGTGCCACCAGTTCCCGGCTCGGACGCGCAGCGTCCAGAACCAGAACTGGTGCCTCCATCCTCGTCCCCATTGCCTCCTCCTACCCCCTCTTCCTCTCCGTGGCCCTCCGTGGCCCTCCGCGTTGAGTCCTCTCCCGCTCTCTCTCCCCGTTCAATCCCGCACGCCAGTATCAGACCGCGCTCCCGCGACAGCCCAACCCCCTGACACCCCCGACCATCCGCGCATCACAACCAGCAACGCGCAGCCCGCATCAACGGGCCCGCTCTCGCGCGCCCATGAGAGGTGCCCTCGCACACCCACAAAGCCGATCCGCGCCATAGATCAAGCGTGCGCGGCGTCGATGGCTTGCACAACACGCTCAGCCCACGCATTTACATCTGGTCCGGCCGAAGCGTCGAGCCAGATGGATCGCGGCGTGGTGCGGAGGCGCCGGAGCCATGTCCGCTGGTTCTTGGCGAAGCGGCGGGTCTCGATCTTGATCTCTTCGATGGTGTCGTCGAGCAGTGTTGCTGCGCGGCGCTGGTCAATGGGCGAGGTGTTTGCGTGGGTGCGATCGAGCCACGCGATGAGCTGCTTGTAGCCGAGGGCCTCGCGCGCTGTGGGGCCGAAGAGAGATGTGCCGGGGTGGTCGGATGGGAAGTGGAGGGCGCGGACTTCTTCGACGAGGCCGCGTGAGATCATGTCTTTGACGCGGGCGTTGATGCGCGGGTTGATGAGTTCGGTGGGCCAGTCAAGGCCGATGAGGAGGGCATCGGGGCGGACGCGGGATGTGCTCGCGTCGTCCGGCTGGTCCCATTGCTTCTGGTGCGCGCTGATGGGTGTGCCGGTGAGACGGAAGACCTCGATGGCGCGGATGGTGCGGCGTTCGTCGTTGGGGTGGATGCGGGATGCGGCTTGCGGGTCGATGCGCTCGAGTTCGGCGCGGAGCGCGGCGGGGCCGAGGGCGCGGAGTTCGGCACGGAGAGATTCGTCCGCGGCGGGGCCTTCGAAGAGCCCTTCGAGGAGGGACTTGATGTAGAGGTGCGTGCCGCCGACGACGATGGGGGTGACGTTGCGTCTGCGGCAGTCTTCGATCTGTGCTTCGGCGCGGCTGAGCCAGTCGTGGAGGGTGAAGCGTTCGGTGGGCTCGACGATGTCGATGAGGTGGTGGGGGATGCCTTCGCGTTCGGTGAGGGTGGGCTTGGCGGTGCCGATGTCCATGTGCCGGTAGACCTGGTAGGCGTCGGCGGAGAGGATCTCGGCGGGATGGTTGCGGGAAGCGAGGCGATGGGCGAGGGCGACGGCGAGGGCGGATTTGCCGCCGGCGGTGGGGCCGACGATGACCGGGAGGGAGGGCTGCGGCTTGTCGGGGGTGGGTGTGGGCACGTTCGGGATCGTACAGGGCGATGGGGCGGCTCGGGCCTGCGGTGGCGACCTCGCCCCCGTTTGCGGCTCCCCCTACACTCTCTCAGCCGGTCTGTGTTTGGGTTCTCCTGTCCAGTTGGGCCGTATTCCGGCGATGCGGAGCAACACGACGCCATCGGGCGGCGAAAGGGATAGGAGAGGGCGGTGGTTACAGCACCCCTGGGCGACCTGGTCGCGCTGGGGAGGGAGGCCGCATGGCTCAGTTGAACAGCTCGGTGAAGCCCCGCCCCGCCGCACGCGCGGCGTTCACCATCATTGAATTGATCGTCGTGATCCTGATCATCATCCTGATCGCGGCGATCCTGCTGCCCGCGCTCGGCGGGGCCCGGAACGCCGCGAAGAAGACGGCAACCCAGAACCTGATCCAGCAACTGCTGGCCGGCGTCGGGAGCTTTGAGCAGGACAATCGTCGTCTGCCGGGGTATTTCACGCCGACCGAGATGGGAAACATCGAGCAGTTCTCCGGCGCGGGGAGCGGGCGAGGCATGTCGTCGATGGAGAATGTGATGCTCGACCTCGCGGGCGGCATCATCCCGAAGTCGACCGGCACCAGCGGCGGCGGCGGTCCTCCCGACGCCACGACGGCTCCAGAGAATCTTGCCGAGCGCGTCGGGCCCATGAGGGAGATTGCGCAGCGGGTGGATGTGGACACGGCGCGGATCGGCGTCTCGTTCAACGGCTTTGCGCCCTACTTCGTGCCGGACAACAAGTTCTATCAGCCGCAGTTCTCACACGGCTCGGATCGCCAGGCCCAGAACTCGGCCCCGCCCCATTCGGACATGTCGACCAAGCCCAGGAACCAGTTGCCCGATGTGATCGACGCGTTCGGCACACCGATCCTCGCGTGGGTGATGGACGAGACGGCGACGCAGCCGATCGTGAACGAGACGGACTTCGCACGCTTGAACTCCGGTCCGGCGGACGGCTCGGGCTCGACGCGGGCGCGGTTCTATTGGAACTCCAACTCCGCGTTCCTCACGGCGACGGCGGTCGGCACCAAGTACGTGAACATGCCGGCCGAGAGCATGATCGGCGGCGGGACGGGTGCCGCGGTCTCCGACGCCCAGCGCATCTCCACCATGAACGGACTGCTCGGCAATCCGGGGTACCCGGACGACCGGACCTCTTCAATGGCCACCATCCGTCCGACGGCGGCGCGGGGTCGGTTCGTGGTGCACGCCGCGGGAGTGGACGGCGTTTTCCTCGGCCTCAAGGATCGCGGCGCGAAGCTCGCCGTCGGATCTGGGACGGCGAGGAGCCTGCCCTTCGGGCTGAACTTCAAGAGCAAGAGCGGTGCGGACCTCCTCGACAGCAAGGGCCAGCCGACGTCGATCGATGTCTTGGATGACTTCGACGACATGGTGATCTCCGGCGGCAACTGAGGTTCGAGTCTCCACATGCTGTGGTCACTGGCTGAGCCATCGGGCTTGACGCGATCGCGTGCGCATGTCACGCTGATGATGTGAAGCCGTGGGATGCTGCTGCCCGCGCCTGGACCGCGTTCGCCGCGCTTGTGGCGGGCTTCGCGCTCGCACGCGCCGCGGGACCGGAGGTGCCGGCGTGGGTGTGGCTCGCGGCCTCGGGCGTGTGCGCGATGATCGCGATGTGGATTCGGGGGCGTGCGTGCGGGGCTCTGCTTCTCGGGGCGGTGCTGGCGTTCGGCGGGGCGTGGTGGTCGATCCGAGTCGGCGCGCCGGCGCAGGCCGAGGCAGGGTTGCACGGCGCGCGGATGATCGTGGTCGAGGGGGTGGTGACAGACGGAGTACGGGCGGTCGATCCGGGCGAGGGGGCGCGCCCGGGTCTGGGGACGATCTCGGCGTTCACGGTTCGCACGGAGGGGGGCCGCTTTCGCGTGCGGGCGACGGGACGGGTGGAGGCGTTCGCGCCGGGGGATCGCGTGCGGATCGAGGGGGCGTGGAGCCCGGTAGGGGCACCGAGCAATCCGGGGGAGCGCGATCTGCGGACACGGGCGACGCAGGAGGGGCTGCTCGGGCGGCTGGAGACATCGGGCGGGTTGATCGAGCGGGTCGCCGGAGATCAGGGCGTCTCGCTCTCGGCGCGTGTGGCTCGGCTCGGGCGTCTGCTGCGGGCGCGTGCGCTCGGGGCGTTTGGGGCGGAGGGCGATGGACGAACTGGTCAAGGGGATCGGCGGGGACTCGCGCTCGCGCGTTCGCTGCTGCTCGGGGAGGATGAGGCGGCGCTCGCGCCGGCGCGGGAGGCGTTCACGCGCGTCGGGCTCTCGCACGTCCTGGCGATCTCGGGGTTCCATCTTGTGGTGCTGGTGTGGTCGGTGACGATGGCCGTGCGTCTGCTCGGCGATCGAGGCGGGCTCGAGTCGGTTGTGGTCGCGGCATTGGTCGGCGTGTATCTGCTGATCGTGCCGGCGGAGGCGCCGATCGTGCGCGCGGGGGCGATGGCGATCTGCTTTCTGCTTGCGGATGCGCTTGGGAGGAGGCACGACCGGCTCGCGATGCTCGCGTGGATCGGGTGCGGGCTGCTGCTGTGGAGGCCGACGGACGCGTTCGGGCTGGGGTTCCAGTTGTCGGTGGGGTTGACCGCGGTTCTGCTCTGGATGGGGACGCGGATGGACGAGCGGCTGTGGGGCGTGCGGCTGCGCGGGCGGGTGACGACGCCGGATCCGACGGTGTGGTCGTGGATCGTGGGCGGGTTCAGGTCGCTGGTCTCGGCATCCGCGCTCTGCTGGCTGGTGGGGCTGCCGCTGATCGCGTGGCACACGGGGAGCGTGAGTCTCTTGGCGATCCCGGCGACGCTGGTGGTGGTGCCGCTGTGCGTGGCGCTGATGTGGCTGGGGTTCCTTGCGATCCTGGCGGGCGTGGTGTGGCCCCGCGCGGGTTGGGCTCTCTCGGAGCCGATCGAGGCGCTCGGCGCGTGGACGACGGACGTGGTGCTGTGGTTCGATGAGTCGGGGGTGTCGCTGGTGCGGGTCGGGCCGTTCTCGGTGCTGCTCGCGGCGGCGGGCGTGGGGCTCGCGCTCTGGTGGTGCGCGAGCGGACGGTGGCGGAGCGCGGGGCACTGGCTGGCGACGGCGCTGGTGCTGGGGTGGGCGGGGTTCGAGTTGCGTGTCGCGTCGGCGCTCGGGCCGGACGTGCTCGCTCGGATCGACACACTGGCGGTGGGGGACGGGACGTGCCACATCGTGCGCTCGGGGGCGGATGCGCTGTTGTGGGACTGCGGCTCGCTCACGCGGACGGATGTGGGGGCGCGGACGCTCCCCCGTGCGGCACGCGCGCTCGGCGTGACGCGGATCTCGCTGGCGGTGCTGACGCATCCGAACCTCGATCACTACAACGGGCTGCTGGATGCGGCGCGGACGATGGGACTGCGGACGCTGCTGGTCGGGGATGCGACGCTGGACCACGTGATGTCGTCGCGGGATACGCGACTGGGGCTCATGCTCGGCGAGCTCGAGCGGCGGGGCGTCGAGATTCGGCGGGTCGGCGCGGGAGACACGGTCGCGTTCGGGGATGTGGAGATCAGGTTTCTGTGGCCGCCGGAGGGCTTCGTTTCCGGCGCGGCGAACGAGCGATCGCTGGCAGCGGCGTTCGTGGAGCGGGGCGCGGGGCTTGATTCGGCGGCGATTCTGCTGACGGGCGATGTGCAGTCGGACGCGATCGGCGGCTTGATGGAGCTGTATCCCGAGCTTCGGACGGGGGCGATGGAGATGCCCCACCACGGAAGCATGATCCGCGCGGCGGTGGACCTCTTGTATCACACGGGGGCGAAGGCGGTGCACCAGTCAACGGGCGAGCGGAGGGCGATGGATGCGCGGATGGAGGTGTGGCGTGAGGCGCACGAGGCGTCGGGCGGCTCGTGGGGAATCACGGCGCGGGATGGATGGGTGTGGAGCGAGATCTCGAGAAATGGAGAGGTGCGAGGCGGCTCGATGCGCGAGTGAGGCGGCTCGCACCTTCTTTCGGCGCGATGCTGCTCACGGCACCGCGACGAGGATGTCGCGGTCGGCGGTGGAGCAGTGGGTGACGAGTCCGGGGAGGATTGATTTGAGGCGAGCGGCGAGGCGCTTGAGGTAGCCGCGCTCGGTGTTGGTGTGTCCGGCGAGGAGGACCGAGCAGCCGGCGTTGAGCATCTCGACGACTTCGTGGTGCTTCATCTCACCGGTGACGAAGACCTCGCAACCGTCGCGCACGGCGGTCATGGCGAGGTCCGCGCCGGCACCGGCGACGACGCCGACGTGGGTGATCGGCCTGTCCGCGTCGACGAGTGCCATGCGGAGGCGGACGCGATCGAGATGGCCGCGGAGGCGCTCGCCGAGTTCGGCGATGGTGGCCGGGCGATCGAGGACGAGACGTCTGCCGACGCCGATGTGGCGTTCGGGGACGCCGGAGAGTTCGTAGACGTCGATGGCGGGAGACTCGTAGGGGTGGAAGGAGCGGAGGGTCTCGACGACAAGGGGGACCGCGCTTCGGGAGCAGACCATCTCAAGGCGGATCTCGCGGGTGGACTCCATGCGTCCGGCCTCTCCGATGGTGGGCTTCGAGCCATCGCCACCGAGGAAGGTGCCCTGTCCTTCTGCGCCGAAGGAGCAGACGCGGTAGTTGCCGATGATGCCGGCGCCGGCGGAGGCCATGGCGTTGCGGATGGTCTCGACGGCTTCGCCGGGTGGGACGAAGGTGACGACCTTCATCTCCTGGGTTGTGCTCGGGATGGCGCGCGGCGTGAGGGCGCGGGAGTCGCCGTGGACGACGCCCTCGCCGTCTTTGGCGCCGGTGTTGCCGCTGAGGCCCTCGCAGAGCCAGTCGGTGAGTCCTCCCGGCGCGGCGTCTAGAGAGGTGTGGGGCGAGTAGACGGCGATGCGGGCCTCGGCGGCCCGGAGGACGACGCGTCCTTTGGGTGAGGCGTCGGTGATGCGTTCGAGCGGGTTCCAGATGGGTGGGTGGTAGGCGATGATGGCTCCCGCGCTCATCGCGAGGGCCTCGTCCATCACCTTCTCGGTGAGGTCGATGCAGAAGACGACCGGGCCCCTCAGTTCACGGGCCGGGGAGCCGACCATGAGGCCGACCTTGTCCCATGGCTCGGCATGGGAGAGGGGTGCGATGCGGTCGAGCGCGTCGATGAGGTCCTGCACGAGCATCTGATGTTCTCCGGTCTCTGGAGCGCATCGTAGAGCGCGGGCGGGAGCGCGACGGCTGGGTGGGATTTGAGCGGCTCAGCAGCCGCTGCCGAAGGCGTCGAGGAAATCCAGGAAGTCGATGACGTCGATGACGGTGTCGCCGTTGATATCGGGGTTTCCGAACGAGCCACAGGGCGCGGGGAGCTGGTCGCAGGCGCCGAAGTCATCGAGGAAGTCGAGGAAGTCCAGGACGTCGGGCTCGGTGTCGCCGTTGTAGTCGGCGGCGCAGGGTGGGTTGGAGATGATGAGTTTCCACCCCATGCGTTCGTGGCTGTGGCACTGGTAGTAGAGGGTGTCGGGAGCGGCCTCGGGGACGATGAAGGTGAGGATCTGTGTGCCGCTGACGCCTCCGGTGGGGGAGACTCCGCTGGTCCACTCGGTGGAGGTTGGTCCGCCGAGAACGGAGCCGGTGAGGAAGAAGGGGTGGAATGAGGGAGTTCCGTCCATCTCGAAGGTGTAGGTGGTGCCTCGCTCGAGATCGAGTGCGGGGGACTCGACGCCGTTGATGTACCACGCGGCGGGGAAGCCGCCGGGGTTGGGGTGGGAGGTGGTCTTGGAGCCGATGGTGACGCAGAAGTTGGTGGGGGAGGGTGTGCACTGTGCGAGGGCGGCGTGCGAGAGGAGTGCGCAGATGGGGGCGAGCGCGAGCGTGCGGGCGAAGGTTCGCATCGGAGGGTCTCCTTGGATGGCTGGGCCAGCATGGGCCGGCGCGAAGTGGGCGCGCCACATCGACGCACCCGTGCGTGCGTGGCGCGTGCCACGCATGGACTCCGTCGGGCGAGCGGTCGATCCGCCACGAGACCGATCTCTTCTCCTGAGGGCGAATGTCGGCGGCGCGGCGATCGCTTGCGATCTCCGCAGAGATCTGGCGGGACGGGGGGTGCGCCGGTCCGTCTGGCTCCGCTCGGTGGCGGTCTCGTGACGGCAGCGCGTGATGGAGAGAGTCTGAGAGTTGGTGGCGTCAGCGCGGGGTATCAACGGGATCGACGAGCACGGGGAGCGTGTGTCGGACGACCCACGCGCTCGGCGGTCGCTTCCACCAGAGGATGGACTCGACGGATGCGGGCGCTGGCGTGGCGACGGGGGCTTCGAGCGCGACGAACTCTGCGACCTGCTTTGAGCCGGAGCCGAGAACGCCCCGGAGTGTGGCGAGGGCGCGGGGCGTGGCGTCGACTTCTGCGATGTAGATGGCGCGTGGGAGTGGTTGGCGCGGCTGGAGCGAGAGCAGAGGCGGGACGAAATCGGCGGGCTCTTCGGATGTGCCCGAGGCGAGGAGGCGGGCGTTGATGCCGGGTTCGGCGGGCGCGGGCGTGAACGCGGCGATGACGGACTCGTCGGCGCGATCGAGCAAGGCCCAGGTAGAGCGCGGCTCGGCGTGGATCGAGGCCAGCCGCTGGAAGGTCTTGTCGCGATCGAGCGTGCGCACGCGGATCGCGAGGCGGCCCTCTTTCAAGAGTTCGGCGGCGCGATCGGGTGTGACGGACTCATCGGCGGGGGAGAGTGTGTCCGCGCTGTCGGCCTGCGCGATCGCGAGGTCGTTGAGCGAGGGGACCGGTTCGGACTTGGCGAGCGGCGCTTCTGCCAGGGTGGCGGCTTCGGCTCCGGATTCCGGGGTGGCTCTGGCGAGCGACCCGGGCGTGATGAGCATCGGCGGCTGTGCGCCGGAGGGGGCGCCGGGGCGGCGCGCGATCGAGGGCCACATAACGAGGCCGATGGCGCCGACGATGAGGATCGAAGCCGCGAGAGGGGCGTAGCGGAGCACGGGAGAGCGGCCGATGCGGGCGAGGATTCCGTCGCCCTTGACGACGACGCGCGAGATCGGGATGTCGAGGGTTTCGGTCGCGGGGCCGGCGAGGCCGACGAGGAGTTCGCGTTCGAGCTGCGCCTCGACGCGCGAGAGGAGGTCGGCGGGGATGGGCTCGGGCGGGAGTGAGCGGAGCGCGGCGCGATCGGCGGCCATGGCGTCGAGGAGGGCGCGGAGGCGCGGCTCACGCGCGAGGAGCTCTTCGACGGGCTGCTGGCGGGCGCGGGGGAGATCGCCCTCGACCCAGCCGAGGAGGTCGAGCTCGTCGACTTCTCCGGCGTGGCCGGATGGGGGCGGTCGGGATGGGTCGGGTCGGTCGGGCATGGGGATCAGAGGAGAGGCATTCAACGCGGAGGGCCGCGGAGAGCCGCGGAGGGAAACGCTTGGGTCCGCTCGCTGGGGCTCGCGGTTCAAAGCAAGTGGCATGGGGACAAAGGGCAACAAGCAGACGGGACGGGGGTCAGGACTGTGATTCGAGCGTGTCGCGGAGTGCGGCACGGGCGCGGAAGATGCGGCTCTTGACGGTGCCGACCGAGATCTCGAGTGCGTCGGCGATCTGCTGGTAGTCGAGTCCCTGGGCATCGCGGAGGATGAGGACGGTGAGGTGTTCTTCGGCGAGGGATTGCATGGCGTGGAGCAACGCGCTCCGCGTCTCTTCGTGTTCGACTCTTTCGGGGGCGTTCAGTTCCCGACCGGCATCGCCGGATGCGCCGGTTGGGTGGGCTGTGCCGAGCGCGCGGACGCCGGAACCGGGTTTGTCAGGGATCTGAAAGGGCGAGGGGTTGTCGGACGAAGAGCGTCGACGGGCGTTTGTGCTCGCGGCGTCGAGGGACTGCATGCGACGGAGTTTCTCGGAGCGGATGCGCGAGAGGCAGGTGTTGACGGTGATGCGATAGACCCAGGTGAAGAACTGGCAGCGGCCGTCGTAGCGATCGATGTGCTGGACGAGCTTCAGCATGGTGTCCTGCGCGAGGTCGGCGGCGAGGTCGCGGTTGGGGCACATGCGGAGACAGACCGAGTAGATGCGGCCCTGGTAGATGCGGAGGAGCTCGTTCCACGCGTCGGGGCGGCCCTGTTTGACCGCATCGACGAGGGCGCGGTCCTTGGTGTCGGAGGGGGTAGAGGAGGCGGGGGAGGTCGGCGCGGGTGCGGGCGCGTCCTTGGAGGGAGCGGGTCGCGCGCGGGGAGGGCTTGGATCACGAGGGGCGGGCACCGGGGGATGGTACGGGGAGGGGCGGCCGCGCGAGCGAGCGGGCATTGGTGCGGCCGGGGGAGTTCCGGTCCTTATTATCGAGCATGACGAGCCCCTACGACACGTACACCTCGCCGCTCGCCTCACGGAACGCAAGCCCGGAGATGCTGCGGCTGTGGTCGGCGCGCCACAAGTTCAACACGTGGCGGCGGATCTGGCTGGCGGTCGCGGAGGCGCAGCACGAGATGGGCCTGCCCGTCACGAAGGAGCAGGTGGAGGAGCTGCGGGCGGTTGTGAATCGCGAGGGCGGGATCACGGATGCGGAGATCCAAGCAGCGGAGAAGTACGAGCGCGAGTTGCGTCACGACGTGATGGCGCACGTGCACGCGCTCGGGGACTCATGCCCGAAGGCCAAGGGGATCATCCACTTGGGGTTGACGAGTCAGGATGTGGTGTGCAATGCGGATTTGATGATCATCTGGCAAGCGATCTGGATGAGCTCGTTGAAGCTGACGCGTCTCATTATCTCGCTCGGCGGCCAAGCACAGATACATCTCTCGGTTCCAACACTGGGCTTTACGCACTACCAACCAGCGCAGCCCACGACCGTTGGTCGGCGCCTTGCTGGATGGGCATACGAGTGTCGAGTCGCGGAGAAGTTGTATGCGGATGTCGTGCCAGAGCTTCGAGGCGTCAAGGGCGCAACCGGGACACAAGCATCCTTTCTGAGCCTTTTCAACGGATCGCATGCACGGGTCGATGAGTTTGAAGCTCGTGTGATCAATAAACTGCACGCGATCGGGACTGGCCGCGAACCACATCCGTTTGACGATCCGCACTTGGAGCAATCGCGGACAAGACTCTTGGAGATTGCCGGAGACTCCCATCGCGAGTTCATTGAGCGCTTTGGTGTGCGAGGCGGCACGGCCGGACTTCGCCAAGACGCGATTCGACTCGCACTCGCACTCTCACATGACCTCACTGGACAGACGTACCCGCGCGTCGTTGATACAGCGATAGTGGCGGAGCTCGCATCCGTCGCGTCCGTCCTCCACAAGATCGCCACAGATATCCGCCTCCTCTGCAACCGCAAGGAGATCGACGAGCCGTTTGAGGAGAAGCAGATCGGCTCATCGGCGATGCCGTACAAGCGGAACCCGATGCGCTGCGAGCGGATCTGCGGCTTGACGAGGTTTGTGATGAATCTGGTCGGGAACGCGTACGACACCGCCGCGACGCAGTGGCTGGAGCGGACGCTGGATGACTCGTCGAATCGGCGGCTTTCGCTGCCGGAGGCCTTCCTCGCGCTGGATGGCGCGCTCGACCTGATGCACAACGTGGCTTCGGGATTGATCGTGCACGAGGCGATGGTGCGAAAGAACCTGATGGCCGAGCTGCCCTTCATGGCGACGGAGAACATCCTGATGGCGTGCGTGAAGCTCGGCGGCGATCGCCAGCACTACCACGAACTCATCCGCCAGCACGCCCAGGCGGCGGGCATGCGCGTCAAGCAGGAGGGCCTCGACAACGACCTCCTTGATCGCCTGAAAGCCGACAAGAACTTCTGGTCCACCTCCCGCGGCGGGCCTCTCTCCGCCGAACTCGACTGGGAGGGTGTCATGGACCCGATGAAGTACGTCGGCCGCTCCGTTGAGCAGACCGAACGCTTCATCAGGGAAGTCGTCGAGCCGCTGCGCGAGCGGTATGGAGAGGCGATTGAGAAGCTGGGCGGGAGCGGGCCGCGGGTGTAGAGAGAAGTGACTGAGTCACGAAGTCAAGAAGTCATTGGGCAGGCTATTTTGGATCTGGCACGGGTGTCGCTGTCTCTGCCATCGCCGCACGGCAGGCCTCAAGGGAAGCGCGGTGCTCTGCGAGATGCGGGTGATCCTCGGGGATGAACTTCTCTGAGAGCGCGACGGACTCCTCAAAGTCGCGGAGCGCACCGTCGAGGTCGTTGTTCTCCATCCGGGCGACGCCGGATCGCCAGCGCACGCGATCCAGAATGTGCCGAAGCCGCCCTCGCCGAGGATGGAGAGGAGCTTGTAGGGACCGACGAACGTGCCGGCGTCCTCCATGGATGAGGAGGGCACCGGCGACGGACTCTCAGGCGCGGGGGCCCCTCGCGCGGACGTCGGTGTGTCGGCGCTGGGACAATGATGATCGCCCGTGGCTCCGGTTGGAAGGTCTGAACTCACGAGGGGACAACCTCCGAGGGACCACGATAGCGAGCGCGACCGACTTTCGGAATAGGTCTCATTGACGGGGTTTACGGTCGGCGCACTCAAGGAGGCATGGATGGCTGCGAAGAAGCCCAGTACGAAGAAGGCCGGTGCGAGGAAAGCCATTACGAAGAAGGTGACGAAGAAAGCGACGAAGCGGCCCGGCGCGCGTGCCAAAGCGAGGGCTCCGAAGGGGGCTGGATCGGATGGTCGACCGGAGCGGAATGTGCGGCCGGAGTCGGGCGGTGCTGGAGCGATCGATTCGATGATCGGTGCGATGGACCCGGCCTTTCGCGATGTGGTCGAGGCGATCCGGCGGACGATCCTGGGTGCGGATCGGGAGATCACCGAGGGCGTCAAGTGGAACAGCCCCAGCTTCTACCTGGAGGGCTGGTTCGCGACGGTGAATGTGCGCGGCAAGTGCGTGATGGTGGTGCTGCACCAGGGGGCCAAGAAGCGGCCTGGGTCGGGAGCGGGTCTCAGAGAGTCGCTCGGCGACGCATCGGGGATGCTGCGCTGGCACTCTGACGACCGCGCGACCGCGACGTTCGTCGATCAAGCGGACTTTGACGCGAAGCGAAGGAGACTTGCGAGCGTGGTGCGGACCTGGTGTGCGGAGCAGCGGCGACTGGCACGCGAGTGACAAAGAGAAGCGGGCGAGCCCTTGTGTTCAAGGGCACGCCCGCGTTCGGTCAGGGGTTGGCGATCGGGCTACTTGGCGGGTTTCTCGGCGTCCTGTCCGAAGAGGATGACGCGGGGTGCGCCGCCACCGATGCGATCGGCGTTGTAGATGAACTGGGCGTCGAGGGCCTTCTCGATGCGGAGGGCCGCCTCGGAGAGGTGCGCCTTGGTGTAGGCGTCGAGTCCGCTTTTGCCGGAGGCGGTCTTGAGCTTGTCGCCGAGGTCGCGGAGCTTGGAAGTGGAGAGCGTCGCGATGGTGCGCGAGGCGGGGGAGGCGACCGAGCCGGGCATCGAGAGGTCGATGAGCCGCTCGATGTGCTCGCGCTGCAGGTTGCGGCGGAGCGAGGAGATCATGGGCTTGCGGTCGGAGTAGGAGCCGGAGTTGGCGTCGTCGAGCTCGGACCAGATGGAGCCGGTGACGGTGTTGAGGACCTCCGGGAGGGTGAGCATGTCCTGATCGGCGGGGACGCGCTGCTCGTTGTCGAAGACGCGCTGGAGGGTGATCGGGTTGAGCATCATGGTGAGGACGGAGGACTGCACGCCGATGATGCGGTCGTGGATGGGGTAGGGGACGTCCTCGAGGCCGGAGATACCGCCGCCACCGTCGAGCCACTTATCGAGTGACATCTTGGTGAGCAGTTCGGGGGTGAGTCCGAAAGCGTCGTCGTAGAAGGCGTTGTCGATGCAGAACTTCATGGCGGCGCGCTGGCGCTCGGCGGGGACGGGGACGACGGGGTCGCGCCCGTTGGGATCGCCCTTCTTGTCGCGGTTGATGAAGCTGCCGCCGACCCAGTTGGCCATCATGGAGAGCATCTGGGTCTGGGTGCCGAGGGTGATGCCGTAGCCGCGGCGTGCCTTGGCCCAGGAGTCTCCGTCCTTGACGAACTTGGTGAGGATTTCGGCGCGCTGCTGGCGTGTGAGGCGCATGCGGCTGTTGGCGAAGTCGAGTGGATCTGCGGCGAGGTCGTAGCGGCGAGCAAAGGGATCGGAGCCGAAGGTGTCTTCGTCGGTGCCGTAGACGAGCTCGGGCTCGGCGACGCGCTCCAGGACCTTCTTGGGATCGCCGAAGCCGTAGCCATACTCGATGGCCCACATGTCGTACGGGCCGACGGAGATGGGGGAGTAGTCGCCCTGGACCGCGCCGTCGTCGACGTTGATGTTGACGGGGGTGTAGTCCATGACCGAGGCGGCCCAGGTCTTCTTGCCCTTCATCTCTTCGCTGTTCATCTGTGCGATGGTGTAGACGGATGAGGCCTTGAAGTTGTGGCGAAGGCCGAGGGTGTGGCCGACCTCGTGGGCGACCAGGTCCGCGAGGGCCGGTCCGACGAACCACTCGGGGATGCCGTCCAGCAGGTCCTCGTCGGCCTTCTTGTCTTTCTTGGCCTTCTTGTCCTTCTCGTCGCTCTTGCTGTCTTCATCGGCCTTGGGTTCTTCGGGCTGTGCGTCGGCGCCGACGAGCGCGAGGACTTCGGGCGGGAGTTCCTTGCCCTCGGCCTTGGCCTGGGCGATGCGGGCCTTGATGAGCTCGCGGACCTCCGGGGGGAGGTCGTCGATGGACTGCTTGGGTTTCTCCTCTGGCTGGGTCTCGAGCGTGCCATCGAGCTCCATCTGCATGCGCATGAGGGACATGTCGAAGGCCTTGCCGACGGCGGCCATGCACATGCCGTTCATCTGCACGTTGGTGCCGATGAGCCCGTCGAACTCGTCGTCGCCGTACATGGTGGCGTCGACGTTGGCGATCGGGTGGCCGCCGTAGGCGAGCACGCCGCGGCGGGCGCGCTCCTGGAGCATGCGGTCCTGCTCGGCGGGGTTTGCGAAGCGGACGCGCGGATCCCACGAGGGGTTCTGCTCGAGCCAGGCCATGGTGTCGGGGCCGAAGCCCTCCATGGCCATCTGCGGGAGGTACTCGTTGGCCTGGTACCAGAAGACGCGGATCCAGCCGTCGGTGAGGACGATGTCGGCGTCGATGATCTCGCCGGTCAGCGGGTTGACGCGGCTGGGCCCGATGGCGGTGGAGATATCGTTGGAGAGCCAGCGGATGAAGTTGTAGCGGACGTCCTCGGGGTCCTTCTCCATGTGGGCGCCGGAGGCCTCGTCCTGGTACATGACCTGAACGGCGTCGATGATGCCGATCTGCTCGAAGGCCTTGTTCCAGTACTCGATGCCCTCGCGGACCCAGCGGCGGTAGCGGATGGGGACGGTGTGCTCGACGTAGAAGATGATGGGCTGCTTGGGAGGGCTGAGCTTGCGGGAGGGGTCGGCCTTCTCGAGGTTCCAGTGGTTGGCGTAGCGGACCCACTTGTCGGCCTCTTTGAACTTGCCGAGGTCGCGGTATGCGGTGGTGAAGTATCCGACGCGCTCATCGGCCATGCGGGGCTTGAAGGCGGGGTTGTCCTTCAGGAGGCTGATCGAGTAGTGGAAGCGCTTGAGCGTGCCGCCGGCGACGGGGACCTCGATCTCGATCTCCATGTTCTCGGGGAAGGTCTTGGCGGCGCGGATGGTGGCGAGGCGGTTGTTGGAGCCGGCCATGGAGCCACCGAAGAACTTGGATCCCTCGCCGATGAGGAGGTTGTCGAGATCGATGACGGGCTGTCCGGAGGGGCCGATGGCGAGGATGGGGACGTCGACGATGACGCGGTCGGTGAAGATGTTGTTGACGGAGGCCTTGGACTCCTGGTCGCCAGTGGAGCGTGTGTCGGTGTTGGGAGCGATGAGTGCGATTCGATCGCCGTAGCGCTTCCAGTAGACGTAGCGGGCGTTGCCCTGGAGGCCGGCCCAGAGATCGCCACCGGAGACGGTCATGGCGATGTAGTGCTTCTGGCGTTCCCAGCCGCGCGGGAGCTCGGCGATGAGCTGCTGGTCCTTGTCGCGCTTCCAGAGCTTGAAGAGGGGGTTTCCGTCCTGGCTTGAGGAGTTGATCTCTGTGTAGTCCTTGGAGACCTCGGCGAAGGGCTTGAGGTCGCTGTCGGCTCCGCCTGCGCCGGGGCGCGCGGAGGTGACGAGGGCGCGGATCTGGTCGGGGGAGGGGATGTCGGCTCCGGCGGGGTTGTCGCTTGCGTCCTGCGCGAGCGCGGGGGTTGCGATGAGGGCGCATCCGAGCGCGGTCATCATGGAGCGTCGGAGCAGGGCGTTGATGGTCATGAACAGACTCCTTTGGGCCGGGCTCGGCTGGTTGGCGTGGCCTTCGGTCGGTTGGTCAGGGTATTCAGTTGAATGGTTGCGGCGTCTGGGGTCAAGCGGGCGTGTCGAGGAGGGTGGGAGGGGATGGGGTCAATGCGGAACGAAGAGCGTGATTGCGCCTGTGACAAGCACGAAGGCGAAGCCGGCGACCTGGAACGCGGGGTCGCGGGTCGCCAATTCGGTGGGGTCGTCGTAGTCACCCCGCTCAACCAGCACGATACATCTGAGGAGGCCGTAGGTTGCGGGCAACATGGTCAGCCACAAGAGGTTGAAGCCGAGTGTGTACTTCTCTCCCTGGGCCTGGACGTAGCCGGCATAGGTGACGAGAGCGGCGACGCCGGTGACCACGACGGTCATGCGGAGCAGTTCGTCGGTGTACACGGATTGGACGGCGCGGGCGCGGCTGGCATCGGCGCCTTCGAGCGTGCGGCGTTCGCCCAGACGCTTGGCGAACGCGAGGAACATGCTCACGAAGAGGGTGCAGTTCAGGAGCCAGGTTGAGGGCTCGATGCCCGCGGCGGCGCATCCCCCCAGAACGCGGAGGACAAAGCCGAGGGCGAGACTCACGACGTCGGCGATGACGTGGTGCTTGAAGAGATAGGTGTAGGCCATCACGTTGATGATGTAGCAGGCAATGGCGAGCGCGGCCCAGAGAGCGGTCGCGAGCGGCGCGACTGCGGCAAGAACGGCCATGGAGGCGATGGAGCCGACGAGGAGGCAGAGGGCGAAGATCCAGGCGGAGTGGACGGGGATCGCGCCGGAGGCGATCGGTCGGCGGCGTTTGCGGGGGTGGTTGCGATCGGCCTCGCGGTCCTGGATGTCGTTGACGACGTAGCACGCGCTGGAGCCGAGCCCGAATCCGAGGAAGGCGAGGGCGACGGCCGGCCAGTTGATGGCGTGGCCGTCGACCGAGCCATAGATGGGCCCGACGAGCACGAACGCGCCCTTGCCCCACTGGTGGAGGCGGGCGAGTTTCAGGTAGTTGCGAAGAGGGGAGCGGTGGGGGATGGGATCGGGATGCGGCGCGGCTGCGATTGGCGTTTCACCGTGTCCCGTCGTGTCGTCCATGTCGCGTTGGCCTCTGGGTGCGATCGAGTCAGAGGGGAGAGTGTACAGAGGATAGTTGGAGCGAGGGCGCGCTCTCTACGGAGCGACCTCGCGGTGGCTCGGAGGGCGTGGATGCTGGTGTGGCCATCGCTGCTGGATGAGTGAGGCGCGCGATCAGCGTCGTCCGGCTTCCATGTCGCGGGCTTCGAGCCAGCGCACAACGGCCTCGAGGTAGGCGCGATCGGAATCGTCAACGCTGCCGCTGGCATCGAGATCGCGAAGTGCGGTGTCGGTTGTCGTGTGCCAGGTGTGGAGGTCCTCGACATCCACAGCGCAGTCGCCGTTCAGGTCGAACGACGGGCGTGTGACGGGTGTCGCGGGGCCGAGCGCGTCGAGTTCGGTGCAGGTGACGAAGCGGCCGCTTCCGCCGGGGAGGCCGGTGATGCGGATGCCGGTGATGGCGATGGGCGCGGGCAGTGGGACTTCGATGGTTTCGAAGGGGCGCGAAGAGAACTGGGTCAGGGGCGCGGTGTTGATGGTCGTCCAGAGGGCTCCCGCGCCGAGGCCGGTGCGGACCTGGATGTCGAAGGTGTCGTACCAGCCGCCGGAGGGTGGGGCGGAGGCGTCGAAGTGGTCGCCCTCGATGAAGCGGACGCGATCGACGAGCGTCTCGCGGTCGTAGGTGACGGTGAGTGTGACGGGGACGCCGGATGCGAGGGATGCGCCCTCGCTTGAGTAGTAGAGGCGTTCGGCGTCGTTCAGGAGATCGCGGCCGGAGCCATCGAGTTCCAGGCCGTTGGCGAGGCGGGGGTGTGCGCTGGTGCCCCGGCCACCGGGGGGGGAGCTGCCGGTGGATGTGGAGGTGGTCACGAGGCCCCCGGCGAGGCGGACACGCGCGGTTGCGCTCGAGAGCCAGAGATCGGTGATGGGATTCAGGGTGTTGGGGTCATCGCGGAGGTTTCCCGGAGTGGCGGGGCGCGGGAGGACGAGCACGGGGGAGCGCGGATCGGCGCGGCCGCCTGCTTCGGTGATGACCTGGCGTACGAGGGGCATCATGCGTGCGGCCATGAGGGAGAAGGTGTCTTGGGCCGTGGCGTCTTCGGGGAGGTAGTCGGGGAGGTTGTTGCGTGTGCGCTCGATGTCGTAGCGGTCGGAGAGGGGTGTGGAGCCGAGGGCGGACTCGATCTGGGAGACGAGGGCGTCGTATCCGAGCATGAGGCCGAGGAGTGCGCCCATGGTGGCGGTGCCGTTGTCCGAGTCCCAGCCGCTGAGGGTGCCGATCTGGATGGTGCGGAGGAAGTTGCCCTCGCCATAGAGGAGTGCGATGAGACCGGTGGCGAAGTTGACGCTGGATTCGGTCCAGCCGCGGTACTTGAAGCCGTTGGCAGTGGCGTTGAGGTCGTAGCGGTTGTAGACGAGGTCGCGGGTGCGTTCCCAGTTGTTCTTGTCGGGGTTGGCGAGGTAGTCCGCGAGGACGAAGTCGACGATGTCGGCGGCCTTTGAGGTGTCGGGGATGTAGTCGCGGGCGTGGTCGACGAGCCAGAGGATCTGCTCGCGCGGGGTGAGCGTGGGATCGACGACCGGGGCGAGTGCGTGGAGGACGACGAAGAACTGGGCGGCGTGGGCGGCGTGGCCGCTGGCGGTGTTGGCGATCGGCATATCGGCGAGGCGGAGCGCGACCTCGGGCATGCCGGGCGCGAGCGCGCCGAAGAATTCGGTGGTGAGTTGGGCATCGATGCGGAGCCAGTAGGCGTTGGCAGCGGGGAGTCCGGTGGAGCGGGGGATGACGCTCCGGCGCATGAGGTCGAGCGCGCGGAGGTTGGAGACCCAGAGGTACTGGTCGTCCATGTGCGCGAGCCATGCATCGGCGAGGGCCTCGGGGGTGAGCCAGGGGGTGCCGAGCGTGGTCATGGTGTGCAGCGCCACGTACTCAACGTCGGTGTCGTCGTCGGAGGGCCAGGGGTCGTGGGAGAGGATGTATGTGATAGGGCCGTTGCCGACGTTGCCCCCCCAGTCGGCGTCGGTGAGGAACGGGGGCGCGTTGACGCGGCCTTCGGTGCGAAGCCCGGTCCAGTTGGCGATGCTCTCGGCCAGCCACATGGCGCGGAGGCGCGAGGCGTACGCCGTCTCACCGAGGACGCGTCCGGAATCGGCGTGGGCGGCGTGCGCGAGCGCGGTGATAGCCGCGAGGAGCGTGAGGCGACTGGCATGTCGAGAACGCATACTGGCCCCCTTCTCTAACCCAAACACGATTTCAAGATGAAGGAAGTCCCTATGGGGTTATGTACATCATGCTCGGGAGTTTGGCCATGAATCCGTGAGGAATGGGGCAATGCAGCCCAGATAAGGGAGATCTGTTCGGGCTATCGCATGGTTTCAGACCGACAATCGGCATCGGTTGGGTGGTCGATGCCGGAGGGCGTCTGTGCCGATAGGGAGGGCCAGTGATGGGCGAGACGCACACGCATGTCGAGCGACCGAGCGGGCCGGCAAGGATGGCGGTCGGTCTGCTGCTCGCGCTGCTGGCCTTGATCCCGGCGTGGGTGCTGATCCTGTCGGGGGATGTGAACGGGCGCGGGGCGTACGACCAGTTGAACTATCACGAGCCGGCGATTGTGCGGTTCGCGCAGCAGTGGCCGCGGATGGAGGTCGGGAACTATCTCTCGGCGACGACGCCGGGGTATCACATCGCGCTGGCCACAGTGTCGCAGGTGATCGGGACGGACCGGATCGGGTTGCAGCTGGTCGGGTCGCTGTTCAGCGGTGCGTTGCTGCTCGTGCTGGGATTAGCGCTCGCGAGGCGCGTTGGGGCGCGGCGGGCGATCGGGCTTGGCCTGCCGCTCGTGGGCTCGATGTATGTGTTCTTTCCTGCGGTGTGGCTGCTGCCGGACAACGCGGGTTGGCTGGGCGTTGTGGCGGTGCTGCTGCTCGCGCTGAGCGGGCGAATCGACGTCTGGTTTCATGTCTCGATCGGCGTCGCGCTGCTGCTGCTCGTGTTGACGCGGCAGATCCATGTGTGGGTCGCGGGCGTGGCGATCGCGGCGGCGTGGCTCGGGTCGGCGGGCGAGAATTCGGAGGCCCCGTGCTGGGATATCGCGGGGTTCTCTGGGCGCGGAGTCGGCGCGAGCGTCACGCGTGCGGCGATTGTGGCTGGCGCGATGGTGCCGAGCGTGCTGGCGCTCGGGTGGTTTGTGAGGATGTGGGGCGGGCTGACGCCACCGCAGTTTCATGGGGCGCATCAGGGCGTGAACCCTGCGGCGGCGGCGTTCATCCTCGCGATGTTCGGGTTGATGGGCGCTTTCTTTGTGCCGCTGGCGTGGCGCGGGCTGTCGCGCTCGCTGGCGTCGAATCGCGTGCAACTGCTCGGCGGCGCGGTGTTTGGCCTGCTCGCGTCTGTTGCCGTGCCGACGGGATACAGCGTGGAGGCGGGGCGGTATTCGGGGCTCTGGAATCTGACCAAGCAGATCCCGACGGTTGGAGAGCGGTCGCTGCTGATCATCGGACTGGCGACGCTTGGTGGCGGGTTGGTGATGTGGTTTCTCGGGTCGCTCGGGCGGCGCGAGCGGTGGGTCTTTGGCGCGGCGATCGCGGGGTATATCGCGGCGATGACCGCGAGCCACGAGGTGTGGCACCGGTATGTGGAGCCCCACGCGCTGATTGTGCTGGCGATGATGGCGGCGTGCATCATCGATCGAGAGGAGAGCGCAACGGGGGAGATCGGGCCGGGCACCCTCGGGGGTGGGCGCCGGTCGCTGCCGGGGTTGCTGGTGTTGTCGGTTCTTGGGATCGGGCTGGCGGCGATGACCTCGATCACGATCGCGAGGGCCAAGCCGGTGCGGGATCTGCGCCTGTACACGTTGCCGGAATTCCGGGTGGAGGGGTGGAGCATGCCGCCTGGGGTGCTTCCGGCGGAGCGGGCAGTGGGGAGGTAGGAAGAATCCGCCACAGCGGGGGGCTGATCTTGCCGAAACGTGAGAACCTGGGAAGGCCCGGGGGGCTATGAATGCTCCCCCTGCGATGTGTCCCCACAGCCGAACATGGGGCGAACAGATCCGACTGAAGTGTGAAGGGAATGAAGCCATGGCCGAGCAGAAGCGTGCGTTGATTACGGGCATCACCGGCCAGGACGGCTCCTATCTCGCCGAGTTTCTGCTCGGGAAGGGGTACGAGGTTCACGGGATCATCCGTCGTTCCTCGAGCTTCAACACGGGTCGGATCGACCACATCTATCTGGACCCGCACATCAAGGGCGGGAAGCTGAAGCTGCACTATGGCGACCTGTGCGACGCGAACGTGATGGACAAGATGATGAACGACGTGAAGCCGCACGAGGTGTACAACCTCGGTGCGCAGTCGCACGTGCGTGTGTCGTTCGACATGCCGATCTACACGGCCGAGACGGTGGGGATGGGCGCGCTGAAGCTGCTGGAGGCGGTGCGGAACTTCCAGGAGCGTTCCGGGCAGCAGGTGCGGTACTACCAGGCTTCGAGCTCGGAGCAGTATGGCAAGGTTGTGGAGACGCCCCAGACGGAGACGACGCCGTTCTATCCGAGGTCTCCCTACGCGTGTGCGAAGCTGATGGCGCACTGGGCGACGGTGAACTATCGCGAGTCGTACGGGCTGCACGCGTCGTGCGGGATCCTGTTCAATCACGAGTCGCCACGGCGCGGCGAGACGTTCGTGACGCGGAAGATCACGCGTGCGGTGGGCCGGATCAAGATGGGCCTGCAGGACAAGGTGTTCCTGGGCAACCTCGACTCGAAGCGCGACTGGGGCTTCGCGGGCGACTATGTGAAGATGATGTGGATGATGTTGCAGCAGGAGAGGGCGGACGACTATGTGGTGGCGACGGGCAAGACGATCAGCGTCCGCGAGTTTGCGGAGCTGGCGTTTGCGCACGCCGGGCTGAACTTCAAGGACCATGTGCAGTTTGATCCGCGGTATCTGCGTCCGGCGGAGGTGGATCTGCTGCTGGGCGATCCGGCCAAGGCGAAGCAGAAGCTGGGCTGGGTGCCGACAACGACGGTCGAGGAGCTTGCCCAGATGATGGTCGAGGCGGACATCGAGCTGGCGCGCCGCGAGAAGACGCTGCGGGACGCGGGCCACGTGCTGCCGGAGTTTGCCGGGCACGATCAGTAAGTGCGACGCGAGCGGGCGAAGACCGTGATGGCCGCTGGGCCGACTCCTGATCGACGTATGATGCGTTGAGGGAGTGTGGCGTGGCCGCGCTCGCTCTCGAGCGGTTGCTCTCGGCGTCGGGCGTGGCCGGCGTCCGGGGCTCGCCGACACACGTTCCACGAGCCGATACGAGCACCGAGCATGCGTTTCGAGGCGTCACAGAACATGCGGATGGGCCAGCACATGAAGCTGGCGCCGCGCATGATTCAGTCGATGGAGATTCTCCAGATGCCCCTGGCGGAGCTGGAGGAGCGCATCGAGCAGGAGCTCGAGAACAATCCGACGCTGGAGATCCTGGAGCCGGGCGCGGGGGATGGCGGCGCGGACGGGGGCGCGGGGCTTGACGGCGCGGCCGCTGGCGAGATGGACAAGGCCGCGGCCGATCGCGGGGGTGACGAGGCCGACTCGTTCGAGCGGCTCGAGGGATACGAGGCGAGCAATCCCGACGCGGCGGAGAACCAGTTTGAGGAGCGGACCGTCCAGCGGGACGAGCCGTTTGATGGCCTGTCGCGGGTTCGCGATTCGGGCGATCGGGATGCGAAGTCCGAGGCGATGGCCTCGGCTCCTGCCCGGCGGGGGAGCGTCGCGGAGCAGTTGAAGGCGCAGTGGGGCGTGGTCGAGGTTGATGAGACGCTGCGGGGGTATGGCGAGTTCATCATCGATAACCTCGATGCCGACGGGTATCTGCGGGCGGGAACGGCGGAGCTTGCCGAGCGGCTTCCTCCGGTGCTGCGCGGGGAGCGGTCCTCGGAGCGGCTCGATCGGGCGTTGCAGGCGGTGCAGTTGTTTCTGGAGCCGGCGGGTGTCGGGGCGCGGGATGCGCGCGAGTGCCTGCTGCTGCAACTGGATGCGATCGAGGATGGCGAGGCCATCATCGGCGAATGGGACGACGCGGAGGATCGATCGGAAACGATCGGCGCCGCGCGGCTGCTCGCGTCGGACTTTCTCGACGACCTGATGAACAATCGTCTTCCTCGGATCGCGGAGAAGAGCGGTCTGACGATGGAGCGGATCAAGCAAGGGCTGCTGCTCTTGCGTCGGCTCTCGCTCTCTCCGGCGCGTCGGCTCTCTCCGGAGGACGCGACGCCGATCGTGCCGGACGCGTATATCGAGTACGACGAGGACCAGGACCGGTACTACGCATATCTGAACGACACGCGGCTGCCCAATCTGCAGGTGAATCGCGAGTACGCGAAGCTGACGCGGGATCGGTCGATGGCGCAGCGGGACCGCGAGTTCATCCGCACCAACGTCGGGAACGCGCAGTGGCTGATCGACGCGGTGGAGCAGCGGAAGCGGACGCTGCTGCGTGTGATCGAGGCGGTGATCGACGCGCAGCGGGAGTACTTTGACTTCGGGCCTCAGTCGCTGAGGCCGTTGCCGATGACGCTGGTTGCGGAGAAGCTCGGGATCCACGTGGCGACGGTGAGTCGTGCGGTGGCGGAGAAGTATGTGATGACGCCGCGGGGCGTGGTCGCGCTGCGGGGGTTCTTCACCGGCGGGACGCAGACGGACTCGGGGGAGGAGATCTCGTGGGACGCGATCAAGGCCGCGTTGCGCGAGGTCGTCGACGCAGAGGAGAAGTCCAAGCCGCTGTCGGACGACGCGCTGGCCGATGCACTCAAGGCGCGCGGGCTGGAGATCGCGCGCCGGACGGTCGCGAAGTATCGCGAGCAGCTCGGGATCCCGACGGCGCGGCTGCGCAAGACGTTCTGATGCGTACAGCGGGACGCCCGCTCGTCTTCTAGGTTCTGTCTGACGGATCATCCGGTGCCAGGATCCTGAGGTATCGCCTGATGATCGCGAGGTTGATGAAGGCCTGGAAGCTGGTCGCGAGCTTGTCGTAGCGTGTGCCCACGCGGCGGTTCTCCTGGAGCCATCCCACGCACTGCTCGACCTGAGCACGCTTCTTGTACGCGCGGCGGTCCAGACGGAGACGGCCTTCGCGTTTGATCTGGTCGCTCCGCTGCGGGATGACCTGCTGGATGATCCGACGCTCCAGCCAGCCGCGGAT
>CAUJHH010000044.1 GCA_963204725.1 Planctomycetota bacterium
GCCGGGTTCGATCAGATCCTCGACGTTGAACGTGTGGTACACCGCCGCCTGACGCTGGGGTTTGCCCTTCATCCCCAACTGTTCGCATCCACCCACGTTCCGGTTGCGCCCTCAACAGCACTTCTTCAACGGCCTGCTAAGTGTGTGCTATTGGTTGAGGGATCCACGGACCAAGTGCTGTTGAGGCGACTTATTCGCGATGATCGCATATTCAATACGCCTTCCGGCATTCATGTGCTGGATTCGCTCGGCAAGTGGAATATGGTGCGATTCTCCAAGCTCCTGTCTGCAATGGGGGTTCCGCACTATATCGTAATTGACGAGGATTCCACGAGTGTGAAGCACGCGGAGACTAATGCGAATATTCGAGCGCGCATTTCGGAGGAGTGCGTATTGAATGTGGTATCGTTGGCTGACAGCTTGGAAAAGTTCTTGGGCATCAAGGAGTCTGGGTATCCATCAGAAAAGCCAACTCGGATTCTCTGTTTGTATGACCACAAGCAGATTGATGCTGATCGATTATCCGCATTTTGTGCGTTGATTAGTAGTTGCTTTGAGAGAGTAGCGGGCAAGATTGGGTCGTGAGTGTAAAGGAGCTCGGGGTGAAGCGGCTCGGTTGCCCCTCGGCTCCAAGCCCTGCATCTTCCGCTCCTCTCCTCGCATCCGCAGGACACCGGAATGTTGCCACGAGTGGGGGCGGTGCCGCGTCGCCGCGCCCCCCACGGGAAGCAGCAAGCCAGCCCGTGGAAAGCGATACCCCACATCCCTCTTCCTTCTTCATCCCCTGCCCCGGCGGGGCAGAGGAACAAGTGGTCAACGCGCGCATCGCCGCCCGCGCGGCACGCCTCGCGCACTGCCACACCACACGCCTCCGCGCGGCGTATGCATCCGAACGCAGCCAATCGCAAAGTCGCGCCCGCTCACACCCGCCGGCGGCGTCCACCGAGCAAGCCCGCGATTCCCACGGCCGCCAGAGCGCCCGGAGCCGGAACCACGGTCATGGTGACCGCGTCGAGGGCCGGTCCCGCGGCGGAGCCGCCGCTCGTGGCTCTGAACATCAGGCGATCGCTGCCGGTGCCCGTCACGATGAAGGAGTAAACGGTCCACCCCATGTCGGCGCCGGTGTGGCCCGCTGTGTTGTGGGAGTATGAACCCTCGATCGCGCCGTTCCAGAGGGCATCCATGGTCATGATCCGGGAGCCGCCCCAGACGTTGCCGGCGTACGCGAATGAGATCTCGTACTTCGTGCCCGGAACCGTCGCGACATCCTGGTAGATGCTGCTGGGAGAGCCGGTGCCGACGAGGTCGATCCAGTAAGAACCCTCATAGGCGGAGAACTCGAGCCCCGGGAGCGAGCCGCTGGGGATCGCGTGGACAAACTCGATGTTCGACGGGCCGCCGTTGGTCCAGCTGCCATAAGTCGCGCCCGCCGCGACGCTGCGGAAGCCGAGGTTCGGATCCTCGAAGCCGCCATTGAGAAGCTGGGCGGCGGCCGGCAGCGCGAACATAGCGGGAGCGGCGAAACAGAGTGCGCGCAGATTCATCACGATCCTCCTGAGTGTGGAGGCAATATGCCGCACGTCTGGAAGAATGCCAGCCAAGAAAGCGTGCCGGGGGCGAAGTTCTGTTATCGGTCGGGCTGAAACGCAACAGCCCGCGACTGGCCCGGCGGCACGTGGCCCCGACCACCCGCGAAAGTACCGGGCGAGCCGACCACCCTTGCGCGGTGCCACCGCATGTTGGCCGCCCATTCGAAAGGCCGCCGCCAACCTCGGTGCGCGAGGATCAGACTCCGCGCCCCCAATCAATCCGAGTCGAAACGTCAACGACTCGCGGCCTCCTTCGGCATCGACACCTCCGACCTCGACGACCCCGAGAACCTCCCGCCCCTTCCGCCCGACTTCCTCAGCGCTCTCCCACCCGAACTCGCGGCACTTCTGACGCCCCACCCAGCCGATCCGCAGGCACCGAGTCGGGACCCCTCACCCGTCGGTTCCTCTCCTTGAAGCGAGCATCGGATCGCGCTCGGGCACCGGGCCTGCCAACATGCAGATCGGGACTCGGATACCCCAGCCCCTCGTTTCAGCTGGGCTCGGAGCCAGAGCCGCTGGAACTCGGCGGAATGGCGCGGCCGCGACGACCGCACGTTCGGGCTGGTAGCCGAACATATGCCAATTATCGGAGTGGAGTGAAGAGTCGCCGGCCGTGCCCGAAGTCGCGTTGCGCAAAGCTCGCGTGACCCGATCGCCCTCATATGGCCAAATAGCACCGAACAAATACAAAGCGACGAAAAAGACCACCGATAACCCATCCTTTTCTGCATTAGATCTGTTATCGCTCTACATTTGCCGTTAGAATTCTCCCTTGAAGAGGCGGCATTTGTCTGTCGTCTCGATCTTGGACGACTCTGCGAGAGAGGTGAACAGATGAACGTGATTCGTATTGGAACGATCTTGGGGGTGGCTGCTGCCGCCACTTCGGTCCACGCCGGCACGCTGCCGGCGGGGAAGTACCAGATCCATAATCACCCGGACGGAAGCGCCGATCCGCCCCCTTATGGGCTCCGGCTCGATGAGCTCTATGACACCACCGGCGGCAAGGACGATTTCACGTTCGACTTCGACGATGCCTCGTCGTATGTCACGCTGAACTACACCGGCTCGAAGATCATCATCCACGGCCACGCCTACGGCGGCCGGGACATCGGAGCCGCATACGCCGCCGAGGCCACCACCGGCGTCTACTCCTTCCACTTTGTCTATGACATCGGCGTCGGCCTCGCCGGCGGCGACGACGACATCGTCGTGACCGCCAACATGATGAACTTCGGCACGATCACGACGCCCATCGGCGACACGATCGACCTGACCGACAAGTCCGACACCACCTATTCATTCCGTCTCGGCGACGAGAACAACGACCTCGGCCACCGCGGCTTCTCCGGCATCTCCGGCTGGGGCTGGCTCATCCATGGGCCACCGGGAAGCTCCTACGTCGTCGCCTCCGACTGGATCTTCACCGTCGGCGACCTGGTTCCCACGCCCGGTTCTCTTGCGATCTTCGGGATCGCGGCCGGCGCGCTGGCTCGGCGCCGTCGCTGATCGAAGCAACGCCGTAGCTTGAGTCCTGCATTCCTCCGGCGTCCCGGCTCCCAAGCCGGGACGCTGTTGTTTTTGGCGCGGTGGGTGGCGGCGGGCGAAAGAAGCACCAACGCACGCGACCGATAACGGGGCGAGCCGCCTATCGGACGTGGCAGCGTGGGCGATCTGGGCAACATGGGATATAACAACGCAAGTCCGATACAGCGAATCTGCATTGTGAGTTAGTCAATATTGCAAACCGCTTGCATTTACGCGTGATCTCATTCTTGTTGCCCATTAGTATCCCCTTCCGTCGGTGGCTTCGTTCACGCCATCGAGACCCATGTTCCCTGCGAGAGAGAGAAACCATGAATCAGATCCGTACCATCGCATTGATGGGTGTCGCCGTCGCCGCCGGTGCCGCCCAGGCCGGAACGCTCCCCGTCGGTCTCTACACGCTCCACAACCACCCGGATGGCAACGCCACGCCGCCGCCCTACGGGCTGCGTCTCGACGAGCTGTACGACGCGACCTCCGGCCACGACATCTTCTCGTTCGACTTCGACGCCGCGCTCTCGTCGGTCACGCTCCGGTACACCGGCGCGACGATCGTCATCGAGGGCGATGCGTTCGGCGGACGCGACATCGGCGGCAGCTACGCCCTCGAGGCGACCACCGGCATGTACTCCTTCCGCTTCGTCTATGACGTCGGCGTCGGCATCGCCGGCGGCGACGACGACGTGATCGTGGTCGCGAACATGGCCAACACCGGCTGGATCAGCACGCCGACCGGCGACACGATCGACCTCATCGACAAGTCGAACGGCTCGTTCTCGTTCCGTCTCGGCGATGAGGACAACGACGCCGGCCACCGCGGCTTCTCCGGCATCTCCGGCTGGGGTTGGCTGAACCACGGCGGCCTGCCGCACGTTGAGGCGTCGGACTTCCTGTTCACCGTCGGCGACCTCGTTCCCGCTCCGGGCTCGGTCGCGCTGATCGGCCTCGCAGGACTGATGTCCAGCCGCCGCCGTCGCTGAGTTCTGACGCGACAGTCATCCGAGTTGTTCGATACTCCTCCAGCGTCCCGGCTTGATCGCCGGGACGTTTTTTCATCCGCGATGCAGGGGGCAGCGGGCGTCGCGGGCTCGCTCTACTTGTGGTCGGCGATCTGTGCTCTCGCCTCGTCGAGGATCTCCGCCACGATCACGTTGTATGCAAGACTCGACAGGGGATCGACGGAGCACTCGCCCCGCACAACGCTCCGGAGATAGGTCCACTCGTTCTCGAGGTCGGCGGGCTTGGGCGCGGGTTTCACCTGAACCCGTGGCCCGTTCTCGGTTCGCTTCCAGAGGTCGTCCCACTTCGCGGCGTGGATCGAGCCGCGTTCCGTGAAGAGGTCCATCTCCTTGTTGTCGTGGGTCCACGCCCACGACGCCTCGATCACCGCGGTCGCTGTCGGATAGGTGAGGACGATCGTCGCGTCGTCGTCGACGTTGGGGTAGACGGCTGGCTTGAGGGTCGATGCACTTGCGACGACGCTCGTCGGGCTCTGGCCATCCATGAGCCATGTAGCGAGGACAGCGCCATAGCAGCCGAAATCGACGACCGCGCCGCCGCCATTCTCCGCGGGATCCGTGAGCCATGCGAGAAACTCCTCGGAGCAGCCGATCTCGCGCGGGCCCTTGTGCCCGTGGCGGAAGTTCATGCGCCGGATAGGAGCCATCTCGCCCGAATCGACGAGGCGCTTGGCCTCGCGAACAGAGGCGTACCAACTGGTCTCGAAGTTCGTGAGGGCCAGGACCCCCTGCATGCGGCAGAGCTCGGCGATGCGATTGGCATCGGCTCGGCTGAACGCGAGGGGCTTCTCAAGGAGGAGGTGGATGCCGCGCGGGGCGCAGGCCTCGACGGCTTCGAGGTGATCGGCGATGGAAGACATGACGCTGACGGCCTCGGGCTTGACGCTGTCGAGCATCTCGTCGAGCGAGGCGTGGTAGAGGGCCGGATCGAGGTTGTACTTCGCGGCGAGGCGGTCGAAGAGCGCGCGGTCGGGGTCGTAGATGCCGGCGAGGTCGATGTCGTCGCGGCGCTGTGCGTTCCAGAGCAGGCCCTCGACGTGCCCATGGACGAGCCCGATGATCGCGATTCGGAGCGGGCCGGTGCGGGTGGAGTATTGGATCGGCTGCTCGGCCAACGGCTTGGCTGGCTGCTCGGCCGGTTGGGCGGCGGCGATCGCGACGCCCCGGAGCGGGAGACAGAGAAGAAGAACGAGGAGGGTTCGTGCGAGCATGCGTGAGGGTATCGCGCTCCGGCGCACGCCCGAGGGTGAATGGGGGGTGCTCGGCAGGGGGATCAGGAGGTCTTTGGCGTCGTGTTCTTCGCGATGGTCTCGAGGAGTTTGCGCATGCCCTCTTCGGCGGCGGGATCGCGGCTCTCGCTGCTCTGGATTGAGTAGGTCGGCTGGACGTGGGACTCGCCGCAGATGACGGTGAGGAGGTTGGAGACGAGGCGCGACTCTTCACCGGGCGCGAGCTTGTGTCCGTGCTCGCCGAGGAGCTCGACGGCGTGGTGGACGATCTGGACCGCGCCGTCGACGATGACGCGCCGGGCGTCGACGAGGGCCTGCGCCTGCTGGCGGACGAGCATCGATTGCGCGATCTCTGGGGCGTAGCTGAGATCGGAGAGCTCGAAGGATGCGATCTCCGCGCCTGCGAGCTCGACCTTTGACTGGAGAAGGTCGCGCATCTCTCTCGCGACGACCTCGGTCTCGCTCTTGAGGCACATCTGGTGCGTGGTGGACTCGTACGGGTAGCGCGACGCGACCTGTTTGAGCACAGCCATGGCCTGGGTCTTCACGAAGCCCTGCGCATCCTGCACATCGAGGGCGGCCTTGCGGGAATCGATGAATCGGAAGGTGACGACGGCCGCGACGACGATGGGGTTGCCGTTGCCATCGGCAACCGTGGTCCGATGGACCTCGATGGCCTGCTGCTTCGTTGAGATCTTGATGAGCTTACGCCCCCAGAGATTGACCCACGAGATGCCGGGGTTCTTGACGATCTTGGAGAGCTTGCCCCAGTTCAGGACGACGGCCTCTTCCTGCGGGTGGACGACAAGCCACGAGCCGAAGATCGTCAGGGGAAAGAAGAGGATGCTCAGGACCAGCGTGAGAATGGGCTCGAAGTTCGCTCCGGTGTCGGACTGGCTCGGTGCGGAGGAAGGGGTGTGTGGCATTCGAGTATTGTAAGGGAATCGCGCGATCGGGTTGCTTCGGGCTCTCTGGAGGACGGTTTCTTGGCAGATTCTTGCGCTCTTGATCGGTGGAGATGCGGGGTCGTGCGGGGGGATTGGATTGGTGAGGCGAATGTTGCCGCGGCGCGGCATGTGGGGCGGGCGGCACGCGTTTGGACCGGAAGTGGTAGATTGTCGAGCGTCGCGCCAACTCCTCGGAAAGGAGCTTGCGATGAGCGACACGAGACGAGGTCCGGAACACTCGAGCCCGGCCGGGCGATCCGGGCGGGCAGTGCTCTGGGCGTTGGTTGGAGGCGCAACCGGGGGCGTGATCGCCTTGGTGTTGCTGGGCCGGACGCCGGGCTCCGAGGGGTGGATGGGATTTGTCCACGGTGGCACGATCGGCGGATTCGTCGGCGGGCTCGTCGGCGGTGCGTGGGCCGGGCTGCGACGGCGCGGCACCGCGAAGAGGGTTGCGTGAGGATGGCAGAGCAAGAGAGCGGGCAAGCAGAAACACGTCTTCAGTCGCTCCTCGCACTTCGTGCTCGTGCGCGACTCAGAGGCGATCAAAGGAAGCTCTGCAGCGCGGCGTCATTACCCAGGGCGTCGTTCGTGCCTTCGGCACTCGCTTGCCCCGGGCTTTGGCTATCGCGGCCCGTTGGGGCTCAAGGGCATCGAGATCGGCGACGGTGTTCATTGGGGGCGGGCCGATCTCCGGTGGCACGGGAAAAGACGATCTCGGTGCCACCCGTCTGCGATGATTGTTCCGTGCATCACGAATACAGCTTCAGATCCCATCCTCGATAGAGGTACTTGTTGAAGCCGGGGAGACTGGCCCGCATGGCATCAATCAACTGGTGACCGCCAAATGTGATCGAGAGCTCATGGGATACGTAGACCATCCAGGCGAGCCCGCGTGAAGTCCACCAGTGTTCGTCGCCATCGTACACGAAGTCCGCGGCTTCAAGATCGATCTCATGTCCTCGCCGAGATTCACTCAACTGCATCATGCGCGAGACGCCAAGCTGTGCCAGCGCCTTACGGAGAATCTCGGGTGCGCCCGGTTCATCCATGGCAGCGGAGTGCAGCGTGACGTGCGGATGGGGTACTGAACGATCTACCTCGCCACCGTACCAGACCCCCCAGTGCCTTTCGAAGGCGTCGCGAATGCGCTCATGCTCTGCTTCAGAAAGCACCCGGCGGAAGGGCAGGCGTGGCAGAGTTGCGCACTTCCCAAGATCGCAGGAGCAAACGAACTCCTCATAGAGCCGGTGCTCCTCTTCAATCGCCGCGTGTTCGATCGGGTTCGCGGCGTGAGCCAGGGCATTGTCGGCGATGGTGGCGATGCTGCGGAGCAGTGTGCGGCCATCTTCGACGGAAGTGTGTGCATCGGGGACCCAGGATTCAACGCCGCTCAGGATGGCCTCAAGCACGTTGTACCGAGGGAAGACGTTGAGCGCCTCGGGCGTGTCATCCCCGGACCCATCGGAACGCTCGACGCGATCACGCCCAAGCTCGGTCAGCTCTGCATATGTGTGATGCCACATGTTGATCCGTTGGAGGCAATAGTGGCGAGCGGCATTGTGGAGAATCTCCAAAGGAGTCGGTTGTTCGCGCGGTTCCATACGGGCTCCTTCGGTGCGAACATATCAGAGAACTGAGGCATGCGTTGCGGCGGGATCCCGTTCGCGATCACCTTGAGGGTCATCGCGGGGGGTAGAAGCGGGAGTGCGCTGGCCGCCTGCCACTGAACCGGCCTGCTTGGGAGGGGAAGCCAGAGTCGGGGGCTTCCGCCCCGCTGAGCATTCGCGATCACCTTGAGGTGATCGCGAGGGGTAGGAGGTGGGAGTGCGCTGGCCGGGTCAACCGTCCAGCTTGAGAGGTAGATCCAGAGTCGGGGGCGTCCGCCCCGCACCATTAAGGATTTCGCTTAGCGACGCTGTGACCACGGGTTACGGTCGCGAAGCGCGACCTTCACCCGCGGCTACACACGTGCGGCCCGCTAGGCCGCTGAGGGGGGAGGAAGGAAGGCACCGACCCTGTTCAGAGCGACTAACGGCGTTGGCACGGCGCAGGGAGGATCGGTGCCACCCGCCGATAACCGCAAGGCTGCGTTAGTCATGTAGTCGGACTGTTCGCGTGCTCTATGTCGACGTGCGGGAATCGCCGAAGCCGCTTGCGACGCACTGTGGCCGCCAAGATCCGGAGCGACGCTGCAAAGCGGCGCATTGCGACGACTTCTTCCGGATCGAAGACACAACTATCTGCACCGCGAGTAACTAGCCCCGCCGCTTCCATCTTAGACAGCGCGTCACGAACCGCGTGGGTGTTAGGTGTGATAGGCAGGGTTGGACCATCAGGATTAGCAACGGCCGTATTAAGAAAATGGCAGTATGTTTCTAAATCAGTAAGAGACGTGTTACTAGAATCATTAATTATAGCAAGAAGCAATGACACTGCAGGTGGTCCATACAAAATATACAGATTACGCACGGGATCGCAAACGCGTCGCGCGCCTGTCTCAAGTGATCTGGCATACTTATTAAAGCGGAGAGTGCGCGAGCAACGCTCGATAGCCGCCCAAATGGAGGTGCCCAATCCGACTAGGCCCTGTCTGACGGATCGCTTGTTCGGCGCACGTACGGCGCGACGGCATCGGGCGTACGGCGCGGGTTCGGTTGCGCCAGGGGGAGCGATGTGCGAGAATGCGGCACACGGCAAGGAGGCCGACGATGCCGCCAGAA
>CAUJHH010000045.1 GCA_963204725.1 Planctomycetota bacterium
TTCTGGCGGCATCGTCGGCCTCCTTGCCGTGTGCCGCATTCTCGCACATCGCTCCCCCTGGCGCAACCGAACCCGCGCCGTACGCCCGATGCCGTCGCGCCGTACGTGCGCCGAACAAGCGATCCGTCAGACAGGGCCTAGGCGAACCAAGCGATCACGATACCGAAGCTGCTTCCTTGCGGCGGCATCGGTATATGGCGAATCCCGACATCGGAAGGCACACCAATGCGCTCGCGATTCCAAGAGCAAGCGATACGGAGTTCTCCCGATCCAACGAGGCGCCGCGTCTAGGAAAGGGAAACAAGAATCTGTCATCAGCACGCTCGACAAGGAGCACGAGGTTGTCCTCAGGTAAGCCCGTATCCTGGGGTGGAGTCGAGATTACCAGCGAAGTACCCGCACCAAGTTCGTCAATCGTGCTGTAAAAATAAGCGTTCAGCGACTGGCTATGTTGTTCGAGAATGGTTGACTTAGCGGTCGCAAAGGCGAACACGCCGATACCGATCGCAATGAGAATTGCAACCACCACGCACACGCCGTTGTGACGTGGCCATCGAATCATGCAGTGCAGCAGCGCGGCGAATAGAACGGGGATAGCGATCATCGCGTGCCTGTTGCTCCCTACTTGACCCCCGCCAGCTTCCGCACCGTCATATCAAAGTTCTTCACGAGTGCGGCGTGCACGGCGTACACGATGCCGATGTAGACGCCGGCGCCCGTGAAGCAGCCGATCGCGAGCGCGACACGCGCGGACATGAGGTCGTGATCGGAGACGGTGCTCGAGAGCATCTGGGCCGGATTGATCATCGCGAAGAGGGTTGCGGCGGGGCTGATGCCGGCGAGCGCCGGGCCGAGCAGGGGCATCCCCGAACCGGCGTTCCAGCCGCAGAGGCCGATGAAGGCGGAGACGGCGGCGACGATGCCGACGGAGGTGACGACGGAGCCGAGCGTGCCCTTGCTCTTCAGGGACCAGTGGAGCCCGACGATGGCGCAGAAGGCGATGAATGGGATGGTGACGACGGGGAGGAGGAGGGCGGCCTCGGGCAGGACCACGGGGTGCGTGACCTGCTTGGCGAGGGCGACTGCTTTGATCATCGCGCCGTCGGCTCGACCGAGCCCGCCCGTGAGTGCGTAGAGGCCGGCGAAAGCGATCGTTCCCAGAGGGACGGCCAGAAGCGGGAGCAGGTAGGCGATCAGGCCCCGGAGCTTGCCGGTGAGGTACGCGCTCGGCGTGATCGGTGTGGTGAGCAGGAGGTCGAGCGTGCCGTCTTCACGCTCGCGCGTGACGGCTGTCGCGGCCATGGTGATCGCCAGGAGCGTGATAACGCCCAGCTCGGCGGTGACGGTGGTGACGAGCGCGAGCTGGAAGGACGAGGCGCTCATGGTGTCGGTGTGGTAGAGCGCGACGAGGCCGAGCCCGAAGAGCGTGCCGATCGCGATGAAGGTCCAGCGTGCGATGGACTTCGGGAGTGAGGCGTTGCGTGCGGCGGCCTCGCGCCACGCGATGGGATTTGCCCAAGGGGTGCGCGGGGGGCGGTGCTCTGTGCCTTTGGCACCGAGGCGGAAGAGGCGGCGATGGAGCGGGATGCCGCTGGTGCCGGAGCCGAGGGTCTGGAGCCCGCCTGCGCGAACGGTGAAGGTGCTGGCGATGAGGAGGACGAGTGAGAGGAGGATGCCGCCGATGTTCGAGGTTGCGACGGGGCGCGTGTAGAGCCAGTGCTGGATGCCGGTGAAGGTTCCGACGGGGGCGGTGGGATATGAGGAGGGGGAGAGCATGGCGCGGAGTGAGAGGAAGGGGTTGAAAGCGGTGACGGCGGTGACGCCGGGGCCGTTGGGGTTCAGGCCGCTGGTGCGGAGGTAGGAGTCGACGCCGATGGTGACGGCGAGGTAGGTGACGACGGCCACATAGAAGAAGAAGACGGAGCGTTTGCCGACGACGCGGCTGACGGAGAGCGCGATCGCGATGGTGCCGACGACGAGGGCGGCAGTCGAGGCGATGAGGTAGCTGGCGAGGATGGACTTGCCGGGGACGCCGCCGAAGTACTGCGTGAGCGCGAAGAGGGGGAGGGATGCGAAGAGGAGGGCGAGGATGAAGAAGAGTCGACCGAGGAGGTTTCCGAGGACGATCTCGAGCGGGCCGAGGGGTGTGGTGAGGAGGACCTCCCAGGTGCGCGGGCTGGCCTCTTGGGCGATGGCGCCCGCCATGAAGACGGGAGCGATGACGCAGATGAGGCCGATCTGGAGGTAGGCGATGAAGGTGAAGCTGGAGGCGCCGACGGCGGCGAGGGTGCGGTAGTCGAGGTCGCCCGAGCCGGCCTTGGTGAGGATGATCCAGAGCAGGACGATGATGAGGGCCGCGAGATAGCCCGACCGGATGAGCATGTGGCGCGTCCGGCGCGAGCCGTTCTGCACAAGGCGGACGGCGATCGGATTGGTCGGGCCGAGGCGCAGCAGCCAACGGAGGATCACGGGCATGGGCGGATCATAGTGGGATCCTGCCAGCGGCCGCGCGGTCAGTGGGGGGCGGGGTCGTCGGCGAGCATGAGGCGGCCGGGGCTGGCGGCGGTGAGCGAATCCCAGTCGAGGCGGGGGAACTGGGATTGGAGCTCCTCGATCGGGACACGTGTGGCGAGGACCGTGCCGGTCCGGTCGCTGACGGTGTAGGCGATGGCGACCGCGCCACGCGAGTCGGTGCGGGTCTCGATGGCGATGAGCAGGCCGTCGCTCTCGAGTGAGCCGAGAGAGCGCCAGCCGTCGGGCGAGGCGGGCAGATTCGCATCGGGCACGGCACCCGAACTCATGACGATGTCACGGAGGTGCGAGGTCGGGATGCGGCCCGAGAGCGCGGTCGGATTGGCCAGTGCGCCCTGCGGATCGGGCTTGAGGATCATGAACGAGCCGACCATGGTGGCGAGCCCGAGGGCGAGCGTGATCTTGAACGGCGAGACGAGGCGATGGGCGACCTCGGTGCATCGGCAGGGGTTTGCACAACCACAGGTCCCCAGGCAACGGGAGCTCTCGACGGGGTTGCTTTGTGTGTTCGGGGCGTCGGCATCGTGCTGCATGTCCTAAACATCGGATACGGCAGCGGTCGATGGGTCGAAGTCGCGGGAAGGAATATCGCAAGGGCAGAATTGGCGCGAGGGTGGTGGGGACGGTGGCGTTTATCAGGGCGGACCCGGCCTGATTCTCGGACGTGGGTCGAGCGATGGGGCGCGGCCCGCATTGCTTGGGCATATAGTGGGAGATCGGGCGATTCGCGCGATGGAGCGTGACCGCCGATGCCGGCCCCGTCGTCTAGCCTGGTCCAGGACACCACCCTTTCACGGTGGACACGCGGGTTCGAATCCCGCCGGGGTCATTCGGTTGTGCCTGAGCGTGCCGATCAGGGCGAGCGCCCTTCGATCAGCACCTCGGCTTCTTTGAGCAGTATCTGAGCGTCGGGGCTTTCCGATCACACGGGTGACCCGAGTCGCTGGGGACGTTGGGTTCGGACTTGATCGCGTGGGCGGGCACTCGATCGAGGCGACTGGTTCCAGCGTTGGTTCAGCCGCTCATGTTGCTCGCGATCGTGACGCGGGTTGAGACTGGCGAGTGCGGCGTGTCCGACGCATCGAGGATGTCGCCGAAGCTTGCGCTGAAATCAGCGGTCTTGCCGCGTGCTCCGAAATCAACATCCAACCCCGTCGACCAACCCGATGGGGGTGAGATCGAACCGGAAGGCGGGCTCCCTCTTCTCCATATCGAACCTGGTGGCCGCGCCCGGGGCCTCCGGGCGCGCGGCGGGAGGGCCGATTGCGATGTGGGGTTACGATCCGTCGACGGGGCGCCAGTCCGCGGTGGGATCAAAGCGATCGATGCCGCCAGCGAGTTCCTTGGTCCTCTCGCCCAAGTCGCGCTCGAGGATGATGCCGTCCGGGCCGACCATGAACGACATGATGCCGCTGTTCCCGTACTCGGCGGGGTAGGCGATCATGGCGAAGCCGCCGGTCATCCGAGATCCTTCGATGTAGTTGCGCTCGCCTCCCCTGGCGCTCGGTCCTTGCTTTGTCAGGACGCGGAAGAAGTAGCCGCGATACGGAGACTGAACGCTGGAGGGCTGTGCCCCGTATCCGTCCTGGGCTGCTGCTGCGGCGAACTCGCCGAGCGGACTGGGCGGCTGGCTCGCATCTGCGGTAGGCCAGTAGAGTCCGTTCTGCGTTCCCGGGTCGCTGCGGATTCGTTGGGCGTAGGCGCCGGCCGGCGCGCCATCGTGTGCGTTCGAGGCGTACTCAAACTGTGCGATCGTGTAGGCGCGGAGGGCGCCGATCGTTGCGAGCTCGTTTCGGCCGATGCGTCGAGCGAGCACTTCGTCCAGTCCTGCGGCCGTATCGAACCACCAGCCTCGGCTGTCCTTTGCGAGCGGGATCGGGAACGGCCAGCGCTCATCGCCAACGACCAGTTCCTTGGCCGAGCCGTTCAGGCGTTCGAGTGTCCATCCCTGATCGATCACCGTTGCGAACACCTCGCGGTTCATTTTGTCGGCAACCGCATCGCCCGACGAGAGGGCCTCGCGGCTGTCCGGTCCGAATATCGCCTCGAGTTCGGCGACGTTGTCCGTTCGGACCGCCTCGGCGAACGACTTGACGGCGAGTTCCGGCTTTGAGAAGGCGCGTTGGCCGTTGTAGTTGGGCGAGTTGGTCGCGCAGCCGGTCAGGCTCGACGCAACACATACGAGCGCGGCCACGAGGGCACGCCGGAGGGTTGTGGGCTTGTTCAATCTGATCTGATCCATTGCTGATCCTCGGTTTCGTTGGCGGTCGCGGGTGTGTGTGGGTTGGTGCGGGTCGGGTCGTCAGCGACGCCTTCCCCCGCCACCTCGAGAGGCCCCGCCGGAGCTGCGCGACATGCTGCTATAGCCGCGAGAGCTGGAGGCTCTCTCCGTCGAGCCGCGCTGGTATCCCGAGAACGCTCCGGAGGATGTGCCGGCGCGATTTGCGGTTCCCCGAGACGCGTTCTGGAATGATCCTGAGGACGAAGCGCTGCGATTCTGCCATGAGCCAGAGGCGGACTCTCGCGACGACTGGCGAGAAGCCTGATTCTGCGAGGCCGTCTGCTGGCCCGAGACTCGGGAGTCCTGGCGGTTGGCCTGGTTCGACGAGCTCTGTGCCCGCCTGTCGGACTGGTTCTGTGATGCTGTGTCCTGACGATTGGCCTGGTTGTCGCCCCTCTGTCCGGCCATGTTCTCGCGATGGTCGTAATAGTCGTTGGCCATGTTCTCGCGATGGTCGTAGTAATCGTTGGCCATGTTCTCGCGGTGGTTGTAGTAGTCGTTCCATCCGCTGTTGCAGAGGGCGGGGCCTCTGTAGCCCCAGCCGCCGGCGGCGTAGTAGTAGTGGTCATGGTCGTCGTCGGCAGCAGCGCCGACGATCACACCTGCAGCGAACCCGATGAGGCCCGCGGCGATGACCTGACCCGTGTTGTTGTCGTTTGAAGAGACGGCGGGCGCCGGCTGGGTGTAGACCACCTGCGGGTTGTACTGGGGCACGTACACGACCTGAGGATTGGCGGGTTGGATGACGATGACCTGCTGCCCACCGTCTGCGGTCACAGTCTGGACCTGCTGCTGCGTGTTCGATTGGAGATTCCCAACCGATTGGGCCTGGGTGCGGAGGCGTTGGATGGAGTCGAAGACACCGGTGCGATCGTTGGTGAAGGCGAGGCCGAGGTCTCGCGTCCAATCGGGCTGATCCGCCAGCATCTGGAGCACCTGTGGGAAGAGCACGATCGCGACAAAGCTCGCGTCGAAGCCCTGCTGGGAGGCGGCGTCCTGAAGCGCTGTGCCCTTGAGCCCGGGGTTGAGCTTCAGCCACTCGCTCACCTGCTTGACCTGGTAGGGGCTGCCGGCGCACTGCACCATCTGCAGGATGAGCGCGTCGGGGTAGAGCGCGATCGGAGCGAGGAACTTGTCGAGGGTCGCGGGCGCGACGGGGGCACCGGCCTGAGCGGGCTGCGATCCGGCCGAGGCCTGACCGAGTGCCGAGGGCGTGCCCATGGTTGCGGCCAGAAGCGTCGCTGCCAATGCGATTGAGCTGATCGATCTCATGCGTGAGTTCCTTTGTTGCTGTTCATGGACTGTGCATCCAGCCGCCGGCCATCGTCGCGGGTTTTCGGCGTTTCCGGTGGCCGGTGGCCCAAACCCTCGCGCTTTCATTCTCGCTTCGAGCATCACTTGATTGCCAAATATGATACTTAGGTACGGAATAGCCTGCGAATCCCAGACCTTATGTTGTCTCATGAAACTGCGAGCGTGTCCGCTTGCTTCCATCTATGGGATCCGTGACACATGCCCGGAGTTCGTCACCACGACCTTGAGGTGCTTCGCGGGCGCTTCCATGGTTGATTCATCGGCGTATGTGGTGCCGTCCTGCAGCGTGCCCATCTGTACATGCAGCGAGACAGGATCTGAGTCCTCGCCGTCCTCGCTCTTCTGAACGAGAAGGGTCGTGACCGAGATCGCGGCGAGATGGTCGTCGGGGAGGGTGACCTCGATTCCGAGCTCATCGCCGGGCACGAGGTAGCTCTTGAACTGGAGGCCGACCCTTGCATCCGGCTCGATGATCGAGATCGACATGTTGCCGGCGTCCTTGACCCGCTGGATCGCGTCCGGCTCTGGTGGGATGTACTGGTGGAGCAGGGCGATCGCCTGCTTCATGTAGTCCGTCAGCTCTTCGTTCTTCTCAGCGGCGATCCTGCCTCGGATTCCCCTCCTCGCGTGCTCCCCGGGATGGGCGGTCAGGGGGATCTTCTGCACCTTGCCGTCGGCGCCGTGATAGCAGCGATTCATCGTTCGCGACTTCTCCTGATCCCTCATGGAGAACACCGTGGTCTCGATCCACTCGCATCGTGCGAGCGCGGCCTGGCTTTGGGCGAGTGATCGCTTGAGCGCGGCGACCTGCTCGGCGGCGCTCCGTCCCTGCGCCGCCGCTGGCTGGGACGGCGGTTGACCGCCGCCCGGCGACCGAGCGTTCGCGATGGCGGGTGTGCCCATGATGAGGATTGGCAAACACAAGGCGAGCCCGATTGCATGAATACGCTTGTTCACTCTGATTCCTCCTTTCGAACGCCACTCATCGAGTGGCCGTTCGGCCTCTGATTCGGACTCGAACTTCTGCTCGATCCGACCGAGAACCTTGCCGACTGCGAGTTGCAGGGCGTTGCCCGAGTCCGCGAGGTCGGCTGCAGAAACCTCGCTCAGCTGTTGCTGTTGAGCTCCGTGCGCTTTGAAGAAGCACACGCCACGAGGGCAACAGAAGCGATGATCAACGCCGCGAGGTGGGCGGCCTGTCGCCGTGTGCATCGTTGGCCGAGTCGGCATTGCGCGCGAGACGCACGCGACTCACACGCTGGCGCTCCATCGGCGCCTTGCAGCGAATCGGTGCTCCCTCCGTGGTGCTGCGTGGCGACGACAATTGTGCCGACGGATGCCATCGATTCCTCCGAGTTGTCTGTCCGCATGAGAGCTGAACGGGAGCCGCCAGACCTCTGCGGAGCAACGCGGCTCCACGAATCGCCCACGTTATCGGCTTTGTTCGCTGGCTGCAGATTCGATTGACCCGTGATCCCGGTGCCCGGATTGAGAATCGCTCGTCAGCGCCCGCGGCAACTCGCCCAAGCCCATCGCGATGCGATGGCGACGGATCGGTCAGGGCTGGACTGGCCGCCTGCAGGGTGCTGTGGGCGTGTCACAACCGCCGATAGTCGTGAGATTCGCATCTCGAATGCGCCAATGTGGCCAGCCCGCTCACGCTCGACGATCCGCCAAACCCGGCGCCGTTCGTAGGGCAGGAATGCACAGGGTCGCCTTGTCTGAGTCGCTCCAGCGGCTCAACGGACGTGCGGAACCCCCTCTCATGGGCCAGGTATCGAACACGCAACGGGGAGCGATGTGTTCGGCACGCCTCGTCCGGCAAGCCGAGGCGCGGGCTGCACGATCAGAAGATCGTCGCGGCGACAAGTCTCACGCGGCGTTCCTCGTCGAGGATTTCGTAGAGACTCCGGGCGAGCGCGAGGCGTCGCGCGGGGTCTGCCTTCAGGCCGGTTTCGCGGACGTAGTCGATCACCGCGCTCCGGATGGCGGCACGTTGTTCGTCTGTCGGCTCGGTCGCCTGATAGATTCGTTCCAATCGCTCCTGGACGGGTCGGAGCGTGCGCTGGTACGCAAGCCCGATCTCGTACTGGAACAGAGCGTCGTTCAGTCGCGACTCGATCTGAGTCGTTCGCGGGTCGTCGGCCGGATCGCGGTCCATCGCATCTCCGCGCATGCCGCCCTCGGAAGCGATCCACGCATCCCAGTAGTCGTTCACCATGCGGGTCAGAGCTGCGTGATCGGTTGCCGAGAGAACGGACCCCAGGGGCTCGAGCAGTGGGCTGCGCTGAAGATCCGGATCGATCTCTGTGTGGAACTCGTGCATGATGGCTCGCACACGGTCGTTGTTGCCAGCCCGTTGCGCGTCCGTCGACTCGCGCAAGAGGTCGATCTGCTCGACCAGCATGCGGCCGATGCGTGTTGCACGATCGACGACGATATTCTGGGCTGCGTCGCGGACACCGGGATCGAGATCGAGTTGCAGGAGGGCGGCTTCTTCGGGGCGCGCCTCGATCCGCGTGAATCGGCCCATCGCGTCGTGGCGGACGATGGTGCGGGTTGCGGACTCGGGAATCTCCGGGCCTCGCAGGAGCGGCTGATCCTGAGCCGGCTTAGGGGCTTGGGCCGCGGCGGGCGGGCACATGGCCCAGGCCGAAACGAGGCACGTCAGGGCCGCGATGGTTGGTTTCATGAAGCCAGTGTACCTCAACACGGCCCATTGGAGAGCGGTCATTTTTCCGGGTCACCGTGCTTGAGGATGGACCATCCAAGGCGCGTATCCGTTCGCGGATCAGGAGACCCTCTCGATGCCATACGTCAACGTCAGGATCACCAAGGACGGCGTCACGCGCGAGCAGAAGCAGCAGATCGTGGCCGAGATTACGGCGACGCTGGTGCGGGTGCTCAACAAGAAGCCGGAGCAGACGCACATCGTGATCGACGAGATCGACACGGACAACTGGGGGTTTGCGGGGATGCTGACGACGGAGTACCGGGCGCGGGCGAAGTAGGGGCGGGCGGCGCGTTCAGCGTCGGCCCGCGGCCATGTCCGCGGCCTCATCGCGGCGCAGGCACGCTTCCAGATCGTGCGCATCCGCGCTGTCGATGACGCTGTCTCCGTTGTAGTCGGTCGGGTGCGCGTAGATGGAGTGGAGGTCCTCGATGTCGACGCGGCTGTCGCCGTTGATGTCGGCGTTCACTTCGCACGGACAGGCGAGCGCGTACTCGACGAACAGGACCTCCCACGCTGCGGCCTCGATCGCGATGTGCGTTGACGGATCCGGCGGTGCCTCGGCCACACCGGGGTAGGGTGTGGAACCGTTCATGCGCACGATGCTGGAGACGACGATCGCGTCATCTGACTCAACCGTGAAGGTCCAGGGCGCGCTGTACCCCTCCGCCACCATGTACCGCCGGCCATCCCGTCCACGGATCGCGGCACCCCACTTCGGCACGGCTGGCCCGTAGTTGGTGTGTTCCACATCGACCTCGGGCATCAGACCGATCTTGTGAACGGCCTGGTGGAGCGTCATGAGCGGCTTGGGCGTCCGGCCGACTTTGTGGTAGAGGCCGGGTCCGCTGTTGTCGCCGATCGGGATGTTCGACCAGTCTTCCCACGCTGTTCGCGTTGCGATGGTGAAGCCGTCGCCACCGAGGTCGTTCCGAGCGATGTTGGCGCGGATGTTCAGATCGATCACTGCGGCGTAGATGCCCTTGGGCGTGCCGATGCCCTCTCCGAGGTTGTACCACTCGGTGAGGATGAACTCTAAATCATCGGGGTTGCCGCCTGCGGCGGCGATCCAGGCGCGCGTGGTGGCGACGGCCGTGGAGCACCAGCCGGGCTCGACGCCTCCGAAGGCGGACTCGGGGAGGCCGGGATACGGATCGTCCGGATGGAGCGCGGAGGAGCCCCGGACCTGGTGCCACGAGATGAAGTCGAGCGGCGTCTCCGGATCCATCAGATGGTCGTTGATGAGGCGTTTGTTGATCTCGACGAGTGGGCTCGGCGGTCCGGGATTGGGGCCGTCGGTGGGCCCCGGGGGGCTGTCGGTCACGGTGATGGCCATCCACCAGGCGGCGGTGGACGAGCCGCCAATCTTGTAGGTGCCCGTGGAGAGGCCGGCGGCGGCGGCATCGACCTCGGCATCGCGGACGGCGCGAGCGAAGTCCCGGTAGAGTTGGGAGAGCTGTGCGAGGCTGCCGCGCCAGTATCGCTGCGGCTCGCTGATCGGACCCTCCCAGTACCTGACGCGATCGGACCAGTCGATCGTGGTGATGAGCTCGTACGCGTACGAATAGACGAGATCGCGGTAGTGCTCCTGAGAGGTGTAGAAGCGCCGGTGGGCGTGCATGATGGGCGATTCGACGAGTGTTGTGTTGGATGACTCGGAGAGGTACCACGGCATGAGCGTGACCTGAAGCACGGTCTTTCTGCTCTTGCGCGCGAAGTCGGCTGCGAGCCACGTGCCCGGACTGGCGAGCGCGTGCCTGAGATACCCCATGAACGCGGCCTTCCCGCCGGCATAGTCGCCCTGGGCAACACCGTTGGTCGCGATCGTCGCGTATTGCCAGAGCCCGAAGGCCTTTGTGGCCTCGTGGTCGCCCCGGATGTATCGCTCGGAGAAGTATGCGTAGTGGCTCGACTGGACTGGTGGCGGATCGGGATCGCCCGGCTTCCAGCGGTTCGAGGCGAATCGGTCGTTGAAGAAGACGCCGGAGCGCAGGATCTCCGGTCGGTGTGCGAACGGGCGAGCTTCAAGCCGATGCGCGCTCGAGCCGTCGTGAGGGTCGACCGCGGTCTGCGCGGCAACAGGGCGCGCGGCAACGCAAAGGAGCATCATCACCTGTGCCAGCAGCAGCCGTGCTCGGCGCAAAGCCACTCGTCGCATGCGATCCATGGTTTCGTCTCACGGGCCCGGCGGGCGCGTCAGGGCCAGCAGAGAGCCAGTATAGCGACCTCTGCAATGAATCCGGCACGCTTTGTGTCGGTGCGTCGTCTCGGGAAGAGGGTGGGAGCTCTTCGGGAGCCGGCGAAACTTCGGTACGCGGGCGGCATCTCAGCCCCGGGGCGCGGTACCACCGCAGATTGCCCATGCCTTCTCAGGAGTCCATGCATGAACGCACGCCACTCGCGTCGCCGTATCGTCGGTTTATCGGTCTGTGCCGCACTCTTCCTCGGTTCGGGGAGCGCGATGGGACTGGGGGTTGAGCCGGTGAGAGCGACGTCGGAGTACAACCTCTCGAAGACGCAGCTTGGCGCCGGTGGGTACGACGTCGTGTCTTACTTTCCCGGGGGTGGGGGAGAGCCGAAGAAGGGCGACGCAAAGTTTGAGTTCACCCATCAGGGCATCGCGTACCGGTTTGCTTCCCAATCGAATCTGGATGCATTCAAGGCGAATCCCGACAAGTACATCCCCGCTCACGGCGGGTGGTGCAGTTGGGCCATGGCCGAGGACGGGGCCAAGGTCGAGGTCGATCCCAGGTCCTTCATCGTTGACAGCGGGCGGCTCTTCCTTTTCTACAAGGGCCTTCTGAACGACACGCGCGACAAGTTCGAGAAGGATCGCGCCGGCAACATCGCGCGAGCCGACGCAAACTGGCAGAGGATCTCTGGTGAAGCGCCGATGACGGCGAGTGCGTCCGCGCAGGATGCCGCGAGCGAATCGCTGCAGGTTCAACTCGACGCGCTCCGCGCCAAGTTTGAGAAAGCCGCGCCCGAGGACACGAAAAAGGTCTACGAGGACGGCATCCGTCAGGTCGCGGAGAGCGGCGTGCTTGAGAGTGCGCTCAAAGTCGGCGCCCGCGCACCGGACTTCACTCTTGCCGATGCGACGGGGAAGAGCGTGCGTCTCTCGGAGCTTCTGGCGCAGGGGCCCGTTGTGCTCACGTGGTACCGCGGCGGGTGGTGCCCGTACTGCAACATACAGCTCCGGGCGTATCAGGAGGCCCTCGGCGAGATTCGTGGTGAGGGGGCGCAGCTCGTCGCGCTCACGCCGGAGCGGCCCGACAGTTCGCTCTCGACGAAGGAGAAGAACAGTCTTGAGTTCGTCGTCCTGAGCGATGTCGGCAGCAAGGTGGCGCGGGAGTTTGGGGTCTCTTACCGACTCCCCGATTCGCTGATCGAGGCGTTCAAGGGTCGGCTGGATCTGCCCTCGGCCAATGGGGACGACTCGTGGGAGCTGCCGCTCGGCGCGACGTATGTCATCGCGAGGGATGGCACGATTGCCTACGCGTTTCTGAGCGCCGACTATCGCGAGCGGGCCGAGCCCGAGGCGATCATCGAGGCGCTCAAGCAGTTGCACTGATCGGTCGAGTTGCGGTGGCGCGGATCAGCACTGCGGCGATAACGCAGCCTACGAGGTTTGACACCAGGTCCCAGCCGGTGTTGACGTAGCCGCCGACGTTGGTGTTGGGGAAGATGAGTGTCGCGACGAACTCGATGATCTCGTTCATGGCCGAGAGGCCCATGCCGACCATCATGGCGGCGAAGATCGGTCCGAATGTGGCGGGGAGCGTGCGTCCGGGTGCGACACCCTCGACGGAGGCGTTGAGGGCGCGCCAGGCGACGAGCGTGCTGGTGAAGAACCCGAAGGCATGGACGATCTGGTCGTACTTGGGGAACCAGGGTGCGAGGCGGAGGCTGTAGAGCACCGATTGCTCGCCCGGCTCGGTGAGGCGTTCGGGGATGGCGATGGTGCCGCCCATCATGTGCGCCAGACCCCAGATGGCCAGGCACCAGAGACTCAGGGCTGAGAGCCTTACGCGCGTGTCGAGCCACCAGACGGTGCCGATGAGCGCGAGCATGACCAATCCGTAGAAGATGAACTCCTGGTTGAAGTCGCGGAGGGCGAGCGCGGCGGCCGCCGCCATGTACACCCCGGTGAAGATCGCCGGGCCTCGGAGCGTGGGTCTCATGCCCATCGTGTTAATCTCCCCCTCTGTCCGCTCGAATCGCGGCGAGCGCACTCGGCCGCGGTGGTGTTCGAGGGCGATGTGCCGCGTGGAGCCGCAGGTGTGATGATAGAGAGGCCGGGACCCCTCGCGGGAAGGGGCGCCAAGCGACCTGATCCGCTCGGCGTGAGTCGAATCACGGCTCGTGCGCTGCGTTATCCGGTGATGACCGCTCGTCCGGCGGCGCGAGCGCTGAGAGGATGACTTTCTTGGTCCATGGATCGCGCGCGGGATCGATGCCTGCCTCGGCGAGTCGAGCCATGAGGTCGTTCGGATCTGCCGGCATCGGCGACAGGTAGGGGCTCAATCGTTGGATCGCGGTCGCACGCTCGGCGGCGGCGAGGCTTCGCGCAGCCTCGGCGTCATTCCGCGTCGCTGAATCGAAGAGGCGCACGGTGCCGTCATATGAGCAAGAGGTGAGCCAGCGGTCATCGGGGCTGAACGCGACGCCCCGGATCGCCGCATCGTGGGCTCGAAAGGAAGCGATGAGGTCGAGTGTGCCGGTATCGAAGAGCACAATCTCGCCGAACCAAGAGCCTGCCGCGAGTCGGGTCTGGTCGTGGCTGAGCGCAAGACTGGTGACGTTCTGTCCGTGGCCATCGAGCGTCTTGAGGCACGTGCGCGACTCAACGTCCCAGACGCGCACGGTCTGATCCCGCGAACCGCTGTAGAGCCGACGACCGTCCGAGCTGAAGAGGAGCGCAAAGACGTCGGACGTGTGATCGGACAAGCAGGCCACCTCGGCTCCGGACTGGGCGTTCCAGAGGCGGATGGTCGTGTCCCGCGAGCCGGTCGCAATAAGAGAGCGGTCCGGGCTGAATCGGACCGCGTTCACGCGCTCCTTGTGGCCTCTGAGTACCAGGCGTTCGATCCCGGTTGCCACATCCCAGACGCGTGCGGTCGCGTCGTCTGCGCCGGTCGCGATAAGCTCGCCGAACGGATCGAACGCCACCGACGCGGGATACCGCTCGTGCCCTTCGAGCCGTGCGACCACCCGTCCTGTGGCAGCGTCAACGATGCGCACGATTCGATCGGTGCACGCCGCGGCAATCAGCGAGCCGGCGGGCGAGAACTCGATTGCAGCGATGGTTGACGGACCGGACAAGGGGCGTGAGATCTCGATCGCGAGATCCGGATCCCAGAGTCTGAGCGTGCCATCGCGTGATCCGGATGCGACCAAGGCGCCATCCGGCGCGAACGCGACACCCAGCACGTAGCCGCGGTGGCCCACAAGTGTGGTGGCGCCGCTGGTAGAGCCGAACTCCGCGGTGCGCCACGTGCGGAGTGTTCGGTCCCAGGATGCGGAGATGAGCAACTGATCATCGGGCCGGAATCGGAGGGCGGAAACCGCCTCGGAGTGGCCGCCGACCTCTCCGACGATCCGTCCGTCGGCGATCGACACGATGACGATCCCCCGGTGGACGAGTCCTGCAGCGATGAGGGAGTCGTCGTGGGAGAACGCGAGCGAGCGGACGGTGTTGACGCCTTGAGTCACCGGCAGGCTGTGCGAGAGCGACCCATCCTTGGCGTTCCAGATGAGCACGCGGCCGCTCGCGCCGGCCGCCGCGAGCATCCTTCCATCATTGCTGAAGCGAACCTGGACAACACCGCCCGGGAACTCGATGCGCTGGTCGACCGAGAGGCTGTCGGCACGTCGGATCCAGATGTGGCCCTGATCGTTGAAAGTGGCGAGAACGGCTCCGTTCGGAGCGGCCTCGATCCCCTGGATACCGCCGGGCTGGTCTGCCGGAAACTCGGCGACGGCGCGCGGCCCGGGCGTCCACAGCTGAGCCGCGCCATCGGCGGCGGCGAGGGCGAGCCTGCCATCGGGAAGCGTGGCGACGGAGCGAACCGCGGCGGACATCCTCGTGAGAATCTCGGCGTTGCCGAGATTGTGCGCATCGAGCAGCCGAACAACACCATCGTCATCGCCGGTCACGACGCTCTTTCCGTTTGCTGTGAACGCCACGCAGAGCACTCGTGCGCCGGACTCGCTGCGGTCGTAGGTGTCGATGAGCGCATTGGTTCGAGCATCCCAGAGTCGGACAACGCCGTCGCTGGCAGCGGTGGCGAAGCGTGTCCAGCCGGCATCGACGGCGAGGTCGAGGATCATGCCGTCGTGGGCGACTGTCGTGCTCGCGCTCCGTTCGGCGAGCCGGGAGAGGAAGCCCCATTCCCAGCCGCGTCTGGGGTGGGAGGCTCCTACCAGTCGGTTGCGCATCTGCTCGAACTCGCCGGCCTTCATGGCGGAGAGAGCGCCGGCGATCTTGGCGATGTATGCCTCCCAACGCGCTCGATCGCGGTCGTTGGTGGATTGTCTCTCGGCGATTCGTCTGCGGTGGACCTCATCGGAGAGTCTGATCGCGAATCCGGTGCTGATGGCCGCAACAACGAGTATGCTGGCAATGATGGAGAGCCCTGCGATCACGATGGCGCGGTGGCGTCTGGCAAAGAGTCTGCAGTGCTCGATGACCCCCGGGGGGCGGGCCTCGATCGGCTGGTGGTTCAGCCATCGGCGGAGGTCGGACGCCAACGCGGAGGCGCTGTCGTAGCGTCGGCTCGGTTCGCGCTCGATGGCCTTCATGACGATGGCCTCGAGATCCCTGTTCGCTCGCGATCGCGGGAGGTTCGGGGGAGTGGCGCGCTCGTGGGCGATCGTGTGCAACGCGAGGGGCATCGGGAGATCGGTGAGGTCGTGGGGAAGACGGTGGCACTGGAGCTCGTAGAGGACGACACCGAGTGAGTAGACGTCGGATCGGATGTCGATGTCCGCGTCTGCATCGCACTGTTCGGGGCTCATGTAGTTCAGCGTGCCGATGATCCGGCGGGTGTCGGTGGTCCGGGTGATGGAATCCCCGTTTGCCTCCGTGGTTCGTGCGACACCGAAATCGATGACCTTTGCGCGGCCGCGGTCGTCGACGAGGATGTTCGCCGGCTTGAGATCGCGATGGATGACACCGTGCTGGTGGCCGTGGTGCACCGCATCGCACACCGAGGCGAGCATCTCGATCGAGGCGAATGGCGACAGTTTGTGCTGTCTCGCGTAGGTCGTGATCGGCACGGCCTTGGGGACGAGCTCCATCGCGAAGAAGGGGGCCGGAGCGGGCTGGCCGAGGCACGCGGCACCGGCCTCGTAGATCTGCGCGATTCCGGGGTGCTGGAGCCTTGCCAGCGCCTCGGTCTCGAATCGGAAGCGGAGGTACGCTTCTTGCCCGGCCATGCTCTGGTGCATGACTTTCAAGGCGACGCGCCGCTTGGGATGCTGTTGGATCGCCTCGTAGACCGACGCCATCCCGCCGACGCCGAGAACGCCCACGATGAGGTAGTCACCGATCGCATCCGGGACCGTGTGAGCGCGGCTCGTGGCGGTGTTGAGAGCGGGCGTGCCGAGGAACTCGCTCGGGTTATCGATCTCATCTAGGAGCGACAGGACGCGGCGCATCAGCGCGAGATCATCGGCACACGCCTCTCGGACAAGGTCGCGGCGGAGCGGCGGATCGGCCTCCATGGCCCGCATGAGCATGGCGTGGGCGCGCCGAGCGATGTCAGGCTCCAGGGGCATTGTCGTGCTCCACGCCTGGTTCCGCGAGCCGCTGGAAAAGCCACGCGCGGGCGATCCGCCAGTCCCGATCGACGCTGCGGGTTCCGATGGAGAGGGAGCCCGCGATCTCCTGGATCGTCAAGCCACCAAAGAAGCGGAGTTCGACGATCTGGGCCTGACGCGGGCTGAGCTCGGCGAGCTCGCCCAAGGCCTCATCGAGAGCGACCAGATCGAGGTCTCGCTCGCCCGAGGCGACATCCAGATTCCCGATGCTCAGAGGCTTCTGCGCCCCACCTCGCTTGAGCGAGTTCCGCTCTCGAGCGTGGTCGATCAGGATTCTTCGGATGATGCGCGACGCGATAGAGAAGAAGTGGATCCGGTCGTTCCACTGCGCGGTGCGCTGGCTCGTCAGTCGGAGATACGCCTCGTGGACAAGAGCCGTCGGGTGGAGCGTGTGGCCTGGACGCTCTCGCTTGAGCCTGCTGGCCGCCAGACGCTTGAGGTCCTCGTAGATGACGAGCATGAGTCGCTCGTTGTCGCGCGGATCGCCCGACGCAGCGGCATGGAGCAGCTGCGTGATGTTCGCGGGGTCGTCGCTCATGTCGCACCGGTGCTCCGAGTTTAGCATGCCGAGTTGGCCCGTACGCAAGAGCCGCGCCCTGCGTCGCGGCGCGTCGTGGGCTTCGCTGAGAGGCGGGACACACGACGGGGCGGGCGATCGGTCGCCCGCCCCGTCGTGCATTGCTCGTGAGGACAAGAGAGTCTCTGCGTATCTGAGACTCACGGGCGAAGCGGCTCGATCGTCATGGTGCGTGCGCCCTCGACGGTGTAGGCGTGGATGCCGACTCCCAGCTGCTTGAGGTTGTTGACGCCGCGCATCCGGCTTCCGACGTGGATGGTGTCGGCGATCAGGATCGATCCATTCGGCAGGTGGACGCGCACGGGCTCGTCGTAGGCGCCGGACATGCCGAGAGCGACCTGTATCGAGGGCTTGCCGCCGCTGCCAGCACGATCGATGACGGGTTCGGCCGACGACGTCAGGACCTCCGGCAGGCGGTCGACACGGAAGAGGGGCGTGTCCGAGCTCGGCGTGTTGAACCCACCGACGGGCTTGCCGTTCCGAAGAAGACTGACCTGGACGTTCGTGCCGATCGGGAAGCCGGAGCGGACATCGAGTGCGGACGAGGACTCGATCTCCGTGAAGTTGAGGCTGAGCGATTCGTGGGGAAGGTTGGTGCCATCGACCTGAACGGCGACGCTGAACGATTGCGGGGATTCATCGAAGCCGATTCGCACTGCGCCCACATGGACCTTCTGGACCGCGTGGAGCAGGAGCCCCACAAGGATTCTCGGTGTGGGCGGCGGGGGAAGCAGATCATCGACCCGGGCGGTGATGATCCGGCCGTCTACGACGACATCATCGACAGCGGTGCCCTGGACGGGCGCCGCGGCGGCTGCGCCCGCCCGGATCGGGTTGACCATGAGCCATGCGACGCCCGGGTGTGCGCTTGCCGGAGCGGCCGAGGAGGTCATGTCGCTGGGGTAGTACCAGAACGAGCTCGGCACGGCGCTGATCTGGACGAGCGCCGGGCCCTCGGAAGTCGGCTTGAACACCCCGCTCCATACGCGGAGCGGGTTGGATGAGTCGGCGAGGACGCCGAGGAATGGATTGTGTACTTGGCTGGCGAAGGCATTGAGAACCTTGTCGCCCGCGATGGCGCCGGAGCTGGCGATCGTCCACGCTGGTTCGCTCGCAAGCACATCAAACATGGAGGAGGCGAAGGCGTAGCCCTCGATGGGGAAGTGTGCGCGGACGCCCACCTTCGCGCTCTGGCCGGAGACGAGGATCTTCGGCGTGACGTCGACGCCGAGCGAGGCGGTCTGAGCGAGCGCATTCGAGGAAGCGATTCCCGCGAACGCAAGGAGCGCGATCGCAGCCCTAGAGCCATGCTTTCTTTGTGACAGTTTCATCGTGTTGTCCTTTGAGGAGTGTCGAAACCGGATCGGGGCGGCTCGGATCCGGGGGTCCGCCCGGTGGTGTCCACAGTGGCCCGGCCAACGTGGCTCGGTTCGCGCCCCTGTCCTCCTCGACGCGGAAAGCGACAGCGCTTTGCGCCACATGGAGTCCCGAGAACAGCGTGTGAGCATGTCGAGTTGCCGCGGTTATTGGCGATCGTCGCGTGTGGGCCGATCGAGACGGCCTGCCGACGGACTGCGAGCCTCGGGCTCATCGTGCTAACCTACCCCTCTGTTCGCTCGAATCGCGCCGTGGGAAATCGGCAGTTGTGGGATCCAAGACGGACTCGTACCGGAGTGCATCGGCGATTTCCGAGAAACCGAAACAGCCCGCACCGTGGTCCTCGCTCGCCCAACGCCTGCGTTCGCTCGAACTCTCCCGGGTGTTTGATCGTCTGGGGCTGGGGAGAGAGTGGTACCTGATTTTCTGTGGCGGCGTGGTCGGCGCCGTGACGGCGCTCGGCGCTGTGGGCTTTGCGAAGGCCCTGCACGCGACGGAGCACACGACAATTGAGTGGCTGCGTGAGGCGCCGATCTGGCTGATCCCGCTCCCGCCCATTCTCGGCGCGTTCGTGACTGCGGTGCTTGTCTACTACCTCGCGAGGGACGCGAGCGGGCACGGCGTGCCGCAGGTGATCGAGGCGATCCATCGCAAGGGGGGGCGCATCCCGCTCCGGGTCGGGCTCGTCAAGGTTGTGGCCTCGATCGCCACGGTCGGCTCCGGCGGATCGGGCGGCGCCGAGGGCCCGATCGTGCAGATCGGATCCACGGCCGGCAGCGTCATGGGGACCGGTCTGCGGGTCGGGCGGGCGGACATGAGCACGCTCGTCGGGTGCGGCGCGGCGGCGGGGATCGCGTCGGTCTTCAACGCGCCGATCACCGGCGTGTTCTTCGTGCTCGAGGTGCTGCTGAGAGACTTCTCGCTCAGGACGTTCACGCCCATTGTTGTGGCGAGCGTCTTCTCGGTCGGTGTGACGCAGACGATGCTCGGCAAGGACGAGGCGATTTTCAGCATGGGTCTGGCCGGGTACGCGTTCACGATCGCGGAGATGCCGTCGTTCATCGCGCTCGGCATCATTTGCGCCGTCGTGAGTGTCGTTTTCACGCGCATGCTGCACTTCTTTGAGGAGCTCTTCGGCGAGGTCCGCGCCCATCCGCTGATGCGCCCGGCGATCGGCGCTCTCGGTCTCGGCATGCTCGGGATCATCTGGGCCTTTGCGTCGGGCGCGATGGGGTACCACTCGCACGTTCCGGCGTTCTTCGGCAACGGCTACGCCACGATCGCGGACATCGTGGATCCGGCCTCGTACAGATCCTCGCGCGCCGGGCTCGACGAGGCCCTGCCGATGACGCTGCTCGCGCTCACAGCCCTCTGTCTGCTCAAGGGTCTGGGCACCTCGATGACGCTCGGCTCGGGCGGATCGGGGGGCGTCTTCGCGCCCTCGCTCTTCGTCGGCGCGACGGCGGGGGGCGCGTTCGGGCTGGTCCTCGAGCAGATCGGTCTCATGCCCAAGGGCGGCACGCCCGCGTCGTACGCGCTCGTCGGGATGGCGGCCGTGATCGCCGGCACGACCTTCGCCCCGCTCACGGCGATCCTGCTGCTCTTTGAGCTCACGCGCGAGCCCAAGGTGCTCCTGCCGGCGATGCTCGCCTGCATCGTCGCGACCGTGGTTGCGCAGCGGTGGATGCGCGACTCGATCTACACCGCAAAGCTGCGTCAGTCCGGCCTGGTCCTGGGCGGCACGCGTGACTTCACGGTGATGCGGCGCGTCCACCTCTCTTCCATCAAGCTCTCGCCGCTTCCTCCGGAGCCGATCTACCCGTCCGATCCGCTCTCGAAGGTGATCGATCTGCTGACCGTGCACCGCGCGCCGGACTTCCCGGTTGTCGATCCGACCGGCAAGCACCTCGGCATGCTGACCGGAGAGGACGTCCGCGCTGCGCTCGTGGATCGCGAGGCGATCCCGCTGCTGCTCGTGGCGGAGCTGCTCCGCACCGACCTGCCCACGGTCACGATCGACGAGACGCTCGACACCGTGATCGACAAGTTCGCTCAGCACGATGTCGCGTGCGTGTGCGTCATTGATCCGATCACGGGCGCACCCAAGGGATTGATCACGCGAGCCAGCGTGATGAAGCGGTACCAGCTGGCGCTCTCAGAGTCCTGATTCGGCTCTGGATGCAGAGGCGCGGCGTGCCAGGAGCACGGGGAGCACCCGTGGCCTCACGCCGAGCGAGATGGTGCGGGCGGACCCGCCGCCATCATCCGGCTGCGCCATCGCCTCGCCGTCGAGCTGGAACCTGGCCTGGGGCGCGGCCTCGCGATCGTGGGTTGAATGGCTCGCGACGCCGATCGTCACTCGCTCGCCTCGGGCCCGAACGATTGACCTCGCGTTGCGGCCGATGTGAGCGAGCGCCAACCCCATCCATGCGACGGTTCGCATGCTCGATGCGCTCGGCGCGAAGAAGACGTCGAGCGCGCCGTCGGTCATGCTCGCGTCTCGCGAGGGATCGATCCCCAGGGCGTAGCGGCCGCAGTTGCTGACCACGGCGTGCCCGCTCAACCCATCGACCACTGTCTTGCCATCGACATCGATGGTGAGTCTCCGAATCGTCGGTTGGAGAAGGCAATCGATAACCGGTCTGATGTAGGACCCGTGCGAGATGGGCCCCGTTCGCCGGGCCGCCAGCGCGTGGAGAACGTCCGCGTCGAATCCGACGCTGCACATGAGTGTGAAGGTTCGATCGGGCAGGCCTTGCCGGGCCCACACGCCGAGGTCGAAGTGTTCCACGCGCCATGCGCGGACGGCCTCGACAAGCTGCGCGATATCGGGTCGCATCCCGAACTCTCGGGCGAAGAGGTTCTCTGTGCCGCGCGGGAGGTGGTAGATCGGGATCGCGCGCGCCGCGGCGTGGGCGGACGCGGCGCTGATCGAGCCGTCGCCGCCACAGACAACGATCAGCTCCGCATCGACGGCCTGCGACTCCCAGCCCAACGCGAGGGGCACCGGCCGGACATCGTGGCCCTCGCGTGTGAGGGCTTCGGAGGCGTGGGATGCCAGTGCGTGCGAACCTCCCTTGCCGGACGCCGCGTTGGTCAGGAGTACGATCCGCATGAAGGGGTGATGGTAGCGACGGGCCGATACGCTCCGACCATGGATCCCGCTCGATCTCATCCGGATGGACCGGCATATGTCTTCCATCGCGGCGCGCTCGGTGACTCGGTGCTGCTGTGGCCGCTTCTGCGAGCGCTGGTGGCGGCGCACGGGCGGGTTGCGTTGGTGAGCGATCGGTCCAAGAGTGAGCTGGCGGCTCGGTTCATTCCGGGTGTCGAGGCGATCGATGCGGAGCAGACGCGGTTCAACGCGATGTTCCGAATGGAGAGAGATGCGGTGCGCGAGTCGAGCCCGGTTGCCGCATCGCGTGTGCTCTGCCTCCTGTTCGGCGAGGACGGCGAGGCCATTCGGGCGTGGGAGGGGCACGCGAGGGCGATGTTTCCGAATGCTCCGATTGAGTTCATCTTCCAGAGGCCGGACGCGGCGCTCGCGCGCCAGCTCGCTCCCGGGCATCTGTGTGGCCCGCTGCACACCAATTCTGCGGGCCCGATTGTCGTTCATGTCGGCGCAGGGTCCCTCGCCAAGCGGTGGCCGATCGAGCGATGGGCATCGCTCGAAGAGTGTGTGCCGAGCCACGCGGTGCGCTTCATCGCGGGCGAGGCGGAGCGGGGCACCTTCGAGGAAGCAGGCGTGGGCGCGCCGAGGTGGGCTCTCTTCCACGAACGGCTGGGAGGGACGCTTCTCCGTGACCTGGACACCCTCGCTACGCGGCTGCTCGATGCGCGGGCGTTCGTAGGTTTCGACAGCGGTCCGACACACCTCGCGGCGCAACTCGGTGTGCCGACGCTCGCGCTCTTTGGTCCGACCGATCCGGTGCGATGGGGGCCGATCGGCCCGCTGGCGCGAGTTCTCGCGCCGGAGCGCCCGACGCCGGACATGTCGTGGCTCAGCAAGGGCGAGGTTGAGCGAGCGGTCATCTCGCTCGTGAGCGAGTGACGGGGCGCGCTGCTTCGCCCCCTGGGGCTGCGTTCAGGACGGAGTGTCCTTCGGCATGCCCGTGATCAGGCGCGCACCGCGGCTGAACGTGACGTAGGCCCATGCCCATTCCAACATCGTCAACATGCGATTACGGAATCCGATCAGGTAGACAACGTGCAGCAGCGCCCAGAAGAGCCACGCGATGAATCCAGAGTGGACGCCTCCAAAGACGCAGGCAACGGCCCGATTGCGGCCGATTGTGGCGAGCGTGCCCTTGTCCTTGTAGCGAAAGGGCGCGGGATGGCGAGCTGCGCCCGAGGCGCTCCGGCGTGCGCGTGCAGCGATAAGCCGCGCGACGTGGTCGCCCATCTGCATCGCGGCTGGCGCGACGCCGGGGACGGGCGAGCCGGTGCGTTGGTCGTCGATCCGCGCGAGATCGCCGGCGACAAAGATGTCGGGATGCCCCGGCACGGAGAGGTCCGGCTCGACGGCGACGCGTCCGGCAGGATCGAGCGGCACGCCGAGCGACGCCGCGATCGGCGAGGCCTTGACCCCTGCGGCCCAGATGACGTTGCCTGCGTCGATGCGATAGGGCTCGGGGATGCGGGCCCCGACGACGGTGACGCCCCGCGCATCGATCTCCACGGCGCGGGACTCGAGCATCACCTCGACGCCGAGGGCCCCGAGGTCCTTGAGCGCGCGCACGGACGCAGCGTACGGATAGGTCGCCAGGACCCGATCCTGCGCCTCGATCAGCACCACGCGGGCCGTGGTCGTGTCGATGCGACGGAAGTCGTGGTGGAGAGCCGAGCGAGAGATCTCGGACATCGCGCCGGCGAGTTCCACGCCCGTGGGCCCCGCGCCGATGACGACGAAGGTCAGCGCGGCCCGGCGTGATGCGTCGTCGCTCGCGCGCTCGGCGGACTCGAATGCCAGCAAGAACTTGCGCCGGATCTGGAGCGCGTCGTCGATGGTCTTCAAGCCGGGGGCGTGCGCCGCCCACTGCTCATGCCCGAAGTACGAGTGCGTCGCGCCCGTCGCGACGATCAGCGTGTCATACGGGACGGCGCCGCCGTCGGCCAGGTGGACGGTTCGCGAGTCGGCATCGATGCCGGTCACGTCGCCCATGACGACCTCGGCGTTGCGTTGGGACGCGAGGATGTGGCGGATCGGCGCGGCGATGTTCGCGGGTGAGAGCATCGCCGTCGCCACCTGGTAGAGCAGGGGCTGGAAGGTGTGGTGGTTCTGGCGATCGATCAGGGTGATCGAGACGGCCGAACGGGCGAGCCCCCGGGCGGCGTGCAGACCGGCGAAGCCGCCACCGAGGATCACAACTCGGTGAGTGTGAGGGGAAGCCATGGACCATTGTTGGGATTGCGATCGGATGGAGTTTGTGATCCGGCGGCTTTCTTTCAGCGTTGGGGGGGCAAGAAGCCATGATCGCCCGATTCCGTCGGATTGACCTTGCGTGAAGTCGGATCGTGTGTATTATTCTCATGAGAGAAGAATATGCAGCCAAAGAGAGTTCAAGCGAACGGGAGGCAGAAGCGTCGCGTCGCGGCCCTCGGGGATGGACCGTCCGAAGCACTCGTTGCGCTGGGGATGACCCCGCTCGAGGCCGAGGCGTACGCGTTTCTTGTGCGGGTCGGCGCGTCGACCGGCTACCGCATCGCCCAAGGGATCGGGCGTCCGGCGGGCAACCTCTATAAGTCGCTCGAAGCGCTCGAATCGAAGGGCTTTGTTCTGAGCGCGGACGAGCACGATGGACGCCTCTACCGCGCGGTTCCCGTGTCGGAGATCGGCGCGAGTGTCGTGCGACGGTTGGAGCGGGCGGCGGCGCAGGCGGCCCACGAGCTGGCCACGACCGAAGCTCCGCAGCCCGATGACCGGCTTTACGCGATCGTGGACCTCGACGCCGCGCTGGAGCGGGCCCGCGCGATGATCGCGGGGGCGAGCGACTTCGTGCTGATGACCGCGTGCCCGGTGTTTATGGAAGAACTGGCGGCGGCCTTGGCAGAGGCGTCGGCGAGACACGTCGCGGTCGGCATCAAGGCCTTTGCCCCCATCGAGATCGCCGGCACACACGTCGTGCTGGATGCGCGGGGCGAGCGCGCGTGGCGCGAGGGACCGGGGCAGTGGATGTCGATGTCCGCCGACGGGAGCTCGATGCTCAACGTGCTGGTCGATCGCGAGGGGCACACGCTCCAGACGGCGCACTGGTCGGAGAACGCGATGCTCAACTGGCAGATGTACACCGGGCTCAGCACGAATGTGCTGCTCGCCGAGGCCGAGGCGTTGATTGCACGAGGTGTGGCGGGGCCGGAGGCGATGCGCGCCCTCGACGCGATGCACCGGCTGCAGCCCCCGGTGTCGGGCGGCAAGTCGGCGCTCCAACGCCGCTATCGCGCGTCGAGCGCGGCAGGGAAACACGGTGTGCGCGGGGCATCACGGGGCAAGCGGTCAACCTGAACATACGTTTGAAGAGGAGTCGAGCATGCGTGGTCGAACAGTGGGTTGTGGTGTGGCCGCGGGAGTGGCAGTCGTTGTCGGCTCGCTCGCGGGGGACGCGGCGGCCGGTCCGGAACTGCTGGTCACATCGTTCTTCTCGGACAACATCGTGCGTCTGGACCTTGCCACTGGCGCTCCGATCGGCTCGATCGACGGCGCAGCCGGCCTCGACGGTCCCCTCTGCACACGCATCGGCCCCGACGGCCTGTACTATATCGCGAGCGAGGGCACCGACAGCGTGCTGAGATTCAATGCGAGGACGGGCGCGAAGGTCGACGAGTTCGTCCTTACAGGCGCGGGTGGGCTCGATGCGCCGACGTCTCTGGCTTGGGACCGAAACGGGAACCTCTGCGTCGCGTCCTTCACGCAGAACTCGGTGCGGCGGTTTGATGGAATGACGGGGGCGTACATCGACACGATGGTGACGCCGGGACTGGGTGGGTTGAACGGCGCGGACAACGGGATGACGTTCGGGCCGGATGGCAACCTATACGTTCCCAGCTATAACACCAATCGTGTGCTGCGGTACGACGGGGAGACGGGCGCGTTCCTCGGTGCGTTCGTGACCGGGATCCTGCGCCCGCGCGTGCTGCTGTTCGAGGAGGACGGCGATCTTCTCATCACGAGCGAGGGCTTCAGCTCGGTGCGAAGGTACAACGGATCGACCGGTGCGTTCCTGGGCAACCTCGTCGCGCCGGGCTCCGGCGGCCTGTCGGGCGCGGTGGGGATGGTGGTTGCGCCGGACGGGTACCTGTATGTGACGTCGGCGAACAACGACCAGGTGCTGCGCTACGACGCGGTGACGGGGGCGTTCGTGGATGTGTTCGCGTCGGGCGCGGCGATGGGGTTCGATGGGCCGGTCTTTCTGACGGTCATCCCCGCACCCGCAGGAGCCGGGGTGGTTTCGATGGCGCTTCTATTCTTACGCCGGCGCCCGCGTTGATGGCAAGGGTGGCGTTTACCCCGCGATCACTTCTCCCGTGTCGAGCGCGGACCACACGTTGCCGGTCGGGTCGAAGCGATAGAGGATGAGGGTCGGGTCGCCGGAGCGTGCCCTCGCGCCGACGCGGAGGATCGAGCCCCAGATCGAGCCGCCGATCGGGAAGCCGACCTCGCTCGACGAGGTCTCCTGCGTCACGTTGGTCGAGAGCCAGGTCGCAGAGGTGGGGTGGTAGCGTGTGGCGATGAGATCGTCGTCGGCGGTGGTCGAGAACACGTAGATGTTGCCATCGGCTGCGACGAAGCCCTGTGCGCCGGGCTGGAGGGTCGGGCCTCCGGACTCGTCCGAGAGGTTGCGGACGCGCCAGCGGTTGGGCTCGGGGGTGAGGCCGGGCTTCCACCAGTACTGCTGCAGATCGCCCGCGCCATCGACGCCGACGATGTTGAGGCCGCCGCCCGCGGAGACAAACGCGTCGATCTGTCCGACGAGCGCGGGGAGGGAGAAGCGCTGGGTCATGTTGAGGAACGACCAGTTGCCCTCTCCGAGCGCGGGGGACCACCAGTAGACGACGACGTCGCCGCTGGAGTTGACGCCGGCGAGGTTGAGCCCGTTCCACGACGTGACGTACGAGGTGAGGCCTCCGACGAGCGTGGGGCCGTTGATGCGCCGGGTGAGGTTCGCGAACTGCCAGTCGGGGAGGCCGCCGGTGAACCAGTAGTTGATGGCGTTGCCCTTGGCGTCGACGCCTCCGATGTGGATGGAGCCCCACTTGGGCTGGTAGGTGGTGAGGTCGCCGGTGACGCCGGGGAAGTTGCGTTCCTGCGTGAGGTCGCGCGCGGTCCAGACGCCGTTGAGCAGATTGCCGGTGAAGAGCCAGAGGTGGCGGTTCTCATCGGTCGCGGCGAGGTAGGCGACATTCGTGTTGGTGCCGCGGACGTACGCGGTCATGTCGGTGATGCGCCCGATGAAGCGCGTGATCCGGGCGATGCTGATCTCCGTGGTCGCGCCGGTGACGTTGTGGACCTGCGTCGCGAAGGGGCGTCCGGCCTCGTCGAGCGCGAAGGTGAGCTGGCGCGGCCCGGCGCGAAGGCCGACGACGACTTGCGGCTGCTCGGGCGCCTTCGGGCGGGCCCTGAACTTCAGCACGAGGTCCTCGTTGAAGGCCGGGAGGGTGAGGGAGAGGTTGCCGACGCCGACGTACACCGCCTCGGTCACGGAGATCGGCCCGAGTTGGTTTGCATCCGGTGACCAGAACTCGACATCGACGACCATGTCGCGGTCGAGGCCCGCGACGGACAGCACGGCGTCGCCGACGGTGCCGGCGGAGTTGTTTCGATCGTGGAGGAGATAGACGATGCCCTGCGCGCCGTCGGAGACTCCCCATGCGTGGACGGACTTGCCGGTCGGGCTGAACGCAGACACGCGTCCGGCGAGCGTGTTGTACGCGAAGTCGGCCCAGTCGATGGCGACGCCCGGGACTCCGACATAGGAGGAGTCGGTGAAGGCACGGACCGAAGTCTGGATCCCTCGCATGATGTCCGAGAGGAGGAACCCGTTGTCGGCGAGCGTGGCCGAGGGCATGCGGAGCCCCGTCCCGACCTGTCCGCTCGCCAGCCCCGACCACATCATCACGCGATACACGCCGTTGTCGTCGTCGGCCGTGAAATCGGGCGAGTACGTCGGCGTTCCGCCCGGCCAGACCTCGCGCGTCGGTCCCCACTCGCCGTTGATCACGGGACGGCGCAGCTCGTCGCTGGAGATCCAGTACGCCGTCAGGTTGGCGTTGTCGAAGGCGGGCTTGACGAGAATGTCGTCGTGCGGGTTGTTGACGCCCTCTTCGTTGCCCATGGCATAGAGGTGGGGCGTGGCCGCGTCGAACGCGCGGTGGTTGAACGCGAGGCGCGCGACGGGGCCGCGCGGGTCGGGCGCAATCGTGGATTGGAGAACCAGGCGGCTCGGATCCTGCTGCTTGATGTAAGAGGCGAGCTCGCCAATGAAGATCGCGCGGCGTTGCATCTCGGGATCGCGCGAGGGGGTCGAGTCTCCCTCCGCGTTCTGCGTCCACATGGCGTCCCACTCGCTCATGACCTCCCAGCCGATGGCGCGGTGCGCGTACGGGCTGGACTTGAGCCACTGGATCACCACGTCCATGCGGTTCTTGGCGATGTCGAGCGTCTCTGGCGTCTGGAAGAAGTTGTCGAGGTCGGTCAGCGGGCCACCCGCGGAGGTGTGCCACGGCGTCATCGTCTCGAAGGTCTCCGGCCAGAAGTAGGAGCCGAAGGGTGAGAAGATCAGGTGCATGTCGTGGCGCTCGGCGGCTTCGAGCAGCAGGAGCATGTGGTCGCGCATGTCGGGATTGAACGTGCCGCGCGGGTACTCGAGCCAGTACCATCCGTTTGGTCCGTCTGGGTTGTCCTCGTTGTGGATGTCCGACTGGAGCTCGAGATAGACGCGCATCGTGTTGATGCCCTGATCAGCGAGATCGGCCATGTAGGCGTCGTAGGTTCCTTCTACGGGTGTGTTCTCGTAGAAGTTCTGGAAGATGTCGTTGGTCCGGTCCCACACGTCGCCCGGGTAGGTGCTGCGCCAGTACTTCCATGACGAGCCGATGTGGTCGCCGACCATGACGAACGGCGTGCCGTTCTCGAGCACAAACGTCCGACCCATCGGCGAGGGAACGACGCGCTCGCCGTTGCTCGGGTCCTGGGTCGCGGATTGGGTCGTGAACGAGAACGAGTTGGAGAGCGGCGCGGGATTGCCGAGCGCGTCGACTGCGCGAACCGCCACGTGATAGGTCGTTGAGGGAGAGAGCCCGATGAGACGGATGTCCTCGGTCTCGCCCGCGAGGCGCGGCACGTACGCGTTGTGGAAGACAGTCGCGCTGTCCCACGCGGCCTGCGACGTGATCGGGGTCGAGCTGTAGCGCACGAGGTAGCCGACGGGATGACCCGCGCCCCCGGTGGTGCCAGCGGGGGCGATGAACTTCAGGTGCGCGCTGTAGCCGGTAACGGTGTCGGCGCTGAGCCCCGAGACCGCGCGGGGCGCCGAGGCGGCGTTGGCGTCGACGATCATGACCTCGGCGTAGTTGGTCGGACCTTTGAGCCCGGCCTGCGTGGAGGACGAAGAGGAGTGGACCCCCTGGAGGTGGTCGTCGATGATGCCCGGGAGCGTCCACTTGTCCGCGCCGCGCCGGTTCACATTGAGATCGCGAACGCCTCCGTCGTTGTCGAAGATGACGTCGAAGTTCATCGCGAACGTGAAGCCGTGCGCGGGCGCGGAGGTGCGTCCGAGCGAGGCCCAGGGGACGAAGATCTCGGTTGACCAGCCGATATCGCTATCGGAGTTGTCGTTCGGCGTGCCGTTGTACGCCGAGGCGTAGGCGATGCCGTCGTCGAGGAGCGCGCCGAAGTTGACGCCGACGCCGCTGCCGAGCCCGTCGCCCTTGATCCACTTGTACCGCGTCACGATCTCGCCGTTCTCGGGCCCGTTCTGCGGGCCGAGCCCGACGCCGACCATGCGATCGGCATCCGCGAAGAAGGCGTCGCGCGACTTGTCCATGTCGAAGTAGAAGGAGACGGAGTCGTCCTGCTCGATCTCCCAGAATCGACCGACGCCGTCGCCCCGTCCGTCGATCCAGATCCACTCGTCGCTCACCTCGGCCGAGAGGTAGACCCCGGCGTTGTCGTAGAGCATGCGGATGGTCGCGCTGCTGTTCTCGCGATAGGCCTGGGCGCGGGTGATGGACATCGCGCTGCGCCACGCGGGATCGCTGAGATCGCCGTCGATCGTGATCGCGCCGGGGGAGCGGGTCATCGTCCAGAGGGGGTGATCGGTGGTGATCGGGTCCGCCGCGAGGAGCACGCGGGGCTCGAGCGTGTCGATCACGGCTCCCGCGCTCGACGCGAGGTCGGCGGGGCGTGTCGTTCGTGGGCGACTGATCGATGAGGACCGACTGTGCATCACGTTCTCCCCTGGGCGTTGTGGCCCGACTCGATAATGTCGGCGCGATCCGCAACGCGGAACGACAGAAATTCTGATCGCGAGGTGGGGTCGCACCGCCGCACGTCGCAGACTTCTTCCACGCCTCCCAGACGCGCGAGCGCACATCCGAGAAACGCGGAACTGCACCCGAATCCCTTGGAATAAGACCAGACTTTACCGGATCCGCGCGCGGATCCGAACCGGACAGGGTCCGAATCGCCCGAGAATGAAGCGATCGCCCCGCTCCCTCGTCGGCAAGGGTCCGATCACTCCTCGTCGAGGGCCTTTTTCCGGCGCAGCACGTGGTGGTAGTGCTGCGCGAATCGATGCGCCTCGTCGCGGATCTGCTGGCAGAGCCGGAGCCCGAGGTTCTCCCGTCCGAGACGCACCGGCTCGGTCCTCGCCTGGATGTAGATGAGCTCTTCCTTCTTGGCCAGGGAGATGACCATGGGCGGCTTGACATCCAACTGCTCGAACGCCCCCATCGCGGCGTGCAACTGGCCGAGACCACCGTCGATCAGGATCACTTCCGGGTACAGCTCCTGGCCCGCGCCCGCCTCGCGATACCGGCGGCTCACAACCTCCCGGATCGACGAATAGTCGTCGTTGGTCACGGACTTGATGCGGAACCGTCGGTACTGGCTCTTGAGCGGCTTGCCATCGACGAAGCAGACCTTTGAGCCGACCGTCTCACCCCCTTGCAGGTGCGCGATGTCGATCCCCTCGATGCAGCGGATCGGATCATCGAGCCCGAGGGTCTTCTGGAGCGAGGCCAAGGCCTTCCTCGGATCGATGCGCTCGATCTCCGTCTCGGGCTGCCAACCCTCCGATCGGTCGGCGCGCTCGTCGAGGCGCTCTATGGCGCGGATCTGGTCGCGGAGCACGGCGGCTCGCTCGAAGTTCAGCGCGCCGGACTCGCGCTCCATCTCCTGCCTCATCTCGCGGAGCATCACGCTCCGCTTCGAGCCGAGGAAGCGGACGAGGTGGTCGGTGTCGACGCGGTACGCGTCCTTCGTGATCTTGGCGGCGCAGGGCGCGGTGCACTGGTTGATCGCGTAGAGCAGGCACGGGCGGAAGTAGCGGTTCTTCTCGTTGCCGTCGATGATGTCCAGCCGACAGGTGCGGAACTTAAAGACCCGCTGCAGGATCTGAACGGCCTCGCGCAGGGCGCCGACGTTTGTGAAGGGGCCATAGATCTTCGCGCCGCGCATCTCGGGGGCCACCGAGCCGTCGTCCTCGATTCCGGCGGGGTTGCGGGTGATGAAGACGCGAGGGAAGTCCTCGCGCTGGGTCACGACCAGATAGGGAAAGGTCTTGTCGTCGGTCAGGCGCGCGTTGAAGCGCGGCTGGATGTCCTTGATCAGGCGGTTCTCGGCGAGCAGAGCCTCCCACTCGCCCTCGCAAGGGAGGATCTCAAAGTCGTGGACCACATCAAGGAGCGGGTGCTTCTTCGGACCAAGGTCAGCGGACGGAATGAAGTACGACGAGACGCGATCGGGGAGTCGGAGCGCCTTGCCGACATAGAGCACCACGCCCGTGTGGTCCTTCATCAGGTAGACGCCGGGGATCTCGGGCAGGGCACGGGCCTTCTTGAGCAGGCGGCTCAGGCGCGCATCGCGATCCTCGCTCCCCCATGGGGGTGGGGCATCCGAGGGCAGGAAGCCGTCGGCATCGAGGGGAGATGGAATCGGATCATCGGGCACGGGTGATTGTTCGCGGGGCGCGGACGCAACGCGGAGGGCCTCAACGAGTCTGTATCGCAGGTCATCGCGGCAGACCGCGCCGCCGCCTCTACCCCAGCCCCGCGACAGGCCCGCTCCTCGCCGGTATCTTGGTATCCCCGGAGCCGCCCGCTTTGGCGCCCTATCTGACCGCAGGAGCCATCGATGCATCGCCTGAATCGCTCTCGCACCGCCCGGCACATCGCTTCCGCACTGATCGCTCTCGGCTTGGCGACCGGCGCCCTCGCCGCGCCCCCAGCCTTTGACGACAACGACTCCATGCGGACTTTCATCGAGAAGTACAGCGCGGACGAGCGGGCGATCGGTGTGTTCTATGACGCCGCGTGGTCCGAGGTGGCGATGGCCAGGCGCGAGGCCCTGATCGCGGAGGGGCACGCGAAGCTCGCGGCGGTCAACCACGGCGACCTCGGGCGCAGCGGCAGAGTCGACTACCTGCTCATGCGGACCAAGCTCGAATCCGACATGAACGAGATCGAGCAGCAGCGCCGCCAGTGGGACCAGATGCGTGAGATCCTCCCTTTCCGCGACGCAATCGTGTCGCTGGAGGAGCAGCGGTCGCGCCTGGAGGGTGTGGATGCGGAGGAGGCGGCGTCATTCCTCGCCGGATTCAAGCAGCAGATCAAGGAAACGAGAGGGCGGATCGAGGAGGGGAAGAAGCCGGCGGACCAGCGGAAAGCCGCGGGCGCGGATGGTGGATCGCCGATCGAGGTCTCGCCCGTGGTCGCCAAGCGTGCGGCACGCGCGGTCGATGAGCTCCGCTCGACGCTCCGCCAGTGGAACGAGTACTTCGCGCAGTACATCCCCGAGTTCGACTGGTGGGTGAGCGCGCCCTACGCCGAGGCCCAGCGCGAGCTGGATCAGTATGCGAAGTTCCTGCGTGAGAACATCGCCGGCATCAAGGGCCAGCCCGAAGACCCGCTCATTGGCGACCCCATCGGACGCGAGAAGCTCGTCCAAGACCTCGCCACCGAGTGGATCGACTACACGCCGGAAGAGATCGTCGCCATCGGCGAGCGAGAGTTCGCGTGGTGCGAGGCCGAGATGAAGAAGGCCGCGAGCGAGCTCGGATACGACAACTGGCGCGACGGGCTGGAGCACGTGAAGAAGCTGCACGTCGGCCCCGGCGAGCAGGCCGCGCTCACGACCGAGCTTACGCGCGAGGCGATCGAGTTTGTGACCTCACGCGACATGCTCACCGTTCCCGACCTCGCCAACGAGATCTGGCGCCAGACCATGCTCTCCGCCGACAGCCAGCGCACGCTCCCCTTCGCCGCGTACGGGCCGCAGGCCTTCCTTATCGCGTACCCAACCAGCGGCATGGCCCACGACGACAAGCTCATGTCGATGCGCGGCAACAACCGCTACTTCATGCGCATCGTTGCTCCCCACGAGCTCATCCCCGGCCACCACCTCCAGTCCTTCTTCGCGCAGCGCGAGCGCACCTACCGGCGCACCTTCGGCACGCCATTCCTCGTCGAGGGGTGGGCCCTCTACTGGGAGATGACGCTCTGGGACGCGGGCTATGGCGCGACACCCGAGCAGCGCATCGGCATGCTCTTCTGGCGCATGCACCGCGCCGCACGGATCATCGTCTCGATGAAGTTCCAGCTCGGCGAGATGCAGCCAGAGGAGATGATCGACTTCCTCGTCGATCGGGTCGGGCACGAGCGTCTGACCGCGACGAGCGAGGTCCGACGCTTCATAGGGGGCGACTACGGCCCGCTCTACCAGATCGCCTACATGATCGGCGGCCTGCAGTTCCGGGCCCTGCGTAAGGAGTGCGTCGACTCCGGACTCATGACCGAGAAGGAGTTCCACGACTCCATCCTGAAGTGCGGCGCGATCCCCGTCGAACTCATCCGCGCCGAGCTCCTGAACCAGAAGCTGGGCCCGGAGGGACGTACGAGCTGGAAGTGGGACGCGAGGTAGCGAGAAACGAGCAAGGCCCATCACACGATCGATGGGTTAGGGCGCAGTCGCGGCCCGGGCCTCGTCGAGAAACTCAACCCCGCGCCGGAGGTGGGGGATCACGATCGAGCCGCCCACGATGAGCGCGACGTCGAACGACTCCCAGAGTTCTTCGTCCGTGACACCGATCTTGACGCACTGGTCGATGTGGTAGGCGATGCAGTCGTCGCAGCGCAAGACCATGGAGGCCACGAGCCCGAGGAGCTCCTTGGTCTTGAGGGGCAGCGCACCGTCCTGATAGGTCTGGTGGTCGAGCGAGAAAAAGCGCTTGGTGACGAGCGAGGCGCCGGCGCGGGGCTTCCCGTCTGGGCCGACGCCCCGCGCGCCCTCGTCGCCCGTGATACGGGCGTTCATGCGCGTGCGGTACTGCTGGAACTGGTCGTAGCGGCTCATAGAAACAGCGTATCCGAACGCGGTGCGCTCGGATACGCTGGAAGTGACAGGATTGAGATCGGGCACTCCGCTCAGCGCCGGCGGCGTCCGGCCAGCAGGCCGGCCGCTCCGAGCGCCAGCATCGAGCCCGGCGCGGGGACCATCTTCAGCGACATCGTGTAGACCTGGCTGTCCTCGTGGATGCCCGCGGCGTCGGTGATATAAAAGTCCGCGGTCCAGACTCCCGCGCCGGCGTCGAAGCCGGGTGCCGACGGATCGAGGTTCCAGATGATGGCGCGGTCGAAGTTGGTGCCGCCCGTGCCGACCACGAAGGTCGCGCCCGGGGCTTCCATGTGATTCGAGAGGTCGAAGGGGTCATAGGCGGAGACGCCCGCGTCGAAGCGGGTGAAGACGGCGCGGATCTTGGAGCCCTCGGCAATGGTGGCGATCCCGTCGTGATAGTGGGGGTCGTTCGGATCGGCGATGATCTCTTCGAACGAGAGCATGTCGGTGGAGAGTCCGGGGAGCCCGAACATCGGGTCGTGCATCGTGTGGGCGATTGAGAACTCGAACTCGATCTCGAGGATGTTGCCGTGCCCGCCGCCCGAGTGCTCGTGTCCGAGGGAGATCAGGTACCCGTGATCGTGGGCCTGGGCGGCGCCCGCAAAGAGGGCGAGCGAGGCGATCGTGACGCAGGATCGAGTCATGGGCATCGAAGTGGCTCCGGTGTCGTTGATGCCCGATTTGGGCGTGGTGTGGGTGAGTTCTCGGACGTGATAGCGACCGCGCTCTTTGGACGGCCCGCCGATCTACCATGCACCACAACCGCCCACGGGGCAACCGGATAGGCCTCAATATCAGTACAAGCCGCCGCCCGATCCGCCGGAGCCAGTCTCCAGACGCCCGCAATCGGGCCCGATAGCTCGCCATGCACGACACCAAGGCCACCGACATCCCGCCCGACGCTTCGCCCTTCGTGCCGATCCCGGAGGCGCTCGCAGAACTCCGCGCCGGACGCATGGTGGTGCTCACCGACGACGAGCACCGCGAGAACGAGGGGGACATCGTCCTCCCCGCCCAGTTCGTCACGCCGGAAGCGATCACGTTCATGCTCTCGGTCGCGCGCGGCTATCTCTGCCTCTCCATGACCGAGGCCGATTGCGGCCGACTTGAATTGCACCCGCAGTCGCAGGTCAACTCGACCTTCCGCGGCACCGCGTTCACGGTGTCGATCGACGCCGCGCCAAGGCACGGCATCACCACCGGTGTCTCAGCCAGAGAGCGCGCCAAGACCATCCAACTCGCCATCGACCCAAAGTCCGCGCCCGCAGACTTCGTCAGGCCGGGCCACATCAACCCCCTCCGCTCGCGAGACGGCGGCGTGCTGGTGCGCGTCGGGCAGACCGAGGGATCGCTCGATCTCTGCCGCCTCGCCGGGCTCTATCCCGCGGCGTGCATCATCGAGGTCATGCGCGACGACGGCGAGATGGCTCGCCTGCCCGACCTCGCCGAGCTCTGCAAGAAGCACGGGATCAAGATGTGCTCCGTCGCGCAGATCATCGAGCACCGTCTGAGCGCCTCCCCGCTCGTCGAACGCCTCGAACCACGCGCCGGCCAGCGGATCCGCACCCCGGAAGGAGAATTCAACCTCATTGCCTTCCGATCACCCGTCGACCAACTCCCCCATCTGGCCCTGACTGTTGGAGACGTCGGCACCATCGACGGAAAGGGTGTGCACACGCAGGTTCCGGAGCCGACACTCGTCAGGGTCCACCGGCGCGATCTGCTGGGTGACATCTTCGACGACCTGGAATCAGGGCAGGGCGTCTCGACCGGCGCGACACTCAGGGCCTCCATGCGCATGATCCAGCGCGCCGGGCGCGGCGCCATCGTCTACCTCCGCCCATCCGGAGTCGGCGACGCGCTCTCCCAAAGGCTCACGCGTCCGTTCAACGCGGATCTTGCCGACCGTCCCGGAACATCCGTGAACCCCGCCATGCTCGAGTACGGCGTGGGCTCGCAAATCCTGCGTGATCTTGGACTTACCAAGCTCCGCCTGATCACCAACAGCCAAACGGACTACCCCCAGCTTCAAGCGTTCGGATTGGAGATTGTCGAGCGCGTTGCGATCGCCGACGATGCGGGAGGGCGATAGGTGCCTTGTGCCATGGACAACCCTAGGCATTCGCGCACTTTCTCCTTCTAAAGACCAAACAAAATTCGCGATTCGCTTGCTCGAGCCTTCGACCCGACGTACCCTTGGTTTGGTCTTTGCACGGAGCAGCCCCGGCATAGGGGAACTCGCACCGTGCGATCCGAGTCGCCGCCGGAGTGCTGGCGACGGGCACGCTACGGACGGCCAACCACATCAGCGCAGCGGAAGAACCCGATGAACGAAGAAATGCAGCAGGCGTGGATGCGCAGCGCCACCCCGAATGAGCACCATGCTCGCCTTCAGGACCTGGTCGGCACGTGGGAGGCCAAGTCTACTTTCTGGATGGCGCCAGACCAGCCCCCGATCCAGGCCGACGGCGTCAGCACGAACACTTCGATTCTCGACGGTCGTTGGATCAGCATGGACTACGCCTGCGATTTCATGGGGATGCCGTTCAGGGGGACGGGCGTGATCGGCTACGACACCCTCGCCGGGGAGTACGTCGGCAACTGGATGGACACGATGTGCACCCAGATGCTGGTGCATCGTGGGAGCCCGGGCAAGAGCCCGACGGTCATCGAGATGCTCGGATCGTCGCGCGACCCCATGGGCGTTGTCGCCAAGTCGCGCAACACGACAACGATCCACAGCAAGAACCATCACACCTATGAGATGTTCAAGACCATTCCAGGTCAGCCGGAGTTTCGTGCCGGCGTTATCGAGTATCGCCGCAAGGCCTGAGTCGCTCAGATCGGTTGATTCCATGTGCCGCCGGCACACACCACACCAGTCACACCAAGGGAGTATCGAATGAATCGCAAGAATATGAATCGTCTCGCAGTGACGCTCGCGCTCGTCGGTGCCATCGCGCCGGTCGCGTTCGCGCAGAATACTGATCCTGCCAAGGCGGCGAATGACGCCAAGGTCAAGGCCAACGACGCCGCGGCAGCGGCCAAGAAGGCCGCACAGGACGCGACCAAGAGCGCGGAGAAGGCGCTCGAGAAGGCGAAGGCCGGCCAGCCCGAGATGCCCGAGATGTCCCCCGAGGAGGCGGCGATGATGGCCGCGTGGGAAGCCGCGGCAACGCCGGGCGAGCAGCACAAGTTCCTCGCGGCGATGGTCGGCGAGTGGGAGGGGACCAACACGTGGTGGATGGCTCCGGGTGCGCCGCCGAATGTGTCTCCCACGTACTGCTCGAGCAAGATGGCGCTCGACGGCCGCTTCCTGATGTCGTACCACAAGGGCGACATGATGGGGATGCCCTTCCAGGGCATCGGCACCATGGGGTACAACAACACGGCCAAGCAGTACGAGGGGACCTGGATGGACAACATGGGAACGATGACCATGTTCATGATCGGGTCCGCGTCCGAAGACGGCAAGGTCTTCAAGATGGAGGCCAAGTACCTCGACCCGATGACCAACCAGCCGAGCTATATGAAAGAGACCTGCACCATCATCGACGCGGACAACTACCGCATGGACTTCTATGGCCCCGGACCGGACGGCAAGGAGTTCAAGATGATGGAGATCGTCTTCAAGCGGAAGATGTGATCCGGGCCCGCGACCTGCGCGGACCGAGCAACCGACAACGCAGATAGCCATGACGCGACGGATCGGCATGACGCCGGTCCGTCGCGCCGTAGGTGGGCCGCCGACGCGCGATCGCGATAGCATCAAACCGTTGGAGGCGATTGCGCATGAAGGAAGTGGTCTGGCTCGCGTCCTATCCCCGATCCGGGAACACGTGGCTCCGATTCCTGCTCTATCGGTACCTCCACGGACCGATCGGCAACACATCGGTGATCAACGGCGTGATCCCCGGCATCCACGGGCGCGGCACCATCGATCCCGATCGGCCCGGACGCACGCTCATCAAGACCCACTTCGCGTGGAGCCCGAAGCACCCCTTCGCGGAGCGGACACGCGCCGTCATCCACGTCCGCCGCCATCCGAAGGACGTCCTGCTCTCGGGGTACGAATACCACGCGCTCAACGGGGCGAACATCCCCCATGATGTCTACGCCGGTGCGTTCATCACCAAGCTCGGTGACCCAACCTGGCTCCAGCTCGGCTTCGGAACCTGGGAGTCGCACATCACATCGTGGGTGAACGGCCCGGAGCTCCCGGCGGGCGTCCGCTGCCACTGGACGACCTACGAGCGACTCAAGTCCGACACCCACGCAGAGCTGCGCAAGATGATCGAGTTCCTCGGCGAAGCGGTGGATGAGTCGAGACTCGCCGAAGCAGTCGCCGATTGCTCACTGGATAATCTGCGCGCCACCGAGGACCGCGAGAAGGCGGTGGGGGCCGAGAGTCTCTTCCCCGGCAGCGACGCCGCTCGCTCAAAGGGCAAGCGATTCATCAACAGCGGCCGCACCGGCCAGTCACTCGATCACATCAGCCCCGCGCTCAATGCCCGATTCGACGAGGTCTTCGCACCCGTGCTCGCGCGATGCGGCTACGGCCCCGCCTGACCGGCCCATTCACGCCCCGATCACGCCGTGCGGCTGCGGTGCGTGAGCCCCGAGTCGATGAGCGAGGCATCCCGTGCCGATCTCCCGAACGCCGAGGCCGACGCGCCCCACAGAGCCAGAAGCCCGATCGCAAGCGTCGGCGCGATCGCGCTCCACGCCTGCCACGCCGTCCAATCGGACAGCGCCGGGATCTGGCGTGCGATGCTCTCCGTCACAATGAATGAAATCGCCGCCAGCACGCCGGCGCGGATATAGAGCAGGGTCAGTGTCATGCCGGCGATGAGACTCCACGCGATCGGCAGCCCGATGCGAGCGGCGTTTCCCCATCCGGCGTCCGAGCCCAGGCCCATGGAGCGACTCTCATCAAACAGGAAGAAGACGATCGTCATCAACAGCACCGCGATCCACGTCCGACGGGTTGCCCGCCGGATCGCGACCAGCACGAGGATGAGCAGCAGCCCCATCATTGACTGCACCGATATCGCAGTCGCGATCACGCCGATCTCGACCCACGGTGGATCGATGCCGAACGCGAGGGTGGATCTCGCCGCGACGTCGCTCCCGAGAGGCAGCAGGTGCGCCAGCCGGTACCCCGCCCACGCGATCACGCCGAGGCAGACACCGAGCAGCACACTCCGGCCGACCAAGGGGTCCATCGGTCGTCCACCCAGCAGGCGCGTCCACGCCACCAGGGTCGTTGGCCAGCGCCGGCGCACGATCGGCTCGATCGCGAGATACGCCGACCACGAGCCGAGCGCAACCAGCATCCCCCACGCCAGGATGTCGAGCACGTCGAATCGCGTCCGAGGCACGAGGTCCTGAGCGATGAACCATCGAGCGATCAGCATCGTGCCGCCCATGGACCACGCGAAGCGCGTCGCCGCCCGCGTGTCGCCCCTGCCGTTCAGGATGTTCCGCCTGCTGATCCACGCTCCGACAATGATCATCGCAAGGATCGCGACGAAGAGAATCTTGCCCAGGAGCGCCCCGAAGGTCTGGAACGTCCGCTCCTGGATCGGAGACGCGAGCTGGCTCTCGGGATCGATCGATGCCGATGTGAAGCTGTCAACTTCCCATTGCGAGAGCGAGGTGAGGTACGAGACGCGCCCATCGGTGATGCCCGCCTCGACACGGACCGGCATGTCCGGGCGCTCCGGCCAGAATCCCTCCCACGCCAGACGACGATCCGCGCGCACTGCGAAGAGAATCACCGGCTCGACCGGTCGCATCGCCGCTGCATCAAGCCCGCACATGCGAAGCAGGACGCTCTGGTCCACAGCAGCCGGTGCCGGTCCCTCGCTCGCAACCTCCGGCGGCTGCACGAACAGGCGGCGCACTCTGCCCTCAAGATCGAGTGAGACGTACACCTCGCCACCGATCCCGCGGGCGGGTGCCGAGGCGGTGACCCGGCCTCGGTAGAACCCGGCGTTCGCGGGCTCGGCCCATGACGACGGCGTCGCCCGATACCAGAAATAGAGGTAGGGGGGCGTCGTCTCGCGCAGGGCCCGCTCCGCGATCTCCGGATCCGCCTGTGCCAGAGCCCACTTCATATACCCGTCCTGCCGTCCATACCCACGCGCGGTCTGCGACCAGTCTCTGGCCACACCCAGTTCACGCAGGATCTCGGCCGCCTTGTGCTCCATCACCACGGGGGGCGTCTCGAGCGGCTGGTAGTGCGACGCGGCGTATCGAGATGCCCACATCGAGCCGCCGACCGGGATCAGGAGGCTGATCGCGAGCATCAAGCAGGCGATCGCGGGGTGCAGGCGTCCGATGCCGCCCGACTCGGCGACCATGTCCGGCGAGGGCATCTCACCCGCTGCGAGCGCCGCCGCGAGGGGATCCCCGCCGGGGAGCGACGCCGCAACGGCGATCGCGCTCGGGGGTCGGCGCGCCGGGTCGGGATCCAGACATCGCGCGATGACGCGAGCGATCAGCGGATCGAGCGTCGGGTCGTCGAGCACGCGCTCGGTGGATGCCGCAATCGTGGAGCGAACGAGCCTGATCTCCTCGAAGGTCTCTCCATCGTGCGGCCGCGTGCCGGTAAAGAGCTCGAACATCAGCAGGCCGAGCGCGTAGATGTCCGAGCGGACGGTGGCCTCTTCTCCCCTCAATTGCTCGGGCGCCATGTAGAGCGGCGTGCCCGCCGCCGCGTCGCTCCCCGATACGCGCGTGCCGAGTGCCGCGAGACCAAAGTCGCTGATACGGGCGTTGCCCCGCCCGTCCAGCATGATGTTCGCCGGCTTGAGGTCGCGGTGCAGGACGCCGCGCTCGTGCGCCGCGCCGAGACCGGCGCACACCTGGCGCACGATCTGCAGCACCTTCTCCCTGGGCAGCACGCCGATCCGGCGCAGCAGCGATCCCAGGTCCTCTCCGTCGATGTACTCCATCGTGATGAATGGCAGCACACCCTCCGGCGTTCGGTGCTCGCCGATGTCGTAGATGCGGCACACCGCCGGATGCGAGACATCGCGCCCGATCCGAACCTCCTGGCGCAGCCGCTCGATCCGTGCCGGGTCGTTCGCGACGTTCGGCGGCAGGAACTTCAGCGCGACCGCCTGATTCAGCGTGAGATCATCGGCGCGATAGACCGCGCCCATCCCACCCGCGCCGAGCTTCGCAACCACGCGGTAGCGTGACGACAGCATCGTGCCGGGTGGGAGCGACTCGCCCGGGTCCGATGCAAAGCCCGAGTGTTCAAGCCCCGATGGAATCTTCGGCCCGCCGAGCCGCTCCGTGACCGCTTCCTGATCCGCGCGTGGCGGCTGAGGCCGATCAGGATCCGGCGCGACGCTCCTGGTCATCATCTCGTCGTGCTCATCCCGCTCGGGCATGCCCTTATCCTAACGGCAGGGGATCCTCGGGCGGGGATCGCCCGCTCACCACGTCCGAGAACGTGTGAATCGCGCACGATCTGCACGCTGGCGACCGTTGGCACCCTCTGCGCGCTTCGCGCTTGAGCGTACAGGGCCGCGTCGCCGATGCGTGCCCCGAGCGAGGCATCTCCGCCGCGCTCGCGATAGCGCCAACCCATCCATCAATCGAGGATTCTCGCATGACGATCGCCACTCTCACCGCGGCCGTGCTTCTCTCCATGGGCGCTGGCGTTCCGCCGCCGATCATCGCCCCGCAGGGAATGAACACCGATCAGCCCTCGGCCCGGGCACAGATCCAGACGCTGCAGGCGTTCGTGGGCGAGTGGGAGGGACAGATCCGCGTCACCAACGAACGCGGCACGTCCGTCTCCATGGTCGGACTGAGCGCGATCGAGGATGTACAGCCCGGCAATGTGCTGATGACGTTCCAGGGGATCGCCTTTGCCCAGCCGATCGAGGGGATCGGCCGCCTGTCGCACTGCACGACCGAGTCGACGACTGTCTCATCGTGGTACGACTCTCTCTCGGACCAGTCGCTCTCGTTCGCGCAGACGTGCCACGCGACAATCGGCTCCGCTCTCCAGCCCGCAGCTTCTACGACGTCGCTCGCCTTTGAGTCCCTTGCCCTCGGGCACAATCTCGTCATACGACAGACGCTGACGCTCGAATCCGAGGAGCACGCCGTGCTCGAGATCTCCGCGCAGCTCCCCGGTGATGATGCGCAGACGCTTCTGAGCATGGACCTCTACCGCCTGCCCGCTGGCCAGCTCTCCATGGGCGCGGGCATGAGCTCGAACGCCGGCCTGCTGGCAAGGCTGAACACAACCAACGCCAACACCGCGACCGCCAACGTGAACCCCGACGCCGAGTGACGCCGGCTCCGATCGACGATCGACGCGATGACGCTGCGAGCGCGGCCCCGCCACGGGCCGCGTTCGCGTTTCCGGGCCAGCGCACGGGCTTCGGGGCGCCGACGCCCTGATAGGATGGCCCCATGACCGACTCCCGCGCCCCCGAATCTGTCCCGAGCCCGATTGGCGTGGACGACGGCAGCAGCGGCGGCTCCCTCTCGCTCGTGCGACGCATCGGCCTCATTGGCGGCCCGGCGCTCGCGCTGCTCACGTTCGCCATGATGCCCCAGTCGCTCGATCACGCGCCGCGTGCCGCAGCGGGAGTCGGCGTGCTCATGGCCGTCTGGTGGATGACCGAGGCGGTCGCCCTTCCCGTGACGTCCCTCCTGCCCGTCGTGCTCTTCCCGCTCCTGGGCGTCGTCAGCGCATCCGGCGCGTGCACCCCGTACGCCGATCAGATCATCTTCCTCTTCGGAGGCGGGCTCATGCTCGGGCTCGCGATGCAGCGCAGCGGGCTCCACGCACGTATCGCCCTGCTCACGATCACGCTCGTCGGCACGCGTCCCAAACGCCTCATCGCGGGCTTCATGCTGGCCACGGCCATCATGAGCATGTGGGTCTCCAACACCGCAACCGCCGTCATGATGCTCCCGATCGGCGCCTCGGTCGTCGAGCTCGTCAGGCGACGCACCAGCGACTCCGCGAGCGCCCCGAGCGCCGAAGCCCAGCGACAGGCCCGCAACTTCTCGGTCTGCCTCATGCTCGCGATCGCATACGGCGCATCGATCGGCGGCATCGGCACGCTTATTGGCTCGCCGCCCAACCTCGTCTTTGCCGGCTACGTGAAGAAGGTCTATGGCCAGGAGATCGACTTCATCACTTGGATGCGGGTCGGCGTGCCCCTCATGGGGGCGTACCTCCCGCTGGCTTGGGCCTCGCTCGTCTATGTCGTCTTCCCGATCAGACTCCGGGAGATCCCGGGCGGGCGCGAGCTGATCCGGAGCGAGCTCCGCGACCTGGGCCCCCCGACGCGCTCGGAATGGATCGTCTTCGCCGCTTTCACGATCGCAGTAGTGCTCTGGGTCGCACGCTCACGCCTCGACGACATTCCCGCGTTCGTGTTCCTGAACGACAGCGTGATCGCCATGACCGCCGCGATCGTGCTCTTCGCGATCCCACGCGGGCGCGTCGGGCCCGCGGCTGAGGATCGCAACGTGTCGGGCGGCATGGTCATGGACTGGAAGACCGCCGTGAAGATCCCGTGGGGCGTCCTGCTCCTCTTCGGAGGCGGCCTCTCGCTCGGGAGCGCGATGTCATCCACCGGGCTCGACCAGTGGATCGGGCAGCAGTTCACCTCACTCGGCGGCATGCACCCGATCCTGATCGTCACCGTCCTCGCCGTTGCCGTGGTGGCCCTCTCGGAACTGGCAAGCAACACCGCAGTCGCCACCGCGCTGATGCCCGTGCTCGGGGCCGCCGCCGTGGGCATGGGCGTGCACCCGTACCTCCTCCTGCTCCCCGCCGTGCTGGCAGCCTCGTGCGGGTTCATGCTTCCGGTCGCCACGCCCCCGAACACCATCGTCTTCTCGTCCGGCTATGTCTCCGTCCGCGACATGGTCAAGGCGGGTCTCGTGCTCGACATCATCGGCATCGCGCTCGTCGTGCTGCTCTCGACGACGATCGTCGGACCGCTGCTCGGTGTGGACCTCTCGGTCATTCCCTCGTGGGCCGGCGGCGAATAGCGTCGCGCGCTTGCATCGCATCGCTACGATGGACTCATGGCCGTTTCAAGCACCGCCCCACACACCTACACCCCCTCCGACATCGAGCGAGTCACGCTCGTCTGCGGCATGGAAATCCACGTCGAGCTCGCGACCCGCTCCAAGGTCTTCAGCCGCGCCGCCAACCCCGCCAACTCCAGGAACGGCTTCGGCGAATCGGCATCGACCACACCTCCGCCCAACTCGCTTATCGATCCGGTCGTGCTCGCCCTCCCCGGGTCGCTCCCGGTGCTCAACCGCGCCGCGGTCGAGATGTCGATGCTCGTCGGCTTCGCGCTCGGCTGCCGCGTGTCGGGCTCGACCAAGTGGGACCGAAAGTCCTACTTCTATCCCGATCTGCCGAAGGCGTACCAGATCAGCCAGTACGACATGCCCCTCTGCTATGACGGCGCGATCGATGTGCCGGAGCTCGACGATCGTGGCGAACCCGACCCGCTCAAGGGCTTCTCGCGAATCGGCATCATCCGGGCGCACCTGGAAGAGGATGCTGGCAAGCTGATGCACGAGCTTCCGGGGGGCCGCGGCGGTACGACCCGCGAGACCGACTTCTCCATCGTCGATCTGAATCGCGCCGGCGCGCCGCTGCTCGAGATCGTGACCCAGCCCGATTTTACATCCGCCGACCAGTGCGTCGCGTTCGCAAGACTCCTCCGCATGACCTGCCGCGCACTCGGCGTGACCGAAGGCGTGATGCAAAAGGGGCAGATGCGCTTCGAGCCGAATATCAACCTGAAGATCCATCTGAAGGATGGACGCACGGCGACGACGCCCATCGTCGAGGTGAAGAATCTCAACTCCTTTCGCTCGATCAAGGGGGCGATCGAGTACGAGGCGCGAGAGCAGCCGCGCCGGTGGCTCGAGGACGGGCTGGAGTTCGGTCCGGGCTCCAAGACCACGCGCGGCTGGGACGACACGACACACACGACGTTCCTCCAGCGCGAGAAAGAAGACGCCCACGACTATCGCTACTTCCCCGATCCCGACCTGCCCCTGCTGACCATCGACGACGCGTGGCGGGAGCGCGTCCGCACGCGAGTCCCCGAGTTGCCGATCGCCCGCCTGTGGCGGTACCGCGAGCGCTACGGGCTCGACGCGCGCGAGGCGATCGCGCTTGTCGAAGAGCGCACCGTCGCCGAGTTCTATGACGAGGCGATCCAGAGCGCGGTGGATGCAGGCGTCGCGGGCGACCGGGCAGGACGTGTTGTTGCGAATCTCCTGCTCCAGAACGGCGCGAAGCGCGTGAACGAGCGGGCCGGAGAACGGACAGGTTCAGAGCCGGCCGATGAGTCCGGCACGCTCATCAGCGATCTCGGGATCTCTGCCCGCGCCGTGGGCCGCCTGGGTGCGCTCCGCGAGAAGGGCTCGATCAGCGCGCAGTCCATGGACGAGCTCTTCGGATTGCTCTGCGAGCCCGCGCACGCCGCCACGGAGCCGGAGTCGCTCGCGCACCAGCGGAACCTATTGGTCGTCCGTGACGACGCGGCCATGGAGAAGTGGTGCAGGCAGGTGCTGGCCGAGAACGCGCCGATCGTTGAACAGATCAAGGGCGGCAAGCTGCAGGCCATCGGTCGCCTTGTCGGCAACGTCATGAAGCTCTCGGGCGGCACGGCCGACGCCGCCGAGGTCCGCAAGAAACTTCTCGACCTGATCGGCGTCAAAGAGTAACCATTCCACGTGTGCTACTGGTTGCCTGCCAGCCAGTGCTCGTATGCTCCGCTCTTCCTCTTCTCCTCCAATACCCATTGCCCCATTCTCGAGGTCCCCATGACACCCCGCATCCTCGCTTTCTCCGGCTCTCTCCGCACCGGCTCATACAACCACCTGATGGTCCAGAACGCCGCGAACGGCGCGAAGGCCGCGGGAGCAGAGGTGACTGTCGTCCGTCTCTCGGACTTCGATCTGCCGCTCTTCAGTGAGGATCTCGAGGCCAAGGGCACGCCGGATGGCGCAAAGCGTCTCAAAGAAGCGATGAAGTCGCATCAGGGCTTCCTGATCGCCTCGCCCGAGTACAACTCTTCGGTCACCGCCGCGCTCAAGAACGCGATCGACTGGGCCTCGCGTCCCGCGCCGAACGAGAAGCCGCTGGAGTGCTTCGCTGGCAAGGTCGCCGGTATCATGGGCGCATCCCCCGGCGCGCTCGGCGGCCTGCGCGGCCTCGTCCACCTCCGTGCCATCCTGGGCAACATCCAGACGCTCGTCATTCCCGACCAGATCGCCCTCGTCAAGGCTCATGAGCAGTTCGACGACAAGGGCATCATCAAGGACGAGAAGCAGCGCGCCGCCGTCGAGAACATCGGCAAACGAGTCGTTGACGTCGCCCGCAAGCTGAATGGGTAAGGCCGCGGGGCACTTAGTCTTCCGCCTTCTCCCCACCCGGCGCCATCTTCACCAGTTTCGGATCAAACTGGGCGGCCACGCGCACCAGGTCCTGCTGGCGCGCCATCACCTTGTGAATGTCCTTGTAGGCATCGGGCGCCTCATCCACGCCCGCCGACAGCACGGTGATGTCGAGCTGCTTCAGCTTCTTCTTGACGTTTCCCCACGCGATCGATTGCTTCGCCTTCGTGCGTGACATGAGCCGCCCCGCCCCGTGGCTCGCCGAGTGCAACGACGCATCGCTCCCCAATCCCATCACCACGAATCCCGGCTGCGCCATCGACCCCGGGATCACACCCATCACGCCCGCGCCCGCCGGCGTCGCCCCCTTGCGATGCACGTACACCTCTTCGGGCTGGCCGCCGATGGTGTGCGTCTCCTTCCATGCGAAGTTGTGGTGGTTCTCCACATCCGCGATGACCTCTGCGCCGAGGTGCTTCGCGACGGCCGCGTGGATACACGCGTGATTCGCCGCGGCGTACTCGCCCATGAGATTCATCGCGTTCCAGTACTCCTGCCCCTCTGTCGTATCCATATCCAGCCACGCCAGGAACTTCTGGTCCTTGGGCAAGTCCGGGCGGAGCGACATCGCCAGTTTCGAGTAGTGGTCGCAGACCGAAGCGCCCGTGCCACGTGAGCCCGAGTGCGACAGCAGGGCGAGATACCTGCCTGGCGCGAGGTCGAACCACGCGTGCGAGCCGCCCTCGCTCGATTGGTTGACTGCGCTCGACCCGTGCGGCGCGCCCTCGCGCACCGTCAGCACGCCGAACTCCACGAAGTGGTTGCCGCTGCCGCTGGTCCCGAGCTGGCTCCACGCCTTGTCCTTGTTCCGCGCTGTGATCGGCGACACGCTCCAGTCCATGTCCAGCACCGGGTGCATCTTCCGCCTCTGGAACGCCCCGCCGATGCCGAAACACGTCTGCGACTCCAGCGCATCCGTCAGGCGTTTCAGCCCATGCTCGGTGGTGAGGGTTGACTCGGGCAGATCGAGCACAGTCATCTTCATGCGGCACGCAATGTCCACGCCCACGGCATACGGAACGACGGCGTTGCGTGTGGCCAGCACGCCGCCGATCGGCAGGCCGTATCCCACGTGCGCATCGGGCATGAGCGCGCCCGCCGCCGCGACGGGCAGCCCGCACGCCGCGTGCAACTGATCGAATGAGGGCTTGTCAAAGTCCTCGCCGATCTCGCCCCACAACGAATAGCCGCAACGCCCCTCGGCACCCGACTCATGACGCGGTTGAAAGTCTGGAGTCATACCAAGTTGTTCGGTGCCGAACCCGGCGAGTCAACCCTGCTTCATCGCCTCCGGATTCATGACGCCGCTGAAGTAGTGCACGCTGTCACCCGCTCCGTTCTGGAGACACTTGAACGCCTTCCCGATCGGCGCACAGTGGCTGCCGTTTCCGTACCGCAGCAGCGGGAACGGCCCCAGCGGAATGTCCGCCCGCGGCTCGACCCACTCGCCCCCGTACTTCCGACGCATCACCTCGCCGACATAGCACCCCATGCAGAAGACCATGTCCGGCACAGATGATGGCGTGGCACCCTCGGCACGCAACTGGTACAGGACCCTATCGATCTCCTTCAGACTCTCGATCGAGTAGTCGAGCGTGACGCCCGCTTCCGCTTCGTTCTTGACCACCATCTCCGCCAGCAGCGGCAGGTTCTCCGGCTTCGGCTCATGCGGCAGGTTCAACCGGATCGATCCACCGTCCGCACCAACCGGCGGCGGACCGGACGAACCCCCGCCCCCACGCGGTGGCACCGGTGGTTGATTCGATGAACTGTTCGATTCACGTCCCAGCAGCTTCTTGAAGAGTCCCATGTTGTCAGTATGCCAGTCTCGGGCACACCTTGCAAGTCCACGCCGCGCGGTAGCATGACGCCATAATCGGGCTCTGAGAGCAAACAGCTGATCTGCGGTTCCTTCGATCCATGACGCGCCGACCGGCGTACGAAACGAAAGCACCCGACTCGACCCGGACCCACCATGCCAGAGACCCCACACCCCTTCCTCCTCGAATTCCTCGCAGAGCGCGAATGGAAGTGCCCCGACTGCGCGTACTCGCTCCGAGGTTGCCAATCGGCCCGCTGCCCCGAATGCGGCACGACGCTCGAAATCGAGGCGATCATCGCCGCCGCCGATCGGCCCAGGAACCGCCGCGCCGCATGGCGCATCGCGATCCTCGCGGTTCCGCTCGCGGGCTTCTGCGTCCTTTCTCAGTTCGCCATCGACACCGTGAACGCCGACGTGGACTCGATGGGTGGACCGATCCTCTTCATGTGGCTCTTCCGAATCGTTCTCGGTACGGGGTTCACGCTCTCCGTGTGCTTCGAGCTTCTCCTCATGGCCAGCCGCGGGCGAACCCAGAAACTAGACGGGGGAACCTTCTTCTGGCTGACGCTGACTGGCTGCTTCTTCGCCTCCCTCCTCGCCCTCCCCTTCGCGCTCGGCTAACCCCGCCTCCTCCCGATCCCTTCTCCTTCTCCCACGTATGGTCTGTCGGGAGACCGGCCTCCAGCCGATAAGAGGGGACCATGGCAGGAACGCCGCACACGGAACTCACGCCCGAACTCCTCGCCCACATGCGGGCCATCAAGGCCAAGGCCGCCGAGTACGGGCTCGACTTCTACGAGGTCGTCTACGAGGTCCTCGACTTCGAGACCATGAACCAGATCGCGGCCTTCGGCGGCTTCCCCGTCCGCTACCCCCACTGGCGCTGGGGGATGGAGTACGAAAAGCTCTCCAAGCGCGACGCCTACGGGCTCGGGCGCATCTATGAGATGGTCATCAACAACGACCCCTGCTACGCCTACCTCCAGGAGTCCAACAGCGTCACCGATCAGAAGCTCGTCATGGCACACGTCTACGGCCACTCGGACTTCTTCAAGAACAACCTCTGGTTCAGCAAGACCAACCGCAAGATGATGAACGAGATGGCCAACCACGCCACGCGCGTGCGCCGCCACATCGAGCGTCAGGGTGTCGAGACCGTCGAACGCTTCATCGACAACTGCCTCGCCGTTGAGCATCTGATCGACCCGCACTCCATGTTCATGGCCCGCGACGAGCCGCACCACGCGCCCGATCCCGATCGTGCGGCGGAGTTCGAGCCCCACAAGCTGCCGGCCAAGGCGTATATGGACCCCTTCATCAATCCCGAGGGGGAGATGAAGCGCCAGCGGGATGCGCACGCCGCGGAGCAGACGGCGGGCAAGGGGCGAATCCCCGAGAAGCCGACGCGCGACGTGCTGCTGTTCCTGCTGCGGCACGCGCGGCTGGACGAGTGGCAGCAGGACATCCTCTCGATCATTCGCGATGAGGCGTACTACTACGCGCCGCAGGGGATGACCAAGATCATGAACGAGGGGTGGGCGACGTACTGGCACTCCAAGCTGATGACCCAGCACTTCCTCGAGGCCAAAGAGATCATCGACTACGCCGAGCAGCACTCGGGCGTGGTGCACATGCCGCCCGGCGGGTTCAATCCGTACAAGATCGGCGTGGAGCTGTGGAAGGAGATCGAGCGGCGCTGGAACCGGGGGCAGCACGGCCCGGCGTGGGAGCGGCTGGACTCGATCGGTGAGAAAGAGGCCTTCGACGACAAGTCGATGAAAGGGCGGGAGAAGATCTTTGAGGTCCGGCGGATCTACAACGACGTCTCGTTCCTCGACGAGTTCCTCACGCCGGAGTTCGTCGAGCGCCACCAGATGTACCAGTTCAGGAAGGACCCGCAGACCGGCGAGGTTCGCATCGTCACGCGCGACTTTGACCGCATCAAGCAGACACTGCTCTTCCAGATGACCAACATGGGCCAGCCGTTCCTGTATGTCGTCGATGGCAACTACATGAACCGCGGCGAGCTCTTCCTCTCCCACCAGTTCGTCGGGCTTGAGGTCGACGCCTCCAAGGCGACCCAGGCCCTGAAATCCCTCCGCGCCCTCTGGGGCCGACCCGTCCACCTCATGATCCGCGTCAACGAGGACAACTGGCTCTACTCCGCTGTCGAACTCAACGCCGAACCCAAACGCGAGAAGGTCGGCGAGGATCTGCCCAAGCCCGCGCATGGGTTGATGTAGATCCCTTTGACGATCTCCCGGTGGCACCGCCGTGGGGACCAGAGCGGTGTGCCTTGAATAGGGAGCCCCGAGCGCGAGCTCGGGGTGTTGGACAGACTCGAAGAGAACGCAGAGGACGCGGAGTAGGCAGAGCAACGCGGAGAACAGACGACGCAGTTGCCACCTCGCATCCTCTACTCTCTCACCGGCAACCCTTACCACCCGACAATATGACACGACACCAAAGCCACATGCATATGCGTTCCGACATTGCCGACATGTCTCGGCGGCTCGGTCCGTGTGCCCTGGGGGTGGGAGCGGTCATCGCCATGGCTATGCTCGTCGAGAGCGATATCGCGCGTCCTTTCTTGCTTCTCTACTCGATCATCGTACCGCTCGTTGCTTTGGGCTATCTCCTCCTGAGGCACTTGGATCGCCGCGCGTTCAACAAGGTCTCCGAACGCAACTACCGCATCTGCACCGGCTGCGGCCACGACCTCGCCGGACTCCGCAATGTCGGCCGATGCCCGGAGTGCGGTCGGGCATACACACAGAAGTTGCTGCAAGAGCTGTGGACCCATGCGCACGGTGAGCCCACTCGCTTCACCCTCGAAGCTTTCAGCCATCTCAGAACGCCGCCGAAGATGCGGCCCTGGCTGGACATCGTCTCATTGATGATCATGTTCGTGATCACGGCCGTACTCGTGAGCTGGTTCGTCCGTCGAGTCGAGGCGGACACCTTCGTCATAAGCGACTGCTTCTGGACTTTCATCCTGCCTGTTGGAGCGATTCCGTCTCTCTTCGTCGGCAAGCACCGCGACCACCTCGCATACCTCGTACGCAACCGCTTCCGCCACTGTCCGCGTTGCCATGTCCGGCTTCCGAAGCGACGCGCATCGGGCATCTGCACCACCTGCCGCCTGCCGTGGGACGAGAAATGGCTCGAAACCACATGGCGAAGGGTGTACGCGCCTCCGACAGACCCCGCGTCCCAAGAACCCACTCCCACGTAACGTTGGCTGCTAGGGAGGGTTTGTGCTTTGAGCCGCCTTCTTTGCTGAGCGTCCCGCAAGGGACGCCGGTGTGTAGCCACGCGGTGGAGCGACAGTCGCCACCGTGGGGGGGCGGCCGAGCGGAACCCGTGGAGAGGGTGTCGCGCAGCGACATTCTAAAAACGCCTCTCAGTCGCTAAATGCGACGTCTCCCCGCCACGCGGACTCCTCAGCGAAGCGACCCGACATCCCGCCTCTTCCACGGCGTGCCCGCCGCGCGCAACAAAGCCCGCGCCTACCTCTTCGCCTCATACCGCAGCGCCACCGCCCCCGAGCCGAACTCGTGCCGGCCCACGAGCTTCAGATCGACATACTTCGACAGCCCCGCGAACAGCGTCGGACCGTGGCCCGCCAGCCGCGGCTGCACCACGAACTCGTACGCATCGATCAACCCCAGCTCCGCCAACGCCAGCGGCAGCTTCACGCCTCCGACGAACAACCCGTTGCCCGGCTCCCGCTTGAGGCGCTCAACGGCCTCGCGCAAGTCCCCGCCGAGCAGTTCCGAGTTCCAATCGACCCGCTCCAAGGTGCTCGACACGACGTACTTCTTTGCGACGTCGATCGTGCGGGCGAACGGCTCCATCCACGCGGCCATCCAATCAGGCCTCACGCCCGCTTCCAACGCCCGTGCCGCGGGCCGCCACGCCTGCTCCATCATCTCGTAGGTCACGCGGCCAAAGAGGAGGGCGTCGGCCTGCGCGAGGGACTCGGCCCAGTAACGATGCTGCTCTTCATCCGTTGAGCCCGCCCGATGATCGCAGCACCCATCCAAGGTGACGTTGATGGAATACCGAAGGGGTCGCATGACGCAAGGGTACCGCGGCTACTTTCACCGCGCCCGTCAGTTTCCGGGCGGCATGAAGCTCGTCATCGCAAAGACGACCGCCTCGCACGTCGCGCCCAGGATCGCTGCGGCCACCGACGCGCCCACCGCCGCCACGATCGGATGTCGAAACGTTGCCTTGCGTGCGAGAGCCCAGAGCGCGACCGGCGTTGTGAGGAGCGCGGCAGACAAGCTCGCGCCGAACACGATGAACCGCTTCCAGTTGCCCTGATCTGGACCGACCGTGTTCACATCCGCGATGTACGCAACGATGAGAAGCGAGACCGCGCCGATCGCCACCGCCGCGAGCCATGCAAGGAACGTTCGCACCGGCACCCCCGTGTTGAGCAACGAATCGCGTACGCCCGTCGTGGGACTCGATCACACGACGCGCAGCTCGACCTCGATGTTGCCGCGTGTCGCGCGCGAGTACGGGCAGACCTGGTGTGCCGCCTCGACGAGTTCCTGCGCCTGCTTCTTGTCCATCCCTGGGATGGTGACGTTCAGGCGTGCGGCGAGCTGGTAGTTGTCGCCGCTCTTGCCCAGGTCTACTTCCGCATCGACCGCCAGATCCTCCGGCAGCCTGAGCTTCTGCTGGTGGGCCACGGCCTTCATCGCACCGATGAAGCACGCCGACCACCCCGCGGCGAACAACTGCTCCGGATTCGTTCCTGTTCCCGGTCCGCCCGGCGACGAGTGCTTGACCTCCAGCCGCCCGTCACTGCTGCGTGAGGCGCCGCCGTCTCTGCCGCCGGTTGTGTGCATCTTGGCCGTGTAGAGAACCTTATCGAGCGCCATGGTTCGATCCTTTCGATTGGGGATGTGATCCCGAGTGCGTTGATCTCACTGATCTCAATCCAGCGATGCCTCTGAGATTCTTGCCCCCGCGAATCGGATACGCGATTCGGGCCCGATCGTGATGCGAACGAGAGCGAGCAGCGAGCGCGCGGGCTTCGGCTCCGTTTCTCCATCCCTTCATCCCTCCGGCGAAGGATGAAGGCAAAGGCTCCGCCACACAGCGGCCACCAACCCGCCTTCGATCAACGTCGTCCCTTTCTGCCCCTCACCTTTCACTCAACATCGTTCCACCATCTCCCGAACATCGCTGGTGTTCGGCGCGCGCGGTGCTGCAATTCTCCCGATCTGCCGCGCTCGCCCTTCCCATTCGCGGGGTGTTCCGTTAGGATCGCTCAGGATACTTCCAACTGTCGTGGGCCGACACTTCGGGCGGGGCCATGCTGCTCCGCTCCGTTGTTGCCCGGTCCGTGGCTTGTGGGATCGAGTGAGAGCGTGCTGTGTGCTCTCGCCGCTCGGCTCCACTGTTTCACTGAAAGGACACTCCTGATGCGACTCGCGCTCATTGCAACCGGCATGGCTCTCGCGGCATCCACCGCGCACGGACAGTTGATCGTCGGCCACAACCGGCCCGGCATCGCCACGATGTACCACATCGACGTCGACACCGGCGCGGCCACGGAGATCTACGCCGCATTGACGAACGACGCGAAGCCGTGGGGGATGGCCTTCGATCCCGTGACCGACACCCTTTACTGGAACAACGGCTCGACGCTGTATTCTTCGCCATTGAGCATGTCGCTCACGCCGACCGTCGTGGGCACGTTGACGCTCGATGGGCTGGCGACCAGCTTCATCGGACTTGGCTTCCGCGATGGCGTGCTCCTCGGCACGCCCTTCACGACCTCGAGCGTCACGGAAGCGGTGTACCAGATCGATCCGGTCACCGGTGTTTCAACCAGCGCATACGTCTATGACAGCGGCTTTGACTTCGGCGGCCTCGACGTCGATTCCGTCAACGGTCGAGTCTACGGGCTGACCGACAGCGCCACGGGCGGCAGGCCACTCGGGCTCTATGAGCTCAACATCGAGCGTCAGACAACCACATTCGTCGCGCCCCACCCAGCCTCAGAATCGGACCTCGACGGCCTCGCCGTACACGCGGGCCTCGCGTACTACGTTTCCGACGGACCGAACTCGTTGCAGCCGAACTTCTATGTCTACGACATCGCCTCGGGCGAACTCGTCCGCACCATCCCATCGCCCTTCGCCAATGCAGCCGGCTTCGCGGGTGCGACGTTCGTTCCGACGCCGGGGGGGCTGGGTCTGCTTGCGCTCGCGGCAATCGGCTCGTCGCGCCGTCGCCGCTGACCGACACCCACTGGGAAGACGGCGATCAGCGTCCTTCCGCGCATCCTCCGTCGCACGCGGTGGCGTGCGTTTCGGGTGCGCACGGGTCCGTCACCGGCGCGCCCGGACTCAGGGGTGCCGCGCTGCCGTGGTTTCCTTCATATCCTTCCACACCCGTGGCGAGCATCGCTGAACCCGATCCGCCGCCGGGGGTTGGGAGAACCGCATGGTCAAGTCAATCGCCGGCATCCTTCGTGGCAAGGCCACACCCTTCCAGATCCTCATGGCCTGCATGTTGGGCTCCATGATCGGATTTGTTCCCTCCCTGCAGTCGGGCGCGGGCACGCTCCTGGCCCTCTTGCTGCTCCTGATCATCCTCAACGCCAACCTCGGCCTCGCCGCGCTCGTCGCTGGCGGCGGCAAGCTCCTCTCGCTGGCCATCATGCCCGTCACCTTTCAGGTCGGGCGCGTGCTTCTTGACGGCCCGACCTCCGGGCTCTTCCGCAAGGCGATCAACGCGCCCGGGAGCGCGCTGCTCGGGCTGGAGTACTACGCGACAACGGGCGGCATCGCACTGGGCCTCATCATCGGGCTCGTCTTGGGGCTCACTGTCTCGGGAATCGTCAAGAAGTTTCGGAGGGTCATCGCGACCTACGAGGTCGGCTCAGACGCCTTCAAGGCGTTTACCACCAAGCCCATCAGCAAGTTCATCATGTGGGTCTTCTTCGGGGGCAAGGGCAAGGGCTCTTACGCCGATCGGCTCAAGAAGAAGATCGGGCTTCCGATCCGCATCAGCGGCGTGGTCCTGGCCGTACTCGTCGCGGGCCTCGGCTTCGTCGGATACAAGTATCTCTCCGGCCCGATCGTCACTTCCTTCCTTCGCGCGGGGCTTGAGCGTGCCAACGGTGCGACCGTTGATCTCGACAGCGCAGACATCGACGCGAAGCAGGGCAGGATCACGTTGACGGGGCTCGCGGTCTGTGATGCGAGCGAGCCGACGAAGGACCTCTTCCGCGCGGGATCGCTCGAGGGTGATGTCTCCCTCAGCGACCTTCTGCGCAAGCGCATCAGCATGGACAAGGTCGTCGCAGTTGACGCGATGCAGGGCGCGACGCGCAAGACCCCCGGCGTTGTGTTCCGGCCGCCCTCCAAGGGCAAGCCCGAGACGAATCCCGGCGAGAAGTCGCTCGAGGACTACATCAAGCAGGCAAAGGAGTGGAAGGAGAAACTCGCGCAGGCGCGGCGTTGGCTGGAAGAGATCAACAAGCGCAAGCCCGATGCCAAGCCCACCGGCGCGCCCGGCGACAAGCAGGAGACGCTCGAAGAGCGACTGCGCCGGCTGGTGAAGGAACAGGGGTACACGCGCGTGGTCGCGTCGCACCTTGTGGAGGGCGCGCCGACGTTTCTTGTGCGCGAGCTTGTGGCGCAGGGCGTGAAGGTCGAAGCCGCGGCGGGTGGAGGCAGCGGTGGGGGAGTCCTCGCCGGTCAGACGCTCGACATCCGGGGTGAGAATCTCTCGACCCAGCCTTGGCTCGTCGAGGGAACGCCCCGCGTGGTCGTGACCTCAAGCGCGGGAACCCTCAAGGCCGACATCGCGGCGGGCGCGGCCAGCGCGGGCACGAGCGGGCAGACCGTTGTGAACCTCGCTGTGCAGGGGATCCCCGCGGATCTAATCGGCAGCCAGCTCATCGCGATCGGGGGCCAGCCGCCGATCTCCGGCGGCACGATGGACGTCGCGATCAACGCCAACCTGACGGACCTCGGCAACATCGATGTCCCTCTCGGCGTGACGCTCCGCGACACGACGCTCTCGATCGCCGGCGCGGGCCAGGCGAAGGTGTCGCAGTTCACGCTGCCGATCGGGCTCAAGGGGGAACTGGATAATCCGAGGATTGTGATCGATGGCGATGCGCTGGCGCAGTCGCTGATGCAGGCGGGTGCCGCGGAGCTTGCCAATCGCGTGAAGGGCGAGGCGGGCAAGGTCGTGGACAAGGCGCTCGAGGACGTGAAGGGGAAGGTGGGGGATCAGATCGGTGACAAGCTCGGAGGCGAGGCGGGCAAGGCCCTCGATGGGCTGTTCGGAGGGAAGAAGAAGGGGGATAAGTAGGGAGCTCTTGCTGATACAATCGCGGTACAGGGTCTCGCGAGGAGTTCGTCATGGTTCAGAGTGTTCGAGCCATCTATGAGAACGGTGTGCTGAAGCTCGAGGAGCGTCTGAACCTCGCAGAGCACCAGCGCGTGCGCGTGACAGTTGAGCGTCTCGAACCGGCTTCGAAGGAGCAGCGAGCCGCCGCACTGCGAGAGCTCTTCCGGCTGGCGGATTCGACCGGGTTTGCTGCTCCTGACAGGTTGCCTGGCCGAGACGAGCTGCATGAACGCCGTTGACACCAACGTGCTCATTTATGTTTCCGACACGCGAGATCCGCGGAAGCGGGAGAGATCGCGAGAGCTGCTTGCGGCGCCGAATCCACCAGTGGTCATGTGGCAAGTTGCGTGCGAGTTCATCGCGGCGGCGCGAAAGCTCGGTGCGTATGGGCTCTCGCAAGCCCAGGCGTGGGAGCAGCTCGATCAGCTGCTCCAGTTCTGTCCACTCGCGCTCCCGAGCGAGCGTGTGCTGACGACAGCCCGTCGACTCGAGGCAACGTGCCAGCTCTCCCACTGAAATGCCATGCTCTACGCCGCGTGCATTGAGGCGGGCGTTACGACGCTCTATTCGGAAGATGTGCCGGGCAGCGCGATCGACGGACTGACGATCATCAATCCCTTCGCCGGTTAGTTCGCCAATCTCGCGATGAGGGACGACAGGTGGACGCGATAATCGAAGCATGCCGACAGTTGGTCGGAGCAGTGCCGCCCTGGATCCACTGGGGCATCATGTTCTGCTACTTCTTTGCGAGCATGGGCCTGTTCGCTCATGTTGAGGGCGTCTCGAATGCGTATCTCAAAGAGGGTGATTCCGAGGAAGGGAAGAGATGCCTGCGGCTGCTCTTGATCCTGTTTGGGACCGGTGTTCTCGCTGTGCCCTACACGCTGCTCATCGACCAGGAGGTATTCCCTGAGGGTGTATTCAGAACGCGCGGCGGACGTTCAATGGCCACGGTCTTCCCCGCGCTCTGCCTCATCGCGTCCCTGTTCTATGGCTTCAAGGTGCTCCGCCACTCGCCGCGGTGAGCTGCAGGGGCTGAGGTGGACGCCGCCACCCCCACCCGACCGTCCGCCTCTCGACTGTTCACGGAACTCCAGCAATACGTCAGGTTTGTGCGAATCCGCCACCCGAACGCCGCTTGGGGGTCATGCAATCTCCAGCCCCTTCCTACCATGAATCGATATCTCAAGGGTGACGTGACGGCTTTCGAATGACGCACGTGCCCGGGTGGCCGTTCCTGGGGTTGGATCGGCGGCCCGAGCCCTTGGGAAAGAGGGGCCTGCATGGTGTCGACGTTCAGCAGCGACCAGCCGGTGGAACCGGGGCCGATCGCCGACCAGACCGCTCCACAGCACGGTCGGGTCACGAGAATGGACACCCACGTCCACTCCCGCGCCTCCGACGGCCCCGCCCTCGCCGCACTCGGCATGATCAACTGCCCGGAGTGCTACTCGGAGCCGGAGCGCATCTACGACATGGCCAAGGTGCGGGGGATGGACCTGGTCACCATCACCGACCACGACACGATCAAGGGCGCGCTCGAGCTCCACGAGCGCGGGTTCCAGGACTTCATCATCGGGCAGGAGTTCACGGTCTATTTCCCCGAAGACCGCTGCAAGCTCCACGTCCTCATCTGGGGCCTCACCCCGGAACTCAACACCCAGCTCCACGGCCATGGCCTCCGCGACGACGTCTACGCCCTTGCGCGGTTCCTCCGCGACCACAACCTGGCGCACTCGCTGGCCCACCCACTCTACGTCCAGAATGGTCGCCTCACGCGCTGGCACGTCGAGCGGGCGACGCTTCTCTTCCGTTCGTTCGAGACGCTGAATGGTGCGCACTCGGCGACGCTCTGTGATCCGATCGAGTTGTTCCTCAGAACGCTCACGCCTGCGCTGATCCAGGAGATCTCCCAGCGTCATGGATTCGAGTCGCTCTGGCCACGCCCGTGGCTGAAGGGGCGAACCGCTGGCTCCGACGACCACGGCCTCTTGAACATCGGTCGCTCGTGGACCGAGGTCCGCGCTGAGGATGGACAGACTATCCGCGATCCCGCAGAGTTCTTCCGGCGGGCGATGGCCGGTCAGTCAGGAGTCGGCGGCATCGCCGGTCACTCCTCGCTCCTGGCCCATCAGTTCACGACCGTCGGCGCCAACTACTACGCCAAGAATCTGCACGATCTGCCCTCGCCGACCGGCCGCCTGCTTGCCTCCAAGCTCCTCCGCTTCGCCGGCATCGAGGCCGAGGCGCCGAGCAAACCCCGCGTCGCGGTCCACATCCTGAAGCGCAAGCTCTTCAAGCGCAAGAAGAAGTCGCTGCCAATCATCGGCGCTCTCCGCGAGAGCATCGGCCCCGCGCTCGCGCAGTTCCCTGAGATCCGTGCCAAGCTCAAGCCCGCCTCGTGGACAGAGGGTGCCGCCCTCGGAGATCACGACCGCATGGCCGAGTTCATGGACACACTGAGCGCGTCCGTCTCGCACGCGCTCTCATCATCGGTGGTCCGTTCGGTGAAAAAGCGCGACCGCAACGCGCTCGCCGATCACATCCTCTCCTACGGCATCCTCCAGGCGGCCCAGGGGCCGTACATCTACTCCTTGTTCCATCAGAACAAGGAACGCAACTTCGTCGAACGCTTCGCCCACGAGATCGCCCCCCCCGGCTCCGGCGCGAGCCCACTGGAGCGGCCCATGCGCGTCAGCCTTTTCACGGACACGCTGGGTGATGTCAACGGCGTCTGCCGCTTTATTGAGAACGTCGCGCTCCAGGCCTCCAACACCGGCCACGATCTGCAGGTGATCACGTCGACCCGTTTCACCTGCCCGGACTATCCCAACGTCTTCAACTTTGAGCCGGCCGTCGCGTTCAAGATGCCCAAGTACGACAAGCTGGAGGTCTGCCTCCCGCCGATCACGCGGATGCTCCGGCACCTCGATCGCCACCAGCCCGACGTGCTCCACATCTCGACGCCCGGTCCGGTCGGCATGGTAGGGTACATCGCGGCCAAGATGCTGAGGATCCCCGTGCTCGGCGTCTATCACACCGACTTCCCGGCCTATGTCGATCGCCTCTTTGATGACCATGTCTTCACCAAGGCGACCGAGAAGTTCATGCGCGCGTTCTACAAGCCCTTCGCGGCGGTCTTCACCCGCTCCGAGGACTACGTCGAGTCGCTCGTCCGCCTCGGCATGGATCGCGCCAGGGTCATGCCCCTCCTCCCCGGTTTCGAGACCGACCAGTTCCACGTGAAGTTCAAGGACCGCACGATCTGGGAGCGGCTCGGCTGCTCGCCGACTGCGCTCAAGGTCCTTTTCGTCGGGCGTGTCAGCGTTGAGAAGAACATGCCGTTCCTCACGCAGCTCTGGAAGCAGGTCTGCCAGCGCAGCCGCGAGCAAGGGATCGACGCCGAGCTCGTCATCGTCGGCGACGGCCCCTATCGAGAGCGGATGCAGCAGGAGCTGAAGGGGCTCCCGGTGAAGTTCCTCGGCTTCAAGCGCGGCGAGGAGCTCTCCACCATCTACGCCTCCGCAGACATGTTCGTCTTCCCATCTGTCACCGACACCCTCGGCCAGGTCGTCCTCGAATCACAGGGCTCCGGGCTCCCCGTTCTCGTCACGGACCAGGGCGGCCCGAAGGAGGTCGTCGTCGAGGGCGTCAGCGGCCACGTCCTCAGCGTCGAACGCCCCAACGACTGGGTCGAGCGCATCGTCGGCCTCCTCGCCGACGACGAGCGCCGCACCCGGATGTCCCACGCCGCTCACGCCTCGGTGCAGCGATACTCCCTCGCCAATTCCTTCGATGACTTCTGGGCGGCACACACCCGCGCCTGGCACGCCCATCTCGAAACGCTCGGCATCGCCCCGCGCACGCACGCCGCGTCCGACCCGGCCCCCGGGCCGATCGTCTCGACGAGCACGCGCGCTCCGTCTGTCACGCATTGATTGAGGGTCGTCCCGCCCCGGCGCCCGCCGCGTTCCTGCCCCTGGGCCTCGTTGCCTTGGGCTCCCGGCGCCGGCGTCCGCGGGCCTAGAGCATTCTCACTCATCGCGTAGCGTGTATCCGCAGTGTTTGAAGCAGTGAGCGGCGTCCTGGGAGGTGACCTGATCCAGAACGGTCTGCATGGCGGCCCAGAGGGCGTCACGGGTCCTGCACGCCATCGACCGCAGC
>CAUJHH010000046.1 GCA_963204725.1 Planctomycetota bacterium
CTGGACCGCCGCGCGTACAAGAAGCGTGCTCAGGTCGAGCAGTGCGTGGGATGGCTCAAGGAGAACCGCCGCGTGGGCACACGCTACGACAAGCTCGCGACCAGCTTCCAGGCCTTCATCAACCTCGCGATCATCAGGCGAGACCTCAGGATCCTGGCACCGGATGATCCGTCAGACAGAACCTAGTCGTCGCCAGCAAGTTGCATAACCAGCCCAAATCGCCAACACAATGGACAGACAGAGTGTCATCTGCCCAAACCAAGTCGTGAGCGTGTCCGTTTCTTCTTCCCAAGATGTCGTGCCGCCGCCGTGATGTATCGTGATAGGTTCGTCGAGCTGAATCTCCGACACCGCTCCAATAGCGTTGCCGACCATTGTGAATCCAACCAGACACCCGAGGGCGACGGCGAGCCCAACGACTGAGCCCCATACTGGACGGGGTTGCACCCATTCATCATCGAGATCGTCATCCAGCATGTCTATTGCCTCTGCTCACTAGAATAACGGGCAGGGCACTCGGTCGCAATCCGGGAACGAAAGTCACGACGTCTACGCTGACTCGAACCACAAAGGAAGCCAATTCCACTCAAAACTCCGCCTGCTTCGGCGCTCTCGGGAACGGAATCACATCGCGGATGTTCTGCATGCCCGTCACAAACAAGATCAGGCGTTCGAAGCCGAGGCCGAAGCCGGCGTGGGGGACGGTGCCGTAGCGGCGGAGGTCGCGGTACCACCAGTATTCCTTGGCGGGGAGGTTCATCTCGGCGATGCGTCGGTCGAGGACGTCGAGGCGTTCTTCGCGCTGGCTGCCGCCGATGATCTCGCCGATGCCGGGGACGAGGACATCCATGGCGGCGACGGTGTCGCCGGGCGCGCCGTCGGTGCCGGGGTCGTTGAGGCGCATGTAGAAGGCCTTGATGTCCTTCGGGTAGTTCATGAGGATGACGGGCTGCTTGAAGTGCTCTTCGGTGAGGTAGCGTTCGTGCTCGGACTGGAGGTCGGCGCCCCACTTGATGGGGAACTCGAACTTCTTGCCGCCAGCGATGGCGGCTTCGAGGATCGCGATGGCCTCGGTGTATGGGAGGCGTCGGAAGGGTGACTCGAGGACGTGGGTGAGGCGTGCGAGGAGGCCTTTTTCGATGCGCTCGTCGAAGAACTTCATGTCGTCGGCGCGTTCGGTGAGAACGGCGTTGACGAGGTACTTGATGAACTCTTCGGCGAGGTCGGCGTCTTCTTTGAGTGTGGCGAAGGCGATCTCGGGCTCGATCATCCAGAACTCGGCGAGGTGGCGCGAGGTGTTGGAGTTTTCGGCGCGGAAGGTGGGGCCGAAGGTGTAGACGCGTGAGAGGGCGCAGCAGTAGGTCTCGACGTTGAGCTGGCCGCTGACGGTGAGGTGGGATTCCTTGCCGAAGAAGTCGTGGGAGAAGTCGATGGGGGTGTCGGCGTGTGGGGAGGCGGGCGCGATGTCTCCCATGTAGCACGGCGGGGAGGAGGGAGATGAGGGTGTGCTCTCGCTTGTGCTTCGGGCCTCTTTGGGGGCGGCGCCCACGCGCGGCGGGTTGGCGATGTCGAGTGTGCTGACGCGGAACATCTGGCCCGCGCCCTCGCAGTCGGAGGCGGTGATGATGGGCGTGTGGACGTAGAAGAAGGTGCGCTCGTGGAAGAAGCGATGGATGGCCATGCTGAGGGTGGAGCGGACGCGTGCGACGGCGCCGAAGGTGTTGGTGCGGACGCGGAGGTGGGCCTGCTCGCGCAGGAACTCCATGGTGTGCTGCTTGGGCTGGATGGGGTAGGCGTCGGGGTTGTCGACGAGGCCGTGGATGGTGACGCTGCCGCCGGTGGCTGGGTCGACCTGGAGCTCGATGCCGCCCTTAGGGGTGAGTGAGGCGACGCCGGTGATCTCAACGGCGCAGTGGGTGGTGAGCTTGGCGATCTCGTCTGCGTAGTTTGGGAGGGTGCCCTTGCAGACGGTCTGCATGGCGTCGAAGCAGGTGCCATCGTGGACGGCGACGAAGGAGAGGCCGCCGTCGGCCTTGGAGTCGCGGCGGGTGCGGACCCAGCCCTTGACGGTGACGGTGGTTCCGACGGGTGCTTTGAGCGCATCAACGACCTTGAGCCAAGCCATGTGGGACTCCTGAAGGAATGGGAGGCATGGTAGGGGCGGGGGGAATTGGCAACGGGCGGGTGGCGGGCTGCCCGGCTGTGGAGTGCCTGGCTTTGTGTTGCCTGGCTTTGGGTTACCTGGCTCTCGATTACTTGGGGTTGTTGACCCAGCCGTAGTCGTAGCCAGCGCCGTCGTAGAGGCGTCTCCATGAGCCCTGGATCGCGCGGGGCGAGACGTAGATGTCGTTGGCCTCGAAGTCTTTGAGGGTTTCGCGGGTCTCTTCGCGTTCGCCATGGGGGGCGCGGAAGAGCTCGGCGGAGCCGTCGATCGAGCCCATCATGCCCGCGTCGTCGTGGCGTGTGGTGACCTGGTCCCAGTTGCCCCAGAGGCCGTCGGAGATCTCGTCGTTGTACCAGTAGGTCGATTCTTCCATGAAGAGCGGGAGGGTGCGGTAGCGGACGAGGTAGGGCTCATAGAGGAAGCTGAGGGCGCGGGCGGTGGAGGGGTACTTGGCGGGGAGGTAGGCGGCGCTGATGTTGGTGGAGAGGCGGGCGCCCGCGGTGTAGGTGACCATGCAGTAGTCGAAGTCGAGGTGCTCGCCGAACATGCCGCTGCTGGAGTCGTCGTTGTTCTTGCCGCGGCGTTTGTTGGTGGGGCACTCGGTGACTTCGTCGGCGAGGTTGATGAAGTCGTAGAGGAGTCCTGGTCCGTAGGTTCCGGGGGCGAGTCTTTCGCGGGCCCAGTTGCCGCTGGTCCAGATCTGGTCGTTGTAGTTCTGCGCGTAGGCGATGGATGCGGTGACGATCTGCTTCATGTTGGCGAGGCAGATGGTTTGTTGGCCGAGTGCGCGGGCGCGTCCGAGGGAGGGGAGGAGGATGCCGATGAGGATCGCGATGATGGCGATGACAACGAGGAGTTCGATGAGTGTGAAGGCGCGGCGGCGTGCGTGGGGTGTGGAGCGAGGCAAGGGATGGGGCCTCCGCGAGAGGTAGGAACCGGGGCAGATACCCCAAGGTACTGGCGGCGTTTGGTGCGCACAACCCTTGGCAGGGGTAGAAGTTGGAGGAAATGGTCGATTCGGCGGGTGATTGGGGGAATGGCGACGTGGGTACCGGGGATGGAAGGGGATGTGGGGGCTTCGGCGTACACTCCGCTCGTGATGCCCGAGGCGCGCCAATCCGAGATTCCGAGTCCCCTGGGGATGACGTGCGAGGGGTTCGTGCGTGCGGCGTCGGAGCTGGTCGTTCAGAAGAAGATCGGGGCGGAGACGTTCTATAAAGAGTGCTTCCGCTCGGGGAGGACGGAGGTCGGGCTGCGCGCGGGAGGCGTCTGGCGGCTGGATGTGGCGCCGATCGGAAGGGTGGAAGAGGACGAGAGCCCCGAGGGCGTGGTGCGGAAGTTCACGCTGCGGGTGCCGGGTCCGACGGGGGGCTCGCTCGGGGCCGATGCGCGGGCGTCGACGGTCGAGACCGAGAGCGTGCTGATCCCGATGATCGGGCGGAAGGGTGAGCGGACGTACACGCTGTGCGTGTCGAGCCAGATCGGATGCGCGATGGGGTGCGGGTTCTGCGAGACGGCGCAGATGGGGCTGGTTCGATCGCTGACGGCGGCTGAGATCACGGCGCAGTGGTGGACGGCGACGCATGTGCTCAAGCAGACGGTGTCGAACGTGGTGTTCATGGGCATGGGCGAGCCGATGGACAACCTCGACAATGTGCTGGATGCGATCGCGGCGATGACGGACCACTGCGGCGGCGCGATGGCGATGAGCAAGATCACGATCTCGACGGTGGGGCGGGTGGACGGGATCCGGAGGCTGTCCGAGCGCGTGAGGGAGCCGGGGTGGCGACGGCTGGGGCTGGCGCTGTCGCTGAACGCGCCGAATGATCGCGTGCGATCGGAGCTGATGCCGGTGAATCGGAAGTGGAATCTGGATGAGTTGAGGGATGCGCTGATCGCGTTCCCTGCGCACGGGGGGACGAAGCTGTGCGTGGAATATGTGCTGATCCCGGGGGTGAACGACCGGCGCGAGCACGCGACCGAGGTCGCGGCGTTCTGTGGGCCGATCGACGGGGCGTACAAGGCGGAACGCGGGGGCGGATCGCCACGCGTGCTGCTGAATCTGATTCCTTATAACCCGAGACGAAACTCGCCCTGGCCCGCTCCCGAAGAACCCGCGGTCGACGCGTTCCTGGGATGGCTCGGTGAGGAGGGGGTCTACGCCAAGCGGCGCCGGACCAAAGGAAGGAAGATGATGGGGGCGTGCGGGCAACTCGGGAGCGAGGCGATCCGGGGGCGGCGGATGGTTGAGCTGGGTGTGAGGCCGTAGGGCGCGAGGTCGAGAAGGCGTGGAGCAGGAAGCGTCGCGTGTGATGATGAATGAGGGCGCGACAGTCCGACGCTGGTGGACCCGCAGGCGGCTGTGGATTGCGGTGTACCTCGTGCTGCTGGCGGCATCGCAGGTGGTGCAGGTCGCGTCGCCGAATGTGTGGACGCCGCTGCCGGAGTCGAGCGGGCAGAAGTTTGTGGATGTGCCGGAGACGACGGCCCTCGGCCCGGTTGCGGGCGAGTTGATGCACGTGGCTTATATGGAGTGGATGCCGGAGCATGCGGAGCCGGCGCACCAGACGGTGCTGCTGCTCCACGGCTCTCCCGGGCAGAGCTACGACTTCGTGCGCCTCGGGCCGGAGCTGGCGGAGGCGGGGTATCGCGCGATCGCGGTCGACCTACCGGGGTTCGGCAACTCCAAGGGGCTGGTGGAGAGCTACTCGAATCGGGCGCACGCGTGGGCGATGCTCGCGCTGATGGATGCGCTGGCGATTAGGCGGGCGCACGTCGTCGGTTGGTCGAACGGGGGCGGGGTCGGGCTGAACATGGCGGACATCGCGCCGGATCGGTTGGCGTCGCTCACGCTGCTGGCGGCGACGGGGATCCAGGAGACAGAGGGATCCGGGAGCTATTTCTTCGAGCACGCCAAGTATGTCGTGGGGTACGGCGCGCTGGTGATTGCGCCGGAATTCATCCCTCACTTCGGGTTGATCGGTGAGCGGAAGCTGCGTCACGCCTTTGTCAGGAGTTTCCTTGATACGGACCAGCGCCCGGTGCGCGGGATCATGGAGCGGCTGGCCGTGCCGACGATGGTGCTGCACGGACGCGAGGATGTGCTGGTGCCGTTCGCGGGTGCGGTGGAGCACCACGAGCTGATCAAGACGAGCCGGCTCGTTGTGATGGATGGGAACCACTTCCTGCCATATCTCCAGACGGAGGAGACGAAGGAGCACCTGACGGCCTTCTTTGGCAAGCACGACATGCCGGGGGTTGCGGGCGAGTCGGAGGTTGTGGATCTTTCCGAGGGTCCGACGCGGGTGGACGAGATGCTGGCGAAGCCGGCGCACGCGCTCCGCCGGGCTCCCTGGTGGGCGGAGGTGATGCTGATCGGTGTGCTTGCGCTCGCGAGTTGGCCGCTGGTGATCGCGTGCACGGCGGTGCTTGTGGCGACGATGAATCTGGACTTCGGTGTCGCGCTGCTGGGGCTGTTGATCGGGCGGATCGCGCGGAAGAGGCCGGGGGCGTCGGCGCGGGGATGGGGTTCGGTGATGGGCTCGTCGCTCGTGGGGCTGATGGCGGCGCGGATCGTGTCGCCATTGGTGGTCGAACCGCTCGGGAATGTCGCGGGGTGGACGGGGATGATCGCGGGGATCGGGGTTGTGGCGGCGGCGGTGTGGGCGTTCCCGATGGTGTGGACGTGGCGCGGGCGTGCGGAGCTGCGGGCGTCGATCGCCAGGGCGCGTCACCACGAGTTCTGGCCGGGGTGGGTTTTTTATCTGCCGCTGATGCCGTACCTGCTGTGGCTGGGTGGGCGATGGAACGGTCTTCTCTCGGCGACGTGCTGCAATCCTGGTGTGGGGAAGGGCGGCGGGCTGATTGGAGAGAGCAAGAGCGAGATCCTGAGTTCGATGCACGATGCGGGGATCCTGGCGCACGTGCTGGTGCCGGGCGGATCGGCGGCGGATGCGTCGGCGCGGGCTCGTCTTGCGCTCGATGCGCTCGGGCGCGACGAGCGACTGGGCGGGTTCCCGGTGATTCTGAAGCCGGACAGCGGGCAGCGCGGCTTCGCGGTGCGCGTGGCGCGGACGCCGGAGGATGTCGAGCGGTACTTCGCCCAGGTCTTCGGCCCGGTGCTTCTGCAGCGGTACCACGACGGGCCGCACGAGTGCGGGGTGCTGTGGGTCAGGGGATTGCGGGCGAGGGCCGAAGGGAATGGAAGCGCGGGGCTGGTGGGCGGGATCTTCGCGGTGACGCGCAAGGAGTTTGCGGTCATCGAGGGTGATGGCGTGCGCACGCTGGAGCGGCTGATCCTCGATCACCCGCGGTATCGTTGCCAGGCGCCGGTCTTCATGGCGCGGTTCGCGGATGCGCCGACGCACGTGCCCGCGCCGGGCGAGCGGATCCGACTCGCGGAGGCGGGGAACCACTGCCAGGGAACGCTCTTTCGCGACGGGTCGGACCTGATCACGCCGGCGCTTGAGGCGCGTATCGACGCGATCGCCGCGTCGTACTGCGGCCCTGGCGGGGGCGAGTTCGACTTCGGCAGGTTCGACCTTCGCTACGAATCGGAGGATGCGTTGCGGCGCGGCGAGGGGTTCGGGATTCTCGAGCTCAACGGCATCACGAGCGAGGCGACGAATCTCTACGACCCGTCGCGCGGTCCGCTGTGGGCGTATTCGGTGCTCTTCGGCCAGTGGCGAGAGCTCTATCGCATCGGCGCGGCGCGTCGGGCGGCGGGGGTGCGGCCGCTGACGGCGCGCGAGGCGATCGCGCTGGCGCGCGGGCACTTCAGAGAGCGGACGGGATCGTCGCTGGCGGATTGACGCGCTCGCCGATCAGGCGGCGTGCGCCTCGCCGGGGGCGGGCTCGTCGCCTGCGAGTTCCATCGCGGCTGCGCCGTCGGTCCATGATCGCATCAGCACATCAAGGTCGAACGCTCTGGGCGTTGGGGGGTCGTAGAGATCGAGCGAGACGTCGGTGTCCTCGGCGCGGACGATCGTGAGGTCGCGCCGGAGCCGGAGGTCGATGCGTTCGCCCGGCTCGCGGACGAGCCAGCCGCGGACGTGGGTGAGGCGGAGTTCGAGATCCTGCACGATCGGGCGGCAGGGATCGAGGGGCGACCAATCGACGACGGCGGCGGGTCGCCCGTCGCTGAGCGTGACGATGGTGCCGGGAGCGAAGGGCGGGACGACGGACATG
>CAUJHH010000047.1 GCA_963204725.1 Planctomycetota bacterium
CCAGATGCTCTCTCGCGTTGAACACCCCGGCATGTCTGACCTCGCGACTCTTGTCAACAGCCCGATACGGATGTCAGAAAGCAGTGTTGGAGTCCGGCGGCGGGCCCCGCTTCTTGGCGAGCACACTGATGAGGTCTTCTCGGCCATGGGGATCACTGCCGCGGAAATCGCAGAACTCCGGACGCAGCAGGCGATCGCGTGAGCCGTAGCGTGTCGGTTCAGACGCGCTGATGCCAGTCTCCTGAAGATTGATTGGCGGGTGGCTCGATTGTCAGGGTATGGCTGGCACCTTCAGAAACGGGCAGGGAGCCAATTTGGCGCGGTAGCTGGGGCCGTCGATGACCAGCTGATGGCGACGTTTGCCAGGCGGTCGAGGGCACTGTTCGCGAGGATGGGGTCAGCGAAAAGGCGGACCCATTCGCTCCCGTCGCGGTTGCTCGTGACGACGAAGCTGGCGTGGCGGTGCCGCTCGAGGATAAGCGCACACAGGTCTTCGGACTGTTGCCGGCTGAGGCGATGGAGACCGAACTCGTCCACCAGGAGTAGGCTGGAGTCGGTAGTTGGGGCGGCGGAAGAGGACGGAGTGGCCGGCACGCGTGGCAGCTGCGCCAAGGGCCGCTCGCGTCCTGCCGTCGGACATGACCGCCGCGAAGCAGAGTCGGGTTCTAGTCCGGACGCTTGAGGAGATGAGCGATACACACGGGTCCGACGCCCACCATGTGAGCCAGTCCGACTCGTGCACCCGGGTGTTGACGGGGACCGGCCTCATGGCGTAGCTGGCGGGTGACTTCAGCGATTTGACCCACGCCGGTTGGGCCGATAGGGTGCCCCATTGCTATGAGGCCGCCCGAAGGACTTATCGCCACCCGGCCCCCGATGTCGAAGGCACCAGCTTCCAGCTCGCGGACCGCCTCACCTTCCTTGCAGAAGCCCATGGCCTCAGTGTAGAGAAGCTCCTCGATGGTAAACGCGTCGTGGAGTTCGACTACGTCAACTTCAGACGGTGCAATTCCCGATTGCTCGTACAGGTCATGGACAGTTTTGCGGGTCAGGGCAACATCGAAGTTCAACGTGCCTGAAAGCTCCTCCGAGCGTGCCGCCGAAGCCACCACCTGAATAGCCCGGCTCCTGTCCACGCCGGTGCGGTGGATGCCATCCTCCGACATGACAATCACGGCCGCGGCACCTTCACCGACCGGGGTGCACTGCAGCCGCGTGAGAATGCCCGAGACAGCGGGTGGTTCCATCACCTCCTCGAGGGTTCGGACCTGTTGACGTTGTGCGTAGGGATTGAGCGCACCGTTCCGATGGTTCTTCACGGCAACTCTCGCAATCTGTTCGGGTGTTGCGTCGTGCTGTTCTATGTAGAGCTGGCTGAGGAGCGCGAAATGGGTGAACGGCACCACACGGTCGTCGGCAAGCCCACGCACCCCGGCCTTTGCCGGTCCGGAACTGCCCGATCCGGAACCGGCCGAGCTCGGCTTGTCCACCCCCATGGCGAGGGCAACGTCAGTGATGCCAGAGGCGACCTCGATGACGGCTTGGCGAAACGCCGTGCTCCCGGAGGCGGAGGCGTTTTCGACCTGAGCGATCGCCAGGCCGGTCGCGCCGAGGTACCGAAGCATGGCCGTCCCGGCCGCCATACCGATGAGCACATTCCCGACGTAGGCGCTCTGAACCTCGGCCCACGCTATGCGAGCATCGGCCAATGCCTCGCGCACCGCCGTGAGGCCAAGGTCGACGTAGTTAGTCTCAGACAGTGATTGGTAGCGGTGCAGACCGACGCCCACAACATAGACTGGCCGCAAATTGGTGAGCGTCTTCATCACTTCTCCTCCGCAGGAGCGAACACGAGTACTTGATTTCCGTCGACCTCTTCGCTGTGGGCGGCCATACGGGCGTTCAGTGCTAGAGGCTGCCCATCTGCCAGGATTCCACGGACCAGGGGCCCAGCGTCGAGCTCAATCTCCCCCACCGTGTAGGGCGTTGGATACTTCGGATGCCGGTTCACCACGGCATATGAATGAAGCCTGCCGACAGCTGGAATTGCCTTCGGCTCGCACATCTCTGGAAGCGCTCCGCAGCCGGGGCAGCCGTATCGCTGCGGCGGGAAGAGTACCATACCGCATCCTCCGCATTTGAAACCGTTAAGGACAACCGAGTCGTCGTTCTCTGACCATAGCTCCGTTGTGGTGGATGGCATCGCAATCAGCTCCCTTGTTCTGCCTGGGCCGTGTGTGAAGAGAGTTCGGACCAGACTTCGTTGTTGTGTTCACCCAATCCCGGGGCCGGGCGGCGGATAGGCGGGCGACTACCGTCCACAATCAGCGGGTTCGCAAGGAATTTACGTGTCCCGCCGCCCTCGGCCGGCCCATCCAGGAACAAGCCGCGACTGCTGAACTGTTGGTCCAATGCGACGTCCGCAAGCGTCGCTACCGGACCACACGGGACATCCGCGCGCGCGAGCTCCTCTATCCACTCGTTCGCCGGACGGCTCTCCAGGCGCGTGGCCAATTTCGCCCGCAATCCAGCCGAGTCTGCCCTACGGGCGAGCCCAGTCAGCGATCGCTCCGCATCGAGATTGAGCACGCTGCACAGATTTCGCCAGAAGTGATCCTCGTGGGCGATACTGAGCGTAATGTATCTGCCGTCGGCGCAGCGGAAGATTCCGTAGGCTGGTTCTCCCGCACTGCCGGAGCCTCCGACTGTCCGATCGAGCCTTCCGGCATTCAGGGTCGGCTCTAACTTGACTCCCAACCAGGAAACGAGTCCGTCGGCCATTGATACATCGACGCGAGCCCCGCGTCCCGTGCTTTTCTTCTGGACCAGCGCTGATGCGATGGACAATGCCGCGAACATGGCAGACGAGAGGTCGCCGGCTGCAACCGGTAGTCGGTAGTTCGCCAGGGTTGTCGGCTCGATATCGGCGAACCAACCCGTGCGCGCCACGTAACTCAGGTCATGACCAGGCATCAGCCGGTCCGGTCCCTGCTGACCATAGCCTGAAATGGAGACGTAGATGAGACCCGGAAGCCTTTCGCGCACAAGTTCCGCACCGAGCCCGAGCCGATCCAAGACGCCGGGCCGAAAGCCTTCGACCAATATGTCGGCCGTCGCAAGCAGCTTCCACACTCGGTCGATGCCCTCGGAAGACTTGAGATCAAGCGTGACGCTGCGCTTGTTCCGATTGAGTGCAGCAAAGAACGGGCTCATCCCAGAGGATCCGCGGGCCGGATCCCCGCCAGTGGGCTGCTCGATTAGGATGACGTCCGCCCCGAGGTCGGCTAATAGCATCGTGCAATAGGGTCCAGGGTATTGCTGCGCCAGACTAATGACACGGACGCCCGCTAGGAGATCGGACGGGATGCGGTGGTTTGCCATCATCGAACCCCTGTGCGCGCGGCGTCAGACCTGAGGCTTGATTCAGTTTGGTCCCACTCATGCTTTATGCGCGCGACGAGTTCCCCGACGGTGGGGATGTCGCGCACACCGGAGACTGTATGTCCGGCGCTGTAGCGACTCTCCCG